>NZ_JAKZGR010000029.1 GCF_022549675.1 Belliella kenyensis | reverse complement strand
CTTCATCTGCAACTAGGGTAGTGATTTCGATAACCTGCCCTTGCTCGAATACTTGTTGATCTTCAGGGGTGATGATGCTGATTGTTGGAGAAACATTCACAGCAGGAGCTTCCTCAACTGTTATGTAAACAGAATTAGAAACCGTCTCAGCCCCTTCATTGTCTGTGGCAATAGCAGTGATGTAATGATTGCCCAGAGGAGCATTGTCCCAGTTGAAGGTAAAAGGCTCAGCCTCCACACTTGCGATCAAAAGGTCATCTGCATAGAAATCTACCTTCATGACTTCACCATCTTCATCTGCACTTAGGGTAGTGATTTCGATAACCTGCCCTTGCTCGAATACTTGTTGATCTTCTGGTGTGATGATGCTGATTGTTGGAGAAACATTGGCTGCTGGAGCTTCAGGAGTTTCAGGTATTTCAGGAGCTTCCTCAACTGTTATGTAAACAGAATTAGAAACTGTCGCAGCCCCTTCATTGTCTGTGGCAATAGCAGTGATGTAATGATTGCCCAGAGGAGCATTGTCCCAGTTGAAAGTAAATGGCTCAACTTCCACACTTGCGATCAAAAGGTCACCTGCATAGAAATCTACCTTCACGACTTCACCATCTTCATCTGCACTTAAGGTAGTGATTTCGATAACTTGCCCTTGCTCGAATACCTGCTGATCTGTTGGGGTGATGATGCTGATTGTTGGAGAAACATTCACAGCAGGAGCTTCCTCGACTGTTATGTAAATAGGAGTTGAGACCGTCGCAGCCCCTTCATTGTCTGTGGCAATAGCTGTGATGTAATGATTGCCCAGAGGTGCATTGTCCCAGTTGAAGGTAAAAGGCTCAGCTTCCACACTTGCGATCAAAAGGTCATCTGCATAGAAATCTACCTTCACGACTTCACCATCTTCATCTGCACTTAGGGTAGTGATTTCGATAACCTGCCCTTGCTCGAATACCTGCTGATCTGTTGGGGTGATGATGCTGATTGTTGGAGAAACATTCACAGCAGGAGCTTCAGGAGCTTCCTCAACTGTTATGAAAATAGGAGTAGAAACCGTCGCAGCCCCTTCATTGTCTGTGGCAATAGCTGTGATGTAATGATTGCCCAGAGGAGCATTGTCCCAGTTGAAGGTAAAAGGCTCAGCTTCCACATTTGCGATCAAAAGATCATCTGCATAGAAATCTACCTTCACCACTTCACCATCTTCATCTGCACTTAGGGTAGTGATTTCGATAACCTGCCCTTGCTCGAATACTTGTTGATCTTCTGGGGTGATGATGCTGATTGTTGGAGAAACATTCACAGCAGGAGCTTCCTCTACTGTTATGTAAACAGAATTAGAAACCGTCGCAGCCCCTTCATTGTCTGTGGCAATAGCAGTGATGTAATGATTGCCCAGAGGTGCATTGTCCCAGTTGAAGGTAAAAGGCTCAGCCTCCACACTTGCGATCAAAAGGTCATCTGCATAGAAATCTACCTTCACGACTTCACCATCTTCATCTGCACTTAGGGTAGTGATTTCGATAACCTGCCCTTGCTCGAATACTTGTTGATCTTCTGGTGTGATGATGCTGATTGTTGGAGAAACATTGGCTGCTGGAGCTTCCTCAACTGTTATGTAAATAGGAGTAGAGACCGTTGCAGCCCCTTCATTGTCTGTGGCAATAGCAGTGATGTAATGATTGCCCAGAGGAGCATTGTCCCAGTTGAAGGTAAAAGGCTCAGCCTCCACACTTGCGATCAATAGATCACCTACATAGAAATCTACCTTCACGACTTCACCATCTTCATCTGCACTTAGGGTAGTGATTTCGATAACTTGCCCTTGCTCGAATACCTGCTGATCTTCTGGAGTGATGATGCTGATTGTTGGAGAAACATTGGAGGCAGGAGCTTCCTCGATTGTTATGAAAATAGGAGTAGAAACCGTCGCAGCCCCTTCATTGTCAGTGGCAATAGCAGTGATGTAATGATTGCCCAGAGGTGCATTGTCCCAGTTGAAGTTAAATGGCTCAGCCTCCACACTTGCGATCAATAGATCACCTGCATAGAAATCTACCTTCACCACTTCACCATCTTCATCTGCACTTAGGGTAGTGATTTCGATTACTTGCCCTTGCTCGAATATCTGCTGATCTGCTGGTGTGATGATGCTGATTGTTGGAGAAACATTCACAGCAGGAGCTTCCTCGATTGTTATGTAAATAGGAGTAGAGACCGTCGCAGCCCCTTCATTGTCTGTGGCAATAGCAGTGATGTAATGATTGCCCAGAGGTGCATTGTCCCAGTTGAAGGTAAAAGGCTCAGCTTCCACACTTGCGATCAAAATGTCATCTGCATAGAAATCTACCTTCACGACTTCACCATCTTCATCTGCACTTAGGGTAGTAATTTCGATAACTTGCCCTTGCTCGAATACCTGCTGATCTTCTGGAGTGATGATGCTGATTGTTGGGGATTCGTTTGGTTTATTAACTATTGAGATGCTTAGAGGCTCGCTTTCAAATTTATTTCCATGAATGTCATATGCTATTGCCTGAATTAAGTGCGTGCCTAAATCTAAATCTTGGATGATTGTTTCGAACAGAGGTTCGGTGACAGTAGAAAATATGGTGTTATTGATAAGGAAATCTATTTTTACCAATCTTTCATCTTCGCCATTAGCCGAAATGGCCAAAAGAACTGGCTCTAAGGCAAAAAAAAAGTCTCCGTATTCAGGAGAATTCCAAGTTAAATTTATTGGATCTACAGATTTACTGACTTTAATGGTTATCGGATCTGACTCTGATTCCAATCCCTTTTTGTCAGTTGCTTTTGCTGTCAAAATATATTCACCTTCTTCCTCAAAATAATATTCAAGCCTAAATGGTTCTTCTTCAAAAGTGTGGATCAAAGTTTGGTCTTTAAATAATTCAACCTTTTGTAGCTCATTGCTTCCAAGTTCGATATCTTTTAGGATTTCAATCTTATCATTGACGTATACTTCAAAATTGTTTTCAGGGGAAGTTATTTTTATCACAGGTGGAGTATCTTCCGTGATTTCCTCTGCTTCGACTCTGACAAGAGCAGTAGAAAAAAATGCTGGGATATCTACTTGAGATTTGTAAGGATAGTCTCTAGCATCATGATACAAGCCTGGTATTGGTAGCTTTTTTGTTGAAGAGGAAAAGTTGTAGTCAAAAATAATAGGCTGTTGATCATTGTCAAATGCAATTTGAGCACTTTGAACAACTACATCGTCAATGAAAATTTCAAGATCGTCAACTATTGAAGCTAGTGTTACAACAGCTTTTTCGATATTTATCAAATTTCTAAAGGCAAACTCGTAAGTCTTTTTTTCTTCCTCGATTTCTATGACATAAGGTTTGATCAGTGAAGACCAAGGGCTTCCGTCTTGCCTTATGATAAGTTCGAGTTTTGCTTTCTTATTAGCTTTGGCAGTGAATTTTAAAATATAATCTTGATTAATATCGGGTTTTCCAATATTAAATAAGATTCTTCCAGTCCTTCCTAATCGATAGCGAATATAACCACCTTCAAATTCCCCACCAGTCAAACGCTGAAGTGAGCAGTTTTGACAATGAGTGAATTCCGCATTTTGATTAAATCCACTATTCCTAAATAGATTTTGACCCGAAAACTCATAGCTTTTGATAAGATCTAATTTTTGATTAGAAAATTTGTAAGATCGATCTTGTCCCCATTCTTCTAAGGTTTTGATGAGTTCGGGAGTTGCACCCGAGCTGACTCTTTGCCGAAAAATTCCAGCGCTAGTACCATAAGGACTAGCAAAAGCATTATTTGAGAAGCTAGCCATACTTTCGAAAGTATTGCTGCTAGTACTTGAGAATTTAAGAAAATATTGATCAGGATGCTTTGAGAAAAAAGTATTGTTTTCAACTTTCACGTTTTGAATTGCCGCTCCAAGGTTATCATCACTAAAGAATATATGATCTGAATTGTTGAACATCATATTGTGATCAATCACAATATTTCGAGCGTTATGCACGTAAATTCCACTGTTTGCCACATTGGCAATTGTATTGTTTTTGATCAAAATCCCAGCAGTATTATCATCTAAATAAATCCCTTCAACTGCTGGATTATTGATTGCACCTTGAATAACTGTTCCTTCTTTGTATCCTAAGCCATTGATGATGATATTTCCTTCGATTACTCGATTAGTCAAACTTCTGTTGCTTGGGCCTTCCCAGGTGTAAATGCCTCCACCATCGGTTTTATGCATACAGAAATTGTCTATATAGTTGTTTTTAACTATTGTGTTGTTACCACCAAAATTTATCCCTACATAACCAATGTTTTTTATGGTGTTTCCTTCAATCAGGCCATTATGAGCATTGCTTGTTAGGTAAATTGCCTGACCATTTAGTGAGGAGTTTTTCCCCATTCCATTAAAAGTAAAAGTATTTAATATTTCGTTATTTCTGATTTTTACATTTTCGGATGCATTATTAATGAATATTGCATTATTAAATGAGTAATTAAACTTACAGTTTTCTATTTCAAGGTTGCTACTCAAAATTCCATGTATGGCAGCTTCTCGAATGAATTGGAACTCTGAGTTAAGAATTTTGACATTTTTCCCACCTCTAATATGAATAGCAGACTCATTTGCGCCTTCAAATTTTAAGTTGTTGAAGGAATAATTTCCAACTTCCCAGTTGAGATTCACTAAATCAGTAAGTGTGCTTACTTTGACACTCAAGCTGGAAGGATTACTATTACCGAAATGTACATAGAGTTTCTTTGAATTTTTGTCGTAGAACCACTCACCAAAAATATCTAAGGTGTTTCTATGATTTTGGATGAAAAAACCATAGTTTCTTGAAGCGGTGTATTGTGTATGTGCGGAGCCATAATTAATTTGATTTCCACTATGTTGCGTAATTGGGTGCCTATCTATGATCCACGCATTTTTTCGGATGACTACTTCTGCTCCATTAAAATTTGGAGAACCGCCTAACTCTGATGATGTCAAAGAATTGCTACCTATTTGTTCAATTCTTAAATAACCTTTGTTCGGATCTTCAAAATTTGGATACCGGCCTATAGCATGTGGCGTTCCATTAATAGTCAAGACATTAATTGCGTCAGTATTTATTTGTGAAAGATCAGCTTCAAACACCCCGTTTCCTATATTCAGCCAATTCTTGATTTCTACAAAGGATGTGATTACGGGTTTTTCACCCGAACCATAGGCGCCAAATTCAATGGCGTTGATAGAATTATTTTGCTTATTGATTCTAATAGAACCGTAAAAAGTGTCTCCTCTTTTGAATAGTACTTTATCTCCTGGAGATAAACTTCCTATGATGCTGTTCAACTTTTCAATAGATTGCCATGGCGTATGCTCACTGCGCGCCTCAGCTGCTGTTCTATTGTCTGAGCCAGTACTTGATGAAATATAATATGTTGATGCTTTTAGGCAAACAATTGAAATAAAAAATAATAGGATAATTAATAGTAATCTTACGCTTTGCATTTGGTTATACTTTTCTAATACACACTTTAGCTTTCTCTTAAATACTGCTTTGAGAATAACAATACCGTATTCTGCGTTTTTTTCTGTGGTTCAATTTTGTTTTTTGACAAATGAATTTTGTCTTTCGGTTTTTCAAGCTTAGGTTAATGTATTTAGAATCTACTTTTGGTCGATTTATTTCGATTCGACATCTTGGATAAGTAAATGGAATTAAACCTCATTTTCAAAATATTTTTAAATTTTTTTTAAAATACATTTTTATGTATTTCTATTCATTTTGTTAATATTTTAAAAACTTTAATTTTTCTAGTTTATTTCCTTTTGAATCTTTTTCATGATTTATAAGCGATAAATGTATGGTGATTGAAATAAATTATCGTCTTTTTTTTGTTATTAAATTAAAAATTTCTCAATAAATGATAGAAATTTTAATGAATTTGTATTTCTTGAGTGACGCAGCAAATATGATAAAAGATTTTTGAATATTTTACAAATATCTTGTATTCAAGTAATTATGCGTAGGAAGGTGGCTGAAAACTTTTGAAGTCAGTAATTGTTTCTAAAAGTGATCATTTTTAAATTGATTAAAAAGGTAATTTTATGCATAAAAATGTTTTTTAAATAATGTATTTTGTTTTTCAAATATTTGAATTACATTTATGACAAATAACAATTGGAGTTATAATATTCAAATTTTGTCGAAAAATGGATACAACGCTACTTAAACAGTATGATACAGTGAAACTCTTTGGGTTCTCCGTATTTTGTGATGAATTAAAACAAATAGATTTTAATAATAGGATTGTCATAAATACCATCAATCCACATTCTTATCATGTGGCTTTAAATGACAAATTCTTTCATGATTCTCTAATGGAAGCTGACATCTTATTGCCTGACGGTGTGGGTATTGTTTTGGCAAATAAATTGATCAACAAAACAAGTATTCAAAAAATTGCTGGATATGATATCTTCTTACATATACTTGAAAGCAATAGGAAAAAACCGATAAAGTGCTTTTTTCTTGGTTCTAAGGAATCTACTTTGAGTATGATAAAAGCAAGATTGCGTAAAGAGTACCCCAATGTGGAATTTGACTGTTACTCTCCTCCTTTCAAAAGCGAGTTTTCTGAAGAGGATAATGCAGTGATGATAGATAAAATCAATGAATTCTCACCTGACTTTTTATTTGTAGGAATGACGGCACCCAAGCAAGAGAAATGGACAAAAGCGAATTTCAAGTTTTTGGATGTGAAGGTTGTTTGTAATATCGGTGCAGTATTTGATTTTTATGCTGGAACTACCAAGAGGGCTCCTGAGTTTATGGTGAAGTCTGGTTTAGAGTGGTTGCATAGATCATTCAAAAGTACGAGGTTGTTGAAACGAACCCTTACGACAAGCCCCTTGTTTGTCCATTATACTTTGGTAGAGTTTGTGAGGAATCTCATCAAGCCAGAGGAAAAAGAGATTGGTGAAGAAAGCTCTAAGAGTTATCAATATTGAGTATTGATTCACTTGAAGGATAGATACTTAGAAAGATCTTCTCATAAATTGAGGTGAATTAGGTAATAATAGATCAATTTGTCAAATCAATGACTTCAATTTGTCTGGCTGATTGTTTTTTGAGGCTTCAAATGAAAACTTGAGGATGTTCCTGATAAGATAGTTGTAAAGATTTCATTTTTTGTGATTATCAGCATTTACCCAGAGAAAGTATTTTATACAAATGAATTTAGCTTGTGGATCAATTTCTAATATTGGTTAAGATCTGAATCTTGAAAATACTTTTGTGATTTGTTTATGGATATATTTTCGGATTTTCATAATAGCTTTTCAAGCTGCTTTAAATTGGTTTTAAAACTTCTTGGATCAAAAGTTGATCTACAAGAAGTTGTGATACTTTTATCAATTATTCTCCTTTTTTAATCCTATCTATTTAATATAATGTGGACAGTCTCTAATAATTGTTCAAAACCAATTGATCTATTGATGGTCTAGTTTAGGTATTATGGAATTATGTAATTTGTAGTAATTCTCTTAAAAATTATTTCATATACAAATAAATGATTTTTAAATTACAAAAATTGTAATTTAGTATAATTATGATTAATTTTAAACGTTCTAAAAATTCAACCATATGACAATAGTTTTAGGATTTGTTGCGACATTAATACTTACTTGGCTAGCAATGCCTTTTCTTATTCGGTTTTTACTTGAAAAGGGAATTGGAGACATAATTGATGATAGAAGAATGCATATAGCCTTTACCCCGACGGCAGGTGGTATTGGTGTGATGATTCCAATTTTTTTAACATCGGTAATTGGATCTATATTGTTTTCATATGAACATATTCTCATCCCTGTTGTTGCTGTTTTTCTGATCGCTGTGACTGGTGTTATCGATGACCTTCATGACTTGAAGGCAAGCCGCAAATTGGTTTTGATGATTTTGCCTGCGATCCTATTAGCTACCCTAGGGGTTAGGGTTGATTCGTTTTACGGTCTTGCAGGTATATATGAGATCCCATTATATCTCTCTTATCCATTGACTGTTTTGATTTTTGTATTCTTGACCAATGCATTCAACCTCATAGATGGCGTAGATGGTCTTCTCAATGTGATAGCCTCATTTGTGTTTTTGATCTTTGGAGTTTGGTTTGCTCTGGCAAATGAGTTTTCGTATTCTTTTTTATCATTTTGTTTTCTAGGTGGGTCTGTTGGCTTTCTGATTTACAACTGGAGTCCTGCTAAGATATTTATGGGGGATACAGGTTCTTTGAGTATAGGTTTTATGGTGTCATTCTTAGCAATTACTTTCTTGAAGGTAAATGATGGGCTTCCAGGAGCTTCAGAATTTAAAATTGACAGTCCGGTATCCTTTAGTATAGCATTGTTGGTTTTTCCTATTTTTGATACATTTAGAGTTTTTGTTATAAGGATTTGGAATAGAACTTCACCGTTTAGGGCAGATAAAAGGCATTTGCATCATTATCTTGCAGTTCTAGGATTTAATCATCGCATGATCTCAATCACTGCACTTCTTTTTAACTCAGGGTTGTTTTTTGGGATTTATGCAATAGACCTTTTAGATGACTTCTCATTAGTTGTTCTTATTACGGGAATATTGTTTTTAAGCAGCTTTACAATGCATGTATTTAGGTCAAGCCAAGTATTTAGTTCAAAGAGACGTTCTATTCCTAATAGGGAACTTGAGGTGCACTAAGTTTGATTGAGGCCATATGTCAATGAGCAATTAGCTTTTTAATGCATAATTAATTTTTGAAATGAAACTTGTTAACATACATAAATATGAAATTGAATTGCAATTTTGTGTATATTTGATACAAATAATTAGATTATTAATCTAATTATTTGTTAAGTTAGGGTAAAAAAAATTGGTCATGGTTAAATTGAGGGTTAAAGCTTCCTTGAGGGAGTTTAAGCTTTTCTTTCTTTCATTATTTTTTTTGGCATTTCTGATGTCAAACATTATAAATCCATGTTATTTTCTATCAGCAGGCTCTTACGGTAGCAGTCATTTTTCTCAAATCAATTATCCTGATGGTCATAGTATAGGTTCGTTTACATTAACTGGAAAAGTCGTAGAGATAAATCGGGATGCTAGTATTCAAATAGGTTTACCGAATGTGCCTGTTATCTTATTACCCCAAGGCGGAGAGTTGGATCATGGCCTAATTACCAAGACAGATCCAAATGGGAATTATTATTTCGAGGGTTTGGAGAAAGGTGTTTATTTGGTTAAAATTCACGACATACAATTAAATTCAAGTAAGAATCTTTATGCTGTAGATGGTTCTGAGAGAACTTTTACTATGTTCAAAGATTCAGAAATTTGTCAAAATTTCGAATATGCTAAATATGAAGGAGGCATTGTTGGGGGATTGATTTGGTATGATCTGAATGGTGATGGTAGGCCCAACGAATGGTTTGATGCCAATGGAGATGGGGAATTGACTAAAAACACCTTAGGAACAAAGCCTATGCCTATCAATGAATGGGAATGGATAGATTTCAATGGCGACGGGAGTTATGAAGGTGTTGAAAATGCGGGTGAAATTAGAATGGCAGGAATTTCCAATTCTGAAAATGAAAATATATCTATATCAGATCCACAAGGGAATCAGTTTACTGTTAGTACAGATGTGTTGGGGTATTATAGTTTAAAAACACAGGGAAAGGGGAGTTATCAAGTCTCATTCGAGATGGATGAGTACATGGAATTGAAAGCGGAGCTCATTGGGAACGCCGGAAAAGTTGCGGTATTAAATAATTTTGTACTGGATAGAATGATAGGAGACCCTATGATTTCTTGTGGTTTGACTACAACAAATCAGAGAAGGTTGAATCTCACAGGAGAAAACCTTAGAAATTTGAGGACTGACTTTGGTCTAAGGTGTTTTGAAGTCGAACCTGTCTCTGAGCTTCATGCCATAGATGATGAACTTGGGGAAGTGTCTTTTCTTTTTGGTGGAATGATTGGTAATATACTCGAAAACGATCTTTTGGATGGCCATCGGGTTACCATGAAAGAGGTCGATTTTACATTTACCGAATTGGATAATATTGTAGGCCTCTTGATCAGTCCTAATGGAGAGTTAAGTTTGGTGCCTGGAGTAAATGAAGCTAGAGAGTATAGGTTAAAATACACACTTTCTGAAGTTGCAAATCCAAGTAATACGGATGAAGCTTTTGTTTCATTCAAAATCTTAAATGAACAAGTTGATCTGAGAGTTACCAAAACTTCATTTGGAGTAGATATCTATGAGGGGGATGAATTTGAATATGAAATCGTGCTAAGCAATGAAGGTGGTGGTAAGGCCACCAATGTAATTCTAACTGACGATTTACCTCCAGGGATTAGTTATGTGTCTTCTAGTGCACTGCCTAGTGATCCGGAGATACATACTACGTCAAGTTTCATATCTAGCAAGCTGTCTTGGCAAATCCCTGAATTTCCACCAGGTGCATCTTTGACGATTCGATTGCTGGTGAGGTCAATTGAACAAATGTTGAAAAACCCCTATACAATCACAAATCGTGTTTCAGTGATTTCAGATAGTGAAGATGTTAGTCCAGAAGATAATTTTGACACTGATGTGAACACGATCATTCCATTTTTCATACCCAATGTAATTACACCAAACGAGGATCAAAAAAATGATAGTTTTAAGATCAAGGGGCTTGGGAAATTTGCTGAAAATGAGATTAAAATTCTAAATAGATATGGTGATCAAGTTTTTGAGCAAAGAGATTACCAGAATGATTGGCAAGCAGATAAACTTCCAGCGGGTATTTACTTTTATGTATTGAGGGGAATTGAAGCAGGAGGGGAATTTAGAGAATTCAAAGGGTGGGTACAAGTAGTGAAATAAGAGAAGCAAGAAGCTTCCCTTATTTGTGTCAGATCAGTCAGATTTTCTTCTTTTTGAACCTTTAGAATCTTGTTCTATAGATGCTTTTATAGGCGTTTTGTCTTCGGCAAGAACCTGTTTGGTACTTGGGTCAAACAATATTTTATCATAATGTAAGGGTAATTTGAAATCACCTGTTTCATCTATGATACCATATTTGCCATTTTTGAAGGCAAGGATTACATTGTAGTTTTCCCTTCTAATCATGTCAAATTGAGGACTTGCAATCTCTTTTCCATTGGTATCCAATAGTCCAAATTTTCCATCTACTTCTGTAAGGTAATAGTTGTCTGGTAGCAAGGAGATCTTATCAAATGATAAGTCTGAAACTCGTTCTCCAGTGCTGTTGATCATAAAGCTTTTGCTGTCTTTTCTAACTATACCTAATCCTCTATGGTAATCCTTTGCTTCATCATAATAGGATGCAGTGTTGAAATTGCCAAATCTATCGATATACACCCAATAGCCATTTATTTTAGCAGCGGCTATTCCATTTGAGAAGTTTTTTACTTCCTGAAATTTATTTTCAACCACCCAATTTCCTGATTTATTGACAAATCCAAATTTCCCATCCTTCAAGGCTGGATAGAGGTTTTCGCTTCCAGGGTAAATAGCATCAAGTCCTGCTACCGGGCTCACTTCCCAACCAGAAGCACCAAGTAGCCCTACTCTTTTTTCTCTCGTGTGCACATTGTACCAGTTTTTTCCAATATATTTTACCGACTCCATACCAGCCATATCCAATAATATACCGTCGTTTTTCATGACCCTTCTTAGCTTGCCATGAATATATTCCAATAGCATGTTATTCTCATAGGTGATTTTATGATAGCTTGTATAATTGACATCAGCCTTTTCTTCTCTTCCCTTGATCAGCATGTACTGGTTGCCATCATATGCATAAAAGTAATCATCCTCAAGGTGGGTGATTTGGTCAATGATAGGTGCTAAAATATACTTACCTTCTCTGTTAATCAATCCAAAACCTGTAGACTCCTTTGATAAAATGAAGTTTTCATTAACCTCCCTGAGGTCTTGATAGACATGATCTGGATTAGCAGAAAGCGGCAAGAAATATCCTGCTTGAGTCTTAGCAATGACTTGACCATTTAGGGCTAATTTTGCATGATCGAAAGTGCCAATCATCTCTACAGTTCTTTTCGTTCTGTCATAAATCCAATATTGATCACCTTTTCTAGCTAAAAGTCGGGTATAGAACGCTTCTATATCATCATACTGCGCTGATAAGATTTCTTCACCATATTCATGAAAAGCACCTAAACCATTTTTCCCGTTTACAATGATCCACGGTTCGGAAATTTGTCTTACAGAACTTCCTTTTAGGTTCAAAAATGGGCGATAATCTTTGCTTAGAAGGTTGACTTCGTTATTTATGGTTCCGATTCTAATCTGATCGCTGACAAAATTGATGTTTTCATGAACAATTCTTGATTGAAGCGAAAAGTCTTGGTCGTAAATTTCCCAAGTCTGTGAAGTGCTGTTGTGATGTATAAAAATCCCGATTCCCAACATCCAAAATTTCAAACGTATTCCAATTTTCATAATAATGTAATCTTAAAGCCTATCAAGTGGTATTTTTATATGCTTTGATTTATCCAAATATTCCGAAAGATAAGATGTTGTGTGAAGATTTCTTTATGCTTGCTGAAATTGTTTTTTTGTATTTTATAAAGATACTAGTCTCCAAACTGCACAAAGTATCTTCTATTCGGTTAATAGTATATACAGAGTTTCACAATTGACTATATTAAAGTGTTGATTTAAATAGCTTTGATCCGCCCAAGCAGGCAAGTTGTTGATCGATAATTTCCTGCTCATGAATATATGTAGTATCCTCAGCGATAAATTAATATATGGATATGCGGAACTTTGCCAATAACATTACAAAATCCCGATTTATCTAACTTCCGATATAAATTGATATTGGATACTTATGGATATTGACCATTAACAACCTGTTGAGCCAATGAATTGAATTTACAGGTAAAAAAGCGTATAACCAGATATACTTTTATTATAGTCGCTTTAGGCGAACGAGTTACTTTTAAATATAAATCAGGAGTGATCAAATTATTATAAGTACTTGATTGAAAAGCTAATAAAAAAACCGCAAAATCATCTTTTGATTTTGCGGTAAATATTTTTTTTAAAAACCAATATGACTTGATTGTGATTAGGGCTGTTTATTTGTGGGCTCTTTTTCTAAATCAAACAAATCAGATAATACCTCTATCATTTGGTCAGCTTGATCCCTCTGACATGCTGCTTTGAGTTGTACAACTGGCACTTTCAAGATTTTTTGCATCATGCTTTTGGTGATTTTTTCAACCATTGCTTTTTCAGTTTCACTTGCATTTTTGAGGAACCTCTCCATTTCTTCTGCTCTGATTTGTTCCAATGCATTTTTGAATTTATTGATGGTAGGAGATACCATCATTTCCTTTTTCCAGTTATAAAACTCATCTATGCTTTCCTCAATAATTTTCTCTACCAGTGGTATAGATGCGATTCTTTTTTCTAAGGTCTCAGAAGCTTTACTCTGTATATTATCCACATTATATAGTAACACCCCTGGTACTTCTTCTACGGATGTCTCGATACTGCGCGGAACGGATAGATCTACCAAAAGTTTATAACTAGCAATAGCAAATTCGTTTACCATTGCTTTTGTAATAAAAGGTTCTGTTTTCGAGATGGATGAAACAATCACGTCGGCTTCCTTCATAGCTTGGAATGCATCTTCAAAAGGAATTACTTCAAATCCATACTCCAGAGCAATGGCGTGGGCCTTTGAATAGGTACGATTCGTTACAGTAACTTTCGCTTCAGGCAGATGAACCATATTTTTCACTACATCTTCACCAATTTCGCCCAAACCAATCAATAAAACCCTTGGCTCATAAGTGTTTGAGGTTAACTCACCGATAAGTTCTACTGCTGCATAAGATACAGAAGCAGCACCATCTCTGAACGCTGTTTCTTGTACTACTCTCTTATTAGTAAAAAAAATCGTATGCATCAAGCGATGCAAAAACGGACCAGCCATATTTAAGTCTGCGGATGCCTGATAAGCGCGTTTTACTTGATTGGAAATTTGCATATCTCCAATAACTTGCGCCTCAAGACCCATTGAAACTTTGAATAAATGCTGAATGGCTTCTCTATCATTATTGAATACATCAAAAAAATCTAAATAATCAATAATAGATGTGATTCCTTTTTCTACACCTATTAGCTTGATGATCTCTACACTGAGGTCTAGATCATGAGCATAGTATATCTCCGTCCTATTACAAGTAGAAAGGATTAATGTGTCAGTAATACTGAAAAAGTCTTTTAGCTTAACCAATATCGAATGAATAGAAGCTTCATCTAAGGCTATGATCTCCCTGATCTCTACAGGGGCACTTTTGTGCGATAAACTTACAGCTCTAAACTTATTTTGCATCTCTCGTAATTTTCGGTACAAATTTAATTCATTAAACAGAGCAAAAGAAAATTTTGATCTATGATAAGTTAATTTAAAACTTGTCTAAATAGCGGTGCCTGAATTCTCTATTTAGAAAACAAAGATCGGATTTCTTGACTTGTAAAACCAATATGATTATCTTATGTCCCATAGATACGATCTATTGGTTGCTTTTAGATTTGATATTCTTTAAATATTTCTTTTATGACTTACCGAAAGTTATCTTTTTTGCTAAAACGGTATTTTGGACTCACTCACCGAGAGTCTAGAGGTTTCATTTTTATATTACCGGCTGTCGCTGTGCTTTATGCCGTTCCATTGATTTATAGTGGTTTTTTTATAAGTGAAACCAAATTCGATTTAGAATTCTATAGGAGTCAAATTGATAGCTTGCAAGCATTGGGTTGGGTGGAGGTTGCTTCCTTGCCATACTATGAGCAAGAATATCAAGATAGCATCAAGAAAGCCAAGCGAAATCAGAATAATATTTATAAGAAAATGAAATTTGATGAGGCTGATTCTCTGGTACTCCAAATAGTCCCCGGAATAGGTCAAACCATGGCCAGCAGAATTGTGAAATTCAGAGATGCTCTGGGTGGGATGATAGCCCCTGATCAATTGATGGATGTATATGGAATGAATGAAGAGTTGAACGAAAGGATTTTTGAATACTTTGATTTTACGCCTGGTGTGAATTCATTTATAAAAATCAACCTCTCAGATGTACAGGAATTATCAAAACATCCCTATATAAATTATGGATCTGCAAAAGTAATAGTAGCCTACAGACAGCATCATGGTGACTACCGCTCAGCAGATGATTTAAAAAAGATTAGAATTTTCACAGATCAATGGATTGAAAAGATTTCTCCATATTTAGAATTTTAAACTATACTTTTATGATTATTGAAAAAAGATTTTGCTTGAAATGCGGGGAACCAATTTTCGGGCGTTCTGACAAGAGGTTTTGTGATGACAGTTGTAGAAATGCTTACAACAATGTTCATAGAAAAGAAACCAATGATTGTGTAAGGAAAGTGTATAAACAGCTCCGTGTGAATAGAAGAATTCTAGAGAAAATTTTTGCAAATGGGGTAGGTAAGGTAAGAGTGCCTAGGGTTAAGTTGCTTCAATTGGGTTACAATTTTCTATATCATACACACACCATGATCAATTACAAAGGAACTCAATATGAGTATTGCTTTGATTATGGATACATGATTTTAGACAAAGATTGGGTTCTTGTGCTCAAAGATGTTTTTGAGGAGTAATACATTTGGAGCTAAGTTGATTGATAATTAATCGGTTGCGGGTCATTTGGAAAATGACCCGTCTCGACTTTGGCTATTTACTAGTTTGTAGAAAAAAAAGAGTCTCAATTTGGAATTGTGGCTCTTTTTTTAGACTTTTATATCTAGTTATATGACTAGATATGGGATATCCAACTAAAATTCAGCTCA
>NZ_JAKZGR010000028.1 GCF_022549675.1 Belliella kenyensis | reverse complement strand
TTTGTAATTCCACTTTGATGTACGAAAATTCATGAAATCATGATATTTGAGGTGTAGTTGCAAACTACACCTAGATGGTTCGTAGTTAATTTTATAGTTTTTTCTAAAAAATGGAGTGAGCCCTAAGTGTAGATTGCATCTACGCTTTCTTATCAATGGAATTTGTAATTCCACATTGATGTACGAAAATCTAAGTAGTCATTATATTTGAGGTGTAGTTACAAACTACACCTAGACGAATAGTCGAAGGAGAAGCAATCCTCCAAGGATTATTGTTTTGTGCTTATTTGTGTTTAAGATATTGATTCAAAAAAGAACTTTCAGAATAGGTAAAGGGTTCTATTGCTGAATTACTAAAAATAAAAATACTTGATTACACAGCTACTTCAATGATAAAAATAATAGTTTCTACCAATCGAGGACAGTCCATATCCAGAAAAATAGCAATTCAATACCAACAAACTTTGGCATCTTTGGGGTCTGCATCAGAAATTTTGGACCTAAGGGATCTCCCACATGACTTTTTATTTTCAGCTTTGTATGAAAACAATGGTAAAAATGAAAACTATAACACCTTTCATAACTTGGTGAAAACAGGAGAAAAATTTGTTTTTGTAGTTCCCGAATATAATGGATCATTCCCTGGGGTTTTGAAAGCATTTATAGATGGCATGACATATCCTAACACCTTCAAAAATAAAAAATGCGCATTACTAGGTCTATCATCTGGAATAGGTGGAGGTAGCTCAGCATTGAGCCACCTCACCGACATCTTCCATTATTTGGGTATGCATGTACATCCCCTCAAGCTTAAATTTGCTAAGATAGAGGAGAATATGTCAGATAACCTGCTCACCAACAGGCTGTACATTGAATTGCTTCAAACCCAAGCGGAAATGTTGATTAAGTACTAGACTTAATCAACATTATCATGTAGGAACCTATTGTTTTTCAAAAATTCATTGTCATCAGACAAGTTGAACCTTGAAATACTTCTCTCCGAGCTATGCTGAACATCATTGAGTTTTACTTGTCTTCGAAGATAAGCTGGAGTCTCCAATTTATCTTTAAATTCCTCTGGATGGTGCGAATTTGAATTGAGCCCTCTAAGCTTCTCAAATCTCTCATGAGCTCTTTGAATAGCTTTTTCTTTCAATTGCTCATAATATTCGTTGTTAAATGCCGCAGAGTCATTGACCACTTGATTAGGAGTTTCAGGCGCCTTTGCTTTTGGCTCTTCATCCTCTAATCTATAGACTTTTGGATTTGATTCCGCAGCATTTGCTGTTACAAATTCAAAAGGAGCTTCCTCTTCTCTCTCTTTTACTTGAGGCACAGTAGGGATTTGATTCTGAATCGGTTGAGTTGCTCGCTGTGTCTCTTCCTTGAAGTTATTTTCAGCTCTGGTCGGAATCATAGGCTGCTGAATGGGAAAAGTGAATGTTTGACCCAAGTGAGTCGGAACTTCTTCTTCGACTTTAGAAGTCTTTCCTGACTCGAGGTGAATTACTTTTTTTACATTTTCATCCTCAGTCTGCTCAGTTACTTCAATCTTTTTCTCAGCTTCATTGGGTATAGTTTTTTCAGCTCCTTTTAGACTGTCCATTTCAAACCCAGTTGCTATTACTGTCACCCTGATTGCTTTGCCTAATTCAAGATCAATGCCTTGACCAAAGATAACCTCAGCTTCTTCTCCAGCACGCTCTTGGATATATTCAGTGATCTCACTCAATTCGTCCATGGAAAGTTCTTCTTCCTCTCCAGACATGATAGAAAGCAATATTTTTTGTGCTCCTTTGATATCCACATTATTCAAAAGTGGAGATGCGATAGCCTTTTCAGCTGCTTTGATTGCTCTACCTTCGCCTTCTTCGATAGCCGATCCCATCACAGCAGCACCAGCATCTTTCATGACAGTCTTCACATCTTCAAAATCCACATTAACATCTTGATGTACAGTAATAATTTCTGCGATAGACTTTGCCGCAGTAGTCAAGACATTGTCAGCTTTTGCAAAAGCAGACCTAATGGCTAGGTTACCGTACACTTCTCTTAATTTGTCATTCAGAATGACAAGGACGGTGTCACAATTCTCTCTTAAAGCCTCTATTCCTAGCTGCGCAGAAGTCATTTTCTTTCTCCCTTCAAACATAAAAGGAGCTGTTACAATTCCCACTGTAAGTATATCCAAGTCTTTGGCTATTTTGGCTATGACTGGAGCTGCACCTGTACCAGTACCTCCTCCCATTCCGGCAGTGATAAAAACCATTTTAGTATTGTCAGAGAGTAGCTCTCTAATTTCTTCTTTGCTTTCCAAGGCTGCGTTTCTTCCTCTTTCTGGATTAGCACCTGCACCTAGACCCTCGGTAAGGTTTGCTCCAAGCTGAAGCCTGATCGGTACTGGACTGCTTTTCAAAGCTTGAGCATCCGTATTGACTACGACAAACTCTACATCTTTGATACCTTGGTTAAACATGTGGTTGACAGCATTGGAACCACCGCCTCCTACACCTATCACTTTGATGATAGACTTGTGATTTTTAGGAAGATCAAACTTGTAATCTTTCATGTTATCTGACATTTTGAATTTATTTTGTTGGTGAAATTTATTTTCATATTTCTCGGCTTTTCGGAAAGGAGGGGAAATAAAATATAATACATCTTATCTCCCCACAATTAGATAAGCCCTAGTAATTGCTATCGTCGGCAATATCACTGCCGATCATATCTTTGAGTCTATTTCTGATGTTGGTGAAAATGTTTTCCCCTGGAATAGCTACTTGCTTAGGTGATTTCACATTCACTTCCAACTCCTTCAATGACGCTGTTCTTTCTTTATACTGAGTTTCTCTATCGTCTAGAGATTTGAATCCTGCGAGTACTAGACCTACAGAAGTGGCGAACATTGGACTCTTTATTTCATCCACTTTACATTTACCCAAGTGCTCATTTGGATACCCTATTCTTGTATCCAAACCAGTCATGTACTCAAATAGCTGAGCAACTCCCTGAAGCTGAGAACCACCTCCTGTCAACACAATACCACCTGCTAGCTTTTTGTAATGACCACTCGCTACAAGTTCATTTTGAACATATTCAATGATCTCTTCCATCCTAGCTTGTATGATGGCTGCTAGATTTTTTATGGAAATTTCCTTAGGTGGTCTGTTTCTTAATCCTGGAATTGAAACTATTTCATTTGGGTTCGCTTCTTCGGCTATGGCTCTTCCAAATTTCGTTTTCAACAATTCAGCTTGATGATGAAGCACCATACAACCTTCCTTGATATCTGTCGTGATGATATTTCCCCCAAGTGGGATCACAGCAGTATGTCTGATAATATTATCATAGAAAATAGCGATGTCGGTAGTTCCGCCGCCTATATCCACTAGACAAACACCCGCTTCCTTATCTATGTCACTTAACACAGACAATGAACTTGCCAAAGGCTCCAAAATCAAGTCTCTTGAGATCAAATTGGCTCTTTTCACACACCTATTGATGTTATTAATAGCTGTGGATTGCGCAGTAATGATATGGAAATCCGCCTCAAGTCTCGATCCAGACATCCCTACGGGATCCTTGATACCATCTTCATAATCCACTGTATAATCTTGTGGCATAACATGAATAATCGAATTGCCTGGAGGCACGACAATATTCTCCATGTCATTCGAAAGCCTTCTCACATCTTCTATTGTAATCTCGTCTTCATTTTGACGGCGAAAAGTAACTCCATGGTGAACTGTACTTTTGATATGCTGACCAGCTATACCCACTATCACTTCCCCGATATCAACCTCAGCCATATCAGATGCATCTTGCACCGCTTTTTGAATCGCATTGACTGTTTTATCAATGTTGGTCACGATACCTCTGATCACTCCATCAGAGACAGACTTACCCATGCCTAGTACCTCTAGTTTTCCAAAGTCATTTTTGCGACCTATGATCGCACAGATTTTGGTTGTCCCAATGTCCAGACCGACGATTAATTGTTCATTTTCCATAGCCGTATAATTATTCACAAATGATTTGATCTTTGTATTTTACATTTACTCTGCTGTAAGTATTCCATCCTTTGGCAGGAAGGATTTCTTCATAGAAGAGTGATATCTTCTTAAATTTTTCTTCGATATGGTCAGCATCGCCAAACTCAATAACTTGCTTTCCTACTTGCTGATACATTCGAATATCATTTTTTCTATTAATCTCCAGACCCGTAATCTGTGCCCTCCAAAACTCATCACTTTCTATAAATTTGATCAATTTCATCAAGCCTTCGTGCTCATCTCCCAAACGCTCTTCCAATAATAATCTCTCTGCATAGCTCCCTTCCAAAGTCAATACCCTAGTGGTATACTTTGGCGAAGTAGGTAAGATTATACCCTCTGTGGAAATGTATCCATCAGCCGCCATTGGTCTTACGATTCTTGCCATAGGCTTATGCTGGTCTATTTCGACTAGGATATTCCCTTTTAGATCGCTGAAAACTTCTGCATTCTTAACAAATGGATGGTTTGAAACTTTATCCTCCATTTGATTTAAATTCACTTCACTGATCAAAACCCCTGTATTCAACATAGGAAACTCTGTATACAATCTTGACAAAAGGTCGCTTTCCTCTACAAAATAGACGTCTGCAATAGGATTGACTTTGACATGAATACTATTGACCCTCTTATCAGCACTTTGCTTTTCAACAAAAGCGATAAATCCTAACAGCACCATTACCAAAACACTGAACACTAAGGTTTTTCTAAATCTAGTCTTCATTTTGTATCCATTTAGCTATCGGTTCTACTAATCTATCTATATCTCCAGCACCTATTGTTACAAGTACTTCTGGGGAATTTGCTTTCAAGTAATTGATAACCTCAGCCTTAGGCTGGAGGCTCTTTCGCCTAGATTTGATTCCTTCAAGTAACATTTCCGATGTGACTCCTTCTATCGGCAACTCTCTAGCTGGATAGATATCCAAAAGTACCACATCATCAGCTAGCGAAAGACTTTCAGAAAATCCCTTAGCAAAATCCCTAGTTCTGGTAAAAAGATGAGGCTGAAATACCGCCGTCAACTTTCTTTTGGGATACATGGCCTTCACTGAATTTAGAAATGCAGCAATCTCCTCTGGATGATGTGCGTAGTCATCAATATAAACCTTTCCTTCCTCTTGATAGTGAATTTCAAACCTTCTTTTCACCCCTTTGAATGAAGCTATTCCATTTCTAATTTGATCTTCACTCAAACCCAAATCCATCGCTATGGCAATGGCAGGAAGTGCGTTTTCTACATTATGGAAGCCCGGCATATGAAGTTCCAGGCCTTCGATTTGCTTTTCACCACTGACAAAATCAAATTTAAATAGACCTGGCAAAGCTTCTACTTGAATAGCTTGAACCTCGCCAGCACCAATTCCATATGGAGTCACATTTACTTTTTGCAAATCAAAATCGCCAAGCTTTTGGAAAGCTTTGGTATGTATGTAAAGCTTGCCATCAGAAGAAATCAGCTTCAAAAAAGCATGAAATCCCTCTAGCATAACTTCTCCATTACCATAAATATCCAAATGATCTGGATCTACACTTGTCAACACTGCTACATTTGGATGCAGATGAAGAAAAGACCTGTCAAACTCATCCGCTTCCACAACCACCCAAGAGTCTCTTTCTTGATCATCTTGGAGCAAAAGGTTGCTTTGGTAGTTTTGAGTAATCCCACCTAAAAAGGCTGCTACATTTACATTGCCCTGCTTGAGAAGGTGAGCAACCATCGACGATGTAGTAGTTTTGCCATGCGTGCCAGCTACTGCGATAGCGGGCATACTAGAAGTAATCATCCCAAGTACTGCTGCACGCTTGTGCAGTTCAAAACCTTCACTTTTGAAGAAATTGAGCTGAACCGAATCCTTTGGCATCGCAGGGGTCCATACGATCAAGGCATTGTCTTTTTGAGAGCTAACTGCACTTGGCACATGCTCCAAATCATCCACGTAGCTGATATTCATCCCTTCCTCTTCCAACTTTTTGGTAAGTGGAGAAGGAGTTTTATCATATCCAGACACTTGCATTCCCATGTGATTGAAATACCTTGCTAAGGCACTCATCCCGATACCACCGATACCTAAGAAATGTACGCTATGTAAGTTTTTCAAATTCATGAGATCAATGTTGCTATTGTTTCCACAATCGCTGTGGCTGCGTCTGGTTTTGCTAATTTTTTTATGTTTGTAGCCAATTCTTCAGCTTTCGCATCATCATTGACAATATTGTCTACTGCATTTTTCAAATTCCCTATTGCTTCAGCATCCTTCAAAAGCACTGCTGCCTCATGTGATACATAGGCCATGGCATTTTTGGTCTGATGATCCTCTGCCACATTAGGTGACGGAATGAATATCACTGGCTTACCCACCAAGCTAAGCTCGGACACCGAAAGAGCTCCTGCTCTTGATACCACCACATCTGCGACGGCATAAGCAAGATCCATTTCTTTGATAAACTCTCTGACATGTATATGCTTCAGTCCTGATTCTAATACACTTTTTGACATCTCAGAGAAGTAAAACTTCCCACATTGCCACAACAGCTGATATCCTGCCGCTTCAAATACTTTCATTTCTGCCAATACAGCTCTATTGATCGTACGAGCACCTAGGCTACCTCCTAGAATCAGCAAGGTCTTTTTGTTGCTATCAAGACCAAAATGAGCTGTAGCTAGTTCTCGTTTCCCTCCTAGCTCCATGATATCTTTTCTCACAGGGTTACCCGTATAAATGATTCGTTCTGAAGGGAAAAATTGCTCCATCCCAGGATAGGCAACACATATTTTTTTGGCTCTCCTTGAAAGTAGCTTATTGGTCAAACCCGCATAGGAATTTTGCTCTTGAAGCAATGTCGGAATCCCTGCATTCTGGGCAGCAAATAAGACTGGCCCACTTGCATATCCTCCTACACCTATAGCTACATCAGGTTGGAAAGACTTCACAAGAGATTTTGCTTTACTCAAGCTAGACATCAATTTGAATGGAAAACTCAAATTTGACAAACTCAAGCTTCTCTGAAGACCTGCCACTTTCAATCCTGTAATAGGATATCCTGCTTCAGGAACTTTCTGCATTTCCATCTTCCCTTCCGCACCGACAAATAGAAATTCTGACCCTGGAAATCTTTCTTTCCAAGCATTGGCTATGGCAATGGCTGGGTAGATATGCCCACCAGTACCACCTCCGCTAATCATGATTCTATATGTCCTTTCCTTTTTGATAATATTTCTATTTATATAGTTTGTAATGATCTTCTTGCTCTGTTTGACGCCTCCACGATTGGCTCCTCTGCATCTTCATGATCTCCTCGACTGACACTCAGAATGATCCCCAAAGAAAACCCTGTAAATATCAAAGAAGTCCCTCCCATACTTAGCAATGGAAGTGGTAAGCCAGTGATAGGCCCAAGCCCTACAGCTACTGCCATATTTACCATGGCCTGAAGAACCAATGCAAAGCTTAGCCCTGCTGAAAGCAAACCTCCAAAAGGTTTGGTGGAAGATGCCACGATTCTCATACCTCTATATAGTAATGCCAAGTACAACAGTAACACTGACGCTCCTCCCACTATGCCATATTCCTCAATGATGATCGCAAATATGAAATCAGAATATGGGTGAGGTAATGAATTTCTTTGTTCCGAGTTTCCAGGGCCTTTACCAGTGATTCCTCCAGTAGAAATGGCTATAAAAGACTGCTCTGCCTGATATGGAATCTCTTCGCCAGAGACGAAGTTTTCTATCCTTGATACGAATGTCCCTCCACGCTGTCCAAAGAAAACTGCCGCAGTCAATGCCATCACGCCTACCAATACAATTACAAATGTGTATCTAAGCGGAACTCTTCCAATGAACATCAACAAAAGGCAAGTCGTCAAAAGCAATACAGCGGTAGACATATTTGCCATTCCTATAAGACCGCAGATAATCCCCACCGCAATCAACACAGGTACGAATGTGCTCTTAAAATCACGAATGTTACGCTGCTTTCTTGCCAAGAAGCTAGCCAGTGTCGCGATCAATGCCAGTTTGGCCAAATCTGAAGGCTGGAAAGCTTGATCTATAAGTGGAATAGTAAGCCATCTATTCGCTTCATTGATATTGGAACCAAAGAAATATGTAAAGAGCAAAAGTGGCACAGAGATCAATAGTAAGAACCTGCCAATAAAACCAAAGGTCTTGTAGGGAATCTTATGTACTGCCCACATCACCGCCAAGCTTATAAATACCAACATGGTATGCTTCACAATGTAGGTCTCCGTGTTTCCCCCTTTATATTTGTATGCTAGCGTACCAGTGGCAGAATATACCACTAGGATACTGATGATAGACAACAGGATCACGATAGCCCAAATGATTGGGTCTCCTTTGAGATGTTGATCTATAAATTCCTTCGCCTTATTCATCTTAGCTCACTTTTAATTGCTTCAATTGCTGAACAGCGTATTTGAACTGCTCACCACGATCTTCATAATTTCTGAAAAGGTCAAAACTTGCACAGGCTGGTGATAACAACACCACATCTCCCACTTTTCCCAACTCTAATCCCCACGAAACTGCTTGCGCAATATCTTGTGTCTCTCTTATTTCAGCTATCTTACCAGCAAATGCTGTTTTCAATTTTTCGTTATCCTTGCCTAGACAAATAAGTGCCTTGACGTTCTTTTTCACAATGCTATCAAGCACCGAATAATCATTCCCTTTGTCTACACCTCCTGCTATCCAGATTAATCCTTGACCAAAACTTTCTAATGCATAAATGGTAGCGTCCACATTGGTCCCCTTGCTATCATTGATAAAAGCAATGTGATCAATGTCAGTAACCCACTCCATTCTGTGAGGTGCATTCTGAAAATCTCCTAAGCCTTCTACAATCACTTTGAGATTAATCCCTGCTTCAAGTGCAGCTATTATAGCACACATGGAGTTTTGCATATTATGACCTCCTTGAAGGTTAATATTTGCCGCATCAATCAAGACCGTTTTCGACAAGTTCGGAAGTTTCACACTAATGAATTCCATATCGTAAAATCCTCCGACTGACTGTTCCTCATTTAAAGAAAATAATGCCACACGCGCTGCGATAGGACTTTTCTCTATACCTAGGCTAACATTAGTATCATCAGCATTGATAATCGCTAAGTCTACACCATCCATATTCTTGAACAAGGATACCTTTGAAGCGATATAGTTTTGCAGCTTGTACTCATACCTATCTAGGTGATCCGGAGTGATATTTGTCAACACCGCTATGTCTGGCTTAAAGGACACAAATCCATCAATTTGAAAACTACTGACCTCAATAATCCACCAGTCTTTATCACCATCTATCAATTGCCCAGCCCAGCTTTGTCCTACATTCCCTGCAAGACCAACATTTAAACCTGCCTTTTTGAACAAATGATAGGTCAATAAGGTGGTGGTGGTTTTTCCATTGGTTCCAGTGATAGCGACTATTTTTCCTTTGGAAAATCTCGAAGCAAACTCCAACTCATCTATCACAGGAATCCCTTTAGCTAATGCTTCTTTCACCAAAGAGACATTTGTTGGAATCCCAGGGCTTTTGATGATCTCATCGGCTGAAAGCACCTCATCTGCTGTATGCTTCCCCTCCTCAAATGGAATATCAGCTTCTTTCAATAGCGATTTTCTATGCTCATTGATCTGACCCATATCCGATACCCAAACGGCATAGCCATGCTTCTTGGCGAGCAATGCTGCCCCCAATCCACTTTCGCCTGCGCCTAATATGACTATCTTCTTACTCATTTCTATCTCAACTTCAATGTTGCCAATGTGATGATTGCTAATAATATTCCTATGATCCAAAACCTTGTGACAATCTTTGCCTCATGGATATTCTTTTTCTGATAATGATGATGTAAAGGTGACATTAAGAATATTCTTCTTCCTTCGCCATATTTCTTCTTGGTGTATTTGAAATATGAAACTTGAATGATCACTGATGCATTTTCGATGACGAAAATCCCACAAAGAACAGGAATCAAAAGCTCCTTGCGCAATGTCAAAGACAAGACAGCAATCACACCACCTAACATCAAGCTACCTGTATCTCCCATAAACACCTGTGCAGGATAGGCATTGTACCACAGAAACCCTACACAGGCTCCTACAAATGCGGCACAGAAAATCACCAACTCAGCGGAGTTAGGAATGAAGAAAACATTGAGGTACTGGGAGAAAATGGCATTTCCAGAAATATATGCGAAAATGGCTATGGTCAAGCCTATAATCGCCGAAGTACCCGCAGCTAGGCCATCAATACCATCTGTGATATTTGCGCCATTGGAGACTGCTGTCACTATGAATATTACGATCAAAATGTAGAAAATAGGAGTAGCAAAATCGCCCATAAACCCAAACACTCTCTCGTAATTAAGTTCATTGTTTTTCATGAAAGGAATGGTCGTCTTCATAGTCTTCACATCCCTGAAAGCTGGAGTTTCTACAACTCCTTCTTCTATCGACACGGGGTTGGTAAACTCTCTCACGACCACACCATCATGAAAGTAAAGCGTAGCTCCTACTACAACTCCAATCACAATCTGACCTACGATCTTAAACCTTCCAGCCAGACCATCTTTGTTTTTTCTGAAGACTTTGATATAATCATCCAAAAACCCAATTCCACCTAGCCATATGGTAGTGATCAATAGTAAGATGATGTAAATATTGTTGATGTTTGCAAAGAGCAAAGTAGGGATAATGATACCAGCCATGATCATAAGTCCACCCATAGTCGGTGTGCCCTTTTTTTCATTTTGCCCCTCGAGACCTAAGTCCCTGACAGTCTCTCCAATCTGCTTGTTACGAATCCATGCTATAATGTTTTGCCCAAAAGTAATGGTGATCAACAAAGACACCAATGCAGCCATACCTGCTCTAAATGAGATATAGCGAAACACACCAGTCCCAGGGATATCCAATACTTTGTCAAAATATTCAAATAATGGGTATAACATTGTCTAGCTTTTATGAATAAGGTTAAGTAATTCTTTTACTGTGCTTCTATCATCAAAAGGATACTTTATTCCTTTGATTTCTTGGTATGTTTCATGCCCTTTACCAGCAATTAAAATGATATCGCCTGGATTAGCCATAACGCAAGCAGTTTTGATAGCTTCTCTTCTATCCTCGATTACTATGGTTTTTTTGAAATCTACAGGATTGACACCAGACTCCATTTCTCTCAAGATAGCTATGGGTTCTTCATGACGTGGATTATCAGATGTAAGCACCACTTTGTCGCTCAAATTTGTCGCTATTTTTGCCATGATAGGACGTTTGGTTTTATCTCTATTGCCCCCACATCCTACTACCGTGATGACCTGCTCCCCTCCAGTTCTCACACCTTGAATGGTTTTGAGGACATTTTCCAAGGCGTCGGGAGTATGTGCGTAATCTACTATGGCAGTCACTCCTGCAATCGTAATTTTATCAAATCGACCTTGAGCTCCAGGGACTTTTGATAATTGCATCAAAACTTCCTCCTCTTCTTCTCCTAACAAAACAGCGGCACCAAAAACAGCCAAAATATTGTAAGCATTGAACTCACCTATCATTCTAAACCATACCTGCTTACCATCAATATCCAATTCCAAGCCCTCAATTGAGTTTGTTAAGATTTTTGCCTTGAAATCAGATGGAAAGCGTAAGCCATAGGTTTGTTTGGTAGCTTGAGTATTCTGTAGCATAACCATACCACGTTTATCATCAGCGTTGGTAAGTGCAAAAGCATCTTTGGGAAGTCTATCAAAGAGTAATTTTTTCGCTTTGATATACTCGTCAAAAGTACCGTGGTAATCCAAGTGGTCATGTGTAATATTGGTGAATACTGCACCCATCAACTTCAATCCAGAAAGCCTTTCTTGCACAATAGCATGAGAGCTCGCTTCCATGAAGCAATGTGTACAACCTGCTGCTACCATCTTTTGGAGAAGCTCTTGAAGACTTAAAGCATCAGGGGTAGTATGAGTTGCGGCTATAACTTGCTCATTTATTCTATTTTCTACAGTAGAAATCAACCCAACTTGATAGCCCATTTCCATATATAATTGATATAGAAGGGTGGCAGTAGTCGTTTTCCCATTCGTACCTGTGATAGCTACTATCTTCAGCTTTGATGATGGATTCTCAAAATAGTTAGAAGCCATTATACCGAGAGCTTTAGTAGCATGACTTACAGTAGCGTAAGTCACATGATCCAATATTTGCTCTGGAAGGTTTTCACAAATAATCACCGTAGCTCCTTGCGCTATGGCTTTATCAATAAATTCATGACCGTCTACTTGTGTACCTTTTACCGCTACAAAGACATCTTCCTTTGACACTTTTCTACTGTCAAAAGCAAGTCCATTGATTTTTCTATCCATGTTTCCAATGGTAGCCGTCAATGATACTCTATACAATATGTCTTTAAGGTCTTTCATTTTATCCTAAAACTAGACTGATCACACTATTTTGACTGATAGCTGCACCTGGGCTGATAGATTGGCCTTTGACCCTACCTTTTCCATGATACACTACTCTCAATCCTTTATTTTCTAACACATAAAGTGCATCTCTAAGAGAAAGCCCATTTACATCTGGGACAACTGGAGCTTCCACCTTATTTGCCTTCCACTGGATGGCTTTATTGCTCACAGTGGATTTCACCCAAGTTTCCCCCTCTTCATTGTTGTAATGATTGGAAATACCGAATCGATTGCAAAGCAACTGAAGCTCGTCCACTTTGCCAGCTTGGATAAATGGAAACTCATCTTGCTGAAGTGAGGCATATTGAGCTTTCGGGTTGGACTTAACATTAATTTTTAAATCCTGTGCGTAAAGCTTGTCTGCTATTTCTTTGAATACTGGTGCTGAAACATCACCACCGTATGCATTAAATCCTTTCGGACTATCAATAACGACTATTGCAGAATACTTTGGATTGTCAGCTGGAAAATACCCTGCAAACGAGGTATAGTATCGTTGCGTATAGCGTCCATCTATCAACTTTTGTGCAGTTCCTGTCTTTCCTGCTATTTTATAATCTTTATTGTGCACGTTCTTTGCGGTACCATTTGAGACTACACCTTCAAGTAAAGACTGCAACTGTTTGATCGTCTGATCTGAAGCTATGCTCTTTTTCAATACCTCGGTATCGAATCTTTTTTCAAAATTATTTCCTTTGGCAATTCCTTCGACGATCATAGGCTTTACCAGTTTCCCTCCATTTGCAACTGCATTATACAACATGAGTGTATGTAATGGTGTAACTTTGGCTTCGTAGCCAATGGACATCCAAGGCAATGTAGTTCCATACCAGTTTCTTTCACCAGGGACTTTAAAATAAGGTGCTCCTTCTCCTCTCAATTGAAAGTCAACCGGTTGATGAATACCTGCTTTCTCAATATAGCTTACAAATTTCTTTGGCTGATGCCCAAAATGCTCATTGACTAATCTAGATATGGCAACATTGGAGCTTTTCTCGAAGGCTTCCTTGATGGTAATCTCACCATAGCCACCTTGCTTAGCATCACGCATTGTACGATCAAAGAATTTATATGTACCATTTCCAGTATCTATTTTATCATTCAAATTTATCTTCCCTTCTTCCAACAGTGCCATCATAGAAAGCAGTTTGAAAGTAGATCCTGGTTCTGTAAGACCCTGATCTCCTACTGCAAAATTATAGTTCTCTGCATAGCCAATACCTGATTTATTCTTTTGTAGATTGGCAATAGCTTTGATTTTTCCAGTAGCCACTTCCATGACGATCACTGACCCATAAGCTGCATCTTTTGCGATCAATTGACGAAGAAGAGCTGATTCGGCTACATCTTGGATATTCACATCTAATGTAGTGTAGATATCAAAGCCATCATCTGGCTTGACGTCCTCAGCATCAAAAACTGGCTTCCAGCTTCCCCCAGCTATTCGTTGAAATAACGCCTTCCCATTTTTCCCTTCAAGGTATTCATTGAAACTGTATTCCACTCCTACACCATAGTTATCCTCATTGAGGAAGCCTACAGTACGTGAAGCTAAATTATTGAAAGGTCTATATCTTTTTTCTACTTTTTCGAAAATCACTCCTCCGCCCAATCTGCCATTGCGGAAGATAGGCCACTGACTCATGGCTTGCATCTCTTGGTAACCAATCTGCCTTCTATTGAGAATCAAATATCGCTTTCCACTCACACGAGCATCTTTAATGGACCTCTTGTATGCATCAGCAGACTTATCCTTGAAATAGCCTGAAAGTAAAACGGATAAAGAATCAATTCCTTTGTCAAAAATATCGCCCTTTGCTACAATCGGGTCCATTACAACTCTATAAAATGGTAAACTGGTCGCAAGCAAACTGCCATCTGCCGCATAGATGTTTCCACGGGTAGCGCTGACTTGCCTATACTGAAAATTCAAGCTTTCAGATTTTGCCTGCCATTTCTCCCCCTCCACAAACTGCAAATGGGCGATCCTATAAAAGATCAACCCAGCAAATAAGGTCACTACTATAAAGGCGACTCTTACTCTCAGTACTATGGATTGTTTGATATTCACTTCTTATATTTAATTTTTATCGGCGGTTCATCTATTTCATATATTCCTAATGGCTGGATTTTTTTGGCCACTTCGGATTGTTTACTGCTTAGCATATATTCAGCTTCCAGCGTCGTCACATCTGCTCGTAAATCCTCTACTTCCTGCTGCATGCGCTCAATCTTTCTGATCATGTTGTCTGCTCGGTGATTGCTCCAGATATATATCATCGCAAGAAAAGCTGCAAAGAAAAAGGGAGGTCCAAACTTCACTGGAATCCCTTCTCCCAATAAGCCCGTTACATTTAACTTTTCTTCGATTAAGGTGAAAATGCTTTTTTTAGCACCTTTGGGGGAAGAACCTTTCTTGAGCTTCTTTTTAAATGTATTTTGACTCATGACCTAATTCTTTTTTGCTATTCTTAACTTTGCACTCCTAGACCGGTTATTGATCAGCAACTCTTCCGGTGAAGCAGTCACAGCTTTGCGGGTAACTGGCTCGAGAGGCCTGATCAAGTTTCCATAGAAATCTTTTTCAACCTCACCTTGAAACTTGCCCTTGGTAATAAAATTTTTTACCAGTCTATCTTCCAAAGAGTGATAACTCATAATCACCAACCTACCATCAGGCTTGAGCACATCTATTGTTTGCAATAGCATTTCTTCCAAAGCTCCAAGTTCATCATTGACTTCAATCCTCAAAGCTTGGAAGACTTGAGCGAAGTATTTGAACTCCCTACCTCTAGGAGCAAACTTGTTCAGCATGGTCTTGAATTGAGCAATGGTAGCAAATGGCTCTGTAGCCCTGTGCGCCACCACAGCTTGAGCCAAGGTTTTGGCATTCTTGATCTCTCCATAGATCCCAAACAACTTGTGCAACTTCGCCTCTTCATAGGAGTTGAGGACATCTTTGGCAGTTATGGTCATGGTATCACTCATTCTCATATCCAAATCACCATCAAAACGTGTGGAAAAACCTCTGGTCGGTTCATCTATCTGATGAGATGAAATACCTAAATCAGCCAAGATACCATCTACCTGAGTGACCCCATGAAGTCTTAGGTATCTTTTAAGGTCTCTGAAATTTGCAGCGACAAAAGTGAAACTCTCACTATCTGGAATATTTGCTTCTGCGTCTACATCTTGATCAAATCCGTATAGATGACCTCCATCCAAATGCTTCAAAATCTCCTTAGAATGCCCTCCACCTCCAAAAGTCAAATCTACATAAATACCCTTCGGATTGATTGACAATCCGTCAATGCATTCTTGGAGCATTACGGGAATATGATACGCTTGATCTTTCATGGTTTTTTTTAAGAGAGATGTTGATCCATTAGAGCAGTAAGCTCCGCCTGATCCAAAATCATGTTCTTTTCATATTTCTCCGGACTCCATATTTCTATGTAAGATCCGACACCGTTCACATAAGCTTCCTTGTCAATCCCTGCGTAAGCAAGGAAATTTTTTGGAATCAAAAACCTACCTGCACTATCAAGCTCCACATCAACCAAGCCGTCAAAAAAACTCCTCTTGATTCTTCTGTGGATAGGGTCTCTATCCGAAAGCCCATTGATTTTATTGTATAATTTCTTAAACTCTTGCTCAGGATATAATGCCAAACAACCATCATCTCCGAAACGCAAATAAAGAGAACCACCAGTCACATCTGGTATTGCCGCCTTGAGTTTGGCGGGCAATGCCAGACGACCTTTGGGGTCTACTTTGCATTCGTGCCGACTGTTGAACATTCCCATGAGTAACTATTGAGTTTTCTACAAATACAAAAGTAAGAAAAGCTTTCACACAATCCACCACTTTATCACACTTTTCTCCACATTTCTCCACAATTTCTTAAAAGTATCTAAAAGTTTGAATTTTAACAACTCATCAGTTTAATATTATTGCAATTAAATCCTGATCATCAAGTGCTTGCGACCTTATCAGTTATGTAAAAAGGAACTAGAAAACCCATATTTTAGCATGTTCTAGGTATAAAAACCTAATATCTTTTTTCATTTATTACATATTGAATTAATAAAGGTGCAAAAGTGGGTGAAATTCCCATGAAAGCTGAATTCAAATCAAAAATCTATCAGGAATGATGAAAAAAAATACAAAAAGATATTTAAAATATAAACCCTATCATTTAAGTGGGAAATATATATTTATACTTACATTTGATCAAAAAATAAAAAAACATGAAATTCAATCCAATAATCACCCTATTTAACTTAATTCTACTTATTTCATGTCAGAATGAAAAAGAAGACACTTATGATCTGGAAGGTAAATGGAGAGCGGAAATTGATTTGAGTGAAGACGTATTACCCTTCGGTCTTGAGATAAATCAAAGTGGGGAAAAGTGGAGCGCATTTCTCATAAATGGCGAAGAAAAATTAGAAATCCAAGATATTACTGTCCAAAAAGACTCTATCCACATACCAATGGGTGTATTTGACGCGACAATACATGCACGAATTCATGAAAGTGGAGAACTAGTAGGTAAATATGTCAGAAATTATAGCGTCGACTACATCTTACCATTTCAAGCATCCAAAACGGAAGCTCAAAGATTTCCTACAAATAAAGCCGCAGAAGTAAATTTCTCAGGAAGGTGGAAAACAGTATTTCAAGACAAAGATGGAAAAACCTATGATGCTATAGGCATTTTCGAACAAGAAGGAAACCTGATCACAGGAACATTTCTGACGGCTTTAGGGGATTATCGTTTTCTAGAAGGCAATGTGGATGGAAATCAATTCTACTTAAGTGCTTTTGATGGAAGTCACCTGTTTTTCTTTCAAGGCCAAGCGCTAGAAGACGGATCTATTCAGGGTAGATTTAGAAGTGGTCCAAGGTATAAAGAAACATTTATAGCTATAAGAGATGAGGATTTTGAGTTGCCAGATCCAGGAAGCTTGACTTATTTAAAAGAAGGTTATGAAACACTTGACTTTAAATTCCCAGATACTGAAGGAAATCCTGTTAGCTTGGGTGATGATAGATTTCAAAATAAGGTTGTCTTGGTACAGCTGTTTGGCAGTTGGTGTCCCAACTGTATGGATGAAACAAAATATTTGGCACCATGGTATGAGCAAAACAAGGATCGTGGAGTAGAGATCGTAGGTTTGGCATTTGAGAGTAAGCCTGATTTTGACTATGCTAGTAAAAGGGTGAAAAACGCCGCAGAAAAGCTAGGAGCAAACTACCCGTTCCTGATCGCTGGAGAGAGTAACAAAGATAAAGCTTCACAAGCACTTCCTGCACTCAACCGTGTTGTTGCTTTCCCTACTTTGATTTACCTAGACCGTAAAGGCAAAGTTCGCCATATACACACTGGCTTCAATGGACCTGGCACTGGAGGCATGTACGACAGGTGGATCGAAGAGCATGAAGAATTGGTCAATGGGCTATTGGGGGAAAAATTATAAAATCAACAACAAATCGTCTAGGTGTAGTTTGTAACTACTAACCGACCGGGTGTAGTTTGTAACTACACCTTAAGTATATTGACTAGGTGAACTCTCGTTGTTAAATGTGGGATTACAAATCCCTTGCATATCAAAGCGTAGATGCAATCTAAGCTTAGGCGCTCAGCCCAATTTTTGAGAAAACCTTAAATAACAACGACTAACCGTCTAGGTGTAGTTTGCAACTACACCTTTGACATCTTGATTTTATGAATTTTAGTACATCAATGCGGAATTGTAAATTCCAAGGATAGGGAAGCGTAGATGCAATCTACGCTTAGGAGGCGCCCCCTTTTTTATAACTAACTAAAAATCAGCCACGAACCATCTAGGTGTAGTTTCAACCAATAACCGTCTAGGTGTAGTTTGCAACTACACCTTAAGTATATTGACTAGGTGAACTCTCGTTGTTAAATGTGGGATTACAAATCCCTTGGATATAAAAGCGTAGATGCAATCTAAGCTTAGGCGCTCAGCCCAATTTTTGAGAAAACCTTAAATAACAACGACTAACCGTCTGGTTGTAGTTTGCAACTACACCTTAAATATCTTGATTTCGTGGAGTATGTTATTTCTAAGCGGAATTGTAAATTCCAAGGATAAGGAAGCGTAGATGCAATCTACGCTTACTCGACTTTGGCTATTTACTAGTTTGTAGAAAAAAAAGAGTCTCAATTTGGAATTGTGGCTCTTTTTTTAGACTTTTATATCTAGTTATATGACTAGATATGGGATATCCAACTAAAATTCAGCTC
>NZ_JAKZGR010000027.1 GCF_022549675.1 Belliella kenyensis | reverse complement strand
GCAGAATCATTGAGGGCTACGGTGCCCAGCGTGTTTTTTTTGAGTTTTCATGATGAAAGATTTTGATATAACTAAAAATAAGCAGAATTTAGGTAAATCGCTCACCCGTAGGGTGTCAGTTCAACAGCGGTTTTGCGTAATGGCGGGTTTCGTGCAAAATTGTAACTTTGTGCTTCTAATCGGCATTTGTGGTAGGTTGACAGCGAAGTGCTTCTAAGTCCGCCACTACGCAAAGCCACAAAACGTTATCGCTCAGTGTAGAACACCATCCGCACGGTCAAGCACATTTGGTTTTTGCCGACACACAGCCAAACCCTAAAAAACCAAAAGAGCTTGCCCTTACCCACCGCACACAAACAGAATGATTATTTAAATGCTCATTTAGTGAGATAATAAATTTTTATACTTACTTTTGCAGACTATAAACAAGTTCAAGAATGAACCGAATAAAAGACGTTTTAGAACAGAAAGGAATTAAACAGAAATGGTTGGCTGAACAACTTGGCAAGAGTTACAATATGGTAAACTCTTATGCCCAAAACAGACGACAACCGAGTTTAGAGGACTTATACAAGATTGCTGAAATCCTTAATGTTGAAGTCAAAGAATTATTAATTGAAAGAAAAGCGTAATAATGGAAAACGAAACCAAAAATATTTTTGAAAATGGAGCGACCTGGCTTCGGGGCGATTTCCATTTGCACACTAAAGCAGACAAAGAATTTTCGTACACTGGTACTGAAAATGATTTTTGCCGTCTTTATGTAGAGAAACTTAAAGAGCAGAACATTAATCTTGGAGTTATTACCAATCATAATAAGTTTGACAAATCCGAGTTTATAGCCCTTAGAAAAAAGGCCTTAAAAGAAGGTATTGGCTTATTTGCTGGAGTTGAACTTTCAGTAAATGATGGAGCAAATGGGATTCATTGCTTACTTGTTTTCGATTTTGAAAAATGGTGTGTCAATGGTGAAGATTTCATTAATCAATTTCTTACTGCTGCATTTGAAGGTATAGCAAATAGAGAAAATGAAAATACAAGGTGCAGATATAACTTTGAAACCGTATTACAGAAATTAAGCGACCATGAAAACAATGGTAGAGATTCTTTTATCATTCTTGCGCATGTAGAGCAGAACAGTGGTTTTTTTAACGAATTAGACGGAGGACGAATTCAACAGCTTATATCAAATGACCTATTCAGACATTTTGTTTTAGGCTTCCAGAAAGTAAGAACTTATGATAAAGTTGCTATATGGAAAAACTGGTTTAACGATAAATTACCTGCATTTGTTGAAGGTTCAGACTGTAAATCACTGGAAGATATAGGAAGACCACACCAACAAAGAAATGAGGAAAAAAAAACGTTTATCAAAATTGGAGAATTCAATTTCGAAGCATTGAAATATGCCCTTACTGACTTTAATTATAGAATTTCGCTGAATACCAAGCCTGAAATTAAAAACTCCTACATTAAATCAATTTCTTTTGAAGGAGGATTATTAGAAGGAACTAAAATTGATTTTTCTCCTGAATTAAATAACCTTATCGGAATTAGGGGAAGCGGAAAATCATCATTATTAGAAGTTTTACGCTATGTTCTTGGGATTTCTCTACCATTTAACGCTGCTGACCCAGAATATAAGAATTCATTAGTAACACGCTCAATGGGTAGTGGAGGAAAAGCTTTAGTTACCATAGTCAACAAACAAAATGAAGAATACAGAATAGAAAAACTATATGGGCAAAAGGAGGATATTTACAAAAATAACTTGCTACAGCCAGGAATTACTATAGACGCTACAGGATTTCACTCCCCTATTTATTTTGGGCAAAAAGACCTTTCAAACAAAGGAAAGGATTTTGAAGGAGATTTGATTCAACGATTAATTGGAACACGATTGAAAGCAGTCCAAGCCAAAATCGAGCAAAAGAAAAGAGAAGTTGAAAATATTATATCGGAATTAAAAAAGCTTCAAAATTTAAAAGAATTAAAAAGAGATACAGAGGCCCAAATAAAAAACTCAAAACATCAGCTTAATTTTTTTAAGGAAAAAGGAGTTGAAGACAAGTTAAAACAACAAACACTTTTTGATTCTGATATATCAAAACTTATACAAATAGAATCAACAGTCAGAAGTTATTTAAGTGAATTAGCATCATTAGTTTCTAATCATGATTATTTCTTTCAACAAGAAATTAGTGGTTCGGAAGTCAATAAAGAACTATTTGAAGAAGCAAAGACAATTATTCAGGAATTAAAAATTGAGTTTGAAAAACTTAAAGCGATTCAAAAGAATTCTGTCCTGAGTCAACAAAAATTGAAAGATGTAATATCAAAAATTAATACTAAGAAAGAAGGCTTAAAAGAAGAGTTTGCCAAGATTAAACGGGAAATAAATACAGAAACCATTAACCCCGATAATTTTCTTAACCTGAACAGGCAAATCGAAACAGCATTATTGAAATTAAAGGAAATTGAAAAATCTGAAAAAAGAAGAAGCGATTTGCAGACCAATTTATTAGAGCGACTTACAGAATTAGACAATCTTTGGCTTGAAGAATACAATGTTCTAAACAAGGAGGTCAAAAGGATTAATGAAGCTGAAAGTAAAATTTCAATTGAAGTTGATTTCAAAGGCAGGAGAGATAAACTGACTGATAAGATGAAACAGGTTTTCAGAGGGTCAGGTATTCGGGAAACAGCTTATCAGGAGATTGAAGCGTCCTACAAAGATTTCATCCAGATTTACAGGGACAGCGGTAAGTTGAATGACATATTGAATGAAAATCATGTTGTTGATTTTAAGAGAAGATTTTTTGAAAATCTAGATGACTTGCTAACATTTAAAGTAGAAAATAAAATAGTCATTCAATACAATGGAAAATCGTTGGACAAACACTCTTTAGGGCAAAGAGCATCGGCATTGATTCTTTTTTTATTGGCTCAAAAAGAAAATGACGTGTTGATAATAGACCAACCCGAAGATGATTTGGATAATCAAACTATCTATGATGAGGTCATAAAGGAGCTAAAGAAAATAAAAGGTAATATGCAATTCATCTTTGCTACGCATAATGCCAATATTCCAGTACTTGGTGACAGTGAGAAAGTTGTTTCATGCAGCTATGACGAGAAGAAAATTACAGTACATTCAGGCACTATTGACAATCACCAAACACAACGGTTTATTGTAGATATAATGGAAGGTGGAGATGAAGCGTTTAACCGAAGGAAAAATATTTACAGCATTTGGAACATTGAAAAATTGAAATCATAATGAACGCAATAGAACTACTAGATATAGTCAGCACAGGAGAAACAAGTAAGGTTCAGTTCAAAGAAGAACTGCCCCATCGTGATAGCGTTGCACAGGAAATTGTTGCAATATCTAATTCTTTAGGCGGTGTAATTCTAATAGGAGTCAAAGATGTAACAGGAGAAATCACTGGCTTGACATTAGAACAAATTGAAGAATACGATAGGGTGGTTTCACAAGTAGCAGACAACCTAAAACCACCTGTTTATATAGCAACTGAAGTTGTAAAGATTGAACGGGATGAATCTTCTAAAAATGTGCTTATTGTTCATATACAAGAAGGCATAAATAAACCTTATAAAACTGCAAAAGGTGAAATATATGTGAAACAAGGGTCGAACAAACGTCTATTAACTGACAATGCTGAAATCATACGGTTGTTTCAACATAGTGGAAATTTACTTGCAGATGAAATGGAAGTGCACGGAACCTCTATTGAGGATATAGACGAAAAGAGATTTTCTGATTATTTCAAAAAAGAGTTTGAAAAGTCTTTTGAAGAGAAAGGTCTTACTTTCGAGCAAGCACTAAGAGCAAAAAGAGTTTTACGGAATAATCAGTTGACGCTGGCAGGATTATTATTTTTTGGTATAGACCCGCAAGCTGTTAAACCTGCATTTACAATAAAGGCCGTTTCCTATTTCGGGAATGACATAGAAGGAAATCAATACAGAAGTAAGCCTAAAGATTTGACAGGAACAATTCCTGAACTCTTTGATAAGGGAATTGATTTTCTAAACAACAACTTAGATTTTATTCAGGCAAGCCAAAGTTTCAATGCACAAGGAAAACTTGAAGTTTCGAATATTGCACTTGAAGAACTTTTGCAGAACGCTTTAGTTCACAGAGATTATTTCAAAAATTCACCAATAAGGCTACTCATTTTTGATAATCGTATTGAAATAATCAGTCCAGGAAAGCTTCCGAACAGTTTAACCGTAGAAGATATTAAATTCGGGAATCCCGTAATAAGAAACAACCAACTGGTTTCCTTTAGTACTCATACATTGCCATTTAGTGGATTAGGTTCGGGAGTTAAAAGGGCTTTAGCCGAACAGCCAAATATTGAATTAATTAATGACATTGAAGGCGAACAATTCAAAGTCATAATTCCAAGACCAGAAAAGAAATAGAGAAAATTAATACTATCTAAGTCTATGCTCAACAGCCACACACATTGCCAAGCCGCACAAGCCAAAGCTCAAACCCAAGCTTGGCAAAGAGTGTGTCTTCCCCAACGCACGACCAAAACGACCGACAAAACAACGGATGAAAATGAACACCGAAGCGATAACATTTAGCCCACTAGAGAAAAGCCCTCGAAAAAAAGCCCTGATAGGAGAAAAAATCTATCAGGGCTTTTTGCTAGTGGCTGTTGACTGACATCCGCAGGGTGAAGGGCTTGCTAGGTGGAATAGTAGGCTGGTTGGTGGATTTTAGGAAGCGGTTGTTTCTGTTTTTCGATGACTTTGGGAGTTTTTGCTTTGGTTTGGGCATGACTTCCCCTACCCAACATCTGGGGATTTGAATTTTCGGCATGTCTTGGACCCAACTCTGATTTCTTAGATCCTGTAAGTGGAGTAAGAAGGCGCGAGATTTGGGTTGAAAGGTTTAAAAAAGAGAGTTGGGCTTAGTTAAGAGAAATATTATCATATAGACAGACCTATACGGGAGAAAATTTTGCCTGAGGTATTGAGTGAGGAGGAGGTGGCAGCCATATTTAAAGAAACAAAAAATTTAAAACATAAAGCGGTTCTGATGACAATCCACTCAGCAGGACTTAGAATAGGTGAACTTGTTAAGCTAAAAATCAAAGGTATAGATTCTAATCGAATGCAGATTAAGGTTGAACAAGTAAAATTCAAGAAGGATAGATATACTATTCTTTCTCAAAGAACTCTTGAAATATTGAGACTATATATTAAGCAGGAGAAGCCCTTTGAGTATTTGTTTGAAGGTCAGAAAAGCACTAAAGAAACTCCAGTAAAATACTCGAAAGCGAGCATTTCGGCTATCTTAAATAGGGCAGTAGAAAAAGTTGGCATTTCAAAGAATGTCACTGTACATACTTTAAGACATTCTTTTGCGATTCATTTATTGGAAAGAGGAACAGATTTGAGGTATATTCAAAGTTTATTAGGACATGAGAGTCCAAAGACCACGCAAATTTACACACACATCACAACAAAAGGATTTGATCAAATTAAAAGCCCTATGGATAGTCTGGATATTTAAAAAATATCTTTAGTTTTATAGGAGATATATGAACAAAATTATTGATAGCAATCCGGATTAGGATACTATCATTAATAATTGTTGATAGCAAAACGTTGTAGGCAAGCTTGAAAATTGCCACGAATAACAGTAATATGTCAATAACCATTAAATGTTACCCAGCCAAAAACGGCGATTGTTTCTTAATAAGTTTTGGAGAAAATGAAGAAGAGAAAAAACATTTGCTTATTGACTGCGGATATGTTGATACTTTCCAAAAGTATCTAAACAATGATTTAATACAAATTGCTAAATGCGGAGAAACTCTTGAAAAGCTAATTCTAACACATATTGATGCTGACCATATTCAAGGAACAATAAGGCTTTTAAAAGACAATAATGCTGAAAGGTTTATCACAATAAAAGAAGTTTGGCATAATACATATCGTCATCTCTATGAACAAAAGGAAGGCGAAATAGATATTAAGCAAGAGCGAATGTTGCAACAGATAATTCGAAGAGGATACACCCAAAACGAAAGCAAACAAGGAGAGAAAGGAATCAGTGCAGAGCAAGGAACAACAGTGGGTGCATTGCTGCTGCAAGGAAAATACTCATGGAATAGCGACTTTGATAATCAGGCTGTTTGTATTGAAAAAAAATCAACAGTTTCACTCACTTCGAATGCCAGTATCTATCTTTTATCCCCTGACAAGCAAAAGTTGGAAAAGCTGAAAAATCTATGGACTGATGAATTAAAAAAGTATGACTTTAATTTCAGTTCGGGTAATTCGCAATTATATGATGACGCATTTGAGATGCTTTTGTCATGGGAAAAAGAGAAGGCTAAAATAGCCCCAAAGCAAATTTCTGCGACAGCAGAAACTCTTGAGGAATTATTAAAGACGCCTTTTCATGAAGACGACACGTCTACAAATGGCAGTTCTATTGCCTTTGTTTTACAAGTTCAAAACAAAAAAATGCTTTTTCTTGCCGATGCCCACCCCAGCTTGATTGTTCATTCACTTAATGAATATCAAAAAGAAGGCACAATAGTGTTTGATTTAATTAAAGTTTCCCATCATGGCAGCTTTGGCAATATAAGCCGTGAGTTGTTAAATAAAATCGATTCCGAAAGCTACCTTATCTCTACTAATGGCCAAAAGCATGGTCATCCGGACAAAGATACAATAGCACATATCATTACAAGGAAAGCGGATTTTCATAGAAAACTATATTTTAATTATATAACTGCTAATTCAAAATATTTTGACAGAGAAGATTGGAAGGGAAAATATAATTACTCAATCCACTACTTAGACCAGCAGCCTTATACACTAATATTATGAACCAAAAAATATTAAACCCAAAGCAAATAGAAATAGCAACTGTGCAGGTCACCTGTGGAAGCAAGTCGGGCACAGCCTTTTTTGTTGCCACCGAAGGAGACAAACTAATCTTACTTACGTCTGAGCATAATTTGCCTGAAGGGCAACCAGTGAAGCTATATCTAAATGATGAGGAAGTAGAGGCGGAAATCTTGGAAAGAATATCAGATCGTGATGTTGCTATACTGGAGCTTAAAAATAAAACTGAAACTTTTAATCCTGCCCTTCTTTTAAAAAAAATAGAAATTCCCTACGATGAAAAATGGGAAACTTATGGGTTCCCAACACAAAGGTTAGAATCTGGTGGAAGGTATACTGGCAGCGTCTCTCGGACTAATAATGGCACAAAATGGGACGTGGATTTAGAATGTGAACAATACAACAATCTCGATCAATTTGATGGATTGTCAGGCTCGCCATTGGTAATGAATGGCCACGTAGTGGGAGTTATTGGCTACGATACAGTAGGGACCCTAGGCGCAACTAGCATCAGCAGCATTGCTGAAATTTTGAACAAGCACCATATCATAGTTATTATCGATAGAGGGCATGCTATACCAGATTCAATTGAAAGTGACATCTCAGACACCACGCCCAATGAGGAAGTGTTGCAGAAAATAAATGAGGTAGTTGCAGCGCAAATTGATGGGAGTTATTTCTTGGTAAGTGGCAGCCCGGGGTCAGGCAAAACTACAATAACTGCCCAATTGCAATTTGAGGCTGGCAATCATTTAATAACTGACCGATTTTTTGTAAAGGTTCCGGAAAGCGAAGAAATTCCAACACAAATCAGGGCGACACCGGATTTCTTTATGAAATGGGTAGAGGAAGTTTGTCATCGAATACTGTATAACAGTCCGCCACCCAAACCGAAGGCAGAAAAAGCATTAAATGACAGGATAATAGCAATCCACCAGGCGATACGGCAGTTATCCTTGCATTATCAACAACAAGGAAAAATAGCCTTTTTGATCATAGACGGTTTGGATGATGTTAGCGAATCCCAAATAGGTAACTTTCTCTCCGTGTTACCTGCTAAGTTACCTCCACATATCAAGGTGATTTTCTCATGTACATCAAAAGAGTTACTACCGAATACATTCCAGGTCGCAATTGATGCATCAAAAGAAATTAAGGTTACACCACTGTCAATTCAGAATGCGGAGAAATATCTTTCTGAGCATGTAAAAGAAAGAGGGCTTAACGAAAGTCAAATATCTGCACTGGCAGAAAAATCAGAAGGGCATCCTCTTTATCTAAGGTATTTGACTAAATATGTTTTAGGGATGGAAGAAATGCCATCCATCGATGATTGGATCAGTTCTATTCCTGTAATTGGCGGGGAAATAGAAAATTATTATAACAAAATCTGGCGGCAAATAGACGATCATCCGGAAGAAATCTGGCTTGCAGCTACTTTATCAAGGTTAAGAATACCGGTAGAAAAGAAGACTTTAGCAGAAATACAGCCCGAGGCTACGAAACACAGTTTCCTGCCAAGTTTTAAGAAGATCGAACACTTGTTAAGAGATAATGAAGCGATAAGTATCTATCACACTTCTTTTTCTGATTTTATAAATAAAAAGACTGATGAATTAGACGAACAGGTACATGAAAACATAAGTGATTACATTCAAAAACGCCCTCAGACAAATTTTAGTCTGTCTGAAAAAGTGTATCACTTGGCACATGGAGATAAGCAAAGCAAAAGGAACGCATTAGATCAATGTAACCAGGCCTGGATTGACGACTGTGCATTGAACAGTATTAACCCTGATATTGTCTTGGTAGACGTTAAAAATGTTATTGGTCTTGCAGCGGAATTGGGGATAGCGCACAAAGTCATTTCTTTACTGCTACTTTCGCAGCGGGTAAATTTTAGGTACAATACACTTTTTCAGGAGAACGCCATTTTTCTTGTAAATGCTTTACTAGCTTTAGGGAGACCGGAAGAAGCGATAAGGTATGTTGTACGCAATAAAACGTTAATAACGGCCGATGGAGATGCATTATACCTTTTGCAAAAATTTTATGAATATGAAGCTGATGAAGAAGCTGAAATCTTATTAAATGCGATTAATCAGACGTGTAGAAATATAGTAGAAAGTGGTTTTGATACTGAAACCTTCAATCGATTTATCCAATTAAAATTCAGTGCTGTTACCTTGTCATCAAATTCTGATTTTGAAAATGCTTTTCATGAGTTTGGATACTTAAAGAAAACGGCGATCAAAATGATTGAAGCAAGTGGCAATACAAAAGAAGCGGTTCACAAGTTTAAGGATGATATCGGATCATTTAATAACGGATATTTTGTTTGGCGCTTTAATATTCCCCCAACAACAAAGAAAATCGAAGAAGAACTTAAAGAATTCAAATTTGATGATCGGTCAAGTGGATTTACTGCCCTCGTAATTTATCAAGCCTTAGAGTTTCAGGATAAAAGTCCAAAAAGAAAGACGGTTGATAATATCCCTGCCTGGATAGAAGATTTAGAACGTATAATTGACAAGTATGGTACTCATTCTGACTACCACTTCATCCAATTATTTATTCTTCTGGGGCGGTCAAAGAGGCTTGATCTCATTGAGGATCTGTACAAAAACGTCTTTCAAGATGTTGAAGAATTCAATTTCCGAAAAGAAAATGGTGTTGACTTAAATCATCAATCCGTATATCGGTTTACGCTGGATGCAGAATGTCTTGGGTATTTTGATACCATAGACAAATATCCGGCCCTGCCACAATACGGGTACTCATCCAATTGGGAAGAAAGTATAAAATCTGTTTTTAAGCATTTATGCTTCCTTGCGGGAAAAGTAAAACGTTATAAAATTGATGGCAAGCATGAAGAGATCAAACAGCTTCATAGCAAGCTACCTGCTTTAATTGAAAAGCTAATTCCGGACTTAAGGGATAGGATGAATTGGAATAGGAGTTATGCCCTTCCTGAATTGATTTACCCGGTCATCTACAAAAGCCTGATTCATTTATTAATAGATGCTTTTCCGGATTACATCCCCGTTTTTGTTGAGCAGATAGTTAATAAGAAGACGTATCAGCTTGGGCTCTATACCGAAGGTTATACCTTTAGCTTGTTTGTTATTGCCAGGGAATTAGCTAAGGAAGCCGAACATGAGGTTCCGGCTTTCAAAGTAGCAAAAGTGTTAGAAGAACATATTGTTAGCACGGTAGAAAATAGATGGGAGAGAAATGAATACCTGTTGAGATTAGTTGAATTGTATGCGCTCCTGAAGAATCATGATAAAGCTAAACAAGTTTTTAAGGAAATGATTGATACCTCAATGGGGCCATCATGGTATAAAGAAGCTCAGTTGGGAATAATCAATACTGCTGTTTCAAGTATCGTCCCTAAAGATGGTAATCTTTCGTACCTGCAGAAGTTCGCAGCACATCTTCATAATGCATCTGGTGAAATGACATTTCAAAGATATGTGAAACAGCAGCAGGAAGAGTTTGTCGGCGACTTGGCCAACGTCGGTTTTTTAAACAAGTCAATAGATTACTTTAAACATTTGTTGCTTCCGGATCACCAAACTATTATAGCCAATGCTGAGTCCGGAACGGTTGATATGCCTTACACGGGCGAAGGGTATATATTGGGAGCCAGGGCAATTGAAGAACAGAGTGGTATAATGGATATGTTGCAAAATATTAAATGTACAGGTTCGCTTGTCGTTTGGGCACTTAGTGAATTGTTTATACTTGGCGATGACAGATATATTAGAGGTTATGCAAAAATCCAAGCAGATATTCTAAACCATTTAGAAAACAATGAACCAGGAAGGGTAGACATAGTATTTAAGCGCCTGGCTCGGTTTGTAGTTTCTGAAATAAGCGATGAATTTCGATATGAGTACCTACGAGAATTGTTTAGCGAATTGAGCGCTTCAAATTTTGAAATGTTGAAACTTTATTTAGAAGCGGTTGGAATGCAACCGACTCAACTCTCAAAAGAGGAAGCCGATGAAGAAAGAGAACTTTCAACTCGTCCAAAAGAAAAAGATGACCCTCTAGATGAATTAATTATTGCAAAAGAACAAGCACAGCGGAAGATTGATACAGAAAATAAAAGTGGTGCAAGAAAAGTGATAATCGACGCATTACAAAAAGTTCAGGATGAAAAATATGGCGTATGGTCATTTAACTATTCCAATAAAATCAATGACATAAGAAATCTCTTTGCTGAAACATACAATAACTCAGCAGAATTAATTAAAGATATAAAACAGCTGATTATTAATGAGCCCTATTTTGAAGAATGGGTAATTGCCAACCAAATTATTTCATTGCTTCGGAATATAAATGATGAGACCGAAAAGCAGTTGATCTTAGAAGCTGTCCTGGAACATGTTAATTTGATGGTGAGGACTGACCAGCATTTTTATGAAAGGTATGAGTGGCTGAATAAAGGAGCCGATAAAGTAAATACGCATGAACAAGACGATCATTTACTAAAGTTCCTTATTTGGTTTCTAAATCATCCTTCATTAGTTGTAAAAAATCGAGTTATTGAAACCTTGGTTTGGCTCGGCTCAATTAACCCAGGCATTGTTTTGCAAGCACTAATGAAGGAAATACTTAGTGACGGCTATAGCATTTCAAAAGAACTTTCCGCTTCTATTATTCATCAGCTTTCAAATCTAATACCTGAGGGTTTTGCAGAAACTCTGAAAGCTGCTTTAGAAGAAAAGGAACAAGAGCTATTGAAGCTTAATCACTTTATGATAAGGGAGGCTATTCTTGCATCTCTTACCGATCTTAAAAATTATGGTCTTACTGATCTGGATGATTTAATTATAAAGTTCGAGCAAACTTTTGCTTCATCTAATAAAAGCAAAGGTGAAATCGTGTTTGAAGAAGAGTATTTGGAGCCGATAAGCGATCCCATATATGGGCTTAATGAATTAAATATTTTAACCAAACAGTTTGCTGAAACATTAGTAGGGCAGGTAAATACATTAGCTCCACTATCCATTAGGGACAGCCAGAAAGCGAGTGAGTATATTGATCGGAGTTTTAATGACCATAACAACATTTCTCTTGTTTCGGATTTCGATACTCTTTTGAGATATGCTTTAAATGTTGCTGTTTACACTTGCGCTACACTCGGTGACAGAGAGAAAGTTGCTGATATATTACGGTTTTATCAGCCAACTTTCCCGGAAAACAACTTAACACCTCAGTTTAATAGCAGTAATGAAAGTTTTGAAATTGCTGTAAAAGATTTTTTTGAAACCGGGAATATTGCTTTTGACAAACTATTAGTTAACAATGAACTTCCATTGAACTATTATGCTACAGAACACTCGGAATCTCGCCGCAGCGCTAAAGAAAAAATAGAGCTCACAGCCTACCTGATCCCAGTAGCAAAATTCTCTGCAAAACGCCACTCTTATCCTTGGCCGACTTTTTCTGCGAATGGCTATCCTGATAATGTTTCAGAGGAAGAAGAAGATGTAATTCCGTTATTTATCAAGAGTGAATATGCAGGTGATGTTACCGGAAGTGAGTTAGTACCGGCTGTAATGACTGCAACTTCAGGTGCTTTAATTCCAAATCTCAAAGACAATACTAAATCCGTATACTGGCGCAAAGGAAGAAATTGGGACAACAGAGAACAGGGGGTTGCTGAAAAAACAGGCTATTATACAACCTTAACAAAAGGCAAAATCGAAACGCTGAAATCCGGGTATAAACTGATTTGGCAAATATATTATGGATATAACTCAAGATACATTGATGTTTTTGAACAAAAGGAGTTAATAAGATGATTACACCAAGCAACAGAAAGGAATTTGAAAGGCATATTGACATCCTTGCTGAAAGCATCGAAAGGAAGACATTTCAATTGCCGCCTAGTCGGAGGATACTCAATAGCTTGCTGAACGCAAAACAATTGCCAAACAGACGTAATAATTTTTTGACTATTGATGAATCAACACGACTATTAGCTAATTCATTGGCAAATTTCGCCAGACCAGAAATTAAAAACAGAAAAGATGCCAAAAAGTCGAAAGGAGTTTGAACATAATATGCATTTGCTTAAAGAAAAAGCAGAAAAAGGGCAGATACACCTTACTAAGTCGAGTATGAGGTCAATTAAGGGAATGATGAATGCCAGGTATGCTCCTAATCAAAGGGTAAACCTTCATACAATTAATGAAATGGCGCGATTGATGGCAAATACGGTGACGCAAATGAGTTATCAAAAGGAATTTAAATTAAAAGATAATGAAGAAGAGTAATTATGGCGCGCCTCCGCCTAAAACGAGAAGAGAGTTTGAACACAATCTTTTCCTCCTTGCAGAAGATACACATCGAATAGTGGAAAGCGGGGATGATGACAGAATCGCAAATTTTTTATGGGCAAGTTATAAACACATAAAAAAAATCAAAAATCACCCAAATGGAAGAATTAATTTCCAAACCATTGACGAACAAGCTCGGTTACAAGCTAACATGAAAAAATGGATGGAAGAAATGTGAAGAAAGCATGATTGGTAATCTTCAAAATATTAGAAAAGCCTGCCTACAACATTTAGCCCACTAGCCAAAAGCCCTCAAAAAAATCCCTGATTGATGCATTCATCTATCAGGGTCGCCGATAGGGATCGGGAGGTTAATGGCTGTTGTGTGCCTCAGCGAATTGACTGACATCTGCTGGGTGAAGGGCTTGCTAGGTGGAACAGTAGGATACCTTTTACTTTTTGTCTTAATACAAAAAGTATCAAAAAAGTCATGTTGGGAAAATTCCCGATAGAAAGATCGGGACAGGCTCTATCCACCCACAAGTCCTCCGCTGGCCTTCCTTAAAGTGAGGTAAACCCGGTTCCCCAACATTACTGCCGGCATTAGACAGTTTGTAGTAGTAGAGGAAGGAACAAAAAGTTGTTGTTATCACCGTGATTTTTTTGAAAGCATCTTATATGGGGCTTTTTTTTTTGTTTTTACCTTGAAAAATACCCTGTTGTAGGTATTTTATGGTAAGGTCGAAATGGTTATGTTTGGGAATTGTGAAATATTAGCAATATAGTTGATGACACACTAGAATAGAATGATATCAACTATTGTGGAAAGTATACGTTGTGCTTCATTAAAATAAATTGAATGGCTCAGAAAAAACAGAGGGTATTTCAACATGTTATGGAGGAAGAGTCCTTTCAAATTATTAAAGACTATCTACCAAAAGAATGGGTTGTTCGAGAGTTTAACCATCCTGATTATGGTGTGGATTTAGTTATAGAATTATTTGAATCAGTTAATGAAAAAGTATCCGAAACTCTAGGAGAGTATTTGTATGTCCAAGTTAAATCAGTACTGGAATTAGAAATAAAAAAAGAGAAAATATATCCAGTTGGAAATGTCACGAAAGGTAATTGGAAGGAAGACAAATCAGAGTATATAGAAATAGATGTCGTTAAATTCGTATTGGATTCTGACAGTATATACACTGTTCAGTCACTAGGTTCCAGTATTTCATTTCTTTTGTTTGTGGTTGATATAAAAACTAAGTGTGTGTACTTTGTCTGTCTTAATGATTTCATTGACAAAATTCTACTACCCAAGAAACCGAGCTATGCTGACCAAGGTTCTGCTACAATTACAATCCCGTCCCTAAATAAGTTATCAGAGAAGACTATAAGCAGATTCGCCTTAGAGTTTTATGGAAAGCGAGCAAAACTATTATCCGCTTTTGCAAAATTCGCATACCAGAAGAATGAACTTTCGTATCTATTAAATTACAAAGACTACCCCATCATAACAAAACGGGACAAAATTGATAATGACTCAGTCACAGAAGGGCATATTAAAAGACAGGTTTTATATTTTATTGAGCAAATAGAAGGACTAGATATTTGGAATTACAAAGCATGGGAAGTTTTACCCGAAGCCAAGAAGGAGTTAATGGATTTGAAGAAAGGAATAAACGAGGGTGAGGATTTGAATTCTCTAATTCAGAAAATAATAATTACTTGGCATAGATTAACCAATCTTGGAAATATGTATGAAGAATTGGCGAGAGAATGGTTTCTACCTAAATTTTTAAGCTTCATGACATCGTACCCACATTTGCCTGAAGTAATTAAGGAGGAAAAATAACGAAAGCACAACAATGACGAAAAAAACATAGCCTGCCGCAGGCGCAACACTAGCTACGCTTTTTTAGCATAATCGTTTGCATCAATGCTTGACGACAGTGCTATTAGTGAACATTTGGATATTCTGGAGCATGTTGACCCCTCTAATCCGGAATGATTTTGATCAGTGAAAGTGGCCTGAAAGGCCAGGATCGACTGATCCCGATTCTCGGGATTGACCCCCTAAAACAGAATATTCAGGATTATTCCGGATCATATTGACCCCTTTTAGTCTAATTCCGGAGCATAGCCTGTCCCGCAATTAGGGGCTGACCCCTCTAACGAATGGTTTTGGTTTCTTAGCGGACCATTTATTTAATCTGCTAACTATAATCCCATGGTTGGAACACCAAAACCAATGAGTCAAGATAAAACAATTGATAATTTTAAATAAATCTATAAGGTTATAAGTACATTTGAGGAAAAGATTATTTATAGATTTCAGAAATAGTCCCTTTTTATTCCGATAGAATATATGGACCAAGTGGATTTAGCTATGATGATCAAAAGTTTGGAGTGATTCTTTATTTTTGAAAATGTCTGAATTATTTTTTAAAGAAAGTTTTGAAGTTGGTTAATGAATCCTATCTATTTTTTTGAGCCTTTTACTCTGGAATTTATCATTTTTTCCGGTTTTGGATGTTTGTGAGCAAAGGGTTTTTCAATGCTCGTTTGAGTTTTTTTTTATTGTTTTGCCAGTAGACCTTTGATTTAAAGTTTTGAGGATAATGGTTTTTGATTTTATTATGGATTCATTTTTTAACTCGTTTCTGTTCTTGGAAGAGCGTAATCAACTATCATAAAAATACCTATAAATGGGTATTTTTTAAAAAAAATGGAATATGTAATTTTATAACATTATGATTATCAATATTCTATTTGATATCAGTATCTAGTATTTCAAGCAAATTCAACCTTTTATAAACATTCTTTTTGACATGAAAATATTTATAAAGATTAGTTCTACACGAGTAAATATACTTTATATCATGCTTCCTAGCATAAGTATTATTTTCCTAGTTTCTAGCTATATTTTCTTTATTGAAGTAGGGCCAGCTTTAAAATGGGTTAATTACTTTTACTGGCTTTACATATTAATACTATTAGGGTATAGCATACCATGGATTTATGCAAATGCTTTATTTCAAGAGTATAGAAAGTTTAAAATAAAAACTGAATGCTCTGGTCAGGAAGTATTTGAAAAACAAAAAAAAATTCAAAATTTAACTCGAAAAGAACAAGAAATTTTAAGCCTGATTTTAGAAAGAAAAAATAATCAACAAATCTGTGATGAACTTTTCATTTCAATCAGTACTTTAAAATCACATATAAATCACTTATACAAAAAGCTTGACATAAATAGAAGACAAGAAATTTTCATTTTTTTTGACATTCAGCCTAAAACTGAACAAAAATCAACCTTTTTTAGTACCTAAGATTTTTTCCATTTTCATAAAGACTTTACAAATTTGAAAATATTAAAATTTGTATGATAATGAAAAAATTATACCCCACGTTGATAATTTTAATTTTGATTGCGTGCCAATCTTCAAAGGAACTTCATTATTTGAAGCATGGAGAAAATTATTATAGGTTAAAAATCAACCAACATGCCTTTTTATCTAGTTCAAGATATATGTCAGGTGAATTTGATGAAAACGCAGTGAATTACTTTTTTAGTGAAATTGCAAGGCCTGATTCCTCAAAATTTTCTTCAAAACCTGTTGAGAAAATAAGTACGGAAGGAAATTACTCATTGGAGAATAAAACATTGGTGTTCTTATTATCCACCAATTCAAAGGAAGTCACTGATCTGATAGGTTCTTTTGCTTCAAATGAACAAACTTTAAAGACTATTGCAAGCATCACTAGAAGGGAATTTATAGCAGAGGCCAAAAAATTACAATTAGGAAACAAGCAATTAGACAAAAAAGCTGAGGATTTGGAAAGCCTAGGTAAAGAATACTTAAATATGATTGAAAATAGTTCTGTCGATCAGGCTCACTCAATATTATTATCTTATATCAATCACATAGCATATTTAAGAGGTAGCAATAAAAGATTTGAAGATTTAAGTCAAGCACAAAAATGGGTTATCGATGAATACTAAAGATATTACAAGAATCTTAATTTTAGTTTTACTTTCATCATGCTGTTCAAAAATAAAAATAACAGTAGATACATTTGATAAACAAGCACTGGTAAATTCTACTGAATATACACAGGCTAAACTTATCCATTTTGAAAGAACCTTAAACTATAAAATAAATTCTTTGGAAAAAGATTTTATTGGTCAGTTTGATCAAATCTATAAAGAAATAAGTGCTAATCCTGCTGTTCCAAAAGGTAGCAGTCTAAAAACGGACTTGTTTATTGAAATGGAGAAAATTCAAAGTAATTCAAATAAGCATTATTTTGAGGGCCTCGAATCATTAAAACAAAATTCAAGAGAACTATTGAAGACTAAGGATTTTAGTAATATAGAAATTTGTGAATTGAAAGGTGATAAAGCCTTTATTGATGGATTGGAGAAACTAACAAAGGTATTAGAGGGACTCGGGATCATTGGTGAAAGTTTGGCAGATGCCAGAAGTATTATTTTAAATACACACTGGAATTCAAAATTTACAAGTAAAACCAGTTTTGGTGAATCGATTTATGCTGATCAGTTCTCATCTTTCATCACCAGAGCTCCAAATAAATATTGGAGAAAGTATGAGAACAGTTTTGATATAGTAAATGATACACTAGGTTCAAGATCACTACATCTCAAAGCAAGATATAATAGAGTAACTGCTAAGACTTTTTTTGGCAATTCTGATATAGCTATAAAAATGGACAATCCTGGAACTTTCACAGTTAAAGGAGTAAGAATGGATGCCAATGAATCAATTAAAGCTTCCTTTAAAGTTCTTAACCAGGGAATAAAATATCTTGGTTATACTGTTGGAATACCAATTAGTACAACTTCGGATAATAACAATAATTTATCAGAAACGATAAATGAAAATAGTCTTGAGTTGTACTCTTCATTAAGTTACATAGATGGGGTAAGAAAAGATATAAGTATCAAAGAAGAGAGAATTGAAAATTTAACAAAAGCATATTTAATGTCTATCATAGATAGAGGAATTCTTCTAGAAGAACCCAACATCAGTGAAGAAGAGAAAAAGAGTATTATTAGTAATATAAAAAGAATGCAAGCTTTATATGAAAAGCAATTAAAAAATTAAACTGATAACAGAAATGAAGTTTTCTAATAATGATTGGGTTGTTTTGAAAGTCGATAAAGTGTTCCCAAAAGATGGAAAAATTCCACAAGGCACGCAAGGTCAGGTAATAAGTGGTAGGGACATAGGCATCAATGAATACTATAGAGTGAAGTTTGAAAATTTTCCTGATCCTAAAGTGATTGAAGGGAAATATTTAGAGAAAGTATAGTTTATATATTGTGAATCATTTTTTGGAAATAGGAAACACTTTTTAGACAAATATTTGAATGTGGATAATAAAAATGACTCTCTCTTCGGAATTGATCTTGAGGTAGCGACTATTGAATCATATACCCTCAGGGTTTAATGAGGGCGTGCTGAAAAACGCCAATTGGAGAATAAATTCTTTGAATTTTGAAGAATAGCCCGTTTAACAAGTGTTTTCTTTTTAAGCAAGTGCAAGTTTATTCAATGAGCTAGCTTAATTTGCGTGCTCTTGAAAATTTCAAAACTCGAAATTTTCAGGCTAGTCTCAGGCATACCATCTTCTTCATTGGGCTCAATCGAAGTATAAGCATACATCTTTATTCGCCCGCTTTGAATCTGGCATACCTGAGACTTTTTCAGCAAGCCCTAATGAGGAAACTTGACAGAGTCTTCTGTTATCATCGTATCCCACCGTCTAAGTACATGTTTTTTTGAGTATTGTGGGTTCATAGCTTTGTAGAAAATATAAATACAGATATGAACAAGAGAGAAGAGATGTTAGAGCTTATAGCAGAATTCAAGACTAGTGG
>NZ_JAKZGR010000026.1 GCF_022549675.1 Belliella kenyensis | reverse complement strand
GGTCTGATTCAGTCAAAATCAATTTCTCCGACTTCGTGAACATGGAGCAAAAACAACGAAGTGCTAAAAATTACCCAGTTCATACTCTATCAAGCCTATTCTATAATAGAAATTAGCCAAACTTAAGAGTCTGGATCTTACGATCCAGAAAAAATCAAAGTTTTCTACATCCGCAATGGCAAAACAGTTGAATTTCACGACCCCTTACTTGGTTCACCTCGAAATTTCACAGCCTATAAAGATGAAATTTCCGGAGAATATTTACTCGGTTTAGGGGTTGAAAAAATAACTATCATCCAATGGAATGAAATCGAAAAAGATACTATTCGTACCCAATTTCATTATTATGAAACGAATAGTGGCTTTAGAATTGACAAAATACACTTCAAAGATGAGCTCGTCTATGACTTTGATACAGCCACTGACAACCCTCAATTTACAATTATCAAGTAAAAATGGCATAAATATCGATCATACTTAGGGTACTATCAGGGCAGAGCTTGGTTGCTTCAATCCTGTGGAATGAATTCCATGGTTAATAGATAGGCCTCTCCTATGAAGCTTTGGCGACTCTCCATATTGTAAGCATTCTCTCATATACCAGTGTCAGAGGCACGGACGATGTACTAACAGTAGGTTTCAACCTACTGACCAACAAAAAACTTCCACTACGAAGTCCCTAAGGTACGGACAATATCTTATCCAAAAGCCATAAGTCAGTGAAGACGGTAAACCGGCTCAAACTTATGTCAACACCTCAAAAACTTGTTAACTTCTTGTTGATGGAGTACAGACCCGTCACAGGAAGGCTACTTCAGACTAAAACCTTCTATCACCTCTATTCAGCCACAAGGGTTACACCCCGATGGGCAATATGATGATGGGAGGAATGACCACCCAAGACAACCAGATGCAAGAACGCATGAATGAGGCCAAAGCGCAAATCGCCCAAATCGAAGGGCCACAAATGAGAGCGCTGGCGATGAAAGAGCTTGAACAAATGAGTGGTATGGTCGGAATCATGGGAAATACCTCGAGAAAAATGGGGGATACCAACGACCTCAGGCATCTTGGAGAAGGCATGCAGCAATTGAACGAACTATACAGTATACTGCAACACACGCTCCTCCAGAGTCAGCAAGCTACACGCCAAATAAAACTCAACATCGAGGAACTGCGGAAACAAGGAAATGATGACTACACGCGTATCAAGATCAATGAAAGCAACTGCCTCATCAATTGTAACCGTCGCAAAGAGCGTATCCTGGAGCAAGCGATCGAAAAAGAAAACAACATAAAAATCCAACACAAAGACGATGAGGACAAAAGGGATGAGATGTTGGGGAACCTTTATGAAGAGACCTTGACACAAATGCACAGGCTAATGGATTGTGGTTGCTCTAATTGAACCGCCACATCCAGGACTGTTTGATCAAGTACATGGCACCAGAGGGTATGTACTCGGCTTGGCGGGAAACTTATCCTATAGATTTGCCGATTTTGACTATACCATGTACAAAAGAATGGCGCCTGGTGGTTCAACATCTTTCATAGTCCCCTATCAAATTAATATGCGTGCAATTATGACAGGATTTAGGTTGGCATACAAACTCTAGCTTAAAAACAGATTTTTCCAGAATAGAAGAACAAAACATTTATTTCACAGATTCTCTCAATCTTAGTTTTTTACGTAAAATTTGATTTTTCGAAATTAAGTAGCTATATATGTATCAAAATATTTTAATTTCTTTTTTATGATATATATATACATTACTTATATTTTGTTTTTTCTGTTTTCTTTTCAAGGATTCACCCAATCCAACAATTGCTACCCCAACCAAGGAGATGATTATTGGATGATCGGGGTGCAGTATGGATCCAAAAGACTCTCAGATTGCCACTCCCAAGCGACCTATAATTGCCATGGCCTTTACTAAAGCGATGATGGAAAACACTTGTTTCACCAACCAATCTTGTTGTACAAAGCCTTCTTGGACAACGACCGTCAATACTCCATACACATGTCCAAATAACATGATTAACGAAACAGCTCCAGCATCTTGGAAAAACGACAATCGATATGTAAAAGTAGCTTCAGTCAATGATGCGAAAATTGTAAACTTTCAAATCTCAGGAGCAAATAGTTTAGGGGAACATTCCGCCGTAAAAACCGATTCACCATTTGGCCCAACAAAATATATGTCAAAGTATGGTAATGACGGTCCTTTAGTAGCACATGATTTAATGGGTTCTGTATATCATTTAAAAGGCCAGGTTGTGGCAAACACCATGGAATATTGGACGTACGTAGGTGGAATCTCCGGGAATGAAAACATAAATATTGGAAGCAATTACACCTATTCTGTCCAAGCAGCATCTGGGGTAACCTACAGTTGGACTTCTGTCAACAACAGATTCAGTATAGTCTCCGGGAATGGCACTCACTTGGTTAATATTTCTCCGACTCAATCGGGAACCGACATCCTTAGATTGACAATCACAGGCACTTCCGGACAGTCTAAAATACAATACTTTCCTATTGTCATAGCTCCGGCTTGCTTAGATGGTACATACACAAGTAGTACCCAAACCAATGCCCCACTTAACACCGTAAACGCTGTTTCAGCTGGTCAAATCATCACAGATATCCTATGCCCATCTGCCTCGAGTATACAATGGACACATACTTCTGGAAGTGCTCCTTATTGGATATGGAACAACAATAATGTGTTGATACAAATGCCCAGTAGCGGAAACATCAGCTTCAAAGTAGATGCAAAAACAGCAAATGGACAAACCATTACGACCAGAAACATAACCTTTTACAACTTCGGATCATTCAAAATATTCCCAAACCCAACAAGTGGCTTAGTAAACATTGATATCAATCCAAAACTTGCTTTTGACGCAGAAATAATTAGCCTCGAAGCTCCTTCTCTTAAGACTTATATAAGAATGGAGGGAGAATCAACCTTTGATATCAGTCACCTTCCAAATGGTGAATATTGGCTAAAAATTTATCATGAAGGCAAAGTAATCAACGAGCAGAGAATCATCTTAAAGAAGTAGACCATGGCCAGATTGATCTTTATCATATTGTTAGTTTCTTTATCAAACAACGCATTGGCGCAAAACAACAAAACCCATGTAGGCAGATTTGAGATTTCAGTAGGTGCTGGAGTACTCATTCCTGTTGGGAAGTTTGCTTCTACATCAACCACAGGCTTTGAGCAAACTGTTTTTGAAATACAAGGGGATGATCAATACGATATTCGTTTTTTTTCAAAAAAAAACCATGCACATGCCAAACGAGGAGGTGATTTAAATATTGAGATAAATTATCTGACCAAAAGAAATTGGGTACATGGAATTGGTTTCGGAAAGTCATCAAACACTGTCAACCTAGAAAAGGCAAATATTGTATTTTCTGAATCGCCATTTTCTCAAATATCTTCAAAAATAATTCATCAACAAGACTTCAACATTAACTATTTGACCTATAATTTAAGCTATGACCTTTCTATAAAAAAAACATCTATACGCCCTTACCAAAAAATCGGACTATCTCAATTAGACTTTCCATATTATCATTTAGAGGAAGAAACTGAATGGAAAATAAGTTTTATTCACGAAGGAGATCAGCCAAGATCAAGTGGTCTATATTTTGAAAGCGGGGTAATAACAAATATATCATTATCAAATAAGTTTGAATTAGGGTTGAACTTATCTTATAGATTTGCAGATTTTGACTATACCATGTACAAAAGAGTTGTACCTGGTGGCTCAACAACTTTCATAGTCCCTGATCAAGTTAATATGCGTGCAATTATGACAGGATTTAGATTAGCATATAAACTTTAGTTTAAAAACAGATTTTTCCGAGAATGGTAGAACAAGACATTTATTTCGCAAATTCTTTCAAACTTGACTACACCATGATAAAAGATCAAGTGGAATATTGGCTCCAGATCAGGTCAATATGAGAGCCATCCAGTGGAGATAAGGATTGCATATAGGTTTTCGAAGAATCAAAACCGATTCTGAAATTTTCCTTGCAAATAATTTCGGCAATTAGATCTAATTCCCTAATTTTGCGCCCTTATTGGGAAAAGAAGCTGCATGAAGAAAATTGATTTTAAAGATCTTATTCTGTTTGAAAATGAGGATTACCTCGTGATCAATAAGCTTCCATATTTATCGACATTGAGTGACCGGCATGAGGCCCAGAACATTCTGGACTTGGCCAAAGGATACATCCCTGATGCCCAGGTGTGTCATCGATTGGACAAGGAGACATCAGGTTGCCTAGCAATAGCAAAGCATCCAGAGGCCTACCGTCATATCGCCATTCAGTTTGAAGACAGAAAAGTTGATAAAATCTATCATGCAGTAGTAGAAGGCATTCATGAGTACAAAGATTTACTATTGGATCGTAACCTACTTGCAAACAATAAAGGAATCGCTAAAGTCAGCAAAGACGGCAAGCCAGCCCAGACTGTATTTAATACGGTCAAGACTTATTTCAAGCATTCTTTGATAGAGTGCAAGCCTATCACTGGAAGACTTCATCAGATTAGGGTTCATTTAGCCTATTTGAAGTCACCAATCTGCGGAGACGAGACTTATGGAGGCAAGCCCTTATATCTTTCAGAACTTAAGAGGCGATTCAACCTCAAAAAAGACACGGAAGAATTACCAATCATGCAGCGTGTTTCACTCCATGCCTTTGCATTGAAATTTACTAGTATTCAGGGAGAGCCTATCTATGTAGAAGCTCCATATCCTAAAGACATGCAGGTATTGATCAAGCAATTGGAGAAAACGGCTTAAAGTAATTGAGAAAAATTACCCATTGAAGATCACTATCTGTTCATATCAATCTTCGACAGCTCAAAAGAAGAAAAATAGACATAAAGTAATGAAAATGTGGGGAATAATGATTTTTCTTTTGCATAGAAAAGAAATTACTTCTATCTTTGTGTCCCTTTTTGAGGGTGAAATATATTTAACAAGCTAATAATTAAACATTTACACAGTGGATACATTAAGCTATAAGACCGTATCAGCGAATGCCGCAACTGTAGAAAAGAACTGGATCGTAGTGGATGCCCAGGCTGCAGTATTAGGTAGATTCTCTAGTGAGGTAGCGAAAATCTTGAGAGGTAAGCACAAGCCATCTTATACCCCTCATGTAGACTGCGGAGACAACGTGATTGTCATCAATGCAGATAAGGTTAGATTGACTGGTAAAAAGTGGAACGAAAAAGTATATGTTCGTCACACTGGATACCCAGGAGGTCAGCGTATTTCTACACCAAGATTATTGAAAGACAAGTCAGCTTCAATCTTGGTAGAAAAAGCAGTAAGAGGTATGCTTCCAAAAAATAGACTTGGAAGAAAATTGTACAGAAATTTATTTGTGTACAATGGCCCTGAGCACCCACATGCTGCACAGCAACCAAAAGAACACAAATTCTAATCAAAGCAGTCTATGGAAATTATCAACACATTAGGTAGAAGAAAGACGTCTGTTGCTAGAATCTATATGCAACCAGGCAAAGGTGAGATCACGATCAACAATAGATCCATCGAAGTTTACTTCCCATTTGATCTGCACCAGATCGTAGTAAAGCAACCTCTTGCTCTAGTAGGAGAAGATGGTGCTTATGACATCAAAATCAACGTAGATGGTGGTGGAATCAAAGGTCAAGCAGAAGCTGCAAGAATGGCTATTGCCAGAGCACTTTGTGAAATCAATGCTGACCACAGAGAAGCATTGAAAAAAGAAGGGTTCTTAACACGTGACTCTAGAATGGTAGAGCGTAAGAAGCCAGGACGTAGAAAAGCAAGAAGAAGATTCCAGTTCTCTAAACGTTAATCGGGAGATTCTTTACATTTTATATCGAAACAACATCATATTTTAATGGCACAAATAGAATATAAAGACTTACTGGATGCTGGTGTTCACTTCGGACACTTGACTAGAAAGTGGGATCCGAGAATGGCACCGTATATCTTCATGGAGAAGAACGGTATCCATATCATCGACCTTAACAAAACGCTTGTTTGCCTAGAAGAAGCATCCAATGCAATCAAGCAAATCGTACGCTCAGGTAAAAAAGTCATGTTCGTCGCTACTAAAAAGCAGGCGAAAGACTTGGTAGCCGATGAAGCTAGAAGACTTAACATGCCTTACGTAACCGAAAGATGGTTGGGTGGTATGTTGACTAACTTCGCTACAATCAGAAAGTCCTTGAAAAAAATGTCTTCCATCGACAAAATGATGAAAGAAGACGCATACAAGAACTTAGCGAAGAAAGAACGTCTAATGATCACTAGACAAAGAGAAAAATTGGAATCTGTATTGGGAGGTATTGCTGACCTTACTAGACTTCCAGCTGCTTTGTTTGTAGTTGACATCAAGAGAGAGCACATCGCTATCGCTGAAGCACAAAAGCTTGGTATCCCTGTTTTCGCATTGGTAGATACGAACTCTAACCCAAATGAGGTAGATTTCCCTATCCCTTCCAATGACGATGCTTTCAAATCAATCTCTTTGCTTGTAAAAGCATTTGGTGCAGCTATTGAAGAAGGTCTATCTGAAAGAAAGAAAGACAAAGAAGATGCTAAACTCTCTGAAGAAGAGGAAGCAAAAAGAGCTGTGGACGCTGATACGCAAGAGTAATCCACTACTTTGAAATATAAATTGCAAAAGATTGAACATACGGTACACACCTATGTTCAATTTTTTGTTTTTGCCTGACCTTTGAGCTTATAACAATTCAGGTTGAGCAACACACATCCTTAAACTTCGGAAATCTTTACTATCAAGATTATTGAAGTCTAATTGAAACAGAACAAAAGTTTAATCTCATAAATTAACTAATACAATGGCTATTACTGCACAAGAAGTAAACAAATTGAGACAAATGACCGGAGCTGGTATGATGGACTGTAAAAAAGCCCTTACCGAAGCAGAGGGAGATTTCGAAAAAGCTATTGACATCCTTAGAAAAAAAGGTCAAAAAGTATCTGCTTCTAGGGCTGACAGAGAAACAAAAGAGGGTACTATCGTAACTCAAGTAAGTGCTGATGGTACTACTGGTTACTTATTATCTTTGACTTGTGAGACTGACTTCGTTGCTAAAAACGAAGAGTTTGTAGCTTTTGCTAATACTGCATTAGATTTGGCTACTTCTAACAACGCTACTTCTGTAGCTGATATCCAAGCACTTCCATTTGAAGGAAACACTGTAGGTGAGAAAATCATCGAATTGACTGGTAAAATCGGGGAGAAAATCGAAATCTCAAATTTCGAAGTAGTAAAAGGCGAAGCTGTAGTACCTTATATCCACTCTAACGGAAAGCTTGGCGTGTTGGTAGCTTTGACTAACACAAGCGGTGCTGATGTAGAAGAAGCTGGAAAAGACGTAGCTATGCAAATCGCAGCTATGAACCCTGTAGCTGTAGACAAAGATGGCGTTGACGCTACTGTAATCGAAAGAGAAATCGAAGTAGGTAAAGACCAAGCAAGACAAGAAGGTAAGCCTGAAGAAATGCTTGAGAAAATTGCTTTGGGTAAATTGAACAAATTCTACAAAGAAAACACTTTGCTTAGCCAAGCATTTGTGAAAGATGGTTCATTGTCTATCGCTCAGTATCTTGACAAAGTAAGCAAAGGTATGACTGTAGCTGCTTTCAAAAGAGTATCTATTGGATAATTTTAGATGTAAGATACAAGACTCAAGACTTGAGACTAAGTAAAAAAAGCTGACTTTGAAAAGGGTCAGCTTTTTTTCATTTTACCTTTTCCCCGCTTTGTATTCAAAGTGATCAAAGTTTTACATTAAAAAGAATCTAACAAGCTTTGCTTAGCGTCTGCGTGAAACTAAAAAACTTATACTCCCAATACAATAGAAGCTTCGATATCTAATTTTCTGCTGATTTCTCTGGCGATTTTAAGCGTAGGCTCACTTTTCCCATTCAAATACACACTGATTCTAGAGGTACTTACACCAAGATATTCTGACAGGGATTTTTGGGTTAATCCCCGTTCCTGCATGCGAAGTCTAATTGCCTCTGATAATGTAGGTGTCTGTATGGGAAAGTACTTCTCTTCGTAGTCAGCCACCATATCAGAGAGTAAGTTCAATTCTATATAATTTTTGGAATCTGTGTTTTCTATATTATCAGGATTAGAAAGCAATTCTTCAATCCTTACTATAATAGCATTATACTCTTTTTCAGACTTAATCATATCTCAAATATTTTGGATATCCTGTATTTTATCATATTCAGCGTGGATGCCTATGAATCGAATGTAAACCTTTTTGGCACTGAATGAAATTATGGCAATCAACCGGTACGAGTTCCCTTTAATATTGAAAACAAAACGATGATTTCCGACATAATCAACTGAATTGAAATCATTTTTAATATCATTTAGAGAGCTCCATTCTTTCTTACTCGTTGTAGCATACCAGAATCGCAATGGCAATTCAGCATCAGCATGCTTTTTTTGTGTTAAATACTTGAAGATTAATACAGACTTCTTAATTTTTAAGCCCTAGGGAAGTTACTCTAAAATTTCATCCAACCAGAAGGAATACCCAATACCCAAATTAAGCCAAATAGTTCTAAAATTCTCAATTGCAAAACCATAAGATGCAGCTGGTATAACTTGAACATGATCGTTTACAAAGAACTTCAAATTGGGGTATGTAATATCACCTTCGAGAATCTCAATTTATGGTGTACAATATTGATAGGCTCGTAACGCTATTATTTCTTCCATATTTTTCGTATTCAAATCTCAGCCCCAGTCTTTCACTGATGTCGCTATTTCTGTAAGTCACCGAAACTGTTGGACCAAATGCTAACTCATTTTGGTAGTTAAAATTCCTGCATTCTCCATTCACGTTTATCGCTCCAACCAATCGATTCCCATACATAAAAGAAAGTCCCAAGGCTAAAGTAAAATTACTACTTCCATAATTTATCGATCTACCAATACTTGTGCTATATCTGATTGCATCTCTTTGAAACCAAAACAAAGGCCTATTTTCCTCTGGCTCAGAAAGTATTCTTTCATACCCGAATTCGTTTATCAAACACCACATGGGATCATTGAATATGGTCATTTGATGATTTACAAAAGCTCCTAAGCCAAGCCCAGTCGTAGATCTAGGAAAATTCCCATCCTATCGTAATCCTTTAACACCTACCTGCCAATCATGCACTTTGTTTTGACTATAAGCTAATGAACTAGACATTACAAAACTGATCAAGAAAACATATTTTAATTTATCCATATCTTATGATTTCAGGCACTAAAGTAAACAGAACCTTATGATACATCTCCACAAGCATTTGTCGCTGTCTTGTTTCTTGTTTCTTGTTTCTTGTTTCTTGTTTCTTGACTCTTGTTTCTAATCTCTTGCCTCTCGTCCCTGCTTGCAAATCTAGCCTCTCGCTTCTAGTCTCTCGCTTCTCTCCTCAAAACTCACCCTCTCATCAACTCCTCAATCTCCTCCGCATCAATTGGAATATTACGCATCAAGTCAAAGTAGCCGTCTTCTAGTATTACAATGTTATTTTCTAACCTCACACCGATCCCTTCCTCTTGGATGTAAATACCAGGCTCCACAGTGAACACCATTCCCTTACTGATAGGCTCATACATGGTACCCACATCATGAACATCCAGTCCTAAGTGGTGGGAAGTTCCATGCATAAAGTATTTCTTATATGCTGGCCACTTAGGGTCTTGATTCTTGATATCTGTCTGGTCTATTAAGCCTAAATTCACAAGCTCTGATTGCATGATCAAACCTACCTCTTTGTGATAGTCTTGGATATTTACTCCAGGACGAAGCATTTCCATCGCTGATCGCTGCACCCGAAGTACTGCATCGTAGACTGAGCGCTGCCTTTTTGAAAATTTCCCATTTACCGGGATTGTTCTGGACATGTCTGCATTATAATTTCCATACTCTGCTCCGACATCAAACAAAATCAAATCACCATCTTTACATACCGCTTTGTTCTCAATATAATGAAGTACACAAGCATTAGCACCAGAGGCAATGATTGGTTCATATGCAAAGCCCTTACTTCGATTGCGGACAAATTCATGGATATACTCTGCCTCTATTTCATACTCAGTAACACCAGGTTTTACAAAAGACAGAATCCTCCTGAATCCCTTCTCAGTGATATCACAAGCTACCTGCATTTGATCGATTTCCTCTTGAGCTTTGATCGCTCGCAGCTGATGCATGATAGGTGCTACTCTCTTGTAGGTATGAAGAGGATAGCGTGACATGCACTGATTGATAAACCGGGCATCTCTGCTTTGTACTTGTACGTCTGCTCTAAGGTGCTCATTGGTATTGAGAAAAACAGCTTCACTTAGTGCCATTAGGGTGTTGAGGACTTGGTCAAAATTCGACAACCATTGAATATTAGCAATACCAGAAGTCTCAAAGGCTTCTTCTTTGGTATATTTGTGACCTTCCCAGATTGCGATATGCTCATTGGTTTCCCTCAAGAACAATATCTCTCTCATGTCGGGATTAGGAAAATCTGGACATAAAATTAATATAGACTCTTCTTGATCTATCCCAGATAAATAAAAAATATCATTGTTTTGCCTAAACCTCATCGTACCGTCTGCATTGGTCGGCATGATGTCGTTGGAATTGAAAATCGCAATCGAATTTGACGGAAGCTTTTCCGCTAGTTTTGAACGGTTATTAATGTAAAATTCCTTAGAAAGCGGTCTGTATTTCATTATAGTTGATTTTTACAATTTATATTTCCTTGATTAATCCACACGTTATTTCAACGCCTACTTCGAGACTTTTCTTTGAAAATCTCAATGTTTCAATTTATACAAATATACCTTTACTATCTTCTCCATCCTCTTTCAAAGGGATTTTTTTGAAATTTTGTGGAATCAAATCAAAAATAAACTTGAATGATCAGTTTTTTATAAAAATCAACCATTTAACCTTTTTGAAGGTCAAACAACTCAAAAACTATATTAATTTTGTACTTTAGTTGGTCAAACAAAAATAATGCTTTATAACCTTAAAGAACTCCCAAACGGAATCCGCATCATTCATCAAGAAGTACCACATACAAGGCTGGTGCATGCTGGTTTTATCCTCAATATTGGAAGTAGAGATGAATCAAAGGAGCAAGAAGGACTGGTTCATTTTTGGGAACACATGGCGTTCAAAGGAACCAAAAAACGCAAAGCATTTCATATCATCAATAGGCTAGAATCTCTTGGAGGGGAACTCAATGCCTATACTACCAAAGAAAAAGTATGTTTCTACGCAAGCGTGTTGAAAGAGCACTTCAATAAATCAGCTGAACTACTTATCGATATCACACTTAACAGTACTTTTCCAGAAAAACAAATAGAAAAAGAACGACAGGTCATTTTAGAGGAAATGTCAATGTACAGGGATTCCCCTGAGGATTGTATTCAGGATGAGTTTGATGAACTTGTATTTGAAGGGCATGCCTTAGGTAGGAATATATTGGGAAATGAAGAGACGGTTGGGCAATTTACCCAAAAAGATTTTTTTGAGTTTATATCGAGTAGATTAGACACCACGCAATTGGTATTCTCTGTTGTGGGTAACATCAGTTTCAAAAAAGTACTCCTACAAGTAGAAGGTATACTTTCCTCTATACCGTCAAAAAGAAGTCTATATATGCGAAGTGGCTACACTAGTTACTCCCCTAAGGACAAAGTCATCCTAAAAGACATTACCCAAGCTCACTGTGCCATCGGAAAGCAAGCATATAGTCTGTACGATCCAAAAAGATTCAAACTATACCTCCTCAACAATATCCTAGGTGGGCCAAGTATGAACTCTCGCCTCAACCTATCCTTGAGAGAAAAACATGGCTATGTATATTCAGTCGAGTCAATTTACCAAGCCTATTCAGATACTGGATTTGTAGGTATTTTCTTTGGGACGGAAGAAAACACGGTAAACAGAGCCAAAAAACTGGTCATGAGAGAAATTAACAAACTAAGATCGACCAAACTTGGCACAATGCAACTTCACATGGCCAAAGAGCAAGCCATAGGTCAAATGGCTATGGCTGAAGAAAACTATGCTGCACTTATGCTGGTATTTGGTAAGAATTTATTAGACAAAGGGAAGGTTGATTCTTTAGATAGTATTTTCGAAACGATTAGAGCCACCACAGCAGAAGATTTATTAGATATTGCTAATGAAATATTTGATCCCAATCAATTGAGCCATCTCACCTATTTACCAAAATAATCATGGAATTTATAGCCCCAGAGCTTTTAGCATATTGTGAAAATCACACCACACAAGAGGATGAGCTATTGCTTCAACTTACCCGAGAGACACATGCGAAAGTCATGATGCCAAGAATGCTTTCTGGACATTTGCAAGGGAAAACACTTGAATTACTTGTCAAAATGCAAAAGCCAAAAGTAATTTTAGAAATCGGAACATACACTGGATATTCAGGAATATGTATGGCGAGAGGACTAGATGAACATGGGAAACTTATCACATTGGACATCAATGATGAAATAGCCCCTATGGTAAGGGATTTTTTCAAAAAGTCAGGATTAGAAGACAAGATTGATTACAGATTAGGAAATGCAGTAGACATCATCCCAACAATTCCCGAGCATTTTGACATGGTCTTTATTGACGCAGACAAAGCAAATTACATCAATTACTATAATCTTGTCGTTGATAAAATGAACCCAGGAGGAATTATTCTTGCAGATAATGTGCTTTGGTCTGGAAAGGTATTGACAGAAGAAGGTAAAAAAATTGACAAAGACACCAAAGTAATTTTAGCATACAATAAAATGGTCAATGATGACCCTAGAGTTGAGAATGTTTTGCTCCCCATCAGAGATGGTATCATGCTTGCCCGAAAACTATGAAAAAGTATAATAAACTGAAAATCACCTTTATTTTATCAATATTTTTCTTTGTAACAGGTAATTCTTGGGGACAAATCCCGCAGGTTCCTAGGGAAATGAGGTTTGCGGATTTGACACTAAAGTTAAATGAACAAGTTAGGCGTGAAATTCAACTAGATGTGGATGCTCTACACAAAAACCCAAACTATTTCAGGGTTAAACTTGAAAGGGTAAATCTTTATATGCCTATAGTAGAAAAGGAGCTACTAGCCGCTGGAGTACCTACAGACCTAAAATACCTTGCCATCCAGGAAAGTAGCCTTATCCCTGATGCCGTATCGACTTCAAATGCTGTTGGATTTTGGCAATTTAAAAAAGGAACTGCTGAAGAAGTATTTCTTAGAGTAGATAACCATATCGATGAGCGTAAAAACATTGTTTCATCCACACAAGGTGCTGCTAGGTATTTGGCAAAAAACAACAGCCAATTCAACAATTGGATGTGTGGGCTGATCGCATATCAAATGGGACTTGGTGGCGCAAAATCTTATTTTGGAACGCAATACAACGGCAAAAAAATAATAGAACTAGACAGAAACACTCATTGGTATTTCAAAAAGTTTTTGGCACATAAAGTCGCATTTGAAAATCAAATCGGAAAGCTTGTGTCAAACACTGGCTATTTAGAAGAAATACAAGTCCAAGGGCCAACCACACTAAAAGCCATTGCTACGAATTTGGGGGTTTCCGAAGCTCATCTAAAAGAGTATAACAAATGGACAAGTAATGGAAACATTCCAGATGATAGGCCTTATTCGGTGGTATGGCTTAGACCTGGAAATGTCCCAGTGCGAACACTTTCAAATACAAGTGCTCAAAGTAATCCATCAAATACCGCTCAAAGCACTCAACAGATTCAAAATCCAGCTGACGCTTATCCTAAAGTAACTGGCAATACACAGAAATCCACTCAAGCTGACCAAATCAAGGTAAACAATATCCCTGCTATACAAGCTAGTCAAAAAACCAGTCAGGAAGAGTTGGCTGAGGATGCAGGAATAAGAAAAGGAAAATTAAGAAGAGTCAATGATCTTGGTAGAAAAGATGACATTGAGGCTGGAGGTTATTACTATACAAAAGCAAAAAATAACACGGCAGAAGTAGAAACACATGTAGTGCAAGCTGGTGAAACACTTTGGTCAATTTCGCAGAAATATGGAATTAAACTAACCTCGCTCAAAGCTAAAAACAGAATCAGAGAAGACAATAGATTGATACCTGGTATGGTACTCAATCTACAAGATCACAGAAAGAGAGGTGAAGAAATCCCTATTCTCCCTCGAAATCAACAAGCTCAAAAAATCCCTACAACAACTAATCCACCTACTACCCAAACACAACCTCCAGCAAGTACAAATCAACCTAATACTCCAGCAAATACCAACATTGGGCAGACTTTGTCTCATACTGTGGCTCCTGGCGAAAACTTATTTAGAATCAGCCAAAGATATGGTGTAAAAGTGGACGATATCAAACGTTGGAATAGACTAAGCAATGACAACATCCGCGTAGGACAAAAATTAACTATCAACAAACCGTAATTTTATTAACCTAGAGTTATCTTTGAGTCATGATCAAGAGGTTACTATTCTTTTTTGCTTTTACCTTATGTATGATTCATCTGAGCCAAGCTCAGGATGACATTCAACTTGCTGACACTTTAGTCATCAATGGGGAGACTATCATCATGTTGGGAGATTCTGTAATCATAATACGACCAGAAAAACCTGTATATTGGAAAAAGGGAGGCAACTTCAACCTAAGCATTCAACAAGTAAGTCTGACAAATTGGGCAGCTGGTGGCGCTAGCAATATGGCATTGAATACCGGGTTGAACCTTTTTGCTAATTTCAAAAAAGACGAAAAAATATGGGATAATAACCTCACTGTCAATTTTGGCTTCAATAGACAAGGAGATAGAGAATTTGCTACAAGAAAAACCAATGATAACTTCATATTCATCAGTAAATACGGTCGTGAACTTACACCCAAATGGTATTTATCTACACAAATAGATGCTAGGACTCAGCTTCTGGGTGGATACAGATACTTCAGACCATCTGGATCTGACCGAGATGCAAGGCAACGAATTTCTGACCTCTTAGCGCCTGCATACATTCAATCCTCTACAGGTCTCAACTTTAAAAAAGAATACAACAACAAAGATAAAGTATCGGTCATAGCATCCCCTTTTACTGGTCGATTTACTATAGTGATGGATGACTCATTGAGTCGTGCGGGTGCATTTGGGGTGATCCCTGGCGAGACTATACGGGCAGAAGCGGGGGTTTCCTTGAGTTCGGCGACAGATATTCAAATCTTAGAGAACATCAGATGGAGAGCAGATCTAAACTTATTCTCGAGCTATGAACGGCTAGGAAACATGGTAGTAAACCTTAACTCTATCATATCTATGAAAGTAAATAGGTACATTACTACCCGTATAGAAACTGTTCTAATCTATGATGAACGGGTGATGATCACTAGATCAGATGATACTATAGGCCCAGCGATTCAACTTCAAAACCTTATCAATTTTGGGATTGGAATAGATTTTTAAAAATTGGAATAGATTTTTAAAAATCTGTCTCTAGGTTAAATTTGCGTTGCAATTCCCTCAAAGCTCCATGCTTTTCGAGAAGATAATTTAATTTATCAGTAGAAGTGTAAAGTCTTTTTCCCTCGGGAATAGCTTCTTCTTTGATTTCATATTGTATTGTCAAATGATCATTCCTCAACTTGCTTCTCAAAATTTGTTGCAAATCACCCCTCGTTTTACTAAAAATCTCTTCCTGGATTTCTCCATTCAAGAGAAGTACTAATGATTCATTTTCGAGCCTGAACGGTTGCTTAAGTAATGTAGCTTCCAGATTTCTACCTTTGGTTCTAAACTCTTCGACCAGATCTTCAAGGACCAGCTTTACTTTATGTTCATCAATTTCCTCCAGTTGCTCTTTAATCTCTACCTTAGGCACCTCTTGAGCAGTCACCTGAACTTGCTTTTCTAACTTTCTATTGGAAACGACCTTTGAAGTTTCCTCTACCGATTTGGGGATTGCAATGGTTTTTTGTACCGGAGACTTTTTGGGACCGTAAGGATTTGCATCTGCAAATAGACTTGGAGCTGCTGAATTAGAGTTTTCAGTTTGAGATGTTAAACTTTTTTTTTTGAATCCTCATGAGCCAAAGCTGCTAATGAAACAGCCTGATTTACTTTAGCCAACTTCATCAAGGCTAACTCCACATGTAGTCTTTGGTTCTTTGATGCTTTATAATGAATATCACACTGATTACAAATATTCATTGCAGTCAATAAAAAAGAAAGTGAAGCTTCTTGAGATTGCTTAAGATATCTTTCCTTGGCATTTTCTGAAACCTCCAATAAGCTGATGGTACCAGAATCTTTACACACCATCAAATCCCTAAAATGCTCATTCAGTCCCACAATAAAATTGTGCCCGTCAAAACCCTTTTTAAGGATTTCGTCAAAAATCAAAAGCACATTTGAGATACTCTCTTCTAATAGCGCATCAACCACCTTGAAATAATAATCATAATCTAAAATATGAAGATTAGAAATAGTCTCTTGGTAAGTGAGTTTGTTCCCAGCAGAATACGTTACAATAAGATCAAAAATTGATAATGCATCACGCAGTGCGCCGTCTGCTTTAGTAGCAATCAGTCTAAGTGCCTCCTCCTCAGACTCTATTTTCTCCTCACTTGCAATATATTTCAAGTGCTCAGCGATATCCTTAATTTGAATTCTATTGAAATCAAATATCTGACATCTTGATAATATTGTGGGGATAATCTTGTGTTTTTCTGTCGTGGCTAGTATGAATATCGCATATTTGGGTGGTTCTTCCAATGTCTTCAAAAAAGCATTGAATGCTTGATTGGAAAGCATATGAACCTCATCTATGATATATACTTTATATTGTCCTTGCTGAGGGGCATAGCGCACTTGTTCTACGAGGTTTCTGATATCATCGACAGAATTGTTTGACGCTGCATCAAGCTCATGTACGTTGAATGAAGCATTATTATTAAAAGCCTTACATGAATCACATTCGTTACAAGCTTCAAAATCCGCAGTTAGACTTTGACAATTGATTGTTTTAGCCAAAATCCTTGCGCAGGTAGTTTTACCTACACCCCTAGGACCACAAAAAAGGAATGCTTGTGCCAAGTGGTTATTCTTGATAGCATTTTTGAGTGTAGTCGTTATATGGCTTTGGCCAACTACACTTTTAAAATTGGAAGGTCTATATTTCCTGGCTGATACTACAAAATTTTCCATCACCGCAAGTTATAAAATATTCGGATATTAGTCTTCAGTCGATTTTAAAAAGCATCATCTTTTTTCTTATCTATCTGTTTTTTGAAGAACAGCTTTCAATTCATTTCGACTAATTTCCATAAATCAAACTGACTTGATGATCGGAAGTAATCACACGGTAAATCACCTTACATCTTATGCTAAGATACTTGTCCCATCTCGAATGACAAAATCAACTTTCCATTGAAGATGTTTGTGTATTTTATCTTTAAAAATTAAAAGAGAGACCTGTTCTAAAAGAATATATCACTTTCGTAATTGGCACTATAGGTCTATCCTCATAGGAAATCTCAAAGCTGTTGGAGATAGAAAACCTTTCATTCAATTTTGTATTTAAGATCGTAGAATTACTGATACGATGTCGAAATGCTGAGATATTGTTATCGTAACCTACTTGATAATAATTCACCGTGTTGAAATCTACGAAATCATTTATTGTAGCTCGAAAACTTAGATAGTTTGAACTTTTGATAAACCCAACTTCTACAAATCTATCTTGATAGGGATCTGCCCACTTTTCATATTCATACATCCCCCCTAGTCCATATAGTAAAGAAATTTTATCTGTGCTAATAAGACTATGCCTTACTGACCCTCCTACTATCCATCGTGGATCCAGTCCACGAAAATTATCAAAAGAATATTGAATGAAGGTCTCAAAATTTATCGTGTTTTCCCTCAAGAAGTTCACCCTACCGTGTACCATCCCGAAATTTAAAAAATCTGAATCATTGATCCTCAAATAATCAAATTTTGAAATAAACATATATCCATGCTTACCTGGATAATACAATGCATTGATATCTAAATTGTACCCAAAAAGATTGACAGGATCATCTGCGGCGGCACTTCTATTATATATATTCATCCCTGCTACAGTCTTGAGCATAAATACCTTGGTGGTATCTTTTTCTAGCCTAGACTTTTCGATATTTAAAATTTGAGATTCTGATACAAATGGAAAAAAAACGAGTAATAGAAATATGATTTTTCTCAAAACGTTATATTTTTTTGATGAAAGACAAAGTTTTTGATTTCTAAGAGAGTTTGCAAGTTTAGAGCCTCTTTTTATCTACAAAATATCAGATTGGTAATTACTCCAAACTTGAAGTGTACTTTACAGCTCATCTTTTAAAAAAATCAAGCCCCTTATTGTCAATTTATAAAATCCTAATAAAAAGCGGAACTGATTTGTGGATAATTTCAAATAACTTTCAAAGCACGTTTAATAAGCGAAAAAACTCAATCATCTCAAAAATCATCCTTTAAGTTCTTAATATTGCATAACACATAACATCCGATTTTAACAATGATAGACAATACACCACTTGCTGAAAGGATGCGCCCGAAAAGTCTCGAAGAACTAATCGGACAAAGTCACCTCACAGGACATCATACTTTTCTATATAGAGCGATCAAAAGTGGTCAAGTTCCTTCTTTGATTCTTTGGGGCCCTCCTGGAGTTGGAAAAACCACCATAGCTAATATCATCGCCAATGAAATAAAAGTCCCATTTTACACCCTCAGTGCAATTAGTTCAGGTGTAAAAGACATCAGGGAAGTAATTGAAAAGGCGCGTTACCAAATGGGAGCTGTGCTATTCATAGATGAGATTCACAGGTTCAATAAATCCCAACAAGATGCTCTTTTGGGTGCAGTCGAAAAAGGAACGATCAGGCTTATCGGTGCTACGACTGAAAATCCATCCTTTGAAGTCAATGCAGCATTGCTTTCTAGGTGTCAAGTTTTCACCTTAAATTCGTTAGATAAAGAAGACCTTGAATCCATGATCAAGCAGGCCATGGAAAAGGACATATTGTTAAAGAAAAAAAACATAGTGCTTCAGGAAACAGAGGCACTACTTCGACTCTCTGGTGGCGACGGCAGAAAGCTCCTTAATCTCTTCGAAATCATTCTAAGTGGGTTACATGAAGAACCGATCGTAGTCACCAATGAAAAAGTAATCAAAATAGCACAGCAAAAAGTAGCGCTGTATGATAAAAGTGGGGAGCTTCATTACGATATCATTTCAGCTTTTATCAAATCGATTAGGGGCTCTGACCCCAATGCAGCCGTGTATTGGCTGGCAAGGATGATTGAAGGTGGGGAAGATGTAAAGTTTATAGCTAGGAGATTAGTCATCCTTGCCTCAGAGGATATTGGTAATGCAAATCCAAATGCGCTGCTTTTGGCAACCAATTGTTTTGAAGCTGTGAAAATAATAGGATATCCGGAATCTAGGATCATACTTTCTCAATGTGTCACCTACCTCGCAAGTTCACCCAAAAGTAACGCTGCCTACATGGCCATAAATAAAGCACAAGCAATCGTAAAAGAAAAAGGAGATCTCTCTGTACCTCTACACCTTCGGAATGCACCTACAAAACTTATGAAAGACCTCAATTATGGCAAGGATTATAAGTATGCACACGATTTTGAAGGAAACTTTGTAAATCAGGAATTTATGCCCGAAGAAATCAAGAACTTAAAACTTTACGAACCGAGTAATAACCCAAGGGAAAATGAACTTAGAAAATACTTAAATTCAAAATGGAAAGGAAAATATGGATATTAAATACCGACTTCTAGCTTTCACGCTGATTGATTAAGTTCTTCAATAAAAGGTATACCCTTTCAGTTTCCTTTTGATCTTTATAATTGATAATCACATCTTCTTTTTCTGTAACATTCAAATACAAAAAAGGCCCCTTGTTTGAGTGTATGTATAATCGAGTCCTACCATTATCGTGTACATTAAAAAAACCCTTTCTGAGAGGACCTAAACTTATGCCGTTTGTGCGGCCTTTGATCTTTGGTCGAGTATTCACCAATTGTACAGACTCCAAATCGTCCTGATTTAGAATAACACTATATGCTCCAGTAATTTCCAACATTTCACCAGCTACCTTTATTTTTGTAGGAATAAAAGCATAAGCAATTGACCCTGACACAACCAAAAGCACAGCTATTGCCAGAAATCGCTTCAGCCTATCCTTCATAAACCCATAATTATTGTGATCATATCTCTTAAAAACAAATGAAATAACTAAAACGCCACCAATTATTACCGCTTGAACAAAATATGAAGCAACGCTATCTAAGCCAAACCATAGAAGCAAATTATGACCCAACGCTACAGTCAAACCCATGATAATAAATGCATTTCTCATAAAACTTGAGAAGCGACCAATATCAACTTTTTCTTTTTCCTTTTGCGTCATCGTATTGTACCCCGTTATGAGGTTGGGAAAAGTTTTTACGAGTAAACCTAAACTAATTAAAATAATCCCTGTGATTAATGCCATCATATTTGTTTTGTTTAAGTTAAGAAATTAGCTTGCTACCAATCGCTGCTGAAATAGCCAATGATAGTAGTTACCAACAGTACTAAAAAACCAAGAATTAAAGATTTGGTTCCAGCTATACAGTAAAACGGAGCAAATAGATACCTAAGCATCACTTTTCAGATTTTGAATTTTATCAAGCAAGTCATCTAAAAAATTTCGAACTGTTGGATAGCTCAAGTTCATTTTTGAAGCCATCAACTTCAGGCTTCCACTGCTTTGAACAAACTCTAATATAAAATCAAGTGAGAAACCTTGAGTTTTTCAACCTCTTTAATTAGTAGATTTTTTTCAATATAATGGGTTCCCAATCAAACACATGAAAAAGAGGTATCACTTTTCAGTTGCTAAAACATCAAAAAATAAAAGTATGTATAAAGCAATAACAGACTAAATCAGTTCAGAATATTTTTGTATATCCTCCCTTCTTTCATGATCAAAAGAAATTTTTCTTCAGGCTTAGCGATTAGCGTAAGATCTTCAAGGGGATTACCATCTACAAGAATCAAGTCTGCCAAGGCTCCTTCCTCAATGATGCCCAACTTCCCAGGATAAGGACTCCTTAGTCCTGATAGTTGAAGCAATTCTGCATTATCTTGAGTGATCATTTTGAGAATTTCTGCATTTGTGAACCACTTTTGCAATCTCAGAATGTAAGCATTCTGTTGCTCATTCAGTTCAGGTTCAAAAAGAAAATCGGTCCCCCAAGCGATCTTAAGCTTCATCTTTTTTGCCAATGGCCATAACTGTTCTTGGCCTTCGATCACAGGCTTACGCTTTTCCACTCTCATTGGATCCATATCAGGAGTACTTTCGACTAGATTCTGAGTACTTAGCCAGACATTGTTTTTCTTCATCATTCGAAGTGTTTTTTGATCTAGCATCTGCCCATGCTCGACACATTTGACACCAGCTTTGATAGCTCGCTGAACAGCCCTCGGGGTATATGCATGCACCATCACATATGTCCCCCAATCTTCCGCCGCTTCTACTGCAGCAAGCATCTCATCAAAAGTATATTGTGTCACATCTACAGGATCATATGCTGAAGAAGTTCCACCACCTGCCATCAGTTTTATTTGACTAGCTCCAAATCTTAGGTTTTCCCTAACAGCTGTCAAAACTTCAGGCCTACCATCTGCTATAAATGTAGCATTGAACCTTTCTGCCCTTGAAGGCTCGCCAAAAAATTTCCTAGAGCTCTCATCAGGAGTTCTAAAATCTCCATGCCCAGCGGTTTGAGATATGGTTGCCCCAGAGGGCCATATTCTAGGACCAGTTAATTTACCCTCATCTATTGCTTTTTTAAGAGGGAAAATAGGGCCACCAGCATCTCTGACAGAAGTAAACCCACGTAATAACATCTTCTCTGCATTTCCTCCCACCTTCCGCATAATCAGACCTTCGGACAACATAGGTGACATCATTTCGCGCATACTTAAAGCACCAAAAGACATGTGCACATGTACATCTATAAGACCAGGGATGAGTACACAACCCTTTCCATCAACAGATTCAACATTCTCATTACCAATTTCTAATGGTTTGATACTTTCAATTATCCCATTTTCTATAGTTACCGACTGCAATATAGGAGACATTCCATTTTTTGGATTATATACTTTGACATTATTGATTACGATTTTGCCATCCAATTCATTTTGAGAAAAAGAGACTCGGGAAATCAAAACAAAAATAATTGTTAAAAAAGCAGTCAGTAACATTTTTGAGTTTTGAAAAGCACCACTAAAAATCATACTAAATGAGAGCTTAAGAAAGCTAAAAAATGAGACTCTATTATAAGTAATACGATTCAAGAAATTGTTATTGAAACAAATTATATCCATTTTTTGAGATGTTTAAAACATTATAAACTTGAATCACACCTATGTTATAGCACTTTGAAATTCAAATATCTATTACACTATATTTAATTCTATATCATGCTAATTTATTTAAAATTTTCATCAAAATCTCACATTATTAACGATTTAAAAAAATCGAACTATTTTAGATTGCATTATACAACTATTTTAAGAAAAGAATATTTCCTGTTCCATCTATCTCATTCATATCAATACTGATTCTATTGAAAATTTAAAACTTGAGCCAATACCTATTTCTAATGATTTTAGCCCTTCCTAGTTAAAATTTAGCACGCAGAGCCGCAAAGAGTTTCTTTCTGTGAAGTAGCGAGTTTATAACACTAAATTCATTACTCACCCTAACTTCATCCATACTTCTAAATCTCATCTTTAACACCAAATTTCATCCTTTGCAAATACATCTCTGAGCTCTTCATAGTAAACATTTAGCACGCAGAGCCGCAAGGAGGTTCTTTCATGTGAAGTAGCTAGTTTATCGCAATAACTTCATTACTCACCCTAACTTCATCCATACTTCTAAATTCCACCCTTAACACTAAAATTAATCCTATGCAAATACCTCTCTGAGCCCTATACAATTAAAATAACCCTCCCAAAACACTACCCCCTATCACACCCTATCTTGTCTCTTGTCTCTTGTCTCTTGTTTCTTGTCTCTACGAGAGATCGTAGATTATACATACTTGGTACTTTGTACTTTGCACATTGTACTTAATACAATTGATTCTTATCTTCTTGTTTCTTGTCTCTTGTCTCTTGTCTCTTGTCTCTTGTTTCTTGTCTCTTGTCTCTTGTTTCTTGTCTCTACGAGAGATCGTAGATTATACATACTTGGTACTTTGTACATTGTACTTAATACACTCGTCTCTCGCTTCTCGTCCCTCGCTTTTCATCACTAATCTCCCGCTTCTTCCCCATAAACGCCAAAAGCCTCTCAGTTTCCTGAAAGGCTTCTTAATAATGTGGCGGCGACCTACTCTCCCGGGTGTAACCCCAGTACCATCGGCGCAGCAGGGCTTAACTTCTCTGTTCGGGATGGGAAGAGGTGGGACCCCTGCGCTAGGCCGCCTAATCTTGCTGTACCAGGTACAAAGTACAATGTACCATGTATCCCGATTACAGTCCCCTCTCGGGGAA
>NZ_JAKZGR010000025.1 GCF_022549675.1 Belliella kenyensis | reverse complement strand
ATCCTTTTCTTTCAAGCTTTTTCCCCCGTTTGGGATTGCAAAGGTGCAACTTATTTTCTCCAATACAATGAATTGTTTCAAAAAAAATATAGAAAAATCGTAAGTGTACTGAAAGTCAGTAGGAAAAATAATGGCTCGTGAATTACGAGCCATTTACATTTATCTTAATATGGTTTGAATCCTATCTGGACCAACAGAAACCAGCTTTATAGGTACTTGAAGATTCTCTTCCAATAAGGTAACATAAGCTTTGAGTTCTTCTGGAAAGCCATCATAAGAAGTCACACCTGCTAATGATGTATTCCAACCTTTCACCGTTTGGTAAATTGGAGTTACTTCTAAATCTCCTAATTCATAGGTAAGCTTATCTACAGTAGTACCATCAGGAAGTTGGTAATGAGTGCAAATTTTGATCTCTTCAAAAATATTCAGAACATCAGCCTTCATCATAAAGAGCTGAGTCACTCCATTGATCATGATTGAATATCTCAAAGCAGGCAAATCAATCCAGCCACATCTCCTAGGTCTACCTGTAGTAGAACCAAACTCATTCCCCTCTTTTCGCATAGCCTCTCCATCTGCATCAAATAGCTCCGTAGGAAAAGGTCCACTACCCACTCTGGTACAATAAGCCTTGAAGATACCATATACCTCTCCAATTTTGGAAGGTGCTACTCCTAATCCTGTACAAGCACCAGCGGCCATTGTACTACTACTGGTAACAAATGGATAACTTCCAAAATCAATATCTAGTAAAGAGCCTTGAGCTCCTTCTGCTAAAACACGCTTATTCGATGCCAGATATTCGTTTACTTGGTATTCACTGTCTATAAGATTCAAAGTTTTGAAGAACTCAATAGCTTCAAAAAAGACTTTCTCTAACTCATCAAGCTCATCTAATGGGAAATCATAGAATGAGAGTATAGTTTTGTGCTTAGATACCAAACCTTCATATTTTGATTTAAAATCAGGAGAAAGAATATCTCCAACTCTTAAAGCAACCCTACCGACCTTATCTTGATATGTCGGCCCGATTCCTTTCAGAGTAGAACCTATTTTTTTGTCACCTTTCGACTTTTCATATGCAGCATCTAAGAGTTTATGAGTAGGAATTATAATAGTAGCCTTTTTAGAAATAAACAGATTCTCATTGAATGAAATATTGAATTTCCCTAAGCCTTGAATCTCTTTTCTCAAGACCACTGGATCCAACACCACACCATTTCCTATAATATTGACTAAATTGGATCTAAAAATCCCCGATGGAATTTGATGTAGGACATGCTTAATCCCGTCAAATTCCAAAGTATGACCAGCATTTGGACCTCCCTGAAATCGTGCAACCACATCATATTGAGGAGCGAGTACATCGACTACTTTCCCTTTTCCTTCGTCGCCCCACTGTAGGCCCAAAAGCACATCCATTTTCATTTGATTATTATTTGAATAGTTTAATAGTTTCTTTTTGAGGCGTGAAGTTTGGAATAAGGTTAAAATTATCCAAGAAAATGAGGATATTTATTATGCATAGCCTAATCTTAAAAAAGAATGAATGGAAATTACAATGATTTTTAATAAAATTCTTAACGCACCGAACATAATAATGAGCAATCAGCTTAAACATGATGATCAATGAATTTGTGAACTCTCTCACAGAACTAACCTATAGATGATCGAAACAATTCCTAAACAAATCACTTAAATAAAGGTTAGGAAATATTTCAATTATATTTCAATTCAACTGATGAATTATCTAACTGTCTAGCATATCGCCTTGTTCTATAGAGTATCTAAAAATTGTTCAAAAAAAATACCTTAACTTTGATTTTTGGAAATATAATAATGAAATGGATTACCTTAAAGGACTAAACCCACCACAAAGACAAGCTGTAGAGCACACTGATGGGCCAGTGATGATCATAGCTGGTGCAGGATCTGGCAAAACAAGAGTTTTAACTTATCGAATCGCTCACTTGATTCATGCCAAAGGAATAGATCCATTCAACATTCTTTCCCTGACTTTCACAAACAAAGCTGCTACCGAGATGAAGCACCGGATAGAGCAGCTGATTGGATTGGAAGCAAGAAATACTTGGATGGGAACATTCCACTCTACCTTTGCGAAAATCCTCAGAGTGGAGTCCGAAAAGCTTGGCTATCCATCCAACTTTACAATTTATGATACTGAAGATAGCAAATCCCTTATTCGGTCTATTGTCAAAGAAATGAAGCTTGATGATAAAGTCTATAAGCCTAATACAGTACTTTCGAGAATTTCTGGAGCAAAAAATCGACTAATCTCTTGGGAATCATATCTTGATGATCCTTATATAAAAGCTGATGATGAAACAGCACTGAAGCCAAAGATGGGGGAAATTTATAAGACTTATCAGAAAAGGTTATTTAAATCTTCAGCAATGGACTTCGATGACTTACTTTTCAACACTAATGTACTTTTCAGAGATCATTTGGAAGTTTTGAATAAATACCAACACCGATTCAAATATGTCATGGTAGATGAGTTTCAAGACACCAACTTATCCCAATACTTGATAACCAAAAAACTAGCAGCCGTACATCAAAATATCTGTGTGGTCGGTGATGATGCACAAAGCATTTATGCTTTTCGAGGTGCTGATATTCAGAATATTCTAAACTTTGAAAAGGATTATCCTGATCTTTTTGTAGTAAAGCTTGAGCAAAACTATAGATCTACAAAAAACATCGTACAAGCTGCCAATAGTATCATTGCCAAAAATAAAGCGCAGCTCAAAAAAGATGTGTGGACGCATAATGATGATGGAGAGATGATTGAACTCATCAAGGCAAGTTCCGACAATGAAGAAGGCAGAGTAGTAGCTACAACCATTTTTGAAGAGAAAAACAACAAAAAACTTCAGAATAGTGATTTTGCGATTTTGTATAGGACCAACTCGCAATCTAGATCTATGGAAGAGGCTCTGAGAAAAATGAGTATCCCTTACAAGATAGTCGGAGGGCTTTCGTTCTACCAACGGAAGGAAATCAAAGATTTGATGGCTTACCTTCGATTTGTAGTCAATAAGGCTGATGAAGAAGCCTTCAAGAGAATCATAAACTATCCCAAAAGAGGTATAGGTGACACCACCGTAGAGAAGATGCTCGTAGCTGCATATGAACATGACATACCGCTATGGGAAGTAATGACAAATTCATCAAGCTTTTTGAGTGGAAGGGCAGCAAATGCTGTAGAGGATTTCACTACCATGATCAAAAGTTTTGGCATAGAGATGGAGAGAAAGGATGCTTTTGAAACTGCCAGCTCGATCGCCAAACAATCAGGTTTACTTAGGGATTTGTATGAAGACAAAACCATAGAGGGACTCAATCGCTATGAGAACGTACAAGAATTGCTCAATGCTATAAAAGAGTATGTAGACTATCCTGAGAACGAGGACAAATCACTGGGAGCATTTTTGCAAGAGATTGCATTGCTTACCGATAATGATAGAGACAAGGACAATAGTGATGCAGTTACCATGATGACGATTCACTCATCCAAAGGACTAGAGTTTAAGCAGGTGTTTGTTGTAGGAATGGAGGAAGACTTATTCCCATCTCAAATGATGATGCAAAGCCGAGAGGATTTGGAAGAAGAGAGAAGGCTATTCTATGTAGCGACTACCCGAGCTATGGACAAGCTCTACCTTACTTACGCATTGAACCGATATAGGTACGGGAGGCTGTTGACATGTGAGCCAAGTAGATTTCTTGAAGAAATCGATCCAAGCTGTATCAAAGTCAATAGAAGAATGACTAGTGCACCTTCGGGAGCATTGAGAGGTCAAGAAAGCGAAGGAAGAAATGGCTTTATAGGACTAAAGCGAAGCGGTATACAGAAACCTCAAACTACTGCAAAAATTCACACTCCAAGTCCAGATTTCAAACCTTCCAATACCAATAATCTAAAGCCAGAAATGCTAGTCGAACATCCAAAATTTGGTTTTGGAAAAGTTACAAAAATTGAAGTAGAAGGCCTGAATAAAAAAGCAACGATACAGTTTGATAATTTTGGAGAAAAAACATTATTACTTAGCTTTGCGAAGCTTCGGATAATAGACTGACATTGTCAGCCTTACCAAGACAAGGACAATCCAAACTAAGCAGTATTTTTTACATCTTCATTGGGTTATTTAAATGAGTTTGGTAATGAACATTTATAAAGAGAACGAAAACAAGGTTATTTTGAAAGAATACGGAAAAAATATCCAAAGACTTGCATTTCATATTGCAGGTTTGCAGGATAGAGACAAAAGAACGCAAAGTGCGTATACTTTGGTTGAAATAATAAAGCAGCTCAACCCTAGTCTCAAGCAAGAAAGTGATCAAAAAATTTGGGATGATATTCACATCATGTCAGATTTTGAATTGGATGTAGATGGTCCATATCCAAAACCTGAAAAGGAACTTCTTGGTAAAAAGCCTCAAATTGTCGGCTATCCTTCGGGAGAGATAAAATTCAAACACTACGGTAGAAACATTGAAAAACTCATTGAAAAGGCTATCGAAATAGAAGATAATGAAGAGCAAGAGGCAGCCATTATTTATATTGGTCAATTGATGAGAAGCTTTCATTCAACTTGGAATCGTGACAATTTTGATGATCAAATCATCATAGATGACATCAAAACACTATCAAAAAACAAACTCCACATTGATCTTGAAAAAGTCAAAGAAATGAGTCTGTTTGAGACCAATACCAGAAGAGATTTCAAAATCCCAGTAGAAGCAGAAAGTAATACCGGCAGAAGAAATTACGGAAACAACAAAAGAAAAGGGAATAACGGAGGGTACTCCAAAAAACGTAGGTAAATGGCATCTTTTAGAGTAAAAGGAGGACTAAAACTTAAAGGTGAAATCACTCCTCAGGGTGCAAAAAATGAAGCACTCCAAATTCTTTGCGCTGTATTATTGACAGCAGACAAAATCACAATTAATAAAATACCTAACATCAGAGATGTCAATAAGCTCATAGAGTTGCTTTCAGACATGGGTGTAAAGGTAGAAAAAATCGGTCCCGAGTCTTACACTTTTCAATCAGATGAGATTGATCTGAAATATCTAGATACAGAAGATTTTCTAAAAAAGGCCTCAGCCCTTAGGGGATCAGTCATGATTCTTGGACCACTTTTAGCGAGGTTCGGCACTGGAAAGCTATCCAAGCCGGGAGGAGACAAAATAGGAAGAAGAAGAATGGACACCCATTTCACAGGTTTTCAAAAACTTGGTGCTAACTTCCACTATGATAAGCAGAGGGAAATCTACAATATAGACGGAAAAAACCTAAAAGGAGCATACATGCTCTTAGATGAAGCATCTGTAACAGGTACAGCCAACATTGTAATGGCTGCTGTGATGGCAGAAGGAAAAACGACTATCTATAATGCCGCTTGCGAACCTTATCTACAGCAATTGTGTGACATGCTCAATAGAATGGGGGCGAAGATCTCTGGGATTGGTTCAAATTTGTTAAATATTGAAGGCGTAAAATCACTGACAGGCACAGAACACACATTGCTCCCTGACATGATTGAAATTGGCTCATTCATTGGACTTGCAGCCATGACCCAATCGGAAATCACCATCAAAAATGCTCAAATCCATAGGCTTGGAATCATTCCTGATACCTTCAGAAGAATGGGAATCACGCTAGAATTCCGTGGAGATGATATCCATATCCCAGCGCAGCAGCATTATGAAATTGACACTTTTATAGATGGCTCTATCTTGACAGTAGCAGATGCAATTTGGCCGGGATTCACCCCAGATTTGCTAAGTATCATCTTGGTGACAGCTACTCAAGCGAAAGGCACAGTACTCGTTCACCAAAAAATGTTTGAAAGCCGACTTTTTTTCGTTGATAAACTGATCGACATGGGAGCTCAAATCATACTCTGTGATCCACATAGAGCAACAGTAATCGGACTTGACAGAAAGTATCCATTGAGAGGGATTAGAATGACATCTCCTGATATACGTGCAGGAGTTGCTTTACTAATAGCTGCACTTTCCGCAGAAGGGATCTCTATCATTGACAATATCGAGCAGATTGACAGAGGGTATCAGTACATTGACCAAAGGCTGAACGCCTTGGGAGCAGATATCGTGAGAATTGATTAGTATACTATTTTTCATTACAAAAAACACTACCCAATTTCTTATTGAGAAATTGGGTAGTGTTTTTCCTTTAAAAGGTAAATCAAATAAACTTGACAAACCAGGTATAGTCTAATATTTCGGTTTCTTTAATCGTAAATAAAGACCTTTTTTTATAATCACATTTAGTGCTATTTGATTATACGCTTTTTTGCCAACAACTTTAATTCATTGGCTCAACAGGTTGTTAATGGTCAATATCCATAAGTATCCAATATCAATTTATATCTGAAGTTAGATAAATCGGAATTTTGTAATGTTATTGGCAAAGTTCCGTATATCCATATAGTGCTATTTACAATGAAAAACATACAAGATTAATAATTAGAGTTTTTTCAATTATTCAAAATTACTTGAAAAGATATTTTTGTCTCTTAATAGCCTTCATTTTGAGTAGAAACGTTTCTTAAAAACATCATATGATTTTCCTCATTTACACCATAAGAAGTAATTCAGTTAAATTAAGAACTACTTCTAGCTCAATAGAATTAATATCTATATCTTCAATATACCTTATATGATTTGTATACTCGTATTTTTAAGGATATAAATAAAATATTATTTATTAATGGCTAAAACTAAATAAACAAGAAAAAAACTCGCTTTTATCTAGGAGATGACTGGTAAAATCTCAAATCTACATCTATTCATTTTTTTCTGAACAAATGTTCAAACAAAATCATTATTCAAAATGCTTTAAATATTTCTTTATTTTTCAATTTTTACTTGCAAAAAAAAACATCCTGATATATTTAGTTATATTTTTAAAAAAGCCGGCGTTTAAAATCTCAGGCACAAGCATTACCTGTATTAATAATGCTATTACCTTATAAACTTTAATTACTATGTTAAACACAATGTTTAAATTTTCAGGAGTATTATTGAGTGTGTTTTTTATCACACTACTTTCATTATCAACTACAGAAAAAGCAAACGCAGAAAGACTACCAGAAATTGGAACTGGTGGATGGAAAATTCAATGGGTAACTTGCCCAAGTGGAACTAAAGTAATAAGATGTAGAACGTCTGGAGTTGATGATTGTTATGTAAATTGGCAGGATCTCTGTTAATTTTTGAATTAACTTAGGTGCGCCAAGCGCACCTATTTAATTATATATTTACAAAATAAAACCAGATTAATGAAAATAAAGCACTGTATCATAACATTATTTAATTTATTAGTATTTTTTTCTTGCACTAATAAAAAATACATAGAAACTGATTCTATAATTGTTCACTTTAAACAGAAAGTCGATACATTAAATATTTCCTCTCTCTTTTCAGAAATGAAAACTATTCCTCTTTCTAATGAAATAACTATTGGTGAAATTGAAAGACTTATAATAGATAACAACAATAATTTATATATTCTTGACTCTCATCTAAGTGGAACTATTTCAAAATACAGTTTAAATGGAGATTTAATTAGTTACATAAATATTGAAAATGATGCGAGATTTGATCTTAATGGTATCACAGACATGTATTTTGACTCCCCACACCTAAAACTCAATGTATTAGGTCAGAGAATTATAAAACTTGACACCAATCTAAATGTAATTGATAGGATTAATCTACCATATAAATCCAACAGTCACCTAAAGCTAAATGACAACTATATAATGTTTAACAATTTTCTTGAAGACAAAGTACAATACGACTATTATGTTTTCAATCAAAACAATAGTAAAATATCAAATAAATTTCTCGAATTCAGCAATGAATATCCGTTTCACTATAAAGCAAATGCCGTTTTCCAGTACAACAATAACTATTATCATTTCTCCAAAGCATTTAATGACACGATATATCGTATAGATGAACAACTTCGTTTGAACCCATATATAACAGTAGATTTTAGCAATCATAAACTCCCAAAAAATTCATTAAATAAAATCAATAATGCTTTGGAAATGTATCAATTTTTAAAGCAGACAGACTTCTCCACCTTAATGGGAGAAATCCATTTCGTAAAAGATGACTTATTGATTTCCACAGCTCATTCTGAAGGAAAAACTCAAAACATTCTAATTAATGTTTCATCAAGAGAGGCAAAAATATTTTCCCATTTTAAAGACGATTTAATATCTGAAGCTAATTTCTATAACATATTATATTCAGATGAAAGATATCTCGTGTTTACCCTAAGTGCTGAATTACTTTATGATCAACTTGTTGATACAGATAATAAGTTCCTTAAAGATTTTAAGTTGACACCAAATCAAAACCCTTATTTATTTCTTATAAAAAAGTAATTTTTATAACGGCCTTTTAATAACAAAAAAAGGTTATTAAATAAAATCAAGGAAGGGTATTCATTTTGAAGAACACCCTTCTTTTTCAAATTATTATTTCGTTTTACAACTAACAAAATAGAAAAAGTTAAAAATAAATCTTCGCCTTGATTTGCAATTATTTATCAACCTTTCTCTATATTTCAAGGGAGTAATTCACATTAAAATAGTTGAGCTATTATGCTGGAATAGGTATTGTTTGAGACCTTTTTATCAATTCCACTAATTTAGCTGGAAGAGTTAAGCTATTAATGAATCTACCCTACATCGTTACAAAACTAATCCCAACATTAAAATAGACTGTATTGCTGAGGTTATTGACCATGCCATAGCGTTGATTTCCAAAGAAACCTCTAAAAAACTCCCTGCTACCCTCCAACTCATCTGCATTATAAGTCCAGTCAATTCTATACCCCGCCTGAAAATTCATCCAAAACGGTCCAGATAACTGCTTCTGGTATTCAAGCCTTGGCCTCAATTCACCCCTACGGATTTCATAACTATTATTTCCTACTGAAAATTTATCAATTCGATATGACTGTCCCTCTAGCTCATAACCGAAAAGCAAGAGAGAATTTTTACTAAAATTATATCTTCCATGCATCCTCGCAGGAAACAATATCTCTGTACCCCACTTTCGATCAGCACTTGTGACATCATACATGACTACTGGAACGTAATTAAGGTTCCCTACTCGGTATGTTCTTGAAACACCTAGTCCCCATCTCTTATTTTCACTTACTCTTTTGGCATATACAGCAGCAAGACTCCATCTGATCGTATTAAAGGGCTGTAATCCCCAGCCATAATCTCCACTCATATCTAGGATTCCTTGAAATATGAAGAAATTCTCTTCACTCATAGGCACAAAAAAGGTATTGGTCCAGTTCAGGTTATTTAAACCTCTATCGTCAAGAATATCAGTCAACCCTGATGCATTTGATTGAGCATTCACCTCTGAAATATTATACCCTATTCTCATATAGTTCAATCCTGTCTGCCATACCAAGTTGCTTTTAGAAATTACAGGAATATTGGAATTGAATCGAATTCCACCTGTAAAATTCACCCTCCCAGACTCTGAAATAGGTGCTGACTCATCTACTCCCCAACCATCATTACCACTCACGGGAAATCTGGCTGCTGACAAGTTCATGTCATATGGTAATTGTCTATCGTAAGAAATACTCAGGAATCTGGTTGGGCTCAAACCTACAATCGTTGGCTTTGCAAAACGCTTGACCTTCGTATCGTCAACTAGTTCTAAGTCCCCATATGCATCCCAATCTTCATCATCTTCGTCTTGCGCAAATACTGTCAGATGTAAAGACGCAGATAGAAGCAAAACCATCAACGAAAATATAGTTTTTTTCATCGCTTGGAGATTAGTTAACTTTTAACTTTCTCCAAGTGTCTGACCTACCAAAGGTTTTAACCCCAACATAACCTCGTATGTCCAGGGTATTTTCATCTTTCATGGTGATCACTGAACTATAGGTATTTCCAGACTCTGGATCATAAATAGTCCCTTCTTCCCAGACACCTTTCCCCTTGTATTCAAAGTCCTTTAAAATTCTATAACCTCTTAAAGGGACTGACTTCATACTCTCATCTGAATTGTTCACATCAGTTTTAGGTTTTCCAGTATTGGGATCGTTTGGTTCTTTTAGCCAGACAATCCTACCATAATATTTCCCATCGATATTGTCTATTTTGACTCTTGCCTTACCATGACCTGGCTCCCAGACTCCTACTATTGCATCTGCATCCTGAGCCATGGCAAAGCTACCTGTGAAAATAAAAGCTATAACTGCTATTAACTTTTTCATAATTATTTTGGATTTATATTTGTTTACTTGATTCCTATTTCAAATTTAACCTTTAACGAAAATTGTACATTGCTCCAATACTCTTCTTCTAAAAGGTCAAAGTCCCCCACGAAAGTCATTTTTCCATCTTGAAAAGCATTGGCCAAATTCTCCTGTTTGTTTGCAATATTCAAAGCAAAAACCTGACCTGATTCCATTTTGCCTTCAAAAAGCCCCACTCTCGCCATTGATGTATTTTTAGAAGTGACTTCTAGCACCATTTTTTCAAGAGCTGGCAAATCTTCGGTTTCTAATAACTCAACTTCGGCAGAAATGACTTTAGCTTCCTTTACACTTCCTTCCAAAGAACCAATAATTTCAGCCAAATCAAACTCCCATGTGGCTGTAGCAGAGTTTGCTCCTTCGAATAATGGCCCCTCTGCTTTCATTGTTATTAATGGTGTCTCAACTTCTTCAGTTTGAAGTTGAGGTCCACAAGACAGAATCATAACTAATGATGTCAAAATCAAAATCGGCTGGAAACAAATCTTATTCATAAATGAAAATTTTAATAATGAAATTTAGAATTGACTGGTGTATTTAACAAATATTTAACGACAATAAGAAACTCTTGTTTAATAGGTTATTGATTCGAAAGATAGATTTAAGGTAGTAAAACATCTTATAAAGCCAAAATTATTAATTGAAACTATAGTTAAAATTCAAAACTAAAGTTTACCTTTCTAAAAAGTCTTGCGTATGAAAAAAATCTTAATCCTTGTATTCTTTATGCCACTACTATCCTTTGGCCAATTCTCAAAAGGAACAAAATTTGTTGGTGGAAATATGTCCTACTATTCATCAAAAATTAAATATGCTCCATCCAACAATCCATCAACGACTTTGCTTTCATTAAATAGTCAATTTGGATTTTTTGTAAGCGAATCATTGGCTATAGGACCAGCCGCAAATTTTGTTTCCTCTAGTCAACCTAATTTAAATCCAGCAACAAATCTTTTCGAGACATCAAAAATCTTTGGCCTTGCTGGTGGACTTTTTATTAGGAAATTTTTCACCATATCTGACTCTTTCTTTTTTAGCTTAGAAGGAAGAGGGTTGGCAGGAAGAGTCAATAGAGACTTATCAAGCCCATTTTTATATGAAGAGCGTAGTACTAGAGTTCATATTTCATTCTATCCAGCATTTACATTTATGCCAAATAAAAAATGGGGATTTGATGCGACAATTGGTGAAGCTTCTTACCAATCAAATTGGTACACGAACCCCTCGGAAGAAAGTAATTTTCAAGTAAATTTTGGTCAAGTGAAAATTGGTGTAAATTATTTCTTTGGGAGAAAAGGTGATTAATAATATTCAAGTTCTCTTTTCAATTCTATTTCCAAAGAATTTTAGCAATTTTTAAACACCTAAACTTTCTGACTTTTGGATTTTCTTAAAAAAAGGGTTGAGGAAAGTAAATCTATCTCAACCCTTTTGTAATTCTTATACCCTACTGAAATTCATGGTAAGTTTGAACATAAGTTGATTCGCCCCTCCATCTTCTGTCATATCGAATTCCTCACTTTCTTCAAGGCTTAATTTTAAAGATGTGGAATTGAGCTGTTCAATATTGAATGTGACACCTTCTTGATCACTTGGACTATCCTTTAGTGTGAGTGTTTTGTCACTGCTGTTCACCTCATATACTCCCTCTTCGTCCAAAGTGTCATTTTGCCAAACTTGATAAGTCCCGTTGGCATTGAAAATCAACCGAGTACTCTCTAGATCTTCTGGTTCAAAAAAATCATTAGCAATTGCATCATCAAAAGTTTGAGCATCCTCTATTGACAATCCAGCATCTTCAACCAAAAAATCAAAAAATGATTTCCCGTTGATTGATAAGGATACATTGAAATCTTCAATTTCCCAAGTACCTACAATATCACTTGAATCAATTCTCCTTTCTTCATCTTCTCCACATGAGAACACTAATACACTAAATAGGCCTACCATTAAGACATTTTTAAAGAAATTTTTCATATTTATATAATTTATGTTGAAAGAATTTTTGCCAAAAACAATTGATAAAACTGGTAAATAGGGTTGTATTTCAATAAAATATTAAAACCTAATCTGATTATACACTTTTTTGCAAGCAACTTCAATTCATTGGCTCAACCGGTTCTTAATGGTCAATATCCATAAGTATCAAATATCAATTTATATCGGAAGTTAGATAAATCGAAATTTTGTAATTTTATTGGCAAAGTTCCGTACATCCATAAAACCTAAAATATACCCGTCAAGATAAAAGTACCTATGTCATATTTGAGGCATTTAAGATCCAAATATTTAATGGTACTGGATATTAGCTAAATACTAATCCCGAAGCAATCTACTATTTGAATGAAATACTCCTTATTGTATAAAAACGGATATACATTAATCCTAAATAAAAGGCTGTCAACAATGGTCAATAATCACCTTCAGAAGAAATACCATTAGATTTACAAAAAAATATCTTTAGTTCAAAAGCATGCTGCATTTATTTTGTAAAAAAATCTAAGGTTCAATATATGTAACAGGAATATGTGAATAATGTAAGGAAGCTTTCTAAGATTTTTTATATTTAAGCCTATGAAAAATATACTTAACAATGTATTCTTGATGGCAGGAATCTGTCTAGGCTGCTTAGCATGTGACAGAAACACGATTGAACCAAAAGCTGAAATGGAAGAAAATAAAAAAATTGTTGTTTATCAGGTTTTTACGAGACTTTTTGGCAATACTAACTCAACAAACAAGCCATGGGGCACGATGGAGGAAAACGGGATTGGAAAGTTTTCTGATTTTACAGATCTGGCACTTAAAGAAATCAAAGATCTGGGAGTGACCCATATATGGTATACAGGAATTCCGCATCATGCCGTAATCAAGGATTATACCTCATATGGAATATCAAATGATGATCCAGATGTAGTCAAAGGAAGAGCAGGCTCCCCATATGCAGTGAAAGACTACTACCAAGTCAATCCAGACCTTGCTGAAGACCCTGCAAAACGTATGGAAGAATTTGAAGCTTTAATAAAGAGAACACACCGAACTGGCCTCAAACTTATCATAGACATAGTTCCCAATCACATTGCACGAAACTATGAAGGAAAAAACAATCCCACAGGTGTCATGGATTTTGGTGCTCAAGATGACACTTCGGTTGAATATTCGAAAAACAACAACTTCTATTACATTCTAGGAGAATCCTTTAAAGTCCCACAACCAAATAATGAATACAAACCACTTGGCGGTGAAAAACATCCCCTAGCGGATGGTGTCTTTGACGAATATCCAGCCAAGTGGACAGGAAATGGGTCTAGAAAATCACAACCAGACTTCAATGATTGGTATGAGACAGTGAAGATAAACTATGGTATCAAACCTGATGGCAGCAAAGACTTTCCCGAACTTCCTCCACAATTTATGGAAGCAGACTACAAGGAACACCATGAATTTTGGAAGGATAAAGATGTACCAGATTCGTGGAAAAAATTCAAAGATATTGCCTTGTTTTGGATAAAAAAAGGTGTGGATGGGTTCAGGTTTGACATGGCTGAAATGGTACCAGTGGAGTTTTGGAGCTATATGAACTCTGCAATCAAAATGGAAAAACCTGACGCATTTCTTCTTGCTGAGATATACAATCCAAGAGAATACAGAAACTACATCCACTTGGGCAAAATGGACTATCTATATGATAAGGTAGAGTTATATGACACTTTGAAAAACATCATGCAGGGCAGAGGCTCTACAGACCATTTGATCCAAATTCAGCAGGGTTTATCAGACATTGGCCAGCATATGCTACATTTTCTGGAAAATCATGATGAGCAGAGAATAGCAAGCCCAGAATTTGTAGGTAAAGCAGATATCGCCAAACCTGCTGCAGTGCTTTCAGCTACCATAGATCAAGCTCCGATGATGATCTACTTTGGACAAGAAGTAGGCGAACCAGGGGCAGAAGAAGCTGGCTTTGGAAGTCCTAGCAGAACTTCAATCTTTGATTATATTGGAGTACCTCATCATCAGCGATGGATGAATAATGGCAAATTTGATGGAGGACAACTTACTGACCTTGAAAAGTCCCTTAGAGATTTCTATAAAAAGCTCCTCAACTTCACAATCTCGAGTCCTGCATTGGCTGGAAACTATGCAGAAATCCATTCATTCAATAGAGAAAACACCGAATGGTATAATGATAAAGTATTCTCTTATGTAAGGTGGTCACAAGATCAAAAACTCATCATCATCACCAATTTTGACAAAAATGATTCATTTGGCTTTGATTTGCAATTACCTGCAAGTTTGGTGTCAGCTTGGGGAATGAAAGATGGGGAATATGATTTAGAAGAAAAGTTATATGGAAAAGCTAAAGCTAAGCTCTACCTAGAAAATGGTCACGCAAAAATCAGAGTAGACTTAAAACCTTTGGAAAGCTGGATTTTGGAGTTAAAATAGATCGTCAGAATTGATACAAAGTGATTAAAGATCAATGTTTGCCTCTAATAAAACAGGAAGCAATTGAGGAGGGTCTCCTGTTGAATTGGGATGTGGCTTTTGTCTATCCACCTGACACGGGTCAATTTGAATCGGATTTAGCTAAATTTTCTTTTCTCCAGTAATCAGAGAGGAACTAGACTCAAAGATTCCTGTATAGCCCCCTTAAAAAGGTTTTTGCAAAATACACCTTTTACTATTTCGTATCTTTGAAAATACATTTTTATAATTTATCCGTACCTTCAAAGATACATATTTAAATATATTATGTATCTTTGAGAACACAATGGAAGAGTTAATTAATAGATATAGAAATTTATTACTGTCAATAAAAACAGATTTCAAAAGAAGTCATTACAATAAAATCAATTGGAAAGGCAGAGCTATATGCATTTTAGGTGCCAGAGGAACAGGCAAGTCAACATTGATGCTTCAATATCTCAAAGAGAACTTACCCCTTGATAAATCTCTCTATCTAAGCTTAGATGATCTTTACTTCAAACAAAACAGCTTGATAGAATTGACAGAAAGATTCTATCAATTGGGAGGAAGAAATCTACTTTTGGATGAAGTGCATAAATATGAAGATTGGCAAAGTGCTGTGAAAAACATGTATGATTTTTATCCTGATCTCAAATTAATCATCTCTGGATCTTCAATTTTAGCATTACAAAAATCTCAGGCAGATTTGAGCAGAAGGCTGGTGTATTATGAATTACCTGAATTATCCTTTAGAGAGTACCTGAGTCTAAAATTGAAAATCAAACTGGAGAAATATGACATCATAGAAATCTTAAATAATCACCAAAAAATTGTGGAACAGAATGTCACTGTAATTCCAGATTTAATGCTCCAATTCGAACATTACAAAAAAACTGGCGCTTACCCATTCTTTTTGGAAGACGAAAGAGATTATGTTTCCAAGATCAATCAGTTGATAAATGTCATTATTGATTATGATCTCCCAGAAGGCAAGGATATATCAACTAGCACTCAGGCAAAATTAAAAAAACTGCTATACCTACTTTCCACCTCTGTCCCATTCAGCCCAAACATCACTAAACTTGCAGAAAAAACTGAAACTACTAGGCCAAGATTACTTGAAATGCTCCACATGCTGGAAGTTTCCAAATTAATAAAAAATTTGAGATCCTCTTCCAAAGGCATCAGCATGATGAATAAACCAGATAAAATATTTCTGGCAAACACTAACCTCATCTACGCACTTGCACTGGAAAATCAAAATCAGGGAAACATCAGAGAAACTTTCTTTTACAATCAATTAGAGAATAGTGGTGCAGTCCTTACAACAGCCAAAAGCGGAGATTTTCTAGTCAACAATCAATTTGAATTTGAAATAGGTGGCAAAAATAAAACTTTCGACCAGATAGCCAAAATCCCAAATTCCTACATTGCAGCAGATGAAATGCTTTATGGAATGGGGAACAAAATCCCTCTTTACCTTTTCGGTTTCTTATATTAAAAAAGCTCCAACTTTCCAGCTGGAGCTTTTTACTATTAGCCATCATTTGACTTTAAAATATCTACAAATATTCATTCTGAAAAAACAGAATAATATCCATCAATTTTTTACACATAATTATTCAACATCACTGGCATTACAAGCATCAGGATGTCTTCATTGTCTGATTTGTCAGAAGGCACAATCAATCCAGCTCTGTTTGGAGCAGAGAATTGAAGTGTAACTTCTTTAGAAGAAATGTTATTCAACATTTCAACCAAGAACTTCGCATTGAATCCGATTTCGATATCCTCTCCATCATGCTCGCATGATAATCTTTCATTGGCTTCATTCGAGAAATCAAGATCCTCAGCTGAAATCTGCAATTCACTTCCGGATAGTTTAAGCCTAACTTGATGGGTAGTTTTATTGGCATAGATCGCAATCCTTCTCAATGAACTCAAGAATTCTACCCGATCAATAGTCATGTGATTAGGGTTGTCTACAGGAATTACATTTTCATAATCAGGATATCTCTCATCGATCAATCTACAGATCATCTTGATACTTCCAAAATTAAAATAGGCATTAGAACTATTGAATTCTACAGTTACTGGTATATTCTCAGATGGAAGTGTAGACTTGAGCAAGTTAAGAGCCTTTCTTGGGATGATGATACTTGCAGCATCTGGCGAAGCTACATCGATTCTTCTATACCTGATCAATCTGTGCCCATCAGTAGCCACAAAGGTGGTATTGGTACTACTCAAATTAATGTACACACCAGTCATTGCCGGTCTAAGTTCATCATTGCTAGTCGCAAAAATTGTATTACTGATAGCGCTACTCAAAACTTCTGTAGACATATCTACAGATGAGGCATTAGTCACAGCCGCAATTCTAGGGAAATCAGTGGCATTTTCTCCAGCTAATTTGTATCTACCATTGTCTGAGCTGATTTCTATGCTATAAGTCTCATGATCAATGCTGAAAGTAACAGGTTGCTCTGGAAGATTTTTCAATGTTTCGATCAAAATCTTTGCTGGAACTGCAATATTCCCGTCTTCTTTGGCTTCTACATCGATCTCAGTCATCATGGAAGTCTGAAGATCAGATGCAGTTACGGACAATTTACCTTCTTTTATTTCAAAAAGGAAGTTCTCCAAAATAGGCACAACTGGATTGGTGGTAACCACTCCATTGATTGCCGAAAGCTGCTTCAAAAGCGCAGAAGAAGAAACAATAAATTTCATATCGATTAGGCTTATTTTATGTCGAAATATTATAACAGGGTAAATTTATAAATAAAATTATAAACACAGCCAAGCTAATGGATATTCATAAAAAAAAATCAATTTCTAAGTAATTTTCTTTCTATTTTTTGTCTTTCGTATGCTTACCCATGCAAAGGCCATCATCCATAATATAACTACTGGCAGGATCACATTTACGGCTTGCCAAAAGGCCTTTTCTTCTCGAACCTTTACCCTATTCAATGGCCTGATCTGAAACTTTTTGGTACGAGCACGAATAATGCCATTGGGCTCTGTCAGGTAACGTATGATGTTTTGCAACAAAAGCCTATTGGCATAATTGGACTCACTATAAGGGTCTATTCCTATAGGTAAAGGCTCTCCAGACACAGGGTCTTGTGAACTTTCAAACAAGCTGCCCGTGCCTCCGACGATTAATCTACCTTCAGTACCTTCCTCTTTAAATTTAGCATTATCAAAGCCATCTGGCAAAAATCTATTCTTGAACATTGAAGTGAACCTGCCTTCCAAAAGATAAAGAAGAGGGAGGTTTTGTAGGGAAAAATCTTCCACCACAGGATCATTTTCCATATCTTGAAATGCTACACGAACAGGTGTAGCCAATTTTCTACTGAAATCTGAACCAAAAATTAACGGAGTTTTCTTCACTCCATCAGCTTTGACTGTATCCAAAGTAGAAGTGAACTTAAACATTACCTGATCTAAACCTTTTGTGATAGGGTGACTAGCCATCCTTCCTGCTGAAACATAAAAAGGCCAAGGTAATGGGATCAACTGTCCCTGATCTCCAAAATTACCCGCCATTACTGGATGATAGCCAAAACTTAGGTCTTGTATAAAGTCTCTATTGACACGAACTCCATACCTGAACAAGAGCTGATCAAGACCATGCTCTATGGGCATGGCAAGTGTACCGTCTCCACCAGCTTGATCCAGATCTAAGGCTAAAGCATTGGGTAAAACAATGAGATTCCCTCCTCGCATGAGGTATTGGTCGATTAGATATAATTCTTTTTCCTGAAAAGACTCTCTCGGACTTGAGATGATCAATACATCGAAAGGATCCAAATCTTCTACCTGCTTGGCTTGCTCAATTGGAATTTTGAAAACTTCATAATCCTCCACCAATGCCTCTACTACTCCAAAACCATCATCCTCATCCAGCTCTCCATGCCCCATAATCATGCCCACACTATAAGTTTGCTTGCTTACAAGTTTTCGAATAGCATTGATCAATTCGAACTCTAGATTCTCTATAGAAAAATTCAATTTTTGATCAGCATTCATTTCTCTTTCCCCTCGTAAAAGTAAGGTACCTACTTCAAATGTTGAGTCCTTGATCACAACTCCCGGAAAAATCAAGCGACTCCTTTGTGATCCATCTTCATTGACAAACAAATTGGTAGGTTGAATACCATATCCTGCCAAACCCACAACATAATCATCCCTCTCCTCTGCTGGCAGACTCAAGGGGTCTAAATAATAAAAGCTAATCCGATGATTGCTGTAAGCATTGAATGTTCTTACGGTCTGCTCTATAGCCCGCTGAAGCCTCCTCATTCCTCCAGGCAAATCCCCCATCAGCAATATTTCAACTTCCAAAGGCTCAGGCAGGTCTTGCAAAACTTCTACACTTGCAGGGTGAAGAGAGAAGCGTTTTTCTTCAGTCAGGTCAATTCTGAAGTCCAATAGCCTTAAGCCCACTTGCACAAGTAAGATCAAAACTATTATCCCTAATACAGGCCTCAATATGGACATCCACTTTTTCATTTTCTCCTAATTCCGATCATTGTAAAGCCCAACATCAAAATAATAATGGATAAAAAGTAGGCTACATTTTCAGCCACAATTACCCCTCTACTCATACTTTCAAAGTGGAAACTTAAACTTAACTCTTCAAGAAAAAGTGCGAGAGGGCTCATCACTTGGAGTTGAACTAAAGCTGTCAATCCGAAATAAAGTAAGAAACTCAAAAACACGCCACCAATAAAGGCAACCATTTGAAAACTGGTCCATGAGCTGCAAAACAGCCCAATAGCTGCAAAAACAGCTCCCATCAAATGCAATCCTATCCAAGATCCAAAAAAGCCTGCGTGATCTATATTCCCCACAGGGTCTCCCAACTGAACAATGCTGAAATAATACACCAAAGTAGGTAACAAAGCGATGATGATCAATGTCAATGCAGAGAGGTATTTTGCCATGACAATCTGGAATGTCCCCAAGGGAGAAGTTCTCAAAAGCTCCCATGTTCCAGAGCGTCTTTCTTCAGCGATCATCTTCATCGTAATCGCTGGAATCAAAAAAGTAAATACATATGGAGTAAAAAGAAACAGGGTTTCCAAATCAGCAAAACCGTAGTTTAACACAGAAGAATCAGGAAATACCCAAACTATCAAGCCTAATGAAATCAGGAAAACAGCCAAAATCAGAAAACCCGAAAGGTTTCCAAAAAAAGCATTGATCTCTTTCCAATATAATGCGCGCATCTATTTGTTCTGTGTGAGTTGTTGGAATATGGCTTCCAAATTCTGTTCTTTTTGTTGGATACTGACCAAGTTTAGACCCTTTTGATCAATCAAATTTAGTAAGGATTTTCTACTTGACTGAATATCTTCCACTTGCACAAGTACAATATTTTTTGCTGTGCTAGGGTATGAAACTTTGCCTATTTCTATGAACCATGAAAGCTCAACGTCTTCCTCTGTCTCAAGTAATAGCACCTTCTGTTGGCTCAACGACTTCAGGTTTGACAAATTATCAGAAGCGACTATTTTTCCTTTGTTGATAATAACCACTTGATCACAGATAGCCTCCACCTCTTGCATAATATGAGTGCTCAAAATCATTGTTTTGTTCTTGGCTACTTGCTTGATCAGCGCCCTGATTTCCACCAATTGATTCGGGTCTAGCCCAGTAGTTGGTTCATCCAAAATGATTACTTCTGGATCATGGATCAAAGCTTTGGCTAGTCCCACACGCTGTCTGTAGCCCTTTGACAATTGGCCAATTTTCTTGTGCACTTCGACTTCTAAGCCACACATTGCTACCAACTCCTCGATCCTCTGCTTGGTGAAGTTACGCTTCATGCCATACATGCCGGCCACAAACCCCAAAAACTCCCTCACATACATGTCTAAGTAAAGTGGATTATGTTCGGGCAAATACCCTATAAGTTTTGACACTTTGTTGGGAAACTTGAGTACCGAGACCCCATTGACCAATACATCCCCAGCATCTGGCAAAAGGAATCCTGTGGCGATTTTCATGGTAGTGGATTTCCCTGCTCCATTAGGCCCCAAAAAACCCAAGACCTGCCCTTTTTCAGCTTCAAAGGAAACTTGATCCAGGGCATTTTGATTTGCATAGGTTTTTGTCAGGTTCTGAACTTGGAGTGACATGAGTTTTGCTTAGAAAATTAAGAAGCGAAGTTAAGGAGATGTTGGGAACTAGCAAAATAGAAAAATGAACATGCAGACCGTCCTTAGCACCAAAAATCCGCCCACCTTTCAGGTTTTTATTCACAGTCATCAGAAATTAGGAATAATCGAGTGGAACCCGGAAGAACTATTATCACTATAAATCAAGCAATTACAACATTCTCTTGCGGATTTAGTGAGTACTTACAGAAAACAAAATCTTTAATCCCCCTCCATTTTAGTTGAAAACTTGCGAAAAAGCTGTAAACACTCTAAATATTTCTACTAACTCTAATTCCAAAATATCCTGGAAACCTAGAAAAAACACTTCTTATTAACTGATTTGAAGTATTGCTTACCTCATAAAGAGAAGAACTTCTCAAGTTCAATACATCATTACCCATGATTCCAAAAGACCAGTCACTAGTTTCTTTCTTGTACGATAATTTAACGTTCCATATACTGAGGTTATTCATCTCTCTTTCTGAATTAAAAAGTTGTTTCCTGTAAGAGGTGTTAAAGTTGATAATTTCCCTAAAATCATAATCAATCTCCATAAATGGTTCTATTCTGACCAATTTATTTGACTGAGAAGACAATGAAAATTGAGCTTGAGTACTATTGACAATGAGCCCACCAGAAATGTTTGGTGCTTTGTTTGAGAAGCGAGTTTTTAGTTCATTTTTTGTTTCAAAAGACCATACCTGAAGCGTATTCAGTTGCCCTCTTAAATATGATTTAGAGTTTATGTTCACCACGGCATTTGTTGTTTTAAAAGAAACGGGCAACCCACTGAAACGAAGTTCTACCATGTTCCCCGCAATTTTACGTGAATCATTTTCTGCAATTTGGAAATCTATTTCATTATACACTCCTCTGAAATCATTTGAAGATGTAAAAACAAGATTTTGGTTTGTATATTTAAAAAAACTGAAAACAAATAACCCATGATAAAAGTCCATGTAATTATGATTGAAATTAAATTCATTAACATAAGAAGGCTCAAAAAATAAAATATTACTCCCAATGTTTATGTTTCGATAATCTGTAAACAATTCTGATGTTACTAACTTCTGGATTGGGGAAAACTCAATCGTTCGTTCAAAATCTGCTTGAATAGTATGAAAAGGAGTGAAACTATATTTGGCATCCACAAAGGGTAATATTGCCCATTGTTGCTCCCTACTGTCTTCATCTTCCAGGTTATAAATACGCTTTACTTTCAAATCATATCCAAACTTAAAATCTCCAATCGTTTTTTTATAATTTGAACCAACAAACAGGGAAGTCAAAGTATTTGACAATACATAATCCGTTAAAGAGTTATCAATATTCAACTCAGATCTCTGGAAATCTGCACCTGTATAAACCCCAAAGACAGAATTTCCTTTATATACCCGGTATAAAAAATAGCCACCCAAATCGTCCTTTTTAATTCTAAAAAGCTGATCAATTTCAGAGAAGCCTCTATCAAAAAGGTCAACTTCAGAATCAATAAATAAATTGTTTGTGTTTTGAGATAGCTTATGAAAAAATTGTGAATGCATTATTTTCCTTTCACCAACTTTCTTTGTTAGTCTGACTTGTTGCTGGATCTCGTTTAGATAATTCTCTTTTTCCTGAAAAAGGTTAACTAATATTCCTTGTACAAAATTTGTCGACAAGCTATCACCTATTTTCTCACCTCTCAAACTCACAACTAAATCATAGTTAAATTGCGTTTTGTTTTTTTGATACTCAAGGTTTAAGAATGTTTGAAAAATTGAATTCCTTCTCTCACTTCTTTTATCCTCATCTATTAGGCTTGTTACTCCTTCATTCAAAAATTCTCTTTCCAAGTATAAATCTTGAAAAGTGTTTTGATTGCTCCAAAGCACGAATGTTTTCAAGTCGAGGTGTTCATTTAGCTTTGCTCCATAGCTTGTCCCAGCCAAACCTATACTTTTTTTGGCAAACCTTTCATTTTCTTCATGAAATTGATCGACATCTTTATCAGATTTGGATTTATTCCTATGAATTGAAAAATTATCTTGTAAAAAGTCACTTCTAAAATCAGCATAATCCCTACTGGACAAAACATGTTTGTTCATATTATTAAAATCCCCAATCACAGCTAGCCTACTTTTCAAATCAAACCTGTAAAGATTCATATACCCTCCTCCTCTATTGCCTGTCGAAACATCTAGACCAAGTTCACCCGAAAACTCCCCTTTAAATTCTTCCTTTATCGCAATATTAATTGCAACATTTTCATTGTTTTCTAATCCCCTCAATAACTTTGATTTTTCATAATTAGAAAGAATCTGAACCCCTCCTACAATTTCAGCATTGAGGGTTTCAAGCAAAATACTATGGTTTTGCCCAAATACAGTTTCTCCTTCTACCAGTAAGTCTTCGATAGGCTTGCCATTAGCCAAGATTTTCCCATCAGGCGTAATATCTATTCCTGGCAGTTTTTTCAAAACATCTTTTAGCTTATTCTCTCTTCCAGATAGAAACAAATCAAGATTATAATCAAGTGTATCTCCATTCACGCGGATTGCAGATTTATTAGCTTCAATTACTACTGATTCTAACTGATTTGTTTTTTCCTCTAAAACAAAAGTCCTTGGTAGATCTATTCTATCAAAAAGCTTATTGTAAGCTTCAAATGATAAATGCCTAATTTTGACGAAATATTGCTCATGATCAGGAATGGTTATAGCAATATCACCCATTGAATCACTTATCGCATACCCCAACATTGGAGAGTTTTCATTTTGAAAAATCTGAAATGAAGCAAATGGAATCGGCTTCCCATCCGCATCTTGAATTCTCCCTTGAAAAAGGGATTGCGCAACACTAAAATGGTAAACAAAAAAAAGTATAGATAATAAAAAGTGCTTCATCCTTTAATAAAGTACTATTAATATTTTTTAATCTTGGCTCCCGCTGGATATAGGTTTTCCATTCTTTCCTGAAATGCCTTTTCAAATTCACTGCGGTTCATTTCAGGAAATCCACTAGGTTTTTCAAATTCAAATACTTCATCAACATACTCAATCTCCAATGCTTTAAAGTTGTATTTATGAGTTTTCAATTCCAGTATCAAGCCTGGAAGCCCAACAAAAACGTCAGGTCCATCAAAAACTGGAATTTCCTCAGCAAACCAAGCTTCAACTTCTAAGTCATCATAAAATGTAGTTGCTCTATAGCAATTATACTCCCCAATAAGCTTACTTTCAGGATGAAAAGCCCATTCAAAATTTAATGAATCTGAAACTATAAAACCCTTTCCTAGAACATCTCTTAGACTCCAGCTGACCTTATCAACCAAATTTTTGAAAACATGAGGATCAATCTTGCTTTTTTGTCGCATTACGACAATCTTATTGTTCCCCACTTCTATCTCTTTTTGGCTCACATCCTCATCGCTTTCTATCATTCGGAATTTTGACTTCCCCTGAGCGTGTTGCAATTTGAACTTCATATCATTACTCAGCAATTGAGTCATTTCTTCCCTTATATCACTTTTCAAATGGCCATAACGTTCCTCCAAACCATCCAATTGATCTTCATGATTGTTTACTCGTGAATATGTAACGACAACATTTTGACAAGAAGCTGCTGTAGCATATAGAAAAAAAAGGATATACAAAATAAATCTCATGTGTTTAAAATTAGGATTAGAAATAATAAAATTAAACAAATCTCTACCAACCATTGGCAGAGTTGAACTAAAAATCAAGCGCTCTATTTAATTCGCAATGAAAACAACATTTTTTTACCGGCCCCATAATTTTTAGTTAGAAAATTTTCCTTAGAAAAGGCAACTACCTGATTTTCAGTTTATTTATTTTAATTCATCAAAACTAACTCCACCAATTTCCTCAACCTCTCCCCTGCTTTCTTAGCCACCTCCACAACATCTTCATGGGCAAAAGTCTTATTATCACCTGGTTCACACTCATTAGTAATCACAGATAGCGCTAACACTTTTATGTTCATCTGTCGGGCAGCTATCACTTCTGGTACTGTACTCATCCCGACTGCATCTCCACCTATTTTTCTATAATATTTTATCTCTGTTTTGGTTTCCAAACTTGGCCCAGTCACTCCGGTGTAAGTACCTTCTTTCAAATTGATCCCTAGGGTAAGCGCTTTTTCCTTGGCAAGATTTCTCCAAGTTAAATCATACGGTTCACTCATGTCTGGAAACCTTACTCCGAAGCTCTCCGAATCTTTTCCTCTCAAGGCATTGGAAGGAAACTTATCAATGTGGTCTGTAATCAGCATCAAGTCCCCAACCCGATATGCCGGATTCAACCCTCCTGCAGCATTGGAAACGATTAATTTTTTCAAACCTATTAAGATCAAAACCCTCAAAGGAAAAACCGTCTCTTCTAATTCATACCCCTCATAGTAATGAAACCTTCCATTCATCACCCAGAGCCATTTGTCCCCAACTTTTCCCAATATCAACTCACCAGAATGTCCCTCCACCGTAGAAACAGGGAAGTATGGAATCTGGCTATATGGAAGAGTAGTACAGTCTTCCAAAATCTCTACAAATCCTCCCAGCCCTGAACCCAATATCACCAAAGTATCGGCTTTTTGTTCAGTTTGAGATTGAATATATGCTACTGAAGCTTTTGCTTTATCTAAGTATTTCATAGGTTTTGGAAATTGTTGTCCCAATATTCTATCGGGATTAGATTGTAGATTTTAGATTGTTTAGACTTACCAGGTTTTCTATCAAATAGCGTATGGGCTAAATAATTGGCTTTTCACTAGATGCAGACCAAACCTGGAAGGTCTTCTCTGCTTAAGTAAGTCGATTCTATATTTAAATTTTGACTTAAACACACCCCATAATGCTTAAAGGATTTCAAGTCTCTACACTACTACTCATTTCATAATAGCTAATCGATATACTTGGTACTTTTTACATTGTACTTTGTACTTTACACATTGCAAAAGCCACGCTATACACTTCAAAACCCTCCTCCAACCAGCTCTCTTATGATCAACGACATACTTGGCTCAGCTATAGCAGCAGCGGCTAATACTTCTTGTATACTGATAGGCTTGACGTTATCAGGAGAACAGAGATCTGTGATGGCTGATATAGCGAAGACTTCCATGTTCATGTGCCGTGCTACAATGACTTCTGGAACAGTACTCATCCCTACAGCATCTGCCCCTATGGTACGAAGGTATTTGTACTCTGCTTTGGTCTCTAAGTTTGGGCCTTGGACGCCCGCATACACACCTGTGTGTATTTTGATATTGTTGCTTTTAGCAATATCTATCGCCTTTGCTATCAAGCGAGTGCTATATGGCTCACTCATATCTGGAAATCTCACACCAAATGTATCCAAATTCTTCCCCCTCAGTGGGTTTTCTGGAAAAAGGTCAATATGATCATTCAAAATCATCAAACCACCAATTTGAAAGTCTGGATGGAGACCTCCAGCAGCATTTGAGACATAAAGCTGCTCAACACCGAGTAGCTTCATCACCCTCACTGGAAAGGTAACTTCCTTCATAGAGTAGCCTTCATAATAATGAAACCTTCCTTGCATGGCTATTACATACTTACCTGAAAGCTTTCCAATAACCAATTTTCCACTATGACTCTCTACTGTAGAAACAGGAAAAAAAGGGATCTCCTGATAAGGAAACTCATGAATCACTTCAATGTGTTCAATCAATTGACCTAACCCAGTCCCCAGGATAATACCAATAGAAACTGGCTCATCGAATGTCTGTTGAATATGGTTAATGGCATGTTGTATCTGGGAAGGGTAAGTTACATCTGGTTCTTGTCTCATAATTTGTGATTTTGGACTAAAATACGGAAATGATTCAGATCTTCTGACTAAATTGTACACTTCTTTAAGACTAGTCTTATATAATTCTATCCTGATAAATCAATAATTAAATCTAATAGTAAGCTTGGGAGAGGAAATCCTTCAGAGTTTTTTTTGATTCTTGAACCCTAAGCGTAGATTGTATCTACACTTCCCTATCCTTGGAATGCACAATCCCACATCGATATACGGAAATTCATGAAATCATGATATTTAAGGTGTAGTTACAAACTACCCCCAGACAAATAGTAGTTGCTATTTAAGATTTACTCAAAATTGGGCTGAGCGTCTAAGCGTAGATCGCATCTACGCTTTCATATCCAAGGGATTTGTAATTCCACTTTGATGTACGAAAATTCATGAAATCATGATATTTGAGGTGTAGTTGCAAACTACACCTAGATGGTTCGTAGTTAATTTTATAGTTTTTTCTAAAAAATGGAGTGAGCCCTAAGCGGAGATTGCATCTACGCTTTCTTATCAATGGAATTTGTAATTCCACATTGATGTACGAA
>NZ_JAKZGR010000024.1 GCF_022549675.1 Belliella kenyensis | reverse complement strand
AATCCTAAATTGTACTTTTTCAATCCGAAATTGACTCGTGGATCAAGGGTCAAACACATAAAAAAAGAAAGTAGAGCTTAGTTTAAACCCTACTTTCTAATTCCTGACGAATTTTCCAAGAAGCCCTGATTACTTTGGGATTAGTATCAACTAATAATTTGTCCGCTTAGGCGGATCCAGTATCAATTAAAATCAGGATCTTGAAAAACCAAAAGGTGACTTAGTTACAAGTATCATTGCGGATATACATACTTAAAATTTTCACCATGGATTCACTATACTTTGCCAGAGGGATCAATTTACATGATGAAACTGACTTCTGTAGGTAAATGTCAAGAATATGTATCTAGTACCGAAACTTACTGAAGTAAAGTCAATTCGAATTTTTCTAGATGTGCTTCAATGCATTCTATTTACTTTTCAATCCAGAACTAATGAAAGAAAAGAACTCCTGACGTGTGGATTTTTCAGTAAAAAGCTTCTTTATCATATCCAAATATCCCTTCAATCCTAGTTCTTTGGAGGGATTTTCTTGTTTTGGCATTTTGAATTCTTTGGTGTTCGCTTTTTGTTTGATAGCCTCATCTTCTTTCGGGTTTGATGGGGTTGATTTATATCCTACCAAATCATCAGCTTTTTTGAAACTATACTGGGCTAGCTCTTTGTACCCAAGTTTTTCTTCTACCAATCCTCTGTTATTGTAGGCAACGGCATCTTCAGGATCCATTTCAATTGCTTTGGTATAATCGTCGATGGCACCCTGCAGATCACCTATACGATCTCTAAAATACGCTCTACTGCTATAGCGGTAAGGGTTATTAGGTTCCAAGTTCAATGCTCTATCAAATTCTGAAGCAGCTTCCTCATTTCTACCTAGAAGATGAAGAACTACAGCTTTATCACTAATGTAAGTTGGGTTGAATGGCTCCTGATCTGTTAAGGCTTGAAAGTCTGCCAATGATAGATCAAATTTTCCAAGTCGGGAATATATTCTTGCCCTAAAAAACAAATATTCTCTATTTGTATCATCATTTTCAATACACTCATTGATACTAGATAGCGCTTCTTCAAACTTTCCTGATTTGAAATAAGCCACGCTTTGCTCAAAACTTGCCATTATCTTCCTCCATTTGATTATATATAATACAAAAGTAAGTGTGATAAAGTTTACTAGCTTTTATTTGAACCAAAATATTTCCTCAGTTGTAGGTATGGATTGTTGAAATTAGCAATGACCTGAAGAAGGATCAACCTTATGATTTATGATATAACTTCTGGTATGAAAGCGTATTAAAGTCATCTTAAAAATCAATTTACAATTACCTTTCATCACATAAAGCGAATATTCATATTCTTTATATCTTTGATCCGAAATTCTCTAAGATGCCAAGTAAACCAGAAGATATCATCAAAGATCTCCATGCTGGAAAATATGCTCCAGTATATTTTTTACAGGGTGAAGAGCCTTACTTTATCGATGTAATCACGGATTATATCGAGAAAAATGCCATTCCTGAGCATGAGAAAGGTTTCAACCAGACAGTAATGTATGGTAAAGATGCTAGTATGCCAGCCATCATGAGCAATGCAAGGAGATTTCCGATGATGGCAGATAGGCAAGTGGTCATTGTAAAAGAAGCTCAAAACATCAATGGGCTGGGAAAAGATGATGTAGACGGATTGTTGATCAATTATTTGAAAAATCCTCTTCCTAGCACCATCTTGGTATTTGCTCACAAGTATAAAGTGCTAGATGGACGTAAGGCACTTGCCAAAGAACTTGATAAAAAGGCGATTCTAGTAAAGTCAGAAAAAGTTCCTGATTACAAGATGGCCGCATGGGTCAAAGATTACATCCATTCCAAAGGTCATCAGATAGATGATCGAAACGCTTCCATAATTGCTGAAAGTATTGGGAATAATTTAGAAGTTTTGACCAATGAGATTGGTAAAATGCTGATCAATTTTACTTCCTCAACACAGATTGATGCTACCCATATACAGCAGTATATCGGTATCAACAAAGATTACAACAACTTTGAGCTTACTAAAGCGATAGGGGTAAAAGATGTTATTAAAGCCAATAAAATCATACATTATTTTGGTCAAAATCCTAAAGGTCATCCATTGATTCCAATGATTGCACTGATGTTCAATTACTTTCAGAAAATTGCCTTGGCACATGAAATGTCCAAAGCATCAGATCAAGAGTTGGCTAGAAGTTTAGGAGTGAACCCCTTCTTTGTAAAAGAATATCGTATAGCTGCCAGAAATTATAATTTGGGCAAGGTTATTGAGTCTTTTACATACCTTAGAGAGGCAGATTTACGTTCTAAAGGCGTAAATGCCAACGGGATGGATGAATCCCAAATACTCAAGGAATTGATTTTCAAAATTATGCATTAACCCAGCATATCACATGATAAAAAAAACGCTCGCAATCTTGGGTGTATTGACGATCAGTCAATCAGCCTATGCGCAGTCAGGATTGTACCAGAATAGTGTACAAAAATCGATTGATGATCATTTTGAACTGTATGATAAACAGTTATTTAGTGCTTCTAAATTTGAATTCGAATCTTTAAGAGATCAAAAATTCCCTTTCGGGGAAGAGGTCTATGTTGATTTTTATCATGCGATTTCTGCATTGAAAATTGACAATCCAGCAGCTTCTGATTTGGTATATGGATTTATAAGAAGGTATCCCGATCACCCTAAAGTGAATGAGGCTGCTCATATTTTGGGGAATTATTTTTTTGAAAAAAGAAACTACAGAGAAGCTATTCCTGCTTATCAAAAAGTAGACGTAGACAAAATATGGCCTGAACAACGGTCTGAGGTTCTTTTCAAGCTAGGTTATGCTCAATTCCAACTTGGAGACCATGCTAATGCTCTGACAAACTTCAATCTCGTCAAACGTGAAAGGACTGCTTACACTCCTGATGCATACTATTATGCTGGATTTATACAGATGGAAGCCAAAAAGTACGATCAGTCTACAGCTGATTTCAGAGAGGCAGAGAAATCTAATTTTTACGCTGGAAAAGTCCCTTACATGATGTCTGGTATATTTTACAGACAAGGTCTTTATGATGATCTGATAAGCTATGCCGAACCTATTATTGCCTCGAATAGAACATTGGATAGGAAAGAAGAAATCAATTTGTATTTGGCTGAAGCTTATTTTGAAAAGAGGCAATTTGACAAGGCTGCTAGAAATTATGATGCATTTATAAATGCCCAAAGAGGCACATTGGAGAGACCTCAAATCTACAGAGCTGGAGTAGCTCAATACGAAATTCAAAATTATCAAAGAGCTACAGATTATTTTAAAGTATCTGCTGTCGAAAATGATAAAATTGGACAGGTATCTAGCTATTATTTAGGTCATTCTTACTTGAAATTAAATAATCCGCAATTTGCTTCTACAAGTTTTCAGGCTGCCTATAAAAGTGATGCAGATCCAAGGATCAAAGAGGAAGCATTGATAAATTATGCAAAAGTAAACCTAGAAAGGGGCAGTTTTCAGGATGCTGTATCTGGATTAGATACCTATCTAGATACTTATCCGAGAGGTGCATATGCGAAAGAGGCGGAGGATTTACTTGCAGATGCGCTCATTAATACCAACAATTACTTGAGAGCAATAGAGCAAATCGAAAGAATGCCGAACAAATCTAGTAGAATCAATGCAGCATATCAGAAAGTGTCATTTTATCAAGGTATAGTATATTATCGCGATAATAAAAATGATCTGGCCACAGCTTATTTTGATAAGGCAATAAATACTCCAGTGGATAAAGATCTTGTAAATCAAGCATATTTCTGGAAAGCTGAGAATTTTGCAGCAAGAGAAAATACCAATGAAGCCATCAGAACCTATGAACGACTTCAAAACCAAAGGCCTAGAGCAAATGATCCGTATTTGATAAAGTCACATTATGGTCTAGGTTATGCATATTTTAATTCTCAGCAATACTCAAAAGCTGAAGGTCAGTTCAAACAATATGTTGATAAGCTCCAGAGGGCAGAAGATAGAGAAAATTACGATGATGCATTAGTTAGATTAGCAGATACTTACTACGTCCAAAAAAAATTCTCTGAGGCTTTAAATACCTTTAGAAAAGCTATCAATGAGAGGAATAGGTATGCAGATTATGCACATTTTCGATCTGGTGTCATTCAGAATTTCCAAAATAACAACAATGAAGCGATCAATCATTTGAATCAAGTGATTGATAATTATACTTCTAGCCTCTATTTGGAAGATGCCATCTTCAAAAAGGCAGAAATAAATATGGAAATGACTAGGTATTCCGAAGCAGTCAGTGGATTCACTAGACTTATCAATACAAGACCAAATAGTCAGTTCATTCCATTTGCCCTTGAAGGAAGAGCTATTGCTAGTTATTCCTTGCAACGCTATGATGAGACCATCCAAGATTACAAAAAGATACTAGAAAATCACCCAAATGCGTCTAATTCAGAGTCAGCACTGACAGGTCTACAAGAGGCACTTGCATTGCAAAATAGATCTGGTGAGTTTTCTCAATATTTATCTTCATATAGAAAGTCAAATCCAGACAATAAAAGCCTTCAAAACCTTGAATTTGAGGCAGCTAAAAGTTTGTATTTCTCCAATTCAAATCAACAAGCTATAAAAGCTTTTCAAGATTATTTGAAAAACTATCCTCAAGCAGGTAATAAAACTGAGGCTCTGAATTTCATTGCCGAATCGTACCATAAAAGTGGCAATAAAGCAGAGGCACTCAAAATCTTTTACCAGATAGAGGCCATGAGAGATTCTCCTCAGAGGATGAGGGCTGTTCAGCGTATTGGAGCTATAGAGTTGGAAAATAAAAATTATTCAAAAGCAATACCTTACTTAAGAGAGGCTGGCAAAACCTCAAGAAACAAATTGGAGGAGTATGAAGCCTATCAAGGCTTGATGGATGCCCATTACAATACAAATGCATTTGATTCAGCTATAGTTTATGCAGATCGTGTCATAGGTCTTGGAAATGTGATGGCAGATGCTACTCCTCAAGCTATGCTTGTCAAAGCCAAAGCATATTTCAAAAAAGGCAATCAAGCTTCTGCTGAGGATGTACTTAGAGATCTAGTGAATGATTATAAAACTGTACATGGGGCCGAAGGCTTGTTTTTATTAGCTGAAAGCTACTCAAAGAGAGGTAACTATGCTCAATCGAATGATGCAATTTTTGATTTCTCTACTCCGTTTTCTGCACATGCTTATTGGTATGGGAAGTGTTTTATTTTGCTAGCGGATAACTTCCTCAATTTGGGTGAAGATTTTCAAGCAAAAGCTACCTTACAATCAGTAGTAGAACAAGCAGCTGATGAAGAGATCAAAAGAACTGCTCAAAATAAACTCAATCAAATCAAGTAGCCAATAGTGAAGCTTAACATGACTATGAACAAACAATTTGTTTTCAAATCTCTAGTGTTGATAGGGCTATCAATGATAGGATTTGATCTGCACGCTCAACAAAAAGGAGAGGTACAAGATCAGGAGTTTATTATTAGAAAAGACAGGGTTTTGACCCTGCCTGTTCAGCCAAGAAGTTTTGAAAGAATTCCTGTACTACCTACCCCAAAGAGCAATGCGAACTTTAACTATAGAGTAGAACCTTTTTTTCTTCCTCTGCCTCCTTTGGAAATCAAACCAGAGGCAGCGACGAAGAATTTCCCCAGAAATTTAGAAGAGCTATATCCAGGTTTTGCAAAGTTAGGATATGGAAATTATTCATCACCACTACTTCAGCTTAGGTACAACATATGGGAAGATGGTGATTATAATATTGGAGCAAAAGTAAGCCATGAGGGATTCTACACAGGACCAGTAGGAGGTAAAAATTCCGCTGAAAATCATACTCATTTTGGTCTTGATGGTACTTTATTCAAGGATTATTTTTCACTTTACGGTAATGTTGACTACCATAGAGATGAGTTTAATTTCTATGGATACGATCCGAATAATGCTCTTCTTTCGGATTATGTGACATCAAATAATGTACTGAATTCATTTAATATAAAGGCGGGAATCAGCAATTTGGAGAAAATGTCTGACCTCAACTATGATGCAAATCTTAAAATTCGCCTATTCAATGATAGATTTTCAGCCGTAGAAAATGAAGTTGGCTTGAATGGAAAGTTTGATTTTTGGTTTTCTGAATCTTTGAAAACAGAGGTATTGGGTAATTTGTCTTTGACTACTCCGTCAGATACGACTTATCGAGACATCAATAGAAATTATTTCGGAATTCGACCAGCTGTAGTTTATAGGAAAAGTGGATTATACCTAAAAGCTGGTGCAAATATAATATTTGAAAATGATGTAACCGATAATAAAAAGTCTGATTTCCATGTTTTTCCATCTATAGATGCATCTTATATGCTAAGTGATGAATTTGGACTGTATGCAGGTTTTGAAGGAGATGTGCAGCGTAAAACATATTACGATTTTGTCAATGAAAACCCATTCCTAGGGCCTAGTGATGCATTGCTGAACACCATACAGAACTACTTGGCCAAAGCTGGAGTAAAAGGTTCAGTAAATGGGGAGTTCAATTATGAAGTAGGAGTAGCTTATGGACAATTTGCCAATATGCATTATTACAATACCAATGCTACAGATACTTTGAGATTTAATTTGCTGTATGATTCTAATACTAGAGTGCTTAACTACCACGCCAAGGTAAATTGGGAATATCAAGATTGGTATAAATTGAGTGGCGGAGTAAATTACTATCAATATAGCTTGACCGATCTAGAAGCTGCATTTCATAGACCAGAGTGGGAGATCACTTTAGGAAATACCATAAAGCCATTGCCTAAGCTTTTGATTCAAGCAAATGCACATTTACTCGGGGGAATTGTTGTTTCGGAACCAAATCCAATTTTGGATCAGACAAGAACACTGCCTGTTATCTTGGACCTACAGCTCAAGGCAGATTATAAGATTACAGAAAGATTTTCTGTCTTTGCAGTAGGGAATAACCTGCTCAATCAGTCCAATCAACGTTTCTTGAATTATCCAGTGAGAGGAATCCAAGGAGTAGGGGGCTTGACAGTTAAGTTTTAAAAATAATCTTTTTCGTAGAGCTCTTGAAAGATTGTTGAATTCATACATTTGTCTTAGTTTCGTAGGTTGAAATAGGTAAAAGAAATGGAGAAAAAAGAGGATAAAAAGTACACAGATATGGAAGATAAGGATTTTGGATTTCCTTTCGTGGAGGTTTTACCCTTGGATGAAATAGAAGAAGCTAAGAAACATGTAATAGCAAAAGAATCAACAAGTACTGAAAACCATCTTGAAGAGGAATCAATCGAATCGACTGAAGTTACTAAAAAGGAGCTGTCAGTAAAACCCTTAGAAAGCATGCCTGCTACATCTACTAAAGTTGGACATAGTAGAGTAGAAACTTACAAAGATTCCTCTAAGAAAAATAAGGGTAATGGATTGTATTTGATTCTTTCACTTTTCGTTGTATTGATATTGGCTTCCATGGGGTATTTCTTTTATTACCTTCCAGCGATGGAGAATCAACAACTCAAAGCGAATTTATTGAATACAAGTGATATTGAATCGTCAAGTCAAGATGCTGCTATTTTGACAGAAAAAAAATCGGACAATGATGAGTCATTAGCTCAAAATGAATCTACAGAAGATGGGTTAATTTCAGGAAGTTCTGAAATTTTAAGTCAAGTTAAAGAGCCTGTTTTGACGGTAATAGAAGGTAGATCATCCAGTCCGCGCTACTTTATTGTAGTAGGAAGTGTACTGAACGAAAGACATGCTCAAAGAGAAGCACAAAAATACCTCGAAGATGGATATGACACTTGGATAATCCATCCCTATGGTGAAATAAGTAACTTTAGAATTGCCATTGGTCAATTTGAAAGCTTAGAGGCATCTACTCCCGACTGGGAAGCCGCTAAAAATGTTTATGGAAAAGAAATTTGGATTTTGAAATATTAATATGATGCTATTACAAACACTCTCTACCGATGGAAATATGATGGTAGATAGCTTGGCGATTATGGAACCAGGCAAAGGAGATATAGGTCTTCTTGATTTGATGATAAAAGGTGGATATATGATGATCCCGCTGTATGCATTATTTGTGTTAGCGATATTTATCTTTGTAGAGAAGATCATCACCTTAAGAAAAGCTTCCAAATCCCCAAAATACCTTATGGATCAAATAAAAATTTTGGTTCAGGGTGGTCAAGTAGAAAAAGCGAAAATTCTTTGTCAGCAAGAACAAACCCCTGTTGCAAATATGATTGCCAAAGGTTTGGAAAGAATTGGGAGCCCATTAAAAAACATTGAGGTAGCTATCGAAAATGTGGGGAAGATAGAGATCTATAAACTGGAGAAGAACTTGAACTTGATGGCAACTGTATCAGGTGCTGCGCCAATGATTGGTTTTTTGGGTACTGTGGCAGGTATGATTAGGGCATTTATAGGTGTAGCTCAAGAAGAAGGTATGGTATCTCCCAAGCTATTGTCTACTGGTATCTATGAAGCCATGATCACTACAGCGACTGGTCTAGTGGTCGGAATTATTGCTTATTTGGGTTACAATTACTTGGTGACGCAAGTTTCTAAATTGGTACATAATATGGAGTATACTTCCATAGAGTTTATGGACATTCTACAAGAGAAATAAAAATGGCATTACAATCCAAACATAAGGTAGAATCAGCATTTAGCATGTCTTCAATGACAGATATTATTTTCTTGTTATTGATCTTCTTTATGTTGACCTCATCATTTATCACTCCATCAGGACTTCCTGTCAATCTACCTTCCAGTGAGGCTTCTGATATAGTAATGCAGGAAGTGACTGTTACAGTCACAAAAGATCTGAAGTTTTCTGTTAATGATAGAGTTGTCAATAGGGAAGCTATCAAAGGAGAATTGACTACATTATTACAAGATAAAAAGGGACAGGTCGTTTTACATATAGACAAAGAAGTACCAGTAGAGTACTTGGTAGAGATAGGTGGCATTGCCGCTGGTCTAGAAGCAAACGTGTCTATAGCAACGAAACCCTACAAATAATACTATGGAAACTTGGCAATCAGATAAGCTAGAAGCAGAAAACAAGCGTAAAGCTGGTGTCATTACGTTGGTAATCAATGTATTGGTGTTTCTTTTTGTCTATTTTATGGTAGTATGGAAGCAACCTATACCACCTTTGCCCCAGTATGGTTTAGAGTTGAACTTAGGATTTTCTGATTTTGGAAGTGGCAATACCCAAACCTTATCAGCCCCCAATGATGTTCAATCGGAAGTGACTACACCGGCAGCACCTGGAGAAGTATCCAGTAAACCGACGGAGTCAGCGGTGCCAAACACTCAGCCTGCATCTCAGGCTAAACCAGTCACCACACCAGCTAAATCAAGTGTCGAAGCTGTATCAAAAACCCCAAGCACGATAAAAGGTTCTGAAAAGACGACTCCTGTAGTAAAAGATAATACGCCTGAAAAAAAGGCCAATACCCCAGTGACCCAACCTGCAAAAGCAGAAGCTGAAAAAACAGCGCCGAAAGTAGAAGAAAAGCCGAAAGTAGATCAAAGAGCTTTGATGGGTGCTGGAGGTACTTCAGGTACTGGAACACAAGCTGCCACTGGAAGTGCTCAGGGATCTTCAGATCAAAGAGGTGATGAAGGAAGACCAACAGGTACTGTGGATGGGAGAGCCTTGATGGGATCAGGTACTGGTCAAGGGGTAACAGGTCCAGGAGCTGGTTACAATTTGGATTTGGCAGGTTGGGATTTTGCCTCAAGGCCAAATATTCGAGATAATGTATCCACTCGTAACGGTAGAATAGTATTTAAAATCACAGTCGATGATTCAGGAAAAGTGGTGCAAGCAATTCCTTTAGAATACAATGTTTCCAATGATGTATTGGCTTACTATAGGACTGTAGTCAATCAAGTTTCCTTCAAACGTCAGAGTGGAAATGCTACAGCAGATTATTCTACTGGTAAGATTACTTTTATCATCAAAGTAGATTAAAATACAAATGAATTATACTCAAACATTGGACTACCTGTTCAATGCCTTACCCATGTTTCAGAGAGTAGGTGCTGCGGCTTTTAAAAAAGACCTGAGTAATACTTTGGCTCTTTGTAAACATTTGGGTGATCCTCATCAAAGATTTAAGTCTATACATGTAGCTGGAACAAACGGGAAAGGAAGTTCTTCTCATGCACTTTGTTCTGTATTGATGCAAGCAGGTTACAAAGTTGGACTTTATACTTCTCCTCATTTGAAATCATTTACCGAAAGAGTAAAAATCAATGGTGTAGAAATTCAAGAGGATGAAGTTGTTCAATTTGTGAATGAAAATAAAGGCTTTTTAGATGAATTAAAGCCTAGTTTTTTTGAGATGACAGTGGGACTTGCATTTTGGTACTTTGCCAAAATGCAAGTGGACATAGCAATAGTAGAAGTTGGGATGGGGGGCAGGCTGGATAGCACCAATGTGATTCAACCAGAAGTATGCTTGATCACAAATATTGGCTATGATCATATGCAGTATTTGGGAGATACCTTGGAGGCAATCGCTGGAGAAAAAGCTGGAATTATCAAGCAAAACACACCAGTTGTAATCAGCCAAAGACAAGCAGAAACATCTCATGTTTTTAATGAAGTAGCTAGAGCCAAAAAAGCACCTATTTTCTTTGCGGAGGATTATTTTCAGATTGATAATATTAGCGAGAGTGAATCAGGGGTGTATAGGGTAAGTCAATCAGAGGATTCTTTTGTCTTAGAAATGGACCTGAAAGGAAACTACCAACAGAAAAACCTTTCGGGTGTATTAAAGACTTTAGACATATTGAGGACATTAGGCTTTTCTTTTTCACAAAGTCACCTTCAGGCAGGATTAGAAAATATTGTTAAAAATACTGGGTTGAAAGGTAGGTGGCAGTATTTAAGCGAATCACCTACTGTCCTATGTGACACGGGACACAATGAAGATGGAATTAATTATATTTTAAATCAACTGAAAGCGTGTTCCTTTGATAAACTTTGGATGGTATTGGGAATGGTCAATGACAAAGACCTTGATAAAGTGCTTTCCTTACTTCCTAAAGATGCCAATTATGTTTTTGTTGCTGCCAAAATTCCTAGAGCAATGCCTGCTGCTACTTTATTAGAACTAGGTTTTCAGCATGGATTGGATGGTATTGCCATCGATGATGTCAATGATGGATTGGCTTATGCAAAGAAAAATGCATCAAAAGATGATTTAATATTTGTCGGAGGCAGTACCTTTGTGGTCGCTGAAATAAATGACTTATAAGCATGGGTAGGAATAAGCTCCAAAGATTCAAAGAAAACGAAGAAAACAGAAACGTAATACAATCTGGTAAGCCAATTTTTGAAAACATAAAAGGTAAATGGAATATAGATCAATTTCAAAATCAAAACCCAGTTGTGGTAGAACTTGCATGTGGTAGGGGAGAGTTTACTGTTGGATTGGCAAGAGAGTATAGAGACCAAAATTTCATTGGTGTTGATATCAAAGGTTCGAGAATATGGAAAGGTTCGAAGACTGCTATTGAAGAAGGTCTGGATAATGTAGCGTTTTTGAGAACACAAATCCAACATTTGAGCGAATTCTTTGATGCCGAAGAGATTTCCGAGCTTTGGATTACATTCCCAGATCCTTTTCCGAGAGATGGAGATGAAAAGCGAAGACTGACAAGTCCTAGATTCCTTGATATGTATAAGCCATTGATCAAAAAAGATGGAGTTGTTAATTTTAAAACCGATAATACGGGATTGTTTGATTATACTTTAGAACTCGTCCGTTCAAGAGAAGATATAGAAGTGATACATTACACACATGATTTTTATCAATCGGAATGGAAAGAAGACCATCACGGCATCAAAACTCGTTACGAAAAGATATTTTCAGATAAGGGTGAAAAAATTAAATATCTGAAATTCAGCTTTAAGTAGCAGTTTCTTGATGAAAGTGAAAATTACGCTATCTCTTGAACCTGCAAAGACTGGGGGATTTCAGTCAAATCCCCCTATTGATGAGGATACTCATAAGGTTATAAGAAACCGTTTTAGAATATTTTAGGCAAATCTATATTGACAAGTTGTAGTGAATTGTTCATTTTGGTCAAAAGCTCATCACTGTCTATAGGCTTGGTCAAATAGTCATCCATTCCTACTTCATATGCTTTGTTTTTTGCTTTGTTTGTAGCATCTGCCGTGACAGCGATTATAGGAATGTTTAAGTATTTCTCTCCTGCATCTCCCTGTCTTATTGCTTGTGTAGTTTCATATCCGTCCATTTCAGGCATTTGTAAATCCATCAGGATAAGATCAAATTTATCGGATTTCAGAAGTTCCAGAGCATGGATACCGTGATTTGCAATATTGAAGGATAATTCAGGAATTTTTCGAAGGATTGATTTAATGACTAATTGATTGACATGATTGTCTTCTACGATAAGTATGTTTTTCCCTTTCAAGGAACAGTTTTGTTCCTCAGAGGCAATTTCAGGATAAGTGACTTCCACTGGAGTTTCAAAAACTAGTGATACTTTGACTTCCGTTCCTTTATGTTGTTCGCTTTCAATTGAGATTTGTCCATCATATGCTTTGACCAATGCTTTTACAATGCCTAATCCAAGCCCAAATCCCCCAAATTTCCTTTTGTCATCAATTCTCTCTTGAATGAAAGATTCAAAAATGCGATCTAATTTTGCTTTTTGTATACCGATTCCGCTATCAGTTATCATTAGATCTAGATGAAGTTTGTTATCCACAACCTCTGATTGGATTCGTAAAGAAACATACCCCTCATGGGTGAATTTGACGGCATTATTGAGAAGGTTAAGAAATATTTGTCTTATTCTAGATTTATCACCCAGGATGAATTTTGGAGGTTGGTTAATTTCCTCATAAATAAATTTCAAATTTTTATTTTTTGTTTGATTTTCTACTATCGTACGCACCTCCCGAATCAGAGCTGCAAAGTCTATTTTCCTTTCCTCGAGTTGAAGTTCGTTGCGCTCTATCTTTGAGTAATCCAAAATATCATCAATGGCTGATAGTAAACCCAAAGAGGAATATCTGATGACTTTCAGATCGTTTTTGATATCGTCACTATCCGTAGATCCTTCGATAGATTTTGTTAAACCAATCACAGCGTTTAGAGGAGTTCTCAATTCATGGCTAATATTGGAAAGAAAAAATGATTTGATTTCATTCGATTCGATGGAATGTTGCAGTGCTTTGTTTTGCATTTTTTCTTTCTCCGATTTCAAAAGCTTGATACGGTTTGCCATAGATATGGATAAAAAGATTATCTCTAGTCCAGTCCCCAATTTAGATGCATTTTCAGTCACAAATGAGTTTGGAATCAAACTAAAATTATTCAATATAAAGATGAAAAATCCAATGAAGAAGAATAAAATTCCCAGACTGAAAAATACATCTAGGTTCACATTTTTTTTATAGCTAGTATAAACTGTAGTTAATATTAGAATCAATAGGATCACTCCAAGTGTATTTACAAGGGGGTAGTATAGGGATATTTTGGATTCGAAGAAGGTTATTGCCGTCAACAAAAGCAAAACTGCAATATGTAGATAATTAAAAGACTTGTTGATCCAAGAGCTGAATTTTTTGACTTGGGTATAAGCTTGTACATACCTACCAAAAGCAAGAGTTGAAAAGGCAGCACCGAGAAGAACAGCGTTTCTTGAAAGCCAACCTGAGCTTGGTGTTATGAATTGGAAAAAGTAGCCATCCAAGGAAAGATGTAAAAGAATGACTGAGAAGACATAAAATGAGTAAAGTATAAAGCTTTTCTCTTTTATGCCAAAGTAAAAAAATGAATAGATCGTACCTGCTAAAATCAAAATCCCATAGAAGATACCAAATACAAATTGTTCAAAATATGAATTTTGAATGAGTGATTTAGCACTGTGGAGATTTAAAGGTAGGTTAATGACTTCACCATCACTCTGATATTGTATATAGAAAGTTTCATTTGCATTGGGTTCAATAATGATAGGGAATATCATTTTTCTATGATTAAATGATTTTCTAGAAAAAGGTTCTAAATCTCCATTTATTTGTTTTTTGATTTCTCCATTTTCGCTGATTTGATAAAATTCAATCAAATCAGTAATGGGTCTACCTGTTTCAAAAAATAATTGTAGTTTTTCACTTGATTCATTGTGCATGCTGAATTTAAGCCAATGATTATCTTTTGTAAAACCTAAATTTGAATTGGGACCATCAATTTCAATAAAATCTTGATTATGTTCAATTTTTAAAAAATCGTAAATATCATAATTATTGGAGCCTACATTGGTAATAGATGCATATTTGAAGATAGAAATAGGATTATCAAATTGGTCATCTTTCAGCTGATATTGCCCATTTGAATTTTGAGAGTATAAAAATGCAATTAGTATAAGGATAAATACACTTGTGTTTTGATTGGGTATCATGAGGCTAGGAAAGGTTATACGTATCGTTAAGCTACGAAAAATACCCTCTCACAGATCATAATTATCTTGATAACAAAAGTCTTAAGATGATCTCGTGATAAAAATAATATAAGTTAATTTAAAATAAATGAAGCTATAATTATATTGAAAGTCCTCCGTCGGTAGTGATCACTGCCCCAGTAGTATAAGAGGCCGCAGAAGAAGCGAGGAATAGAGCCAATGTAGCAACTTCCTCAGGTTGGCCAATTCTTTTTAATACCAATGCACTCATGACAGATTTCATGATTTTGTCATTTCCCCACATTGGTTCAGAAAATTTAGTTTTAATCACACCCGGGCAGATTACATTTACTCTGATATTGTACTCACCCCACTCTTTTGCAAATACTTTTGACAAAGAAATCAATGCAGACTTACTTATGGAGTAAACTCCATGCCCTTGCTCTGGTGAAAGTCCTCCCACGGCACTTATATTGATGACAGTAGGGTAGGAGGACTTTCTTAGGTGGGGAAAGCACAATTTCATCAACTCAAAAGGAGCTTTTACATTTACACCCATGATCTTGTCAAAATCTTCACCAGAAGTCTTATGCACTGGTTCAAACGCTGAAATAGAAGCTGCATTGTTGACCAAAATATCAATTCCACCATATTTTTTCACCACTTTTTTCACAAGAGTATCTAGCGTTTCAATTTTACTTACGTTACAAGCTATACCTTGTATCTCATACCCTTTCATTTTTAATGTTGATGCCACTTTGTCTAGAGCTTCTTGCTTCCTGCTACTGATAATGACTTTTGCACCAGCAGCTGCAAATACAGTTGCTATGCTTAGGCCTATACCTTTTGATGCACCTGTTACTAGAGCAACTTTTCCTTCAAGTGAAAAAACATTGGATAAATCCATAGGGCTAAAATTATTGTGGTTTTATGGTTATAAGGCATTAAGATATAAAATTATGTAACTTAAGTAAAGTTAAATTTTAAAAGAATTTTGTTTGGATAATAAACAATTGGGTTGAATGTGTTTGAAATGTTCTTTTTATTCATAAAAAAATGATAATTAACTAATATTGATCACTTACACGATAATTTGAAATATGCATCTTCTTTTAAAGAACTCATAACCTACTCAGTGACTATTTACCAAAAAGAAATCAGGATATCATTGTTTGATTTCAAAGTAGAATACCTGCTTGAAATAATGCCAAAATCACTTTAAAGATAGATCAAAAAAAATAATTCTACATATTCCGATTTATTTCACGAAGAATTAATCCTAACTGTCGCCACTCTGACGGAAGAATAGTTTCAGGTAATTAAACATTTGTTTCAACCATTTTGGCACAAATCTATTTCTCCTTTTAGGAAGAAAATGTACAAAAACATTTAGATTTGGGTAGGAAATCATGAATATCGAATAGATTTTGAAAAATTATTTACTTGAATTTAAGATTGATATAGAATAGTAGGATAATTTTTTTGAAACAAACTTTGCGATAAGCCATCAAAACACTACCTTTGCATCACTTCAATCGAGGAGTAGAAAATAAATCAAAAATAGTAGCTATTTTAGTAAGTCATTTTAAGGTGATCATTTATTAAAAAGTTTATTATATCTAGATTTATTGTAAATGGAGTGGTAGTTCAGCTGGTTAGAATGCCTGCCTGTCACGCAGGAGGTCGCGGGTTCGAGTCCCGTCCATTCCGCATCGTTATTTGTTGTTGAGTTGCAAATAATAAAAAATAAAAGACTCAAAAATTTATGGAGTGGTAGTTCAGCTGGTTAGAATGCCTGCCTGTCACGCAGGAGGTCGCGGGTTCGAGTCCCGTCCATTCCGCAAGTCTCAAGTGTTTCTTGAGACTTTTTTTTTGATTATTGTTGTTAGTCAGTGATTTTTGATTTTTAGATTTCAGTCCATAAAAAAATCCATTTAGCTTTCAGTGTGTTGGATAAAAGTGTTTTACTTAGCGAGAATATTTTTATCTTTGTCTTTGTCAAAAACGCTACATATGGTATTAGAATTTGAAAAACCAATTGCTGATCTTGAGAGCAAGTTGCAGGAAATGAAGGACTTGGCTAAAGGGAGAAACATTGATTTGTCTGCTGATATTCAGTCATTGGAAGAAAAAATACAAACTTTGAAAAAGGAAACTTTCCAAAATTTGACTAGATGGCAGCGAGTGCAGCTTTCTAGACATGCAGATAGACCTTATGCATTGGACTATATTTATGAAATGACCAATGACTTCATAGAACTTCATGGAGATAGATCTGTAAAAGATGATAAAGCTATGATTGGTGGCTTAGGTGATCTTGATGGAAGATCGGTTATGTTCATTGGTCAACAGAAAGGTAGAAATACCAAACAGCGCCAAGAGAGAAACTTTGGGATGGCAAATCCAGAAGGATACAGAAAAGCACTACGCTTGATGAAAATGGCTGAAAAGTTTGGAAAGCCTATCGTTACTTTGATCGATACTCCGGGTGCATTTCCTGGTTTGGAGGCCGAGGAGCGAGGACAAGGTGAAGCCATTGCTAGAAATATCAAAGAAATGTTTATGCTAAAGGTTCCTGTGATCTGTATCATCATAGGCGAAGGAGCATCTGGAGGTGCATTAGGTATAGCTATCGGAGATAAAGTGTTGATGCTTGAGAATACCTGGTACTCTGTAATTTCACCAGAATCCTGTTCATCCATACTTTGGAGAAGTTGGGATTATAAAGAACAAGCTGCTGAAGCACTGAAGCTTACTGCCAATGATATGCAAAAGAATGGCCTGGTAGATGGTATTATTAATGAGCCATTGGGTGGAGCGCACAAGGATATGAAATTAATGGCTAAAACTATCAAGACAGCCATACTAGATGCATTAAAAGAGTTAGATAAGATTAAGCCAGAAAAAAGAATTGACCAAAGAATTGATAAGTTCTGTGGAATGGGCGTTTTCGTAGAGTAGAAATATGTATCCAAATCCCATAATAGCTATCATTTTGTATCTGCGCAATGGTAGTTTTTATGGGATTTTTGTTTTCACCAATTACCTTGATTTATGAACTTACAAGTAATCAATACCGGTTTTTTTAAATTGGATGGGGGGGCGATGTTTGGAGTTGTTCCAAAGTCACTTTGGTCAAGAACGAATCCTTCAGATGAAAATAACCTATGTACATGGGCTATGAGATCGCTACTTGTTGCGCAAGGAAATAGAGTAGTTCTTATTGATAATGGAATAGGAGATAAACAAGATGCTAAATTTTTCTCACACTATTATCTACATGGAGATGAGACATTAGCAAGTTCATTACACAAAGCAGGTTTAGATTTCGGGGATATTACAGACAATTTTTTGACGCACTTGCACTTTGACCATTGCGGAGGGGGAGTGAAATATAAGCATGATGGTAGTACTGATTTGGTAACTGTGTTTGAAAATGCTAAATATTGGTCAAACAAAGACCATTGGGAATGGGCCACTCAGCCGAATGCGAGAGAAAAAGCTTCTTTTCTGAAAGAAAACATATTGCCAATGCAGCAAAGCGGGCAGTTAGAATTTCTAGAGTTGAAGAGTGGTCAATTTATGGATGGGTTTGACTTCTTTACTGTAGATGGGCATACAGATAAGCAAATGATTCCTAAAATAAGCTACAAAGGAAAGACGGTTGTATTTGCAGCAGATTTGTTGCCATCTGTTGGACATATTCCACTTCCATATGTGATGGGTTATGATACAAGACCTCTATTAACTTTAGATGAAAAGCAAAAGTTTCTTGTTGAAGCTGCTGAAAAAGAGTATGTTATATTTTTGGAGCATGACCCAGTAAACGAATGCTGTACCGTGAAGATGACAGATAAGGGTGTAAGATTAGATCAAACATTCAGACTTGATGAAATCTAAACAGCGGATAGGATTAGCCTTCTCTGGAGGCGGTATCAGGGGGATTGCCCATTTGGGTGTAATCAAAGCACTGGATGAGTTTGGGATCAAACCAGACCAAGTCAGTGGAAGTAGTGCAGGAGCAATAGCAGGTGCTATGTACTGTAAAGGGTATAAGGCAGATGAGATATTTGATGCAATAGTTACGACCAATTATTTTAAGTTTATGCGTCCTGCTATCAGCTGGACAGGAATATTTAGAATGGACACCGTCGTAGCTTTGTTTGAGAAATACTTCAGTGAAGATGATTTTGCTTCACTTGGCATACCGCTCACTGTAGCAGCTACCGATATCAAAAGAGGAAAGGTAGTGTATTTTTCAAAAGGACCACTTATCAAAGCTGTAATGGCTTCATCATGCATACCAGGGATGTTTGATCCTATCGAGATAGATGGGCGATATTATGTAGATGGAGGAGTTTTGAACAATATGCCTGTAGAACCTCATGAGGGTGTTTGCGATGTGATAATTGGAGTGAATTGTAATCACTTGCCAGAAGAACATAACATTACCAATATCAAAAATCTGATTGAACGCACCGTAATCATGTCAATGAATTACAATGTTTACAGCAGAAAGAATAAGTGTGATTTTTTTATTGAACCAAAGGGACTAGCAAAGTATGGTGTCTTTGATATCAAAAAGGCTGGTGAAATCTATGATGCAGGCTATCAGGCAGCATTGAAGTTTATTGAAGAACACGAAGATTTTCGTGAATTGGGAAAATTAGCTTAATATTAATTGATATGATGAAGTTCCTTTCTAGGGTAGTATTTTGGTTGACAGGCTGGAAATTTGTTTCTACTTGGCCAAAATCAATGACAAAAGCTGTGTTGATTGCAATCCCTCACACCAGCAACTGGGATTTGCTTTATGCAAGAGCTGCTTTTTATTTAATGGATGTACCAGTCAAATTTACCATCAAAAAAGAAGTGATGGTAGGTCCATTGGGTTGGTTAATCAAAGGTTTGGGAGGCATTGCCATAGATCGAAAAAAGACAGCGGGGAAGCGGAAACAGACTTATACAGAGTTGATGATAAATCTGCTTAAGGAGTCTGATGAGCTAGTGATGATGGTCACACCAGAAGGTACTAGAAGCTATGCCCCAAAATGGAAATCTGGCTTCTATCATATTGCTTTAGGTGCAAATGTACCGATTGTAGTAGGCTATCTTGATTATAAGAAGAAAGAGGCTGGTATAGGGCCTATCATCATTCCAAATGGAAATATGGATGATCAAATTGAAGAGATGAAAGCTTTTGGACGCAATGTCACTGGGAAATATCCTGATCAAGGGATTAGATAAAACTTATTGTCTTATTTTGGATCAATACCTATTGCGTCCAATATTAATATCTGAATCTAGAAAAACCTTCTATTTCTTACATGAATCTTTACAGATGTACTCATTTTTTTAATTTGAGCCGTATAGTGCTTTTGCAGCCTCTTCATATTTATCTCCAGCTTTCCATGTAGGTCTTTTTAGATTATTTGCTATTTTTTCAGCGGTCAGGATGTAGGATTTCCAGTATTTGATAGCGTAATCAAGGTCGAAATTGTCTACTTCATCACCTGGCTGATGGTAGTATTTATTGATCTCATCATCAAATGCGTTGAAACCTAAAGAAAATGTAGGTGAAGGTATACCTTTTCTAGCAAAATTCACATTGTCAGATCGATCATAAAGCCCTTGTTCTGGTGATGGATCAGCTGTAGTCCTTAGCCCGAACTCTGCCGTTGCTTCTGCGATAAGTGGATCAACCGAAGTCCTTCCAAAACCTATGACTGTGATGATAGAAGTATCATTGTAACCTCCATTGTCGATATTAAGGTTATAGATGATTTTATCTAATGGGATCAAAGGGTTGTCAGAGAAATATCGACTTCCAAGCAATCCTTTTTCTTCAGCCGTCCAAGCACAAAGTAAAATAGATCTTTTTGGTGGATTCTCTGCAAAATATCGAGCGGCATTGATGACAGCTACAGTACCGACGGCATTATCCCTTGCTCCATTGTAAATAGAATCACCTTCGGCATTTGGAGTACCTACACCTATGTGATCATAATGTGCAGATAGCATGACATACTCATCTTTGAGTATTGAATCAGTGCCTTCTATGATTGCAACCACATTTTTGCCTATAATGTCTTTGTTTACTTTACCTACCACCTCTACACTTGCTGATTTGATTTGTCCTTTTCCTATGGCATTGATATGGGTGTTGCTTAGGTCTTTGAGCCAAATGTAGGGAATGGTCGTAGCACCTTTGCTTTGATCTATGGTAAGTTGGGTTCTGTTCAATGATCTTGCTATAAGATTCCAAGGCACAGAAGGTATATTATACATTTCTATGATCCCAATGGCTCCATTAGCTTGGGCCAAAGCCAATTTTTCTCTTCCTACTGCAAAAAGATCTGATGGGCTTAGCCTATCAGGTGCACCGACATTGGTGATCACGATTTTGCCTTTTACATTTTTCCCTTCATAATCAGCCTCAAGCCCATGACCGATCACGACTAGTTCATGCTCTCCATTGATAGCAGGGCCATCTAAGACAAGTAAATCTTCACCTTGTTGAAATTTCGTGCTTCCTAACATGATCTCTCCTTTTTTAGGTGGTGTGGATAATCTGAAAGGTATATGTTGATAGTAACCATTTGCACCATCGATTTCTTTGGCACCATATTTCCAAAATTGCTCTGCTATAAATCTTGCTGCTGCATCTATCTCTGGTCTAATAGGGTCTCTCCCCATAAGCTCATCCGAGGCCAAGTACCGGAAATGAGACAAGGATTCCTTTTCATCAAAATTTGATTCAATGGCAGCTTTTCCTCCTTGAGCATATGTGCATGGCGATGCCAAAAGAAGGCACATGCCTAAAACTAAACTTTTTCTCTTCATTTTATATTTGTGTTTCTAAATTGAAGATAGAGATTTACTTTTGACCAGCCAAGTCCTTTCAAGACTATACTTAAAGATTGTTCATTAATGGATATAATTTCAATTGAAAATCAACTTAGATGCTGAAATTTCATCAAATTGAATATCCATTTGCTCCAATACGTTTATAAAATGCCTTGGAATCGGTGCTGATATTCTTATCTCTATATCCGAAATAGGATGTGGAAATGACAAATATGCTGCATGGAGCATTAAATTATTTAGGTCAAAAGTCTCTCGGAAAAATCTGTTTTGCTTATTTTCACCATGGGTACTGTCTCCAATAATGTAATGCCTAGCATGTGCCAAATGCCTTCTGATTTGATGCATCCTGCCTGTATGAGGATAAGCCTTCAATAAGGCATAACGGCTAGTAGGATACCGTGTAGTAGATGCATACGGAATCTCTGCTTCTGCTAGCTTCCAAAACTCAGTAACACTGTCTTGGAGAGTCCCATCAAATTCTTTTTTGAGCGGGTGATCAATTATAAAATGAGAATCTTTTGGAATTCCACGGACAAGACATAGGTAGCCTTTTTTGATTTGAGTGGTTGCAAATATTGGTTGCAGTAAGGCAGCGGCTTCAGCAGATTTGCCAAAAAGTAATATTCCAGAAGTAGGTCTGTCTATTCGGTGCAAAGGGTATACGCGTTGGCCTATCTGATCTCGTAGAAGTTGTAAGGCAAATTTAGGATTGGGATCATTAGCTATTTTGGTTTTATGGACCAACAAACCCGCGGGCTTGTTGATCGCAATATAATTTTCATCTTCAAAAAGGATCTCAAGTGATGAGTAGTTTATCATAATAATGAAGACTTGATATTAGAAGATTGTTCCTGAACCTATGCTTTCTTGGTCTTTATACCAAGCTACAAACTGTCCTGAAGCTATTCCTTTTTGTGCCAAATCAAATATGACATACAGACCATTTGACCTTTGGATCAAAGTAGCTCCCACAAGTGGCTGTCTGTATCGGATTCGTGCTTGATACCTTGTAGATTCACCCACTTTAAGTCTCAAGTCTTCTCTTATCCAATGAACATCTTCTTGCTTCACAAAAAGTCCATTTCTTAATAATCCAGGATGCGTTTCTCCCAATCCTGTATAAATCACATTATCAGTAGTATCAGTAGCTATGACAAATAAGGGCTTTCCAGTGCCACCTACTTGGAGTCCTTTTCGCTGACCCACAGTGAAGTAGTGGGCACCATGATGCTCACCAATTGTTTTTCCTTGGGTGATGTTATAGTGTATAGGTAGACAAATAGCATCTAATTGTTCATTGTCTAGGTTTTCGAATGCTCGATTTTCGGGTAGCGTCGTACCTTTATACACAGGAAGATCCTCGGGAATGACAAGTATCTCTCCTTTTTTAGGTTTCAATTGTTGTTGTAGAAAGTCTGGTAATCGAACTTTTCCTATAAAGCATAAGCCTTGGCTGTCTTTTTTGTCCGCAGTAATCAAGTCTTGCTCTTTAGCGATTTTCCTTACCTCGGGTTTTTGTAGGTGGCCGATTGGAAACAAAGCTTTGGAAAGCTGCTCTTGATTTAGCTGACATAAGAAATAGCTTTGATCTTTGTTGGGGTCTGCTCCAGCTAATAGCTGATACACTGGTTTTCCTTCGATACTAATCTCTCCTTTCTGACAATAATGTCCAGTAGCTACAAAATCAGCCTTAAGTTTTTGTGCCGCTTTGAGAAAAATATCAAATTTGATCTCTCGATTACAAAGGATATCAGGATTTGGTGTTCGACCTGCTTTATATTCTGCAAACATATAGTCTACTATCCTAGCTCTATATTCTTCACTTAAGTCTATTGCTTGAAAAGGAATTCCTAGCTTTTCTGCCACCAGCATTGCATCGGTGCTATCCTCCATCCATGGACATTCGTTTGAAATGGTGACACTTTCATCGTGCCAATTTTTCATGAACATTCCTATGACTTCATAGCCTTGTTCTTTGAGAAGATAAGCTGCTACAGAGCTATCAACTCCGCCGGATAGACCGACTACCACTCTTTTTCTTTGATTCATGAGTTTAAATTTTCATGGGGTCAAGGTCCATGAGGATTTAATGATGATTTCTAACACCAGTATGCTGTGGAAAGGTTCTACAAAGGTAAAAGAATTTGATGTTTTTTCATTTTAGAATTGAATTAGGTATTAACTATATGGTTTTATTTAAAAATATATACCCATCAATACTATATATTGTTTTTTTAGAAAGAGGATTATAAATATTTTGTTTTAATTTTTAAAATTTCCTATAAAAATTGTAAACATTCATGGTTGAGTATTCATGAGTAATCTTGCGTATAACTAAAAAGTGATATAAAGGATTCAATAATTTATTTTTGTATTGTAGTTTAATCTATTGATAATAAACTATTTATTCGCCCAATTTCAGAAAACCCTATTCTTAAATTGAAATTCAAAGGAAGTAGATTAAAACAGGCTAGATAATCATCCAAAAAAATTACCCATCCTGTTGTCACTTCAAGATAAAGAAAAATGACTCATTAATTTATCAAAAGCAATTAATGAATTGCAGAAAGTAGATTAATTCAAAATAGTAATATCCTTATTGAAAGAATTTTTAAGCCCTTAATAGGTCTATGAATGTATTCCAATGATTACATTTTATACCTATTAAATATGCTTATATACTTCTTGGTATTTAAATTATTTTTCCCAAGATACCCGGGTTTTGAAAATTAATTACCTATTAAATAGATAATGGTTAGGATGAAAAAGTAATGATTCTAGTAAGAATTTCATTAAACACCTATTAAAGCCTAGTGAATGTACAACTGATGTCAATAAGTGAAGAGGAGAGGATAAGTACAATTAAATTTAACATCATCCTACTTTTCACCTATCAGGTCTTTAACTGAATAAGTAATCTCATAAAAAATGTCAGTCTATTGGATGTATGAACACATTGAACTATGATAAAACTTTATTTTCATCTAATTAAAATTATCATTTTAGTATTCATTTCTCAAGCAGTACTTTCACAAAGTAACCCTGCATTGGAATTCAATATTTCATCTGTAAGTCCAATTACAAATGGTCCTAGTATCAGCCCTGTTGTTGTAACTTTCTTAAATAATACCGACAACCCCACAGGTAATACATTTAGTGCTTTTACACCTACCAAGACGGTTACATTTTCTTTGACTAATCAGCAAAGAACCATGTCGGTGGCCCCGAATGTAGGCGTATTTTTTGGAGCTCAAGGTACTTCTAGTTCTTCATCTCCTTCCCCAAGAGTAATATTTGAACCATTAATGGGAACAGGGGCATTAGGAGCTGCAAATGCTACTCATTTTAGGTCTTTCGGTGGTACGTCAATTTCTGGAAGTGAAGGCATGTCAAGTTCAAATTATGGTGTCGAAATTCTTTCAAGCATAAGACCTTTGTATGAATCAAATGCTGCTTTACCTACCCCTGGTAACCCAGTTAGTTATCAGCAGGCTGACATAGTTTTGACATTTAACTCACCAGTGAACAATCCGATTCTACATTTTGTAGGTTTAGGAGGTACATCTGGTAATGGGGCGAACATATACACGAGATTATCGGTAGAGCTAGATTTGATTACAGCAGGATTGTCCTTGACTAGGCTGTCTGGATCACCTGAGTTTAGTATTCCAAACGATACCCAAATTAGAAATAGTGCTGCGGCTTTTACAGCAACTACTGGTACCGGAGCAGCAAGTGGTTCAGTACGAGTTAATGGCACAAATATCACAAGTATTACATTTAGGAGTTTCATCACCGCTCAAGTAGGTAATTTTTCTGGAGGAACCTCATGGAATGGTCCGACACCAACCGACCAAAATTATCATGCAGGAGATGGATTCTTGTTGAGTGTGTCACTCGGAGAATCTAATTTATCTGTTACGAAAACGATTAACAACACTATACCTGTAGTAGGTGATAATGTGATATTCACAGTAATAGCTACCAACAACGGACCAAGTAATGATTCAGGCGTGCAGGTAGAGGATTTATTACCTGATGGTTATTCATACGTTTCTCATACAGTTTCCTCGGGTGGCGGGACATACACACCAGGCACTGGTTTATGGAATATTGGAAACCTTAACAATGGAGATTCAAGAATTCTAACTATAACAGCTCAAGTAAATGGAAGTGGAAATTATACTAATGTTGCCACAATAAGTGGGTCAAATAGTGATCCTAACTTAAATGATAATGAAGCAATAGCTTTTCCTGCGTTTTTTCCTTGTACGAATACAGTTAATAGAGTTACCAATGGTGTTTTTCCTACTTCAGGAGGTAATACGAACACAGTTCCTGATTGGATAGTGGGAGGTACCTATGCTTCATCAGGCATTTGGGGAATATTTACAGGAAGAGTAAACTTAAATGCAAATGGTTTAGAATTTAGGCGAGATAATGGTACAACCACAACACTTTCTCAAAATCTAACAAATATAAATGGTGTGACTACCATTTATTTAAACAACCTATATTGGTATAGAACCACACAAAATGGTAGTACTGGAGGCTTTGTTTTTAATATATCCTATGCAGGTACTGTTTATGCTACCATTTCTTCAGTCATTGTAAATAACACAACTTCACCATCAGTAGTTGCTCAAAATGGAGCAACTGTAAACTTATCTAATCTTCCATTAGTTACATCTAATTCAACAAAATCCTCAAACTCAAATTTAGCAATTGTTTTACCACAAGGAGTTCCTAACTCAGGTACCTTACTTTTTACTTTTATTGCTGGTAGTGATGGAACAGAGGTTAGGGATATAGGTATGCGGTCTGTTGAAGTGCAAAATTGCCCAATTTCCGATTTATCAATCAGCAAAACTATAAGTAAAGGGACTCCAAGTTTCGGAGAAAATATTGGGTTTACTATAGTCGCTAATAATAATGGACCAGATAATGATACAGGTGTTCAAGTTCACGAGACTTTGCCATCAGGTTATCAATATGTCAGTCATAGCGTGTCATTAGGGGGAGGAACTTACAATCCCAACACTGGGCTTTGGAATATCGGTACACTTAACAATGGAGCCTCAAGAACATTAATTATTACTGCAACAGTTAATTCAAGTGGAGACTACGAAAATGAAGTGTCTTTAAATGGGAATAACCTAGATCTTAGTCAAGCTAATAATATGGCTACTGTCAATGCATCACCCATAAATCCATGTGATCCAATGTCCTCTGGAAATGTCGATACAGATGGAGATGGAATAAGCGATTTATGTGATCAAGATAAGGATAATGATGGGATTTTAGATACTGATGAAGGCTATATCTGTAGTCCTCTCACTGATAATGAGTTGGGGTGGTTTTATAACACTATACCTCAGACGCGTGTCCCTTTTGTAAATGCATCTTCTACCTTTGTCGCTTCCGCTACCAATCAGGTTGATGGTCCAGGATTAACTTCTTTTTTGAGTACTTCACCATCTACAAGTCTTCAAATTCAAAATTCATTTGTAAATCAACCTAATCTAGTTGGTGCAATTTCTAATAATGATTTTATAGCAATGTCATTTACCACCACTTCTTTTCCTGCGAATACCACTACGTTTCTTTCGGGTACACAGCTTTGGATCGAGGAGGATGCTTTTAATCCCGGTGCAAACCCCAATGCGTCCCAGCTTTTTCCTTATCAGTTTAGTATGTTGATAAGCACTGATCCAACTTTTGATACCAGCGTCCAAACTGTAGTTCAGGATGCTTGGGTTGGTTATACTGGCTTTCGAGATTATGTTGATTTTATAGGTTCTGATATAGTTTTGGAATCAAATACTACCTATTTTATCAGATACTATCTATATAACGCTACATCTTTCAGCGGGACACTTTTTTTTGATGATCAAATTCCTTTATTCAAGCGTTGTTCGTTTTTAGATACCGATGGAGATGGTATTCCAGATCATTTGGATTTGGATTCTGACAATGACGGCTGTCCAGATGCTTTAGAAGGTGGTGGTAGCTTTCTAGCAAATCAAGTGGATTTTGAAGGAAGGCTTATCGGTTCTGTAGATCCATCTACAGGTATACCAATTCTTGCGGGTGCAGGGCAATCTTTTGGAAGCTCTCGAGATCCCAGTGTAACTTCTGGTAAATGTGATGATGATGGAGATGGTGTGATCAATGATGAGGATGTTTGTCCAGGCTATGATGATAATGTTGACAGCGATGGAGATGGGATACCAGATGGTTGTGATTTAGATAAAGATAATGATGGGATTCTTGATGTCGACGAGGGTTATGAATGCAATCGAGTTATGACTGATTACTCCACATTTTCAGGTGGGACAGGCACTGATTGGATCAATGATAACAATGTTGTATTTGGAGAATCTATATTATCGGTAGCGGTATCAAATAATGTATCAGCTTTGACCTCAAATTCTATTAATGATAATCACTTCTTGGGTGAACCAGGTTTGCGAATAGGACAGCCAGGTGGTTCAACAGGAGCTAATTCATTTGATAATAGAATAGTATTAACATTTACATTTGATAATCCTGTTCGTGATTTCAAGTTTAGAATTCACGACGTCGATCATGGAGATGTCATTGTTTTTAATGCATATAATCAATTTGGCCAACCAATTCCATTAATTAATAATAGGACATATAGTTTATATCCTAATACTATTATAACACTTTTTGGTAATGAGTTTAGAGCTACAAATGCTCAGGTTCCAAATAATAATAGAGAAGGCACTATTGATTTCAATTTTGAAGGTTACCTGATTTCTTATTTTGAAATTGGATACTATGACACCAATGGAAACGGAACTGCTACTATTGCTCAATTCGAGGCTCTTGTTTGTAGTTCTATAGATACAGATGGGGATGGTATTCCAGATCATTTGGATTTAGATTCTGACAATGACGGTTGTCCAGATGCTTTAGAGGCAAGCGGCGGATTTAGCCAAGCTGATGTTGATTCTGATGGTATGCTTATAGGGGGTGTGGATGGAAATGGCGTCCCTAATCAAGCAAATGGAGGGCAAGCTCCTACGGGAAATGAAGTCATAGCTACTCAAATCACTTTAAGCAGGTCACCTTTGGATTTAGAATTGGCAGTTGGGGAAGTAGCTACATTTGATGTCATTGCGAGTGCTGTGAATACGACAACCTTTGTATCTGGAGTTCCAGATTATTCCGCACCTTTTGGAATAAATGTCTCTCCTGAATTACAGTTCCAGTGGTTCGTAAGTTCAGATGACGGAAATACCTACTCGCTGATTACAGGGGCTACATCATCCAGTTATTCATTTACAGTGATTGAAAATGCCGAGGCTGGAAATCTATATAGAGTAGAAGTGAATCACATCAATTACAGGTGCATTATCATATCGGAGGCAGGACAACTAATCCTTTGTAATGCAGGAAATGATCAGGTGCCACTAAGCGGAAGTGTGATAAATAATCAATAAAACACCGTATTAGTTTGGCTAATTTAAACATTTATTCATCATGATATTATAGAGGTAGGATTAAATAAAGCTATGAATAAGACTTTCTATAAAGCGATTCTCTTAACCATCTTTATGGGGATATTTAGTGCTGTTGAGGCGCAGAATCCTGCTTTAGAGTTTGCTTTAGGCGATGGAAATCCTATTGGAAATGGTCCTGTTACTGAGACGACTATAAGGTTTAGAAATAATATTAATAATCCTATTGGTAATGCTTTTGACACCTATGATCCAGCACTGTCGGTCACAGCCTCTATCACCAATCAGCAATACAATTTTAATGGAATACCATTGAATGGTGCTGTATTCTTTGGTCAATCAGTCGATCCACAGCCAATTTTTAGTTCTCATTCAGAGGCATCAGGCTCACCTTCAAATGCTGACTTTACAGGTTCGGGATCTGTGGTTGGTAGTGGGATTGATATCAATGCCAATCATGTAATCAATATGAGGATATTCAATGCTCCTCTAAGAATCGCAGGTATTCCTACTAATCAAAGGGAATATATGGCTGACCTTACCCTTACATTTAATAGACCAGTATCCAATCCAGTTATACATTTTCAAGGACTTGGTGGAAATTTAAATGCGCTTGGTTTTTCTGCGGAATTTGATTTAGTAGAAAGTTCTACACCTATCACCTTGTCCAAGCTCTCGGGGTCCTCGGCTCTAGTTATTCAGACTCTAGGGGGAGTACAACAAATCAATAATGGGGCGAGTAGTCCTACAAGTACAGGCGATTCATCTGGTAAAGGATCAGTTCTTGTTGAAGGTAATTCAATATCTTCTCTGACTTTTCAGGTATTTCTCAGAGGGAATACTTCAGGACAAGCATGGGCAAGTACCGACGATTCATTTTTTGGAGAACTTTTTGGTTTTGGCCTTTCTGCTTTAGAATCTGACCTTAGGGTATCCAAAACAGCTAGCGATCCTAATCCTACTGTCGGGGATATTGTTACTTTTTCAATAGTTGCTTCAAATGATGGACCAAGCAACGATAGCAATGTTCAAGTGCTTGATCTCCTCCCTGCTGGATATACTTATAACAATCACACAGCTTCTAATGGTGATATTACCTATGATCCAGTCACTGGGATTTGGAATATAGGTACCCTAGCTACTGGTGGTAGTCATACTTTAGAAATCAATGCCCAAATAATATCTATTCAAAATAATTATTTTAATCAAGCTACAATTAGTGGAGATAACTTTGATTTAAATCTTGCAAATAATAGTGCGGGTGCTTTAGGTTGTACAAATACCCCACAATCGGTTAATTTGAATGATCTATTTATTGGCACGCTTCCATCAGGTGTCGAGCTACAGTGGTTTAGTACTCAAGATCGTCAGATTGGTTCTCAGCTATCCAATCCAGAGGATGTTACAGTTTCTGGAAGCTATTATGCGTTTTTCTTTGATACTATCAATGGATGCTTCAATACAGATTTTTCTACCTCAGGTGTCAATGTAATTATTTTACCACCATGTCCGTCCGCTGATTTGTCTATCAACAAGACAGTGGATGATCTGACACCGAATGTAGGCAGCAATGTTGTCTTTACCTTAACAGCAAGCAATGCAGGACCAAGTGCAGCAACAGGCGTAGTAGTAACTGACCAGTTGCCCTCTGGCTATGCATATGTATCAGACAATGGA
>NZ_JAKZGR010000023.1 GCF_022549675.1 Belliella kenyensis | reverse complement strand
GTCTGATTCAGTCAAAATCAATTTCTCCGACTTCGTGAACATGGAGCAAAAACAACGAAGTGCTAAAAATTACCCAGTTCATACTCTATCAAGCCTATTCTATAATAGAAATTAGCCAAACTTAAGGAAGCGTAGATGCAATCTACGCTTAGGGGCATTCTAAATCACCAATAATCCAATTCAATCAAACCCTTTAATCCTGAATAATCCCTTGCACTCGAATACAAATAATCCTCGGGGTTTTCAACTATGGCAGCTCTAACAGGATTTTCATGAATGTACTTCATTCTACTTTCTATCATGCCAACATTATACATTTCAACAGCATGGTTTTCATGAGTCCAGAACTGAATATCATTATTTCTCTTATTATATTTCCCGTGATATTCAAAAATCATACGAAGCCACTCCTTCCTCCTTTCATCAGGGTTCTCTGAAATCATTTTTAACAATTTCTTACTTGTGAACTTTTTGAAATCCCTAACCCAATCTGACAACCTCCCATCTTTTTGCTGAACCAATAAATGAATATGATTGCTCATAATTACATAGCCAAACAGGTACAATCCTTTTGATTTTCTACAATACGCTAAATTTTCTAAAATAAAATCCCTATACCGCTTTCTGGTAAAAACATCTGCCCATCCTACGACTTGGAATGTCAAAAAATAAGGCATTTCCTGATCTCTAATTTGAAAAGCATTACCCATGATTAAATATAATTCTCTTGGATTGGAATTGCAAATTCCATTGATAAGAAAGCGTAGATGCAATCTACGCTTAGGCACTCAATCTTTGCTTAGGAGGCACCCCGTTTTTGTAAACAACTTAAAACAATCACTAACCGACTAAGTGTAGTTTGCAACTATACCTTTAATATCTTGATTTTATGAATTTTCGTACATCATTGCGGAATTGTAAATTCCAAGGATAGGGAAGCGTAGATGCAATCTACGCTTAGGGAACACCCCATTGTTGAGAAAACCTGAAATACAACCACTAGCCGGCTGGGTGTAGTTTGTAACTACAACTCAAATATCTTGACTAGGTGGACTCTCGTTGTTGAATGTGGGATTACAAATCCCTTGGAAATGAAAACGTAGATGCAAGCTGCGCTTAGGGAACATCTAAAAACAACTTCTAAACTCAAAAATTCATCAGTGTCCTAATTTCTCCCAAAACTTTCTTCTCTTGATGTACTTTTTCTTTGGACAGCTACAATCTGCAATGGTGAATTTTGTAGCTTTTTTAGTTCCTGACCGCAGAGTTTTCATAACTGTACTAAAATTATAATCATCTCCGTCCTCAGTAATAAATCCAGAATCTGAATTCATGAAATTTACTTTGTAAACAATATCCCCAGAAGAAATCTCTATGAGCTCATACTGTAGTATTGATTGATTTTCTCCCGGTTTATTAGGGATTGGATGGATTTCTCTTGGAAAGGGATATTTCATTGCATTAGGATCAATAGCGTCATACATAAAACCTTCCGAATCCCTCGCACTGATTACAGAAGGCTTAAGAATATACTTGATTCCCAACTTGAGTACTAATTGCTCTCTGTCTTCTTGACTTTCTATACCTTTGATATTATACTTGATAAATTCATAATCTAACTCATACCTATCAAATACATTAGAAAAACCTTCATTCTCAAAAACCGATTTCACTATACCCCATAGCTCATCATTTTGCATGGATGAAAGCAAAGGACTTGATACGTCATCAATAATAATACCATCATCATTCCCCAAACAGACTTTACAATATTGACTTACTGTAGTCTTTGTAGATTGGCAGGAGGTGAGATAAATCAACACAAACACTAGAGAAATAGTCATTCTATTCATAAGTTTCGGACATAACCTAAAGGATAACTTGATGTAACAATCTATTTAATACTATCTATTTTTAAGGTTTCATGAATCCCAAGATTTAGGCAAAAATAAAAAGGTTATACCCAATGTATGCATCAAAGTAAAAAAGAAAGCCAAACAATTAAGAAATCATTAGCAAACAACATTACTGATTTTCAATAATACTAAATTATGAAAACATAGCAAACACCACTGACTCTATAGATCGTTTTTAGGCAAAGATTCATTCACGATTTCCAAAAAGCCATAATGAATCAAGTTTATTGCCTAAATTTGAGGACATTTAAACAATACCCCACATGGCTTTTACCTATAAAAGAGTGATTACTTTCTTTTTGAGAGGCTTACTGTTTGTCGTACCTATTGGCTTGACGATTTATTTGATCATCTTGACATTGAACTTTCTAGATGGAATCATTCCAATTCCAGTCCCAGGATTGGGAATTGTTATTATGCTTACTTTTATCACTTTTGTAGGCTACTTGGCTAGTCTTTTCATTACCAAACCGCTGTTTGAAATGTGCGAGCGGTGGATATTCAAAATCCCTTTGGTAAATATCGTCTACACGAGTATCAAGGATTTGATGTCTGCTTTTGTTGGGGATAAGAAAAAGTTCAATACCCCTGTGGTCGTAAAGTTGTCAGAAGGCATGTCTAGGATGGGCTTCATTACACAGGATGATTTGAGTGTTTTGGGTGAAGATGAGCTTGTTGCAATCTATTTTCCACATAGTTATAATTTCTCAGGAAACTTATACTTAGTACCTAGACAGAATGTGCGGATTCTCCAAAATGTAAGTAGCTCTGACATCATGAAATTTATCGTTTCTGGTGGTGTTTCAAATTTGAACAAGACGCTTTAAGATGCGGATAAAAATCTCCTTTGACAGCCAAGCAAACTGCTTAAAAAAGTTGATTTTGAGAATAAGATATTAATTGATATTTGATATTAGTGGATACTGACTTTAAAGAAATTTTTTATTTTACAATAAGCTCCTTTTGATGTTAAACCAATTCATTACAAAAATCATTAATGAAGTCGGCTTCGAAGTAGGTATACAAAAAAATAAGCCCTAAGAGGGCTTATTTTTTTTTATGATGCATTCGTCATGCAAGCTTCAAAATCATTATTTTACAATTGAGCATCAAGCTTTTGAGCCAATACTGATTTTGCAGTAGTTCCAACTTGCTTGTCTACGATTTGACCATCTTTGAAGAACAATAGTGTAGGGATACTTCTGATACCGAATTGAGCTGCAACAGCTGGATTCGCATCTACATCTACCTTACCAACTACCGCTTTGCCTTCATAATCTCCCGCTAGCTCTTCGACTACTGGGCCGATCATTTTACAAGGTCCACACCATTCAGCCCAAAAATCCACTAGGATAGGCTGCTCTGATTTCATGATTTCTTCAAAATTTGAATCAGTAATTTCAATTGCTTTTGCCATTTTATATATCTGTTTATAAGTTTTCGATTTTCGAATATAATACTAAATTCAATTCAGCTCCAATAAGTTCAATTGAGAGATGTTTTTGATTTTAGCTTAATGATTGTAGATAATATATTGAGAAAATTTAATTTCAAAGACATATTTCCAACGATAGTTGTTTTTCAGAGAGCAAATTTTAGTCCTGTTATGAAATTTATCCCTATATGTCTAATATTATTATTTGCAAAATAAGAAGAATTCGTGATTGACGTGAAACTATGTTGATATGAAAGAGAAGTGAATAGTGAAGTTCGCATACTAATTTTATACCCCCCGCCCATCTCCGCCAATCCTGCAAAATCAAACTTTGAGACAGTATCAGTCACATCCAATGTTTTATTTTCGACAAACTCACCTTCCTCAAAGTATATTGGTACCGTGTGCTTAGCATCTAAAAGCAAAGATGGAACTATACCAATATTCGCAAAACCATAAAGAACAGTTCCTATATTAAATCCAACCTTTATGGGCACTGATACATAATCATACTCAAATATTGAGGTATAACTATCCCCTGTAAGATTCGCTTGGCTGTCGGTAAAAGGAGTTTCGATTGTAAAACCTCGTTGATTGTAAATCAAATCTGCCCCAAATGATAAATATTTATTTGATAAATATTCATATGTCAACCCAGCTGTCAGGCCTAATCTAGCATTAGAGTCACTAAAAATATTGGTTGACGCTATATTAGTTGAGCTAACACCTCCCTTTACCCCAATGTAGTGATTTTGCCCAGAAACCTTAAACGCCACTATGACAAAGATGAATAAGAATATGTTTTTCATAGTTTAGACGATCTATTGTGCTCAAGGTACATGCGCTATTTTAAGATAAGACTCAATCTACTTTTAGCGGATGTCAATCACACTACTCTTACATCTCACTTCAATCCAAAATCGATAAACTGATAGTCAATTCTCAAAATCTATACTTTTACTCATTTCATTTTTTCTCCCGTACCCTTTTTACTTTATCATCTTTTTATCAGATGATCTGATAGACTACTTCTGGCAGGGTTCCTAGTTCTTGGATCATTTCATTGGAAGGGTCTACTTTGAATCTTTTTGACATCAGGTCAAGGGTGATGTTCTCTTTGGTGTCAATTACATTGATATAGAGCTTTGCGTCGCCTTTATACTTATCGGTAATTTTCTCCAATTTCTCCATCAAATCCAAGGTCAAATCATCTAAGTCTATGTTAATCCTCAATCCTTTGACCATCCTTCCTCTGACCTCATTGAGTAAAGACATGCTATTGATCTTAAATTCAAACTCCCCCTCTTTCCATTTGTTTGGATGAACTGATCCATTGATATAAAGAAACCACCCTGTCATAAAGTACTCTTTGAACTTGATATAGTCTTCTCCAAAGATGAAGAATGTATGCCCTCCATGGTAATCTTCTATCGTAAGCGTCCCAAAAGGCTTACCAGTCTTTGTCGTCCTATGAGCAAAAGAAGTCACCATACCAGCGGCTTTGATATCACCTTTTGTTCTTAACAAATCCATGTTATTGAAATCAGTCATGGGGGTATTGGTAAATGATTCTATCTCTACCCTAAATTGATCCAACGGATGACCAGAGATATAGAGTCCCACCACTTCTTTTTCAATGTTCAATGCTTGAAGCTGACTAAATGGCTCTATATCAGCAACTGTAGGCAACGGCACTTCCATCCCTCCACTTCCACCAAACAAGCTTACTTGAGAGCTATCAGCTTCTTGTTGCACTTTTTGTGCATATTTCACAGCTTTTTCAAGCAAATTTATATCTCCATCTGCTGCTTCCAGATATTGCCTCCTGTGGTGTTGAGGGAAGCAATCAAAGCCTCCGGCCATGGCTAAAGATTCTAGCGTTTTCTTATTGAGTGCTTTTGCTCCTACTCGCTTACAAAATTCAAAGATATTTGGAAACTTGCCTTTTTTCTCTCGCTCTTCCACTATGGCATCTACTGCTGCCCCTCCCACTCCTTTGATAGCAACCATCCCAAAGCGAATCTGCCCCTCTTTGTTTACTGTAAAGCTGTTTTTAGATTCATTGACATCTGGTCCAAGTACTGGTATCCCCATACGCTTACACTCTTCCATGAAAAAGGTCACCTGAGTGATATCGTTCATGTTATTGCTCAATACAGAAGCCATGTACTCAGCTGGATAATGAGCCTTCAAGTAGGCAGTCTGGTAGGCAATCCAAGCATAACATGTAGAGTGGGATTTGTTGAAAGCATAAGAGGCAAATGCTTCCCAGTCTTTCCAAATCTTTTCTAATTTTTTTGCATCATGACCTTTGGATACCGCTTGCTCGACAAACTTCGGCTTCATTTTATCCAGGACATCCCGTTGCTTCTTACCCATGGCTTTTCTCAATACATCAGCCTCACCTTTGGTGAATCCTGCCAACTTTTGAGACAAGAGCATCACCTGCTCCTGATATACTGTAATCCCATAAGTTTCCTCCAGATACTCTTGCATGTCATCTAGATCGTAGGTGATCGGTTCAAGACCATGCTTTCTTTTGATAAAAGAAGGTATATATTCCAATGGACCTGGTCTATACAAGGCGTTCATAGCTATCAAATCCGCAAAAACCGTAGGTTTCAATTCCCGCATATACTTTTGCATACCGGGGGATTCGTACTGAAATATGCCGACTGTCTCCCCTCGCTGAAAAAGCTCATAAGTCTTCACATCATCGATTGGGAAATTATCGGGATCTAGCGTTATATCATGTCGCTCTTTTACAATTTTGACAGCATCTTTGATCAAAGTAAGTGTCTTCAATCCCAAAAAGTCCATCTTCAATAGTCCGGCACTTTCTACCACAGAGTTGTCAAACTGTGTGCAGACCATGTCTGAATCTTTGGCTAGCGCTACTGGAACAAAATTGGTAATATCATCAGGAGTAATGATCACACCACAGGCGTGAATCCCAGTATTCCGTACAGATCCTTCAAGTACTTTGGCTTGGTTGATTGTCTTGGAGGATTCATCATTTCCTCTAGAAATCCTAATCAATTCATCTGCTTTACCCAAGTCTTCCCCATTTCCTTTCAGCTTAGCAGAAAGTTTAGCCCTATCTTTTGAGAGTTCGAACAGTGCCTTCAATTTTATATCAGGTACCAACTTTGCCAACCTATCTGCATCCGAAAGTGGTAGATTGAGAACCCTAGCGGTATCCCTAATAGCTGACTTTGCAGCCATAGTACCGTAGGTAATGATTTGTGCTACTTGATTGGATCCATACTTGTTGATCACATAGTCTATCACACGCTGCCTCCCCTCATCATCAAAGTCAATATCAATATCGGGTAAGGAAACCCTATCAGGGTTCAAAAACCTCTCAAAAAGTAGGTCATATGCTATAGGATCCACATTGGTAATACCCGTACAATAAGCTACCGCTGAGCCAGCTGCCGATCCTCGCCCAGGCCCAACTGATACGCCCAAGTCTCTAGCTGCTGCAATAAAATCCTGTACGATCAGGAAGTATCCTGGGTATCCTGTCATTTCGATTGTCTTCAATTCAAAATCCAATCGATCCTTGATCTCATCTGTAATTACTGGGTATCTTTTCTTAGCTCCTTCATAAGTCAAATGCTTAAGGAAAGCGTTTTCACCTCTTTTTCCTCCATCTTGATCATCTTGAGGATCTCGAAATTCTTCCGGAATATCAAATTTGGGTAGCAAGACTTCCCTAGCCAGCTTATAACTTTCTATTTTCTCAACTATCTCATGCGTACAAGAAATCGCCTCAGGAAGATCTGCAAAAAGCTTCTTCATCTCCTCTGGAGACTTGATGTAAAACTCTTCATTTGGAAAACCATACCTATACTCTCTACCACGCTTTCCAATATACTTTTTAGGCTTCTCAACCAGCTCACCATCTTTTACACATAGCAAAATATCATGGGCTTTGGCATCATTTTTTGTATTATAATAAGTATTGTTTGCAGCGAAATACTTCACCCCATACTTTCTTGCAAATTGAAGCAAGACTTCATTCACTTTTTCTTCTTCGGGGATCCCATGCCTATTGAGCTCGACGTAGAAATCCTCTCCAAACTGTTCCTTCCACCACACGAAAGCCTCCTCTGCCTGTGTTTCCCCCACATTCAGAATCAAAAATGGGATCTCCCCCCAAAGCCCACCAGTAGTTGCTATGATGTCTGATTTATACTGTACGAGGATCTCTTTATCAATCCTTGGCACGTAATAAAACCCTTCAATATTGGCATAGGAAGCCAACTTTGCGAGGTTATGATATCCCGCTTTGTTTTTTGCGAGTAAAACCGTCTGATATCCATCATCTTTTTGAGATTTGTTTTTCCTATCTCTTGTCAGATAGAACTCACATCCTACGATAGGCTTTATTTCTTTGGCTAATGCTTCTCTTACAAAATGAAATGCTGCCATCATGTTGCCATGATCTGTCATGGCGATTGCAGGCATATTGAGCTCTTTGGCTCGAGCTACTAGCGCAGGTATTTCTGATGTCGCTTGTAGAATGGAGTATTGAGTATGCACATGGAGGTGAGCAAATGGTACATCAACCAAATCGGAAATATCTGCTCGACCAGCTGCCCTAAGTACATCTTTTGCTGCTTGCTTAGTTTCATCTTTTGCTGCAGCAAAGTTTGCTTCCTCAAGCTTGGGGGCTTCATATATCACATCCTGAATGCTAAGTCCTTCGGCAGGAGGTTGTACCCCAGCAGTGATCAGCCCAAAGAAACATTTGGCTGTAGCATCCACATCATAGGCCGCGTCGTGGGCATCATCAAATCCAAGACCAAAAAGCTTTTTGTGCAACTCAGTGAGTGTGGGCCATTTAAATTTACCACCTCTCCCACCGGGGATCGCACAAAAATCTGTCGAAATATCCTTGGTATCGAGTGGTTTCTTCTCTGGCAAGTGCATGGGAACTTCCTTTCGTAGAAATTCAGAACCCATCACATTGATATCAAATCCGATATTGTGACCAACCACGTAATCTGCTTTGGCTACATCCTTGTCAAAAATCGCTAAAATTTCTGCCAAATCATGTCCTTCTTTCAAAGCACGATCTGTAGAAATCCCGTGAACCTTCTCCGCATTGTAAGGGATAGTAAAGCCTTCAGGTTTGATGATATAGTTTTTATTAGAAATCAGCTTCCCCTTGGCATCATGAAGCTGCCAGGCAACCTGAACTAATCTTGGCCAGTTATCATCTGCTGCCATTGGCGCATCATAACTCCTTGGTAATCCAGTGGTCTCGGTATCAAAAATGATATACATACAAACGCTTTAATTTTGGGAAATCTAAGTTAACAAACATCTGCTCAAGTGGGCAAAGTATTGGAGAAATTTGTATGAGAAAGAAATAGGAAAAAATTAGAAAGTTTTAAGATTACAAGATTGAAAGATTAGAAATCTTTCAATCTTGTAATTTGAATAATAGAACTTGAAATCCTGAAAATAAGTGTATCATCTCTTTCCTTCCCAAGGAACGTAAACCACTTTTTTGGTATCAAAAAATTCGCCTTTAAAGTAATCCTCTAAATGGTAAGTGACATATCCAACATTTCTCTCTTCCATCTCTTCATCGACATCTCCACCTTTGAGCAAAAGAATTCCGTTTGGAAACTCATTAAAATCCTCCTTTTTGAATTTCCCTTTGACCCAAGGGAAAAAGTTGGTAAACCTTGTCACCGCACGACTAACTACAAAATCATACTTCCTGACCAAGCTTTCAGCCCTGGCTTGCTGGGCTTCCACATTTGAAAGTTTGAGTTGCTTTGCCACGTCTTTGACTACGGTGATTTTTTTACCTATTGAATCCACCAAATGAAAATGCGTATCGGGAAAAAGAATAGCAAGCGGGATACCAGGAAAACCTCCTCCTGTACCGATATCCAATACTTTGGTGCCTGGCTGAAACTGCATCACTTTGGCAATACCCAATGAATGAAGGACATGCCTTTCATAAAATTGATCCATGTCTTTTCTACTGATCACATTGATCTTTTCATTCCAGTCAATATAAAGGTCTTTAAGTTTTGCAAACTGCTCTTTTTGCTTTTCAGTCAGGTTGGGAAAGTGCTCAAGTATCAAGTCCATGTATAATCAAATCTAATGTTTCACAAAAATAGGGTGAATATTAGAATATCTCTCCCTAGAACCGACATGTTTTATAGAATATACTTGTCGAACATGAAACATAGAACATTTCTTATTCATTTTTTCAAAAGTGAAAAATATGGATATACGGAACTTTGCCAATAACCTTACAAAATTCCGATTTATCTAACTTCCGATATAAATTGATATTGGATACTTATGGATATTGACCATTAACAACCTGTTGAGCCAATGAATTGACGTTACTGGTAAAAAAGCGTATAATCAGATTAAAAATAAATAACAATGCTATTAGCTCCAACAAGCTGCTCTCCAATCTAAATCGGATCACTATTTGAATAATACAATGTTGAATTAAAGCTGTAAATTCCTTGAAGGGTTACATCCCATTTTATAAATAAATCCAATCATCAACCATTTCGAATGATCAATCCAGATTGATCTCAGTCAATTCATAATTGGCGTTTCTTCCTTTATCACTCGTTTGCTGCAAAATTTTCTTATCTACTAAATCTTTGATATCCCTCAAGGCAGTATCTGTGGATACCTTATTTATTTTTGCCCATTTTGAAGTCTTTAATTTTCCTTCAAAACCATCAAATAGCTTGTTAAGCACTAGTCGTTGACGCTCATTGACAGGAGTGTTTTCATGCAACTTCCAAAAAGCTGCCTTCTTCATGATATTAGTAGTTGTTTCTTCAGTGGCGTGTATTGCGTTTTTCAGACAATGCAAAAACCAATCTAACCACTCTGTAATGTCACTTGAACTATGCTGAACTTTTTGCAAAACCTCATAATACCGATTTCTCTCTTTCAATATCTGATTTGACATACTATAAAATCGTTCAGCACTTCCTTCTGCTCTCGCTAATAATAAATCTGATATAGCTCTTGCAATTCTACCATTTCCATCGTCAAAAGGATGAATAATGATAAACCATAAGTGTGCTATTGAAGCCTTTAGCACTGGGTCAAGCATATGATTATTATTAATCCAATCTAGTAGCTTGTCCATTTCAGTTTTCACAAGACTGGCCTTTACTGCTTCAAAGTGCACCTTCTCCTTACCCTTCGCTCCTGACACTATCTGCATCTCTCCTGTCCTGTACTGACCTACTTCTATTTGGTAAGGCCCACTGAAACCTGTAGGAAAAAGAGCTGCATGCCAACCAAATAACCGACTCTCTGTCAATGGTGAGTCATATCGTTGTGTTGCATCAAGCATCATCTCCACAACTCCTTCGATATGCCTGTTACTTGGCACAAGTCCAGCAGTATTAATCCCTAACCGTCTTGCTACTGAAGAACGCACTTGCTCATAGTTGAGTATTTCTCCTTCTATTTCTGAAGATTTTACTACGTCTAAGGTCAAGTTAGCTAGATTAGTCTCTTCTTTTGTCGAAAAGCCAATCGAATTCATCTTTCCGATGATTTTCCCTTGTAATAAACGGGCCTCTCCAAAGACTTGATTTATAGCCTTATCATCCCATGAGAAGTTTGTCCAGTCTTTATATTCATAAATGTATTTTACCATTTTTTCATATTAGGTGCGGTGAATATACAAATTAATCACCGCAAATTTGCGGTGATTAAAAGATATTTTCACCGCAAAAAAGCCTTCTATGTTTTGCTGAATATAATAATCACCCTAAAATCGAAACCTTACAACAACAAAAATCTATTCAAAAATAGCCACTGCGCGAACTGGGGAACCCGTGCCTCCTCTAATCTTTAAAGGCAAAGCTATAAAACGGAAACGACCTCTCTGTATGAGTTTGTGAAGATTGATCATGTTTTCGTAATGGGTAAACCCTAGCTCTCCACATATTTGATCCCCATGTGACTTAGCGCGTCAACATGAGTACCTGTATGTTCGCCAAATTCAAGCTTCTTCACGCTTGGCGTAGAAGTCTTTGGATTCGGTATTCCTTCCCATTGCTCATGCGTTGCGTATACACTGATATGAACCTTTGGTAGCCCGTTGAAAACAGGCATTCCAGAATATATCTCTTGACTTAGGTCTATAATTTCACCCATCAAATACACTTAATAAGGTCTTTGAAAAATTGAAGATTCAACTATCAAATTGATTAATTTATTTCACCGCTATTTTTTCTTTTCTACTTTGTACTTTCTGCACCAAGTATTCCCCTAACTTTTTGCCTTTGGTAGAGCCATGAACTATGGCTGGCATATAATGTATTCCTCCATATAGCCGACTGATAGCTGCCTCATCTGCCGCCAACCGGAATGATTCAAACTCCCTGATAGGCAATCCAAATGCAACTTCTGTAGAATCTACAAAATGGAAACCATCTCCAAGTAGCCATGTCAAGGTCTCTGCTGCCGCATTGCTCACCACACTATGTCCCGAGGTGTATTCAGGAAATGGAGGTGTCTGTAATACTGGCAACCACTCTTCATCTATGTACTTGTTGATATAGGTCTCTGGCCGGATCAAAACAGACCTGTACTTTTCGTCCCAACATGCAATGAATCCATCAAATAAAGCAATACTTGTCATCGCCAAAGTTTCTGCGGCTGCACGCCAGTCTTGTTTTGCAGTCTTTGAAGCGATAGCGGCAATTCCCATCCAGTGACCTCCTGGTGTGATCTTTTTCTCGGCGAACATCACGTGACCTTTTACATTCACTTTGTAAGGATTGCAATCCCAGAAGTAGGCAATATCACTTTGCTCTTTGGTAAGGTTTCTTACCGTAGAAAAAACTTCCTCCGCTTCTCTATAGAAGTCAGAACCTACCTCTGTGCTAAAGGTAGTCGGTGGCAAAGACTTAAACTGATCTGGTCGTTCCATTACAAATGGCCTGATTTTGTTCCAGTGTGGCTCGAGACCCTCCATGTACATGGGAGGAGTAGGTTGCCAAGCATTGGGATTATCCGTCAAGCTGTATTTTTCAAAAGACCTGCTTTGGGCATAATTATCCGTTTTAGAATAGGCAATTACATGATCCGCCACCTGCTCACCTAAAATGAGTGAAGCTTCAAACACACGATCAGGTAGTCCATTAATTTTGAGAGACTTATAAAACGATTCTTTATGCTCATTCATGAGTTCTTCTGAAAAAATGAGCAATGTTCCAACTTTGTAATAAGCCGCAAGTGCAGCGAGAGGAAAATATACATCTTCAGGTATATCAAAGTCTGCCTTTTCAAAACCATTCAACTGTCCCATCAAAGACTGGTAATCATCACCTGCCAAGACCGCTACTTCATAAGCTGCAATAGACGGATAGGCATAAATCCGACTAGCTACAGGAGGGGAAAAAATATCATGAATAATGATCTCCGTAAGCTGATCTTGTGCAGCAAATTGATAGCTACCGTCTTGTATAAGGTTAGAATAGTCTTTTTCTTGACAGGAGTAGAAGACTATCACCAAGGCAAGCAAAGCGGTTATATTTCGGAATTGTAACATGTATTTGAAAATCAATAATAAGTAAATTTAAACATTCCTTTACCTTTTGGCAAATCGATCTTTTAGCTTTTCTAAGCTAATGATAACAGGTGAATCATTGTTCCTTAGACCAATCAAATGTGGGCTTTGATTGATATTCACTTGTGCCAATACCCTAAATTGTCCTGAAATCTCAGGAATAAGCTGACTTTGTATCCATTTCCCTTCCTTATTCATTTGAAAAAAAGCCATAGACAAGGCACTTGATTTACCTAGGTCATTTCTGTAATTATCAAACCCACCCACTACTACCAAATTCAGATATTCTGCTTCTTTCCAACTGTACACTGATTGTACTGGCCCAAATTGGCCTTCCAAAGGTAACGAAACAAACTCACCATCTGCAACGAAGTATAATCCAGACGCCATATTGGTCACTTGAAACTTCCGAGCTGCTCCTATCTTATCTTTGCCAAACACATCCTCTGGCTTCTGAATTTTTGAATATTCTAGATAACTTGCATGCTTTTTTTTCACGGCTGGAACCTGTTTGATCAAATCATCTCTTGACCCAAAAGGAACAAGTAAATCTTTCATGTAGTGAAAAACCAATGGATCCTCTTGACCATTTTCATCAAAATCATGGTGATATAACCACAATGGCTTTTCTTTACTTGCCTTCCATTTTGAATTCAATCCCATATTGCCTAGAAAAATAACTGGCTGATTTTTCCAATCCCCCAATTCATCCGCTACCAAATACATTCCAGTTGGTATATTATGCTGGGCTATTTGGAATGTCAAGTCCTCGGACTGTTTCCAAATCTGCACATCAGACCACTCACCTGCCAAAATTAGGCACTTTTGATCATCAGCACCCAACTCTTGCCAATGTGCAGATTGAATCATTCCAAAATCAGGATTGTCACCGAAAAACTTTTCTGTTTGATCTGTAAAATTCCCATTGCCGTCATTGATCAGCAAATAGCTCTTAGGCTTTGCTCCATAATTCCCTGTTAGGACAGCGCTTGCTACAAAAATGTCAGGCGCTCCATCATTATTCACATCATGTATGGCTATAGAAGAGGTGTTTTCGCCAATTGGGGGTAGAGAATTTGGAGAAAAACTAAAATTCCCATTCCCATCATTGAAAAACACCCGATCAGTATTGTACAAATGCCCTTGTGGGTGCTCATATCCTCCACTTCCTACATATAGGTCCAAAAATCCATTGCCATTTAGGTCTATCAATTGGGCAACTAAATCTTCTCCTGGTGTCATTTGATCAAAAGTAGGATTGTTTTTTTCAACAAAATCCCCAGATTTGGTTTGAAGAAACAACTTACTAGCTTGTCCTTTGGCTCCTCCAAGGTAGATATCCTCAAGGCCGTCTCCGTTGACATCGCCTACAGCCAGGGCAGGGCCTTCTGTAGAGTACTTTCTGGGCAGAAGATATTCCCTACGCATATCATCAAACTCCGTATTCTCCTCATGAATCCATGGAAAAGTTGAAAATAAATCCTCTGTTTTTTTTGACTCATTCTCTTTAAGGGGACTTAAGGGTCGTCCTTTTCCCTTTTGGAGTATTAGACTTTGATTAATTGCTATATCATCAAATCGCTCTACCTCATCGTAATTCCAATGGATTTGAACTTGTTTGATCACATTTGATTTACCAAGTCCAAAATGGGCAGTGTAAGTACTCGATGATTGAAATCCTCTTGAAGGGCTTATCAACTGGTATTGCTCTCCTTGATTTGTTTCCACCATTACTTTCGCTCCAATACCAAAGACATTAAAACCATCCTGCTGCAAGGCAATCGCTATGTAATTGGCGCTATCGATCTTTGCTGTATTGTTTCTATAGATAAATGCCTCTTGATCAATGTTGTTGATCACCAAGTCTAAATCTCCGTCATTGTCCAAGTCCCCATAGGCTGAGCCCGAGGAATAAGAGAGTTGATCTAAACCCCAAGATTCAGCCATTTGAACAAATTCCAGTCCACCAGTTTGTCGGAAAGTATAATTGGCCAGCTTCATACTGGGTAGCATTTTGATGAGCTTTTCATACAACTCACGCTCAGTGAGAGAAGCATCTGCTGCCTGACTATATTGCACAAAATCCAAATCATTTGGTCTCTTTACGATTCCATTGGTAACATGGATATCTTTCAACCCATCATTATCCATATCAAAAATCAAGGGAGACCAGCTCCAATCTGTGGCAAAAGTTTGAGTAAGCAAACCAACTTCAGCAAACCTTTTCCCCTTTACGTTCAATTGAAGGTGATTTCTCACATATTGATCCCCATAGCCAAATTTCTTTTTCACCTCATATACTTCTTGCTTATCCTCTCCTATTGATTTCATCCAAATCTCTGGATTTTCAGGAAGCATATCAGTTGTAAAGATCTCTGGAAAACCATCATTATTTAGGTCATTTAGATCGTTGCCCATGCTGTATCTGCTTGTATGGCTTATCATTTCTTTCAAAGATTCCTTGAAAGTTCCATCTCCTTGATTCAAATACAAGTAGTCATCTTCCGTAAAATCATTGGACACATAGATATCTAGCCAGCCATTGCCATTGACGTCTCCTATACCCACGCCTAAACCAAAACCTAGGCTACTTGAAAGAATCCCTGCCTCTTCGGTCACATCTAGCATCTTTTCAGAGCCTTGGGCTACTTGACTTTGGAAAAGTTTGTCCCCACCTCTTAAGTCTCGATCACCAAACTTGGTGTCTGCATGAGAAAATACTTCAGGTTTCTTTATAGAATGATTGAGTAAGTATAAATCCAGGTCTCCATCTTGGTCATAGTCAAAAAAAACGGCGTGGGTAGAAAAGCCTTCAAAATCCAAACCATATACCGCCGCTTCTTCTTTGAAGGTCAAATCACCTTGATTGATATATAATTTATTTTTACCCCTAATACCTTTGTATCCTCCTACTTGACATACATAGATATCCAAAAGCCCATCCCCATTGACATCTGCCATGGTCACCCCTGTAGACCATCCACCACCTCCATCAACATTTGCTTGACTGGTGATATCTTCAAATTGAAAATCTCCTTTGTTGAGATAAAGCTTGTTTTCTCCCTGATTCGAAGTGAAATAAATATCTAATAAGCCGTCATTATTGACATCTCCCAAAGCAACTCCGCCGCCATTGTAGAAGTACAGGTACTCTAGGATATTCATCTGCTCATCCGAAACCAATTCATTGCTAAAAGTGACACCTGTATGAGAAGAGGGAAGCAAAGTAAATCTTTTATTTTCAATTGGTTTTTCACAAGACAATAAGAATAAGCCTATCACAAGGATAAAAGAATGGCAATAATTATGTCGTAAGCTTTTACTTTTCATCAAAACTTCCACCATTCAGCTTTATCATTATTTTTCACTACCAACAGTTTTCTGCTTTCACCCTCACCAAACACATAAAAGTCCCTTACTTGACCATGAATCTGAAGTCCATGGCTATGGTTTTCAGCATATCTAAATGTACCGTCACCTAGACCAAACAACACTTCACCATAGCTAGCATCATATTGACCAGCTTCTGGCTTTGCACCATAGAGATTACCTCCTAGGATCAAGTCCAAGTTACCATCTTCATCTATATCCAAGATCTCAATGGCAAAAACCCAAGATCGTTGGGCCATTCTTGGAAGAGGATTTATGTCAAATTCCCCATTTCCCCTATTGATCATCACAGCTGAAGGCGCATAATTAAACTCCTGAACTACAGCATTAGATAAAGCCTTGCTGTCAAATATATCTTCAAGTGATTCTTTGTTGTAGTTACTATACTTCAGGTACTTCTTTTTGATACTTGGGATTTGTTTCTCTAGTTCATGCTTCAGCGTAAAAGGAACATGCTTCCCTTCTTGTAGCTGGGTGAAGATTTGCTCCACGGTCCCATTTTGATCAAAATCGTTTACAAACATTTTGATTGGAGATTCTAAGCTTGGCCTAAACCTTGAGTTCAACCCATGATTTCCAAGTACAAAATCAGGCATTCCGTCATTGTTAAAGTCACCCACAGCAATTTTTCTAAACCAACCTTTGTATCCGTCAAACATAGAAGATTCATGCTTTTCAAACTTCCCCCCTACGTCCTTCAAAATAGTAGGAGCCATCCACTCCCCTACCAAAATCAACTCCTCTTTCCCATCTTGGTCAACATCAACAACAGCCGCATCAGTCACAAGCCCAATCTCTTTCAATACTGGAGCATATTGACTTGTCTGATCTATGAATTTTCCATTCCCATCATTGACCAAGATGTAAGAACTTGGATTGACTCCATAGACAAAGGGCACTAATCGACCACCTACAAACAAATCCATTGCACCATCACCATTGATATCTATTGGCTTCACTACAGAAGAACTATGCCTCATGGATTCCAACCCACTTGTTTTGGATTTGACAAATTTTCCCTTACCATCATTGATATACAATCGATCTGCCAAATCCATGGAGCTGAAGGATGCTTCGTTGCTACCAGATGCTACATAGAGGTCTAAGTATCCATTGCCATTGGCATCAAAGAAAATGGCATCTGTATCTTCTGCATTTCTATCTTCTTCAAATGCTTCCGTATCTAACTTTCTGAACTTTCCTTGAGCATTTTGAATAAAAAGCTGTCCTTCGAAGCCTTTGGCACCTCCGATAAAAACATCTTCAAGACCATCTCCATTGAAGTCGCCTACTGCAAAGGCAGGTCCTTCTGTAGAATGCATGTGATACGTGAGCCTATCTCTATCAAAATCAACAAATTGATTTTCGGTATGTTCAAAATCTAACCATTGATCAGCTTGCAGCTTTTCAAAGATGTGAGCACTCGAATTTGTGAAAAAATCAAAATCAGTGAGCATCTTTGCTTCTTCCCATTTCAAATCGAGAAGTTGATCAGCTGAAATATCTTCCAATAGGGTGACTTTCCCATCAGGCCAACGAACCTGAACTTGATCCAGTTTATTTATTTTCCCAAATCCAAAGGTCAATTTTGGATCTACAGAAGATTGAAAGCCTCTATTGGGCATCATTTCTTGATAAAAGACCTGATTTCCAGAAGTTAACCTTACTTGCGCGCCTATGGCATGGGTGTTTGAACCTTTGCCATTGAGTTGAATCTGTAAGTAGTGATGATCTGGGTAAAAAGAACTGCTCTTGTTTTTATAAATTAGTGCTGGAGCATTTACATTGTTGATTACCAAATCCAAAGTCCCATCATTATCAAGATCGCCATAGGCCGAACCGTTGGAGTGAATCGGATCACCCATTCCCCATTCATGAATCACATTGGTGAAATTCAAATCCCCATGATTCTTGAATGCATAGTTAGATACTGGAGTCACAGGAATCGGGTCTACTAGAGCTTTGTAATTGACACCCTGTTGGGATATGATCTTGCGCTTGGTATCTTCATTATCAATGAAATTCAAATAATCTAAGTCTGTGATGTCTTGATAGATTCCATTGGCCACAAATACATCTTTGTTGCCGTCATTGTCCATATCAAAAAACAATGCCGCCCAACTCCAATCAGTTGCTTCCATGTTGGTCATTCTGCCCAATTCAGAAAATGTCCCATCCCCGTTGTTGACATGAAGCATATTCCTATTGAATTGATTATAATATCCATGTTTGATATTAAACTGGAACTTATCCCAACCCTCGAAAGTAGTCACTTGCTTTAGCCGCTGCATGGACTCTGGAAGCATATCAGTCACAAAAATGTCCAATCTACCATTATTGTTTACATCTGCAATATCCGCTCCCATTGAGGCTGCAGAAATGGATTTCATATAGTATTCTAAACTCTCCGTAAATGTTCCATCTTGATTATTTATGTACAAATAATCCTTTTCAAAAAAATCGTTTGAAATAAAAATATCCATCCAACCATCTTGATTTATATCTCCAATGGTGATCCCAAGGCCAAAACCAATCAAACTTCCATAGATCCCAGCCTCTTCTGAGACATCCACAAATTTACCATTGTCATTTCTGAAAAGTTTATCTCCGCCTACTTTGTCTCTTCTAGGTCTTTCATTTTGCATTTTGTTGAAGCTTCCTATCGCAGTATAGCTGTTGTTGAGCAAATACATGTCAAGATCACCGTCATTATCAAAGTCAAAAAACACTGCATGGGTAGAATACCCTTGGTCAGCTAGACCGTAGACCTCAGCCATTTCTGAAAAAGTACCATCTCCATTATTGATAAAAAGTTCATTTTGCTTGTTATCCCCCTTCAGATCTCCAGAATTGCATACATAAATATCAAGCAAGCCATCTCCATTGACATCCGCCATGGCCACTCCAGTACTCCAAGCACGTGTACCTGCTACACCTGCCTCTTGTGTCACATCTTTGAACACAAAATCGCCTTCATTCAAGTATAATTTGTTCTCTCCTTGGTTGGAGGTAAAATAAATGTCCAAAAGGCCATCACCGTTCACGTCTCCAAGCGCCACTCCCCCACCATTATAAAAATTCCTGTAGGTAAAAATATTGAAGGCCTCATCAAATGCCAGGTCATTTCTAAAATCCACCATTGAATGAGAAGCAGGTATAGACTCAAATAGTGTGTCTTGCTGCTTGGATGCCTTTTGACAGGCAAAAAACATACTCGTATATAGACTTATTACAGTCAGTTTCTCTAACCACTTGATCATGAAGCAATGTCTTTAATGTCTTTGACCCTCATATCCAAAATATCTACACTTACGGCACTTAGGCTTTTGATATGCACCCTCACAAGTCTATTACCATCTATCTTCACCATCGCAGAAGCTCCTTTTGCATCCTCCACTTTGAAAAAGCCTTCCCCATACAACTGCTCAAAATAGGCTACCACATCATCTCTTAAGTTTTCAGAACTATATTCAGGATTTGTAGGAAACCAGTCCCTATACTGAAATTCTACAGGCATAAAAAATATTCTTCCTTCTTCAAATTTTGGGTAAAAAAACATACTCGCCATCTTTCCAGAGGGGAGTTCTAGTTTATATTGTATTTTTAAAACATGTGGGCCTTGCATTAGGACACCTTCTTTATTCATTTCCCAACATGCTCCAAAAAACTCTTTTCTCTCCATTCCAAAGGTAAGTCCGAGAAAAATATCATTAAATATTTGTCCAGAAGCTAACTCTTTTTGCTTGACTTTTTCATACTGTGTTTTTCGTTCACACGATGTGAAAATTGAAATCCCCAGAAGAAAAATCACTATTACATAATTTCCTAATTTCATCATTTTATTTTCAACTTTTCAAAGGTAAGTATCTCCTGATTGTTTCTAACAAATAGATATTTTTTCCCTGTTTTTGATTCGATTGAATGAATGCTTCTCACTTCTCCTGCTACATAGATCCCTGATTTGTTGGCCTTTTCCAGAGCTAGACTATCTCCCGATTGTTTCAATAGCCAACCATAGCTTCCCATGTTCATACCCAACTCAGGCTTCACTTTTGACTGGTTTCCTGCCAAAATAATCTCCCAATTTTGAGACTCATTTTTTTCTGCTTTTATCGCATGTACTGGGCTATATTGAACCTCCATAGGAAGCTCCTTTTTCTCAAAAGATTTACCATTTTTATTTAAAAACATTTGAGTGGCTAAAGTATGAACTTCAAGAATAAGGCTTCTTTCTAATATATCTTTAGCAAATAAATCATTCATGGTTTTGTCTTTATAATCTTCATAATTTAGCAATTTTTTCCTAAGACTAGGGAGTTGCTTTATAAGTGGATTTTTGAGCACCAAAGGATAGGCATTCACTCCCTCATATTGTGTTAGTATCTGCTCTACACTTCCGTTTTGATCAAAATCATTCACGTACAATCTCATGGGACTTGATTTGCTAGCCAACAGGCGGGTATTCAATCCTTCATTTCCCACTATAAAATCTGGAAATCCATCATTATCGAAATCTAGGACTGAAATGGTGTTCCATAAACCATTTGTATTTTCCAAACCAAAGCTTTCCGATACATCAACATACTTGCCTGATGCGTTTTTAAAAACCTTGATAGGCATCCATTCACCGACAATTATTATCTCCAAGTCACCATCTCCATCCAAGTCAACAACCGCAGCATCTCTAGTCATACCAAGTTTTAGCAAGCCAGCCGCCTTTTCACTGGTAACATCTTGGAACTTTCCTTTACCGTCATTTTCTAATAACCTTACATCCAATGGGACCCCATAAGCATAAGGTAAAGAGCGCCCACCAACGATCAAATCTAAATGCCCATCTTCATTATAATCAAATGCCTTGACAAAAGAAGTGCTTTCGTTTCTTTTTGGTAAATGATTGGAAGCTTTTAGAAATTTACCTTTTTGATCATTCAAATATAAGCGGTCTTGATAATAATCGCTGTTAAGATTATACTCTATACTCCCTGATGCTAAGTAAAGGTCTAAAAAACCATCTCCATTGGCATCAAACAACAATGCTTCCACATCTTCTGCTTGTGCATCTTCTATAAACTCCTGAACCAACTCAAACTCCCCATTTTTTCTTTGAATCCAAACTGTTGTGGCTTGTCCTTTAGCTCCAGGCAACACAAGATCATCTAATCCATCCGCATTCAAATCACCAACAGCGATTCGAGGACCCTCATTGCTGATCATGTGAAATCTCAATCGTTCCTTATCAAAATCCACAAATTCGCTTTCCTTATGTCTCCACGGAATCTGCTGTGGCGACAGTTGGAATAACGCTTGATTTTCATGTCTAGCCTGAACAATACCACCCACAATTACCCCATCTCCTGGTCTCAATTTTACCAATTGATTTACTTCAATATTTTGAAAAATCTCCTTATTTCCATGTGGCCAATCTATAACCAAAGAGTCAATTTGAGGATATTTCCCAAAGCCAAACTGCATGCGGTGATCGACGGAAGACATATACCCCTTTACTGGAAAATGCTCGCCATAGTATGATTTTTCGCCAGCAAAAATAGTTACTTTAGTCCCAAAGTAACTTCCAAGGTCGAGTTGTAGAAAGTTATTTTCAAAAACTTTGTCTGAGTTATTTCTAAAAATAGACACCTCCCCATTAAGATTATTGATCACCAAATCTAAATCTCCATCATTATCAAGGTCAGCATAGGCAGCCCCTGTAGAAAAAGTAAGCTGATCCATACCCATACGATCCGCAATATTTTCAAAGTGAAAACCACCTTTATTTTTGAACAAAAAATTTCTTTGTGGGACTGAGGGGAATTGATCTATCATCTTGGTGAGTAGTACAGAATCCTTTTTATATTGAGATATAAGGTTTTGATTATTGACATAGAAGTCAACATAATCAAAATCTGTGAGATCCTTTACAATGCCATTTGCCACAAAAATATCCCTCAATCCATCATTATCTACATCAAAAATCAAAGCTCCCCAACTCCAATCAGTGGCATGCACTCCAGCAAGCCTTGCTACCTCGGCAAAATGAACCTCTTGAGTGTAAGGCTTGAATCCTAAATTTCTTTGAAGGGTATTTCTTGTAAATTGGTGAAAATATCCTGCTTTTACATTTGCCTGATATTTATCCCACTCCTCAAAAGGTGTTTTTGTTTTGACCCTTTGCAAATCAGACGGCAACATTTCAGTTACAAATATATCAGGCCAACCATCATTATCCAGATCTGCAATATCCGCACCCATGGATCCCATACTGATCTCGGTCATCATATCTTCGAGGCGCTCATCAAAAGTGCCATCACCATTATTGATATAAAGATAATCTTTCTCAAAAAAATCATTGGATACGTACAAGTCAGGCCAACCATCTTTGTTGATATCTGCTACAGTGACACCCAAGCCATATCCAATTGCACTTCCATATATTCCAGCCTCTTCACTTACATCTTTGAATATCTGACCGTCATTTCTGTATAGCTTATTACCTCCAAATGGATCACGAACTTCTCTTTGCCCTTCCCTAAGATCATTGATACCAACCGATCTTGGAGAATTGCTCAATAAATACATATCCAAGTCTCCATCTCCATCATAATCAAAAAAAACTGCATGCTGAGAAAGCCCTACATCCGCAAGACCATATGCTCCAGCCATTTCAGTAAAAGTTAAATCACCATTATTGATAAAGAGTTCATTGTGTCTTTTTCCTTCAATGCTCCTATCACTTTCTAAGGGACCAGATTTACAAATAAATATATCAATAAAACCATCCCCATTAACATCCGCCATACTTACTCCTGTAGACCAGATGCCATTTCCTGCCAATCCAGCTTGCACTGTAATATCTTCAAATTGGAAGTCTCCCTTGTTAAGGTAAAGTTTATTTTCAACTTGATTACCCGTAAGTAAAATATCTACCAATCCATCATTATTGATATCACCTATAGCTACACCACCACCATTGTAAAAATTCCTAAATGTATAAGGGTTTAACTTCTCTGTATACTCTAAATGATTGATGAAACTTATGCCAGTATGTGATTTATCCATCAAGTCAAAAAGTTTTGTATCCTTTGATGACGAATCACAAGACACAGACCATAAAGTCAAGAAAATCAATTGAATCAGATACTTATTAGTTTTGGTCAACATGATAAGGAAATCACTTAATAACACTTGGCATAAATTAAAAAGAAGTGTGCAAATGCACACTTCTTTCAAAAAATTAGGATCAATTTATTTTATTAATAACCAGGGTTTTGTCTTAAACTAGTATTCGCTTGAATTTTATTCAAAGGAACAGGAAAAACTTGTCTCGTCGCTGGAGAAGTTGGCTTTTCCCACCAAGGAGATCCAAATCTTCCAAATCTAATCAAGTCAGACCTTCTCCATCCTTCAACAAATAACTCTCTACCTCTCTCTTCCAACAAGTTATCCAAAGTTAGCGTTGTGTATGGATCTACTCCAGCTCTTTGTCTTACCATATTTACATATTGTAATCCTCCCGCAGCATCTCCTTGTCTCAAAAGCACCTCAGCTTTCAATAAGATAACATCTGCATATCTAAACACTGGAAAGTCATTGTTCAAGTTAGGTTGAGCACCAATCGCTATTTCAAATTTATTGACTCTCGCACCAGCTTGACGATATGCATTAGGCTGTAACTGATTGATTTGAGGTGTAAAATTGACTTCAGGCCCATCAGGATCGCCATCAAAACCAACATCATCTCTTAAACGTGTCACTCCATCCAAAGCAAATTGAGGACCCACCAAGAAATTATTCTTTCGAAGATCGTCATCACTATAGCTATTATAAAACTCTTCCAAAGCAGCATAGCCATTCCATGGCTGATCTACAAGATCAAAAGTCTTTTGTGATTCATAATGTAATGCCATATGATGAATATTAAATCCACCAGCATTATTCGCATCATAAGGTAAAGTGAAAATGTTTTCTACGGAGTTTGCATTTGCACTCGCAAAATTGGCAAAATAGTTAGTTGATAAGCTATATGGTCCTTGGTTAATTATTACATCCAGAACATTATTGGCTTCTGTCCATTTTGGCTGACCAATATAAACTTCGGCATTCATATATAGCTTAGCCAAAATCATGTGTGCAGACCAATAGTTAAAATTGGTTCTTCTGTTGTCTCTCGTAAGAATGTCCAAGTTTTCAAGAACACTTGACTCAATGAAATTGAAAAGTTCTTCTCTTGAAGAGCTGGGTGGGTTTGCAGATGTAGTAGTTTCTATAATCAAAGGAACCCCACCCCCGAAATTATCCAATAACACTAAGTAGCAAAAAGCTCTAAGAACTTTCATTTCTCCAGCCAACTCTTCAATGCCACCAAATTGTTGTATTAAAGCATTGGCTTCTGCAATTACTCTGAAGGGAATATCCCAAACTCCATTAAGCTCACCATCATCTACATTCCAAGTATGTCTGTGTGCCCTAACCCAAGTACCCCCATCGTTCCAGTCTCCCCCTTTCACAGGAATTGCAATTTCATCAGAAGTGATTTCTTGATAACTATATAAGCCACCATGACCTCCCCAGCTTCCATCTCCCATCAATCGGCTATAAGCTGACTGCTTAAGAACCTCTGCCAATTCAGGTGGTGCTTCATTGATCAATCTTTCCTGAGTCACACCTGTCAGTACTTCTTGTTCTAGCTCACACGACACCATGGTCGCTGCGACTAGTCCTCCTACACAAATTGTTTTTATAGATCGTAACATAGTATAATTCAGTTTATGTTATTTAAAGGTTATTGTCAATCCCGTAGTCCAAATTCTAGGGATAAAATATGTACTTCTTCTTTCGATACCTGGTGCTAATTGATCAAAACCATTATCTACTGGATCTCCCCACCTAACTTCAGGATCTACACCTGTGAAACTTGAAATCGTAAATAAATTTTGAACCCCGGCATAAAATCTAAAATTAGAAATAGCTGATGATTTTGTTGGAATATTATACCCAAACTGTAAGTTATCTAATCTTATGAAATCTCCTCTTTCTATATATAGATCAGAGATTTGACTTGGTGTACTGGTGATTCTTGGGCTGGATGGAGTATTTTTGGTAACTACAGAGTTCCAAGTTGCATTGCCGTCTCCTTCGTAGAACAGCCTAAATGAATTCAGCATTTGATGCCCCCAAGATCCTCTTAAAAGGAAGTTTAGATCGAAGTTCTTATAGTTAAATTGATTAGTGAAACCGAAATCTCCTGTAGGAAGTGCATTCCCCAATCTCTCAAACTCATCAGGCGAAGTCGTGCTAAGCACTACTGTTCCATTCTCTAAGATCCCTTCTACTCTAGGGCCGTATATATCACCTACCAACTGACCCTCAATATTTCTAATAACTTGAGCATTATTCACACCTGGTGCTCCAGGTACACCTCTTCTAATTTCAGGCAATGTCAAACCACCTGCACCTATATCTTGAATTCTTGCTCTTTTGTAAATGGTAAAAATAGCTGTAGGGGTCCAAGTAACTCCACCTCCCAATTTAATATCATTTGCTGACATCAAGAATTCAAAACCAGCACTATTTAAACCTGCAATGTTTGCCCAAATAGTATTAGCAGTGTAAGGGAAAAATTGTCCAGGTTGATCTGCTCTAGGATTGAAAGGATTTGGCTGACCAACATTCACTCCTACCTCAAATAGCAAATCTTGAATATTTCTAATATAATAATCCATGCTACCCGTGATCTTACCATTGAATAATGCGTAATCCCAACCTAAAGTCAATTCTCTAGTAGTTTCCCATTTTAAAAATTGGTTAGGATTATTCAACTGTCTCGGTGCAACGTTGGCTGAATTCAATTCAGTAGGATCTAAAAGAATTCTATTACCATTTCCATAAATACCAAGCGCTAAAGTTGGTGAAGGAGGTAATTGTCCAACAATACCAAATGAACCTCTCAACTTAAATTGATTGAATGGCCCCATGTCGAAAATCTGAGTCAAATCAGAACCTGCTGAAAACGCTGGGAAATAACCAGTCTGATTTTCAGGACCAAAACCCGAATACGTTTCTGCTCTTAGTGTAGCTGAAAAGAAATACGTGTTTCTGAAATTAAAATTTGCACGTGTAAATACAGAATTTAATATTGACTTGGTAGCATTGCTGTATAAGTTGGTGTTATCACCGAAACGAATTCCTCCTGCTCCAAGATTATTCCATGATTGGTCATATAAAAACTGTCTTGCTTGTGCTCCAAATGCTCGGTCTTCATAAAGTTGAGTTTCCGCCCCACCTAGCAAGGACATATTCATTCCATCAAATATTTCCTTTTCGTATCTTAGGTTACCAGAGATAATTGTGTTTGTCCGATCATAAGTATTTTGTTGAGCAATACCTTTGTTTGCACCTCCACCTCCTGGAGCCCCATCTCTTCGTGTTGAGTATTGACCATTTAATGTGTTCAATACATCTTGTGAAAACTGCGCCGAAACAATCAAATCATCAGTAATGTCATACTCTGCTCTGTAAGAATAAATCGCATTTCTAACTTTTGTTTGATTTGTTCTTTCATTTATCAATGAAACTGGGTTGTTGTTATCAAACCCAGCTGGTCTAAAATAACCAGCGAAACTCAAATCTGGATCGTTACTATAAACTGGCATAGTTGGGTTCAAAATAGTAGCATATAGTAATGCATCACCAGGAACATCATTCGCCTCTGTATTAGTGAAAGCCAGACTGAGATTCATTCTCAACCTGTTGTTTAATGCACCATGGTTAAGATTCAATCTAGTATTTAATGTTTCTCTTCCTGAGTTTTTAACTACACCTTGGTTATTTCTATAGTTTACTGAGGCAAAATAATTGGTATTTTCATACCCACCAGATACAGAAGCATTTGTGGTCGCATTGAGAGCAGTTCTAAGAATCTCATCTCTCCAATTAGTGTTGCTACCAAAGTCAGAAGTCGATGGTCTTCTAGCTCTAAACTCATCTGGTGATAACACAGGTATAAGTCCTGTTGCTTGTTCTGCAGTACCAAAGGTATTTATTGTTACATTGGCAAAACCTTTTTTACTACTTCCTTGCTTGGTAGTGATCAAAATCACACCTGCAGCTCCTCTGGTTCCATAGATAGCGGCCGCAGACGCATCCTTGAGTACATCTATAGTCTCGATATCATTTGGATCTACTGCATCAATTGAAGCACCAATCACACCATCCAAAACTATAAGAGGAGATGAGTTAGCTCCAAATGAAGAAATACCTCTTAACCTAACTGTTGGTTGAGCGTTTGGTGAACCACCTGGTGTAGATATGTTCAAACCAGCAACCTTCCCAGTTAATAATGACTGAGGATTGGTAAAGTTACCTTTGTTGAACCCCTCAGTTCCAATACTTGCAACCGCACTAGTAATTTCCTTTTTATCTTGAGTACCATACCCAATTACGACCGCTTCTTGAAGAGATTGAATGTCTTCATCTAGCTCCACGTTAATTGTACTTTGATTCCCTATAGTAACTTCTTGTGCAGTAAAGCCTACAAAAGAAAATACCAAAACTTGATCTCCTCCTTGTAAAGAGATTCTATACTTCCCGTCTAAGTCTGTAGTAACACCTCTTGTGGTACCTTTGACTAGAACAGTAACACCTGGAAGTGGCTCACCCATGGTCTTGTCCATGACTGTACCTGAGACTTCGCGGCTCTGAGCATTTACATTGAATACTGCTGACATTAGCAGTACAATCAACATGAACACTTTCACTTGCTGTAAATTTTTTCTCATAGGGTTTGTTGTTTTGAAAAAAACGGTTTTTCGGTTTAATAGTTAATTTCAAATCTAAGTTGTTTCAATAATTTTAATTTTGCAATTCTTAACATTTGCAAAACATGAGATTCACAAATGAAGCTGTTAACAGAACACACCTATTTTTTATGATTCGGTAAAGATCCTACTAGATCATTATCATATTCACAACCGAAAACGATTGATATTTTTGAATAGTTAAAATTTTTAGGTTTTATTAAAAATGTGAAAAAAACATACACTTTTCTTCTTTCCTTGACATAATAAATTAACAATTACTCAAAAAGCGTCTAAACAATAAATCCATCACTTAAAATAAAAAAGCAACCTTTCAAACAAAACATACTCAATGATTCAATTCCAAAATTGTAGACATGAGTGATTTGAGAAAAATATTGAAGATCTACCGCTGTGCTAGAGAACTTGATATTAACCAATTGAGGGTATCGTTGATATTAGTGTCTTATGGACATTGATTTTTGATGAATAGCAACTGAAGGATTGTTGGTAATTACAATGAAGGTCAGCACGAAGAAAAAATATAGCTTTCTTCAATTAATCAGTCTCCTTCGTTATTTACTTGAAGTATAAGCGAATAGGATTTGTAGATCAATAATAGTGTATGAAAAATATGGATATACGGAACTTTGCCAATAACATTACAAAATCCCGATTTACCTAACTTCCGATATAAATTGATATTGGATACTTATGGATATTGACCATTAACAACCTGTATACCAAGGAATTGAAGTCATTATCAAAAAAGCGTATAATCAGTATGAAAAATTTAAAATTCATCAATTGTCCTTCAAATTTTTCAACCAAGCAGTCAAATCTGCATTAGTTTCAATATCAAGTTTTTTCCTAAGCCGATATTTCTTCATCTGCACAGTTTTGCTTTGAACAAATGTGAAGTTTGCAATATCCTTTGTGGTGAAGTTGAGGTATAAAAATGCACAGAGCTTATATTCTTCCTGAGTTAGATCTGCATCTAGAGATTCAAGCGCTTTCCAAAATTCTGAATGGACTTCTTTAAACTTTGCTAAAAAAGCTGGGTCATTGATCTTTGCTGCTTCTAATACATCATTGAATGAATCAAGAACTTTTCTTTCTAAATTTTCTTTCTCTTCTTCTAATATCCGGACTTCTGAATTGATCTTATGAACACGCTTTTTGACCTTTCTTAATCGCATATAGATGAGGGCTGAAGCAAAAATCACGAATACGATCAATAGCACAACATAGACCTGACTTTTAGTAGCATTATTATCGATGACAGCTTCCTCATATTGGTCGATCATCATAAAATTGGATTTCCCAATGAAATGATTGTTTTTCAGTTTGATCAAATCAGAAAGCACTTTAAGCTCTTGATTTTGATCTTGAATTTCCTTGTAGTATAAAGCTAAAAGATTGAGTATTTCTACTTTCAAATACACTCTATTGAGATTTTCTGAAATGACATATGCATCCTTTAAGAAAATAAAAGCTTTATCTCTATTTCCCTCTCTCAAATGATATTTACCAGCAGCCAGTGTTAGCCAAAATTTTGTACTAATGGGTTGATTCTGCACTTGTAGTTGAGTTTCTAGCTTATTATAGTAGAAAGCAACCGAATCTTTACTTCCTTGGGTATTTTGATAATATTCCAAGTAAACAGGAAGTTCTTTTGTGGGTTCTCCGTAAGCTGATGCCTTATAGCAATATAAAATGGCTTTAGTCAAATCATTCTGTTTGGCATGATATATTGCTTGAGAACTATACAATTGACCAAGCTGATTGGATTTTATTTGGCTATTTGTGTCTTGAATTGCATACTCTATTGCCCGTAGATTACTAAGAATTGCTAAATCAATCAATCCCAATTGATTATACAGTCTTGCGGCACTTTGATATAATCGGGACTTAAGAAATAATTGGTCCGTATTCCTTAATTCATTTTCGACTTCATGGATCAGTTGTGTCGACACCTCATAATTTTCGATAATCCTAAGCAGATTGACGATTTCAATTTTCCCAAAAATCACGTCATTTTTGGATAAGTTATTGGATGGAGCAAATTCTATAAAAGTCTCCATCCATTTCAATCCCCTCTCATAATTACCTGTTCTTTTGAACTCTTCCAAAGATTCAAGCATAAAAGCTTGACGCTCTGTAAAAGCACTAGACTTATTTGCACATGAAAATATTTGCAAAACGGCAAAAATGATAACATTAAAATACTTCTGCATCAATACTAGTCGCCTTCTCTATAAATCAAAAAACACCAAATCAACTAATCAATATATAACTAAAATGGTTTCTCCTTAATCCAATTCCATCCATGATCATATTGGGTTCATATTGATCGTAAACTCTAACTATGCCCTTATTAGAAAAGTTTTCTTCAATTACTCGAACTATAGCATTAAAGTTTTTTATATCGCCAATAAAAAACACATCAGGTTCTCCATTGAGCTCTTCCAATTTATTCTCTAATCTCAACCCAGAAGCATTTACTCCCAAACAATTAAATCTTTTACTTGAAAGCGCATGCTTTATTTTTTTCACTCTTGATTTGTCTTTATCTAAAATCAAATAATTTATCTTATTCATAATGTCGTCATTCAAAAACTTAAACCTAATGATAATACACGCTATATTAACTACTTATATAAGTAAGTCATAAAATCATGTTATAATATGTAATTAAGAGGAGTACCCCTACCCTTATTCTTTAACCATTCTGATTAAAAACATATTTAAATCAACATTAGATGTTATACCTAGTCTTTTCCTGATCCGATACTTTCTTGACTCAACAGCTCGAATACTACTTTTAGTAAAAACAGCAATATCCTTGGTAGAAAAATCTAACCTCATCAAACAACAAGCTTTCAAATCCATCATATTGATGTCTTTTAAGACCAATTCGATATGCGCAACAAACCTTGGATAACGCTTTTCAAATTCAACTATAAAAAGGTCATTTATCCCTCCATTCCTAAACTCATCTATCCATGCTGTGTCTGCTAGTGATTCTTGTAATAATGATCTTCGGAGAGCTAAGGTATCCTCTGCTTCTATCCCAATTCCCATTTGCACTTTGACTCCTTGCTGTTGATTTGTGTTGTAGACCTGTCCCATAATATTTTTTTTAAGTGTGTTCCCTAATACTTTAAAACGTCACATTTAACGTGCTGTAAAGTAAGTCAAAAAAGCACCTTAGGCGGAAATTTAAGGGTTCTACAAAAGTACTACACGCTGATAAAAAAAATAAAAAGACGTCATACGTTGATTTTAGGCACATTTGCGAACTACATGCGTACTACATTGAAAAATGAAAAAAAACGCAATTTTAAAATCAATACCCAGTAGAAAATTGATGCAATTAAGGCCTAAATTAATACAAACTAAAACATAATTTATTCAAAAACTAAATTGCACACCAAAAAGTGATGAAGTATTAGGGTAAAATCATATTAATGAAAAATTCAAACAGCTACAAGTGATTGATCTTCCCCTTTAGAATCAATCGTCAAATTTTTTTATAAATTTTTGACCCAATCATACAAATCTGTGTTTGGATTTACCCCCAGTTTTTTTCTTAACCTATACTTTTTCATTTGTATAGTTTTATGTTGGACAAAAGTATAAGATGATATCTCTTTTGAAGAGAAATTTAAGTAAAGCATGGCACAAAGTTTCAATTCATCAATTGATAACTTAGGCTCAATGTCTTCCAACTTTTCCCATAATTCTTCATATATCTCTTGAAACTTTGCTAAAAATGAGGGATCATTATTTTGAGCAGAAAGAAGCAAGTCATTGAGACCATCAGCAACCCTTCTTTCAAGTTGACTTTTCTCATCTGCTATATTCTTGACATCTTCCTCTAAATTTCTAAGCTTTTGTTTTCCTTTATTTTTTACTATAAAAATATAAATGATCATCATTCCACTGACTAAAGAAATGAATATTATCCAAAATCGGTAAATAGAGTTATCCTCAACTGGTATTTTAGCTAAATACACCTTAAGCCTACTTGCGGTTTCGTTAGTCAACTTAAAACTATTAATACTCAGTTTCCTATAGCGAAGGTCATTGATTTTTTCTAAATAATTAAAGACTCCTTTCTCATCTCCAACCCTCTTGTAATAATCCAAAAATAAATTGTAAGACGTTTCATAAATTGGAAATCTATCTAGAGTTGTGGCTAATTGTTCTGCTAATTCTGCATGATTTTTTGCGGATTCAAAATTCCCTCTATCCAAATCATATCTCCCCGCAGCGACCATCAACCAAAACCTAGTATTTACTGGATCTTTGTCTAAAGATATCCTCTCAATCGTTTTATTGTAAAAAAAATCAGCTGAATCCCTATTTGGTTTATACAGCGTAAAATGGGTAAGTAAATATCCTAACTCGTAATAATTATTTTCATTTAACCCAAACACCTTTGAAGAATAAAAATAAGCAGAGTCATACATACCTAATTTTTCAAAGAATTTGGATCTTGTAAAATTGTAATAATTTATTCTAATCTGCTTAGTAGGACTATCAGGTTCAAGTTCCACATAATCAATTGCATTTTTATTATGGAGCAAAACAAGTTCTGAAAGGCCTAACTGATTGTACAATTGTGCAAATTCTTGGTTTAGCCTACCCTTAAGTAATGGTTCATCCAAATCGAGAAGGTCATTCTCTATTCTGTTTAGGAGATATAAGCACTCTTCAAATTGTCCGATGATCCATAAAAGATTTCCTAACTCGATTTTTGAATAATATTCCGTTTGAAAACTTCTTGATTGATCACTCTCCAAAAAATCCAGGATAAATAAAATGGCCTCATTATATTTCCCCTCTCTTTTAAATTTATTTATTTTATTTTGAATGTCATCAGAATCAATAGACTCCCCAAAAGATTCCAAATGGAGCAGATTTAAAAATCCAAAAATTATAATTATCGATATATTTTTTATTGAAAACATTCTTGATATTCGAGACAAATCGTCTGTATAAACTGAGTTTGGATGACAAATTAATTACCTTTTCCAAACTTTCAAGAAGAAAAATTGTTTTCGTAAGAAAAAAATAAAAAAATGATTGCTTGAAATAAAATTTTATAAGCAAACTAAAATTGTGTTTTTAAATATTCAGGCATTAAATACACCCTGATGACTCCTTATCTATAGCACATTATTAAGGCAATCACCTATAAATTTTACGAAACACTAATAAAAGTGTAAACCACATGATCATTGATTAGTAAAAAGTGATAAAGTACAAAAATAGTCACTACTTCCAATTTAGTTTTTGACTAGTCTGTAAGATAGGTAATTCTCAATGATCTAGTAGGAGTATTATTAGCGGTAGTAGGTTCAATACCTGCATTTGATCCATGATTTGTATCTCCTGAAACAGCTTTGGTGAATGACATTCTAATGCGATCTCCGGCCTGTAGCAATGTCAAATCAAAGGGAATTGTTATACTATGTGGCGTATTAGTGGCACGCCTTTCCATGGTGTACATGGTGCTTGCAATATTAGTCCATGTACTTCCACTATTAGTAGACCGCTGCAAATTCAACCTAACGCCTGTCTTTGAACTTGTGCTACTAATTTTAGGGTTATGATTGATAAAACCAGTGAAATCGTAATAGCCCGTGGTCTTGATCTCAAATTCAGTGTCATTTAACCTCTCCACATAACCCGGATTGGTAATTAACACATCACCAGTGGCCCATGGTATGGGAACAACTGAGGACATTGAATTGAAGTTTGAGAGATTTGTACTTGATAGCAAAAAAGTAGAAGTAGCACTTAAATAATAATCTAAGGGTGACAGGTATGCAATAAGCTCTTGAAGGGTAACATACTTCTCCCAACTACTTCCATTCCATACATACAACCTATTGGCTGTGACTCCGTTGACTCCTGTCGTATTTTGCGTATTGTAAACCCATAGACCTGTTACTGGACTAGCGATAGGACTGCCTTGGGTAATGCTAGATAATGAAACTCTAGGAAATAGAAATCCACGCTTCTGACCAACTGGCAATGAATTGACATTCATATGCATAATAGCTGATGGATGGGGACTTGTAGTAGAAACCCCAGTCTGCGACATCAATTCCGAATAAGTTCCGAAAAATATCAAGATACTGGCAATTAAATTAAATTTCCTCATAACAATTTATTATTGACCTAATTTAGAAATCTTCAAGACTTTACTAAAATTCAAACCTGTAGGAACCGTGATTGCTACATTACTGTCAGAACCAGACCCATGGTCAGCTCCAGTAGTTTTTAAAACTGTACATCGAATTCTGTCCCCTTGATTCAAAGACAAAACCATTGGTGAATTGATAACAGTTCTTGAAAAGTTTCCCATTGGCTCACCAAACACACCCGTAGACTGTAATCTTGTTTGCCAAGTAGTACCTCCATTGGTCGATACTTGAATTCTAAAAATTATATTGGTGAGCGAACTAGATCCTGTTCTTGGATTATAATTAATATAACCTGAAACCTCATAATCTCCCGTACTATTAATAAGAAACTGATTATTGTTCAACGTTACATGATTACCGTTATTAACAATCACATTAGCTTGTGAGTATGTTACCACTACATCCTGACCATTATTCAAAGTATTTAAATTAGTCCCTGAAAAAGTTTGGGCAGCCGTCTCTTTCACAAAGAATACTTGAGGCAATAATAAATCCTTAACTTCTAAAGTATTAATAACTTTCTGCCAACGAGACCCATCCCAATAATAATAATTATTGGCTTGCACAGCATTAGAACCAGCGCCTGCATTTTGAGTATTATATACCATCAAACCAGCTACAGGATTCGGAATAGTAGATACATCCACTGCACTCGTTAGATTAACTTGAGGGAAAAGAACTCCTCCATTTCTAGATTCGGAACTAACTTCCAAAACTGTAGAAGGATGAGGTGTAACAGTGCCAATTCCAGTCTGACCAAAAACATTTCCAAAAAAAATTAAACTAACAATTAGAACTAAGCCTTTTTTTTCCATTTTAATTTAAATTTTGAATGAATAAAATGAGATGAATTAAAATGCAAATTCGATCAGTTGTAACCTAAGAGATTTTGAAATCGGGGAACTATCTGGAGCTCTTATTTCACCTGTACCTTGCACAGAACTATCAGTGGTGAATGGATTCTGAGTAAATAAACGAATGAATTCTCCCGCTTCCAACCTTACTGCCGTCAAAGGAATTATCAATGTTTTTAAATCACTTGCACTTCCTGCGCCCCAAGCACCTCTAACACTATCTATATCTTGCCAAGAGCTAGATGTTGCACTTGGAGCCTTTTGAATCTTTAAATTTTGAAGTGCTCGATTTGAGGATGAACCATTAGGGTCATAATTAATAAAAGCCGACACCTCATAAAGTCCTGAAACATTAATCCTTATAGATCCATTACTTTGAAGCGTAGCAATATTGCTTTGATTCAATACCACATCACTCGTTTGAAAGGTTACTTGAAATTCATTGGAATTTGAACTTGGTGAATTTTGGGATGCTGAAGACCTCAAATAAAAAATTCGTGGTCTAATCAGCTCTTCAATGACTAGATTACCTGGTAATCCCTGCCATGCAGTCCCATCCCAGAAATAGTACCGACCAGCCACAACTTCATTTGGGGAACTACCGGCATTTGCGGTATTAAACACTACCAGTCCATTGGCTGGACTGGGGATAGTGGCTTGATCCGTCCTACTTGTCAGTGCAATACTGGGACCTTTGAAGCCCCTGTCTGAAGCATTTAATTCTACGACAGAAGTCGGGTTGGGTGAGGTAGTTCCTATGCCCGTTTGGGCAAAGGAAACGATCCCAAAAGCCAGCAAAAGAAAAGCAAACAAAAATGTTTTTTTGATTAGCTTAATCATAATTATGATACTTTTGATCCAATAAAATTCTTTCTAATTTTTCAATTCGCTCTTGCAAAGAGATCATCTCAGCTTTGTTCTTTGTCATCTCAGCATCCAAAGCTTTCATTTTTCTTTCTTGCTCGATGGAATAAAGAAAAAGTTCTTCTATTTTCTCCAAAAGCTGTATAGAGAGTTCAGTTTGGTTGATAATGTACTCACCTTTTTCATTTTTTTGCAGTTCATCAATTTTCGCTATACCTGGAAGATGTCTATTTTGATTGATAAATTCCTCTATTTCCCCCAGTGATTTGAAGCTATAGTCCTTATTTAAAGAGGAATTTCCTTCAAAATAATCTTCGAATACATAATCAGCATACACTGAGCTAGTAGTCAGTATGGAGCCATTTACGGCTAATAAGATGGCAGGATTGGTATTTCCTAACATATTATTTGTCCCAATACCAACTCTACCCGTAGGAGAAATCTCCAGTCGTGTGATGTCGTTTGTTGTAAAACCTACCGGAGTCAGGGATGTAGTACCAATCAACATCCCTGTAGAAGTTCCCTCAGAGACGATTTGACTTGCTGCGTTTGCATCTTGATAAATACTAATAATGGCATCACCAGACTGCAAAATCAAGTCTGATCTCCCTCCAGCAACATAGGTTATATTTCTTAAAGTGGCATCTGTACTTGTTTGATCAATAGAAAAAAATCTAGAACTGGTTCCATTACCAGAATTAAACCTTAGCTGATTGTTGTTCATGGTGACAGTTCTATCGGAAGTCAAGGTTCCGTTGGCATTGTAGAGATTAACGAAATTTGGTGCGCTTAGGGTTTTGAGTACTCCATCTGAATCAGCCACTACAAATCTATCCGTAGTTTGATTACCAGCATTAGAGAAGATGGATCTAACCCTAGCGTTTCCATTAACGTCTAGTCGCTCAGAAGGCGCACTGATAGACATCCCTACATTCCCATTGTTAAGAATAGTCAAACGTTCCTCAATATTAGTAGTACCTACTGCTGTCGTCCAAAAAGTAATTTTAGAAGGTAAGCTCGTTGCAGAGGGTGTGCCATCAATATGCATTCTCATCCTAGCAGCTGGAACGAAGCTTGTACCATTGAAAATATTCCCATTCGTCGAACTCATCAAAGAATTGGCAGGTGGAATAGTGGGATTTTCAGGTGTACCACCCGCTCTATTTCCATTCCATCCAAACGATCCCGTATTATCTAAAAATGTATAAACTGCAAAGGTTGTATTGACGGCATTAAAACCACCAAAATACTGCAAATCAGTTTTATTTGCAAACTGTTCATAATAACTAGGCACACTTGATACTATCAGGTTATTGTTGGGGCTTTTACTTACCATAGCTTTGATTTGATTATTGCTTCTCAAAGCAAGACTTTGATTATCAGTAGTACCCACAAAATTGGACACCGAGGAGGTACCCTCATTTCCTTCAATCATCCAGGAGTTAGGTAATTGATCAATTAACCTAACCCATCTATTAGCAGAAGCACTCCAATAATAATATCCTGGAGAAACGTCATTTACTGTTGCTGTATTGAAGACCGTAAGGGCATTTGCAGGAGAAGTGACGGGAGCAGCCACCGTTGTACTGCTTAATGCCACTCTTGGTATAAGCATTCCTCGATTTGCTGATTCGATTTCTAGCATGGCACTACCATTTATACTGGTAGGATTATCACCCACTTTGGTTTGTGCATTCGCTTGCCAAGCAAAAAACATGGAGGCAGCAACTGCCAATAGTATTTTTGATTTCATATAAATATAATTAAATGATGTTTTAAAGATTGAGTTATATAATAGATATCAATTAATGATCCTGCTGTTATAAATCTAGGATATTGATTAGAATGGTAATTTCAAAACCACTTTTTTAGCATTATTCATATCAAAATTAATTCAACAATAGGAGTGGTTTAAAATTCAATGTTTAATTTTAATATTGATATTTTATTCAACTCAGAAACAGAAATATTACCCTAATCCAGTACCCGATTTTAATTTAAATTTAAAGGATTTCAAGTTCAACATATTTGACCTAAACACAATAACCAATCATTGTCAGTGATTGATCAAACATTCTACTATTTAATTTCAGCATTTAATCAGTCTTCAATTATTAAACTAATCCTAAGAGACTTGGTGATTTGCCCTGTATTTGCAACGATACCCGCATTTGCTCCATGATCCAATCTATTTAATCCAGTATTTCTTGTAGCTCTAAATCTTAATTTTTCACCCGCAGCAAAAGATACAGTAGTTGAAGAGTAAGGGATAGATGAAAAGGTATTACCAACTCCTCTTCCCAATGCATAGATTGTAGCATTTATTGTTTCCCAAGAACCGCCTGTAAACTTTTGAAGTACAAATACAACATCCGTTTGATTTGATGTTTGAGTATTTGTTGAACTAGTTTCAGGTCTTTGAGGATGACAGTTAAAAAAACCTGAAATATCATAAATACCTGTTTTCATAACAGTAAATGAGGTATTATCAGAATCTAAAGAAATGATATCACTGTTAGAGAAAATAACCTCACTAGCCTGCCAAGTTATATCTACTAAATTACCTGCATTGAAAGTATTAAGCGGAGAAAATTGCTGCCCCGTGGTAGATTGTATAGAGTAATTTTTAGTCTCAATAAAACCAGAAATTTCTTCTCTAGCAAAATATCTTTCCCAAAGTTGAGATGAAGTATTCCAAGTGTACACTTTGTTGGCTTGCACAGCATAGGCTCCAACAGTATTTGAGGTATTATAAATCAAAAGACCATTAATAGGACTCTGAATAGTGATAACATCATCAGTTCCAGTCAAAGCAACTCTTGGAAGTAAAAACCCTTTTTTTGAACCTACTGCCAAAGATGAGACATCCATTTCCAAAATCGCTGATGGATTGGGATTAACCGTACCTAAACCTGTCTGAGCATAGGAACTTGAAATTACTAAATATAATATTGAAATGGTTATCAAGAATAGTCTACTTTTCATCATTCAATTTTTAATATTCTTATATTCCTTGTAACAAATGTACCTTCACCGACATTGATAGAAACTATTGAACCTGAATTTCCATGAGTACCCCCATAATTATTTGGTCTTGCAATGACTATCCTCAACAAATCATTTTGTTCCAAATCCTTTAAAATAACTGGTGGTAAAACAACATTTCTAAAAAAACTACCCGTCAATAGGCTCCATGTACTTCTTGAGGTTGCAATAGTCTGCCATGTCGATCCTGAGTTTTTAGATAATTGCACACGAAATTCTAAAGCTGTTCTTGCATTGTTATAATTTGTTGATCCAGATTCATCGTTGTAACCATTTATCACCCTTGGATTATAATTGATAAAAGCTGAAAGTTCATAGACACCTGAACTATTTACCCTAAAAGTATTATTGTTGTTGAGTGTTAAATTATTGAAATTATTCACAAGGACAGAATTTGTCGGAAATGGCACTACTATACCAGTGCCATTGTTTAGATTAGTTAAATTAGTTCCAGTTATATCAAAAGCAGTTTCAATACCTTCACATTGGGCAAAAAAAACAGGTGGTAAAAGCAATCTTTTGGTCAATTGTCGGTCAGCGATATCTACCCATCTTGTCCCATCCCAAAAATAAATCCTATTTGCTTCGATAAAGTCTTCTCCTGAACCTGCATCAACCAAGTTGTATACCAAAAGTCCAATTGATGGATTTGGAATAGTTGAAGCATCTAATCTACTGGATAAAGCTAATCTAGGAAGTAGTACTCCTCCCATTTGATTGTCTGAGCTAACTTCTAGAACAGTTGAGCTATGAGGCTCTACTGTTCCCATACCGGTAATTTGAGCTTTGAGACTTGCTGTGACAAGTAGTAAAGGCATCAAGAATATAATTAACAAATATCTCTCTTTCATCTTGTTTGCTTTAAAATCCGATTAAATAGAGCCTCAAAGACTTTGAAACGGGGTTATTGACAGAGGTAGAGACTACTGAAGGATTTCCATGACTAGACCTTGTTCCAGAGGTAATTTTATTTGCAATTGTAAATCTAATTTGATCGCCAGCATTAAGCCTCACCACAGTCACAGGGATTTGAGCTGTCTGTAAATAATGTGTGGTATTTCTTCCCCATGATGTTCTGCCGCCAGCGATAAGCTGCCAATTGCCTGAACCTCCATCTCTCTTTTCAATGTATGTATTGAGCAAAGCTCTTCTTTCATCAGCTGTTTGAGATGGGTTATATTGTACAAATGCTGTCACTTCATATAACCCAGATTCAAGTATAGTGATTGTCTCATTATTAGTTAGAGTGGCAATATTTCCTGCATTAATTATCTGGGGGTTGGGGAATGATATAGCTCTATGTTCACCGTTATTGATATTACCAATTGTTTGAGTGTCGTTACTGTTTAAAACGAACACACCTGGAACACTTATATCTTCAAAAATCCGTGTAGTTGGAATATGATACCATTCTGTTCCATTCCAGTAGTAATACGAATTGGCATACACTTCATCAGGTGAAACTCCACTATTTTGGGTATTAAAAACTAATAAACCTGTTGCCGGATTTGGAATTGTCGATTGATCAAATCTATTAATCAAAGGTACATTTGGGCCCTTAAACCCCTTATTTAGCGAATTCAAATCTAAAATTGCAGATGGGTCAGGGGTGATTGTTCCAATTCCAGTTTGTGAGTACACAGAACAACTAAAAAGTAAAAATAGATTAAAAAGAAAAAGAAACCTCAAATTTCTTTTTCTCAAAGTACTTTGCTCAATCAGATTAATCTTGTTCATTTCCTCCTTAATAAATTACAACTCTAAAACCATTAGTCTTCCTCAGGAACTTCATTTTTAAATAACTTTCATAAGTTATTTAATTCAAATTTGATATAAGTAAAAGCTGCTGGTGAAATACCAGCAGCTTTTGAATTATGACAGCTTCCCTATTTAATAATACTCAACTATGATGTAGTAAGTACCAGCTGGATGTAATACTGTTAATGAACCAGCAGTACCTAATACCAACTCCCTAGTATTTGAATCATAGCTAATGATATTTGTGCTAATTGAATTGGTTGCTTGATTGATAAATCTTACGCTAAGCAAGGTAGCTCCTGTTGGCACTTCAGTAGGTAAGGTCACCACATTTGAACTTCCACTAAACGTGGTAGTTCCTACAATTTCATAAACTGTCTGTCTACCTATCCACTTTTTCAAAGTATTCTGAGGCTCTGCCGTGCTATACACTTGATTTACTCTTCTGATTGTACCGTCAGCTTCTACAACCATAATACCATCAACATCGTCAAGGTCACTATCAGTTAATTCTACCAAACCTTCAAGTGCTAAAGTGTTATTTACATCTGTAGTGATGGTTGTTGGTTCGATTAATGGGCTAGTACCTAATCTTACTTCTCCTGTAGCAGTAATATACAGACCATTATCGGCTTCAACTTCTGTAACTAATGGTGAAAGGTTAACTGTTACGGTATTTCCATTCTCTATAGTCAGTGTCAGGATATTGGTAATAGGATCCAAACTGAAATCAGTGATTTCTTGCTCATCTGTATTCAAAGATGTATTTGTAATTATATAAGGACTAGCAATTGTACCATCACCTGCTACTGATATCCCTATTCCTGATTGAGTTACGCCTCCTTGACCATCTTGACCATTAACACCATCTTCGCCTCTCTCGCCTCTAGCTGGTAAACCTGTATCGACTCCGTTAATCTCCCAGTTTCCTTCCGCATTAATTACAGGTGTAGCTCCATCTTCGCCATCTTCGCCTCTCTCGCCTCTGGCTGGTAAACCTGTATCAACTCCGTTAATCTCCCAGTTTCCTTCCGCATTAATTACAGGTGTAGCTCCATCTTCGCCATCTTCGCCTCTCTCGCCTCTGGCTGGTAAACCTGTATCAACTCCATTAATCTCCCAGTTTCCTTCTGTATTAATTACAGGAGTGAAACCATCTTCACCTCTCTCTCCTCTGGCTGGTAAACCTGTATCAACTCCGTTAATCTCCCAGTTTCCTTCTGTATTAATTACAGGAGTGAAACCATCTTCGCCTCTCTCGCCTCGGGCTGGTAAACCTGTATCGACTCCGTTAATCTCCCAGTTTCCTTCTGCATTAATTACAGGAGTGAAACCATCTTCGCCATTTTCACCTCTCTCGCCTCTGGCTGGTAAACCTGTATCAACTCCATTAATCTCCCAATTTCCTTCTGCATTAATTACAGGAGTGAAACCATCTACGCCATCTTCGCCTCTTTCACCTCTGGCTGGTAAACCTGTATCAACTCCATTAATCTCCCAATTTCCTTCCGCATTGATTACAGGAGTGAATCCATCTACGCCATTTTCACCATCTTCACCTCTCTCGCCTCTGGCTGGTAAACCAGTATCAACTCCATTAATCTCCCAATTTCCTTCCGCATTGATTACAGGAGTGAATCCATCTACGCCATCTTCGCCTCTCTCGCCTCTAGCTGGTAAACCTGTATCAACTCCATTAATCTCCCAGTTTCCTTCCGCATTAATTACAGGAGTGAATCCATCTACGCCATTTTCACCATCTTCACCTCTCTCGCCTCGGGCTGGTAAACCTGTATCAACTCCATTAATCTCCCAATTTCCTTCTGCATTAATTACAGGAGTGAATCCATCTACGCCATTTTCACCTCTCTCGCCTCTGGCTGGTAAACCTGTATCAACTCCATTAATCTCCCAGTTTCCTTCTGCATTAATTACAGGAGTGAATCCATCTACGCCATCTTCGCCTCTCTCGCCTCGGGCTGGTAAACCTGTATCAACTCCGTTAATCTCCCAGTTTCCTTCTGAATTAATTACAGGAGTGAAACCATCTTCACCTCTCTCTCCTCTGGCTGGTAAACCTGTATCAACTCCGTTAATCTCCCAGTTTCCTTCTGAATTGATCACTGGGGTGAAACCATCTTCACCTTTTTCACCATCTTCGCCTCTCTCTCCTCTGGCTG
>NZ_JAKZGR010000022.1 GCF_022549675.1 Belliella kenyensis | reverse complement strand
TCAAGACACAAGACACAAGATACAAGACATAAGATGTAAACGAGAGGCGAGAGACGAAGATAGCTTAACCCAATATTTTTGAAACTGTTCACTTATGTGTGTCGGCTAACTTTACAAAAGATGAACAAGAGAAAGCCTTTTTCGCCGAACCTGTCTACCCATAGGTAGTGGCATATTTTCAACTTTATTTCGCCCAAGCATATTTCATCTCAAATCGCTCTTATTTCTTATTTCTTGCATCTTGTTTCTTGCTTCTTGCTTCTTGCTTCTTGCTTCTTGTTTCTTGCTTCTTGTTTCTAATCTCTCGCTTCTATCCTTCCCCATAATCCACATGCGGAAACTTATTGACATCAGCGACTCGGATTTTAATAGTCCCTGATTTCAATTCAGCTTGGCAAGTTAGTCTTTCCTTGGAAGTCAATCTACCATTTTCTCTATAAAAAATCTCCCTTTCTGTAAGTTCACTCAGATTCTCCATACCCTCCACGACGATCATTTTGCAAGAAGTACACCTACCTTTTTTCCCACAAGCATGCATCCAATCGATGTAGTTTTCATGAATTAATTCTATAACTTTACAATCGGTTTCTAGAGTCTTTATTTCTCGACTGTATAGATTCTCTATGATGATTTTCAGCATGATTTATGCTTCGATTATTTTAAATTCCCAACTTATGAGTGTTAAAATTAACAGCAAATATTTAGAAAACTATGCACTGGAGTTTTCGAAGAAGATAAGTGAGAAGTATTTTTCATCAAAAAAATACATCACTGGTTCTGAGATCTTGAACCTTACACCAAGCAAACAGGTGAATTACTTTGTGATAAAGTCCCTTTTCGAGAACTGGCAGATTGAATTAGAAAAACTTAAATCGAGTCCATATTTTGATTATAGAGACAATCATGTTCATCAAGCTTTGCAAGATTTCATGAATATTCTCTCTCGATCTATCAAGATTGACAGGACTAATTTTGAACCTTTGCTGATGGAAGCAGTCGCTTTTTCTATCATTTTAGCTTTGGATCCCATTACATTTTACAAAAGTGAATTTGAAAAGCTGGAAGGTCACCAGGTAAATCAATTTTTGAAAGAAAATATGAAGTATTTCAAATGGCATGAAACTTTGGTCAGCAATCTAGTAGATCGGGCAGGAATGTCTCAAGATACAGCTGCATATAAAAAAGTACTATTCAACAATTACGAAGTTCAAAAAGACCAACTCCAAAGGCCAGAAGAGCTTTTAGACGTATTGAAGGAGGTGTTGTATTTAGATTACGACATTTTATTTGAAAGAATAGAGGCTAAAGTTGAAGCAGCAGAAAGCTCTTCAAATACCCCTATCGATTCTCCAGGGCAATCAGTAGAGACTTCTCAAAGTGAGTCCAAGGAAAGTTTCAAAGAGATTCAAGAAGGGGAAAATTTAGAAAAAATAGAGGATTCAAAACCTGAACTTGAGGAAGACACAGATATAAAAGAAGAGTTTGCGACAGTTGAAGCACCAGCTACAACACAAGCATTCAAGGCAGTAGATCCCAGTAAGGCTATAGATCCACTTCAGACATGGGCAAGATTTGAATCAGAGCAATACAGCATCATGAAAGGCACTATCCATGAGCTATCGGAAAGTGTAGGTATCAACCAGCGCTTTATGTTCACTAAGGAGCTATTTGATGGAAATCCAGACTTGATGAAACATGCGCTAAAATCTATAGATCAATGTGATAGCTTTATGGAAGCTGTACAACTCATCAATGAGCGATATGTAGGTGAATTGAGCTGGGACAAAAATTCAGAGCCTGTGGATGAGTTTCTTCAGCTGATTTTCAGAAAATTTGATCAAAGGGGTTAATTCCCCTTTTTTTATGAGAATATTTAAGTCTATCAAAACACAAGAGGTACCATTTAGCATCACATCCCTCCAAGGTTTTTACCTTTATGCTTAGAATGTTGAGCACTTTTAGGTGAACCAATAACCTGTGAATTGTAGATCCCAGCATGGCCACTAAACAAGTAGGCTATAACACAAGCCACGCCAATAAAAATACCTGAATCAGCTCCAAATAGCTCAATCCCCATTAGGGTGCAAGCTAATGGTGTATTGGTAGCCCCTGAAAATACCCCCACAAACCCCATCCCTGCTAGCAATGCAACTGGTAATGGAATCAAAAAAGACAAGGCATTACCCAAAGTGGCTCCTGTAAAGAACAATGGTGTAACTTCCCCGCCTTTGAATCCCGCCCCCAAAGTAAGTGAGGTCATGCCGATTTTGGCTAAGAAATCATACCAAGGGAGGTCTTCTGAGAAAGCATCTACGATTGTAGGAACACCTAACCCAATGTACTTTGTAGTGCCCATAGCGAGCACCAACAAAGCAACCATCCCCCCCCCAAAAACAGGCCTTAATGGAGGATATTTGATGATTTTCTTAAAAAAAGCAGCCCAAAAGTGAGTTGCTTTCGCAAATAGTCTTCCTGCAAGACCGAAGCAGATACCCGCAAGAATAATCCAAATCAATACCTGCATTGACAATTCTGGGACTGCGGGGATTTGATAATGCGTATGGTGAACATCCCAGAAAACTGCACAAGTATAATCTGCCACATATGCACCTATAAATGCAGGCAATATTGACTCGTACCTTATCCTTCCAATGACAAGCCACTCTAGCGCAAAAACTGCACCAGCCAAAGGCGTACCAAAGACTGATGAAAAACCCGCCGCTACCCCAATCGTGATCAAAATTTTACGATCGTCTTTGGTCAATTTGAGCCATTTTGTAAACTGATCAGCTATAGCTCCTCCCATCTGTACAGCTGTACCCTCTCTTCCAGCAGATCCACCAAACAAGTGCGTCGCTAATGTCCCAAACAGCACCAAAGGCGCCATCCTTAAGGGAATTGTTTTCTGAGGATTGTAGAATTCTTCCAGTAGTTGATTATTCCCCTTGACTACACTTTCGCCATATTGATGATACACCCATCCTATCAAGAGCCCACCAAGGGGTAACAAAGCAATGATCCAGACATTAGCCTCTCTGTAGTTTGTCATCCATTCCAGAGCCACTAGAAAAAAAGCGGATGCAGAACCAGCCAACAAACCTACCATAGTGGCCAAAAGCAACCATTTTACGGTGAAAATAAAATTAGGAATAAACTCTTCTTTAGAAAAATCTTTGATTTTCGAGAAAGAAACAACCTGCTTCAACATGCTAATAGGTTAAATGACTTCAATCATTGATTGAAATGCGATGAATAAATAAGTTGAAGTAGGAGTCATCAGCACCAAAGTGGGCGGTTATCAGGCGGAACCCCATCGCCTTATAACGCAAATTTAATCCTTTAGAATATAAATCCAAACCCAAACTCTACCCTGTCCCCTTCAGCTAGGGCTTGCACACCATTAGCCAAGTTTTTTCGAAATTGATAATTTGCTTTCAATACAAGATTCTCCTTTAGATTAAAATTAGTCCCTAGTGTCCAAATTCTAAGATTGTTATGAACAAATGAGACATCATTAGGATTGCCTATGGGTATAAGTCTATTATCAAAACGTCTATGGGTATCCAAACGCTCAAATCTCAAAAACACTGGCAATTTAAATTCTTCCGCATTATACAAAAAGCCCTCTCTATGCCTTCTCACGGGCTTAATCAGAGGCAACAAGTCATAACCCAATTCAAAAAGATAACCCATGGTTTGATCTCCAAGAATTTGAGATGTACCGTTTTCATTAAGTGTCAATTGTGCAATATCATCTGTACCTCCTAGACTTCCCAAAGTACCTACTGTAACAAATCTCCATGGGCCACGCTCATACTTAGCATATCCAGTACCTATACGCACAGGTGCTTCCACCGTCTGCTCTTGCCCATTGACAAGCACTGTTTGCTCTTGTCCTGAATTTCCAAAAAAACCCGAGACACTCAAAGTAGTATGGGGAATTCCTGAATAATTCAGCTGAGGTGTAAAAGATAAAGTCTTTGGAAGTCCGAAAGTGATCACCCTACCCTGTCTGATCCATGAACCACTGAGGTATTCGGCGGCATTTAGGCCTTGCGAGATTCCTAATGCATAGCTCAGATCACTTGTGAAATTCCCATAAAACATAGCCCCAAATTCAATCCATGTCGTCGGAGTAATCAATCGCTCAACCTCTGATCGATTTACAGAATAAAACATCACCGGCTCGTCGTTATTATTGACATAACCTATAGGAAGAGGAAAATAACCTACCCTAGCCTTCAGGTAGTCTTTCCATAAGTAATCAATAAATGCCTCAAACAAAAATTCTGTGTGACCCTCGCTATTACCGTCGTGAAGATATTCAATCTGGGCTTCTGAGTTCCAAATGATCTTATCAGTAATCCGGTATCCAAAAAAAGTCGCAAACCTGTATAAATTGGTATAATACAATTCTAAATCACCCGCACTGGTATTTTTGGGCCCTATGTAATTGACAGAGGAAGCTTCACCAAATCCTGAAATCGAATACCGCTTCTCTGAAAAAAAGATCTTTGAAGCAGCTAAAGCTAGTCCAGGTTGCTGTTGATAAGTCAATTTCTCGACTTTGAGTCCTTCATTTTTTACACTGTCCTGTTGATTTTGGCAAAACACAGATAGATTGATTAAAAAGATCAAAAAACTGCTCAGTAATATTTTTTTCATTTTTCTAATAAATTTTGTGCAAAAAACTGCAAATATTTTTCCTATAGAAAGGAATTTGGTTAAATTTTAGTTAAAACTAAACAAATACCATGCAAATACTCTTTAAACATAAAGCTAAAACGCCATGAAAAAAATTTTGATTACTGGAGGATCAGGTCTTATCGGACAGCGAATTACTTTACACTTAGAAAAAAAAGGGCATCAAGTCGCCTGGCTGAGCAGATCACCAAAAGAAAATAAACAAAAATCATTTTTTTGGGATATCGATCAAATGAAGATAGATTCCGAAGCTATCGAATGGGCTGACATCATCATTCACTTAGCAGGCTCTGGGGTGGCAGATAAGCGGTGGACAGCAGAAAGAAAACAAGACATACTTCAAAGCAGAACCCACTCTACACAATTAATCAGGCAAGCAATTGAAGCAAGTAAGAAAAAGCCTAATAGCTATATAGCAGCCAGTGCCGTTGGGTATTATGGGTTTGACACGGGTGACAAATTGATGATTGAGACCAGTCCATCGGGTCAAGATTTTTTAGCTCAAGTAGTGACAGCTTGGGAGACTGAGAGTGGAAAAATTGAGAAACTAGGTATCAGAACAGTCCTGCTTAGGATCGGTATTGTACTTGATAAAAATGGTGGTGCTCTAGTCGAAATGCTCAAACCTCCCGTAGCAGCTCCACTTGGGAATGGCAAGCAATGGATGAGCTGGATACAGCTAGAAGACCTTGCAAGAATGTTTGTCTTTGCAGCGGAAAATGAAAGTGTAGAGGGCATTTTCAATGCCGTAGGACCTAAACCTAGCACCAATCACACGCTTACTCAGGAAGCTGCAAAAAAAGTCAATAAGACATTTGTAAACATTGGTGTACCAGCCTTCATACTTAAAGTCATGCTAGGTGAAATGTCACAGATGGTACTAGGAGGAAATAAGGTTTCTCCAAAAAAAATAGAAGAGGCAGGTTTTCAATTCAGGTATCCTGATCTAGAATCAGCACTGGCCAAGACCTACAGCACGGGAGGTGGTGATTAGAGGACATACTTTTGATGAATAGACATTCTCTTTTCATCAAAGAAAAAACATCACTGAAGTACCATCATATCAAGACAAAAAAAAGCAGCAACTGATGCTAAAGGTAAAATTATCCACCTTTAAAAACGATCAATCGCTGCTTTTTTCTGTTTCAAGAAGCCTAAAATACTCCCAAGACCTATTTTGAATTACAGTTGAGCTTTTTAAGTTGCATTCAATCTATTCAAGATCAGCTAGTGCCCTTTCTACCAAAAAGGAACCACAACAGCGTCCCCAAAAGTGGCAAAAACAGAACTACTAAGATCCAAACGATCTTATCATTACCTCCACGAAAATTCCTCGTCAACACGTCATAAATGGTGTAGGCATATATCAAAAGGCCTACGATTCCTAATCCAAACATATTATTATTTATTTAAAGGTTTAAAATATTTTTTCTTTTGTCCTGGCGCTACCACCCAATAAATAACAGCTCCAACGGGATTGGCAAACAATATTATCAATATCCATATCAGCTTCATGTTTTCTTCAATAAATGAAGACTGAGTGGCATTGACCAAAGTAATAATCCAAAATACTAGGTATGCAATACCAATCATCATACCAAAAATTAACAAGAAGGAATTTAATCCACCAATCATGAGTAAGTCCATGTGAATGTTGTCTGTTCAAGTAAGAAATAGAAATATAGAAATGATGCTAGATGATTTAGAAAAATCAGCAACAGCAACCAAAGCAGATTCGTAGAATTATCTTTAAATTCGCTTTTCCGATATTCAACCCATGCCCATTTCCTTTGCTTAGCATACTTCAATAGATTAACTAGATTCAGACTTAGCAAAAAGATCCGGAATATTAAATCCATCAATCTTATCGTTAAGCCCCTATATGCAAGCTTGAAATTTACCGAATATTGTAAAAAAAATCTACTTTAAAAAATAAAGAAGCACCAAACCACAAAAAATCATGAGGAAAATTCGCCTTGTCTTGAGTTTATGTTTATTCAGTAGCATTGCATTTTCTCAGACAGATATTTCATATTTTCTCCCAGAAAACACAACTTACAATTCTTCAATACCAACCCCCAAAGAGATTTTGGGTTTTGAACTTGGAGATTGGCATGTATCACATGATCAGGTGGTGATGTATATGAAAGCACTGGCTCAAGCCTCCGACAGGGTAATCATCCAAGAAATCGGAAGGACTTATGAAAAAAGACCACAAATCAATGTGATCATCAGTAGTCCTGAAAACTTGAAAAATCTCGAAAAGATAAAAGCTGAAAGAAAAAAACTTCGCTTAGCAAATCTAAACATCAATATAGAAAATATGCCCGCAGTGGTTTTTGCAGGCTATGGTGTACATGGAAATGAGGCATCTACCACTAATGCATCTCTTCTCGCTGCTTATCATTATGCTGCAGCTCAAGAATTGAAAACTGACCTTGAGAAAATTGTTATCATCATCGATCCATCTCTGAACCCTGATGGATATAGTCGATTTGCATCATGGATCAATGCCAACAAAAGTTATCATTTCTTAGAAGACCCCGCACAAAGAGGTCTCCATGAACCATGGCCTAGCGCAAGGACAAATCACTATTGGTATGACCTCAACAAAGATTGGCTTCCTCTAGAGCAAGTGGAGTCTCGCAATAGAGTCGCAGTCTTTCAAGATTGGCTACCCAATGTTCAGTTGGATTTTCATGAAATCAGCTCAAATATAACTTACTCTTTGAACCAAAATATCCCTTTCGTATATCACCCATTGATCCCTGATAAAGTCCAAGATATGAAGCGAAAGATAAGAGATTATAACAAGAGCATGCTGGATAGTGTAGGACTACAAGGCCATAGCCAAGATTACCTCGATAATTTTTACTATGGAAAGGGTGCCACTTATGCAGATATACAAGGTTCTGTTGGATTATTTTTAGAGCAGGCATATTCAAGAAGTCAGCGACAAGAGCAAGTTTTGGGTATTGGTACTTTTGAAAATAATATACGGAATCATTTCACGAGTACAGTTTCTTCCATAAAAGCCACGATGGAAATGCGGAAGGAACTGAATAGCTACTTAAAGGAATTCTATGCCGAGGCAAAAAAAGAAGCAAATAATGACACCAATAAAGCGTATATTTTTGGAAGCTCAAAAGATGGTCATAGTGCTACTTCATTGGCTACCATGATCACCCATCATGGCATCAATGTCTTCACCCTCAATGAGGACATCATAGTAAATAGTGTTCCTTTCGAGAAAAACAAGTCCTTTATCGTCCCGCTGACACAGCCACAATACAGGCTTATCAAAGGGATATTTGAGGAAAACACCAGCCTTCAAGATAGCATCTTCCAAGACATCACTGCTTGGACTATGCCCATGGCATACAATTTGAAATCTATGGCCCTTAGCAGCCGTATCTTAAACTTGGCAAGTGTGGAACTCATCGACAAAGATCATGCTCAAGTCAAGGGTGAACTTATAGGTGATGCTGAAGCTAATGCTTTCGCATTTGAATGGAATGAATACTTAGCTCCTAAGGCAACCTATGAATTGATGCGGAAAAATTATTCAGTAGGTGTAAATCACCAAGAGTTGGAGATTTCCAAGGACTTAAAGTTTGATCGTGGGGCTATTGTTATTAGTAAAGTTGGTGCCGATTCTTCAACTGTAGCAAACTATGAAGACTTGAAGGAGGTGGCTGAAAAATACGGAATAGATATCCATGCTATAACAACAGAGACATCAGATGATGAAAACACCAATATAATAAGCCTAGATCTTCTACAAACGCCTAAGGTAGCCTTGCTAGTAGAGGAAGGAGTGGATGGTCAAGAAGCAGGAGAAATCTGGCATCTTCTCGATCAAAAGCTCGGCATACCATTGACGCTTTTCCCTATCGGTAATCTTGATGAAGCAGATCTATCCCGCTACAATATTATCATCATGCCGAGTGGAGACTATGAGCAAATGAGTGGACCAGCCGTGGAAAGTCTCAAGGAATGGATCAGCACGGGTGGTCTTTTGATCGGAAGAGGAGAGGCACTTGTTTGGTTAAATCATCATAAGCTAGCCAACTTTTCATTCAAACCAATGCCCCCTATTGTGAATAATGATTCTACAAGTTATGCTGACTACAATGCTGCATTAGGAGCAAGAATGACTACAGGTGCTATTTTTCATGCTCAATTGGACCGAAGTCATCCATTGGCTTATGGTTATGAAACTGATGATATATACACCTTTAGAGACAACAACTTATTTATGATCCCTAACAAAAACTCGTTAAGCAACCCAGTTATCTACACAGATAATTCAATAGCCAGTGGATACGTACATCCTTCTAATTTGGGTTTGATCAATGAGTCGGCTATAGTCCAGATCAATAAACTTGGTGAAGGCCGTATCATTGGTTTTGTAGACAATCCAAATTTCCGTGGGTTTTGGCGTGGCACAAGCAAGCTCTTTATCAATGCCTTGTTCTTTGGCCATACCATTGAGCTGGGAACGGGGAGGTAGAGAATGGGTGTCTTTAGTCCCGATAGCTATCGGGATTAGATTTTAGATTTAGTAGGATAGATGATGATGTTCTGTTTCGTGGAGATTAGCTTATTGGTGATTTGTTGGGTAGGTGTAGGTAAACGGCTAAGTTTATAGACGAGGAAAATCATCAATACAAGGGCAAACACAAAGAAGTCTTTTTTTACAATCCTTAAGCAAAAGAACCCTTCGAGGGTTAATCTTTTTCTAAATCCATAGGTCTAACTTGATCAAATGATATTAATTCAATCTTGAACCCTCGGAGGGTTTTTCCTATAGGCGATTTCCTTGAGGGTAAACATTGAAAGCTAACTAATGCAAAAAATCAACCTTAATTTTGAAACTAAATAAACTTTACATATATCTATCATTATTAACTTTTATAACACTATTTTAATCTTAACTTATTATTTATGAAACTAAGTTTTACTCCCCCCCCGAACAAACAACGCTAATGTAAGAATTTTCAGTTTGGTCAAAAAGATTTGGCTAGCAGTCGTTTTACTAATTGCAGTATCTTGTCTAGATCAACAGGAAAATCTTCAGCTTACCGAGCTCGATCAGCTTAAGACCATTGAATTAAAAAACTGGTTCGAAACTAACAAAGCGGAATTGCTTGCTAAAGAGCAAGTTCACAATGCCAGAATGATTGACAAAAACCTGATCCTTCCGTTTTTTGAAAAAGAACCAGACTGGTCAAAATTTAGTGAGTACTATTTCCCAGATGGTCGAAAAGTATATGAAATCAACATCAGTCAGCAAAGTGGTATCATGCCAACTGAATTTCATCAACAATACGGAGATCGCTCAGATGAACTTATAGAAGAAACTATGCTATTCGTAGAAAAAAACGATGGAACTGATGGATATGCTATCCTGACTGCAAGGTACTTTAGCTATGGCGAAAAATCAAAGGGAATGACCTACCACAAGATCCCAAAAAACTGGTCTGGCAGAATTGATATGTTTAGTTATGGAGAGAAGCATTTGATTGGGTTTGAGGTAGAGAAGGGAAGATTATCTAAACATTTTTATTATCAAACTGAAGAACCTGAAAAATCAAACCATACTGCAAACCTGTATATGACTTATAATTGCTCTGGTTACTGGTTTGATTTCCCTTTTCACGGTTTTGGTGAAGGTCATGTCAATTCGCTTCAATCCATTTGGGTAAACAGCTGTACAAGTTCTTTTATCAATTACGGAGAAGGACAAAACATCAACTCCCCAATGCCATCCAGCTCAGCACCATCTGGAAATGGAAGACCTAATCCTGAATTTGGTGGCGGTAGTGGTACTGGCAACAACTACCCTTTTCCTGGCTTTGATGTTCAGATTGACATGAATGGTTTAACAAACTGCCATCAATTACTCATCAATACACTAATTGGCAGTACTAAAGAAGAATTCAAAAAGATATTTGAAAAGTTCGAAGGCAATAGTTTGCTTGTTGACATGAATTTCAATGTGAAATTTAAATATGTTAACAGTGGCACAGCAACTGCCTGGACTCATCCTCAAATACAAAACAACGCAGCGGTGATTAACATCCATCAAGGGAACAATGCTGGAGCAACAGATTTATCTATAGCACGTACAATTATGCATGAAATGCTTCACGCCTATTTATTATTTATAGAAAAGTTTCCCCAATCAGACCGAAGCCTTAATGGGCTATTGAATGCTTATTTAGATAAATACAATGTTTCTGGAAATGTAAATTACAATGCTGCTCATCATAATTTATTTGTGGAAGGTGCGTTTATAAATGACATAGCGGAAGAACTTAAGACTTTTGCATCATCATTGAATTATCCCCAAAGTCTCCTTAATGATGAACAATTCTTCAAAGACATGGCATGGGGTGGACTTCAAGATACGGATGTGTACCAACAAATGACATCAGCTGAACGGGACAGAATATCCAGAAGATACTATGCAGAGCGAAATGGGATCACTTATCAGGGAACTGCACCTAAAGGAGATAAAGCATGTCAATAGTTATCAAATTTTTTAGTTATTTATTCCTAATCAGTCTCTTGATTTCCTGTGGAAAAGCTGCAAAGAATGATTCCGAAACTGAATTTACAGTATCGACAGAAGACACCATTCAAGTCCACAAATTCATAGATCATATTTTTCTCCCAATAATTGAAAGGGATACAATAGTCTTTTTGGTTGAAGAAGCTGTCTTTGACTGGAGCGTTAGAGTACGGGAACTAAGTGTGGCAAAATTACAAAATTTGAACCAATTCAACGAATTACAGCAAAATACCGGTAGATATTTTAGGGAGAAAAGTAAGTCTGTGCTCGATGTGTTCAGCGGAGAAGATGAGTTTCAAAAGGTTTGGAAAATGTCATCTGACAAGTTTACATTTCAAAAGACGGATCTTCCCAGCGGATTACTACTTTTGGAAAAGGAGTATGTTCTACACGCTCCCTTAGCACAAATGGACAGCCTTAAGGAAGGTAGTATAAATACTTTGAAATACTATGAAATCTCAAAGCCAGTATTCTTTGGCGAAGCAGACCGATTTTGTTTCCTTTATTGGTCGAATGCTTTTTATTCTGCTGGTATAGGATCGGGAGGTAGTTCTATTGTAATCTACGAAAGAGACAACGAGGGATGGAATGAAGTGGTAATAATCCCTTTATTCATGTACTGATAATTCTCTAGAGAGGGTCTCAAAGTTATAAGGAGATTGTTATAGATGGATTCGAATGGAGCTTGAAGAAATGCTGGCCTTGATTTAATTGAAATCAATTTATATATACAAAGCCCTGAAGATCCTTCAGGGCTTGTTGTTGCAGGGGTCTGCGGATTGTATTTAACCTTTATAATTCACACTCCAATTTCCAAAATTCTTTTTGGCTTTAAGCATTAATTTAGTCTGTCGACTTCCTCTGAGCTACCACTTCTATTGGCCACGCGGAAGCTTTCTCCTCTGGCAAACTTGTATCTCAAAGTAAATCTCACACCTTGATTGCTTCTATATTGTCTGAAAAAGGTGTCTATCTGGTCGAATTGCACATCGGCTCTGATCACTTGGGTTCTAAGCAAATCCGTGCCATTTACAGTCAATGAAAGCTTGTCCTTCGCAAATGTCTTTGTGATACCAGCATCTATTCCCCCCATAGCTCCGATAGTAGCCTGACCCCAAAGCATTGGACTCATATACATCCCTATCAATTCTGCTTTGAATCCTTTTGGCAGGATGAAATTATGCTGTGATCTCGCCATGTATGAAACCTGATCCACGTCCAAGAGTGCATCTCCAATTTGAGACTTCCACTTGGCATAGTTCACTTGTACCATGTTGCTGGTATTCCACCATGGGGTAATCTCTACTGGGATGATTCCTCTGAAATTTACATTTTGAGACCTGTCCAAGTTGGCATTGTAAGTCGTGGTCGTCCTGCTTTCTACATCCTGTTCGAAAATCTGCTGAAACACATCCGTAGTCAATGAATAACCAAGACTAAACTGATAAGCTCCTTTGATGACATGGTTCATTTCCAAGTTATGAGCATATTGAGGTCTTAAGTTTGGATTCCCTCTCTCTGTGGTCAATGGGTCAATGTAGAATACAAATGGATTAAGTAACCTGTAGTTCGGTCTGGTAATTCTTCTGTTAGCGTTGTACACGATTTGATAGTCTTTGCTTACCTTATGCTGGATGAACATGCTTGGGAACAAATCGAAGTATTGTTGGGCATTCTCTTGGCCAAGGGTGACCGATGTACCTAGGATATCAGAATACTCTCCTCTCAACCCAGCTTGAAAACCTACTTTATCTGAAAACTTACCTTTGTATGAAGCATAAGCTGCTAGCACATTTTCATTGTAGATAAATCTATTGCTATTGGGATCTGTGACAAAAGGACCTTCCGCAACCGATCTACTCAAGTCTAAATTGTTATCAGACTTTACCCAGCTTCCCTTCACTCCAGTCTCTAGCACCCTTCCTTTTCCAAATGGCTTGGTGAAGTCTACTTTTGCTGTGAAAATATGGTAATCCATGTTGTTGATATTCCTGATTCTGTCAAAGTCCGCTTGGTCCTCAGCCTCATTGACCCACACATAATTACCTAATACTGCAGTAGCATCTGAATGCATTTTGGTGTAATCTATGTCGGTTGTGATTTTAGTACCCAAAGTATCAAGCAGGCCTACGTAGTGAAGGTTTCCAAACAACCTGTATCTACCATCTTCGCTATCATTGATAGATCTGAGGAAATCTCTGTCCGTAGTCCCCGGGTTGGTTACTTGTGTCAAAGCTCGACTTACATCATTTCCACTTGACTTAGATGCTTGCACACTCATTCCTACACTGTGATTTTTATTGATTTCATAGTCTGTGCCACCGTTGAAGAATAGGTTTCTATTTCTGGTAGTGATTCGACTATCTTGATCAAAGACTGACAATCCTTCTGGTAATAGAAAGTTTCTTTTTATCTCCAAATCATTGAATACAGCGTACTCATTGTAGTTCAAGCTAGCATTATTGGTCCATTTTCCTTTTTTCACATTGAGGGTAAGCCCTGTGGTAGGTGCAAACTGTCCATTGTATAGTCCTCCTACTTGAGCACTTCCAAATACACCATCAACATTCCCTTTTTTCAATTTGATATTGATCACTCCTGCAGCACCTTCAGCATCAAATCGTGAAGTTGGATTATTGATGATTTCTAAGCTTTTGATATTGTCTGCGGGCATAGCTCTTAGAAAGTTTGCTAAATCTTCCGCGCTCATGTAAGACGGTCTATCATTGATCATCACAGTCACACCTGACCTCCCGTTCAAGTTGATGTTACCATCTTGATCTACATAGATCCCTGGAGATCTTCCGATCACATCAAGGGCTGTATTTCCCTCGGCCATTACAGTACCTTCGATATTCACAGTAGTCTTATCAGGCTCAATGATCACTTCGGGTCTATTAGCCCTCACTGTCACTTCGCTCAAAGAGGAAACCTCCTCCTGAATACTCAATGAACCCATATCCAACCTATCTCCAGCTTTGATTTGGAAGCTTTCAGTCTTCATCGTTTCGAAACCAATGGAAGAAACGATCAAGCGTACTTTTCCAAATCGGCTTGTTTCGATTGAGAACTTACCTGCATCATCACTCACCGCACCCGTAATCATGGATTCAGATTCTGCATCTACGAGCATCACATTGGCAAAAGGTAATACTTCACCTTTCTGATCCTTGACTTGACCGAAGATGAGACCAGTCTCTTTGGCGGCTGCATTGCTTAGTCCCATGAGGAAAAAACAGAAAATAGTAAAAACTTGGATAGTAACTTTCATTGGTATTCAAATTATGTGTCTGAGTTATTTCTTGTACACTTCCTAATGAAAAAGCAGTGCCAATAGAAAAATAAACACATAATTTATTGATTATTAGCTATTTAAAAAAATACAAAAAAGAACAACCTGTCCCAATACCGTACAGTTTCAATGTCCACTTTCTGAACAGTGGTACAAAAGTATCATGATGTTAAGGCTTGAAAATCCCTATCATGTCTTCAAATAAAATCCCAATAAGATCTCTTGCATAGGCAAACCCTTCGTCAGGTAATGCATCATTCAAGTCAGGCAGAGGGTAAGATTTTCCATATTCCAACGTCTTGGCATCATATACGTCAAGAAATCTTTGACCAGGAAATTTTTTATCCCCAACATTAGAAATCAAGATCAATTTATCTTGAAAAATAAAGCTATCTAATACTAATTCATCAGCATTGTCTAACATCACACCTGATCCAATCTCTAAAACCTTCGGCAAAGGGAAGTCTTGTATATAAAAAAACCCGTAGGCTAACACCAACGGGTTTCAAATATATAGCAACAACAAATTATTTCGCAGCGGCAAATCTTTTGCTTACTTCATCCCAGTTCACTAGATTCCAAAAAGCACCAACGTAATCAGGTCTTCTGTTTTGATAGTTTAGGTAGTAAGCGTGTTCCCATACATCAAGGCCAAGGATTGGTGAGCCTTTCTTCTCAGCTACATCCATCAATGGATTATCTTGATTTGGTGTAGAGCATACACATAGTTCTTTACGCTCATCTACACAAAGCCAAGCCCAACCAGAACCGAATCTTGTAGCAGCAGCTTTATTGAACTCTTCCTTGAAAGCATCAAATGATCCAAATTTAGCATCGATAGCAGCTGCCAAGTCACCTGTTGGCTGACCGCCACCGTTTGGTGCCAATACAGTCCAGAACAAGCTGTGATTATAGTGACCTCCACCGTTATTTCTCACTGCTGCATTTGAACCAGCCACTTTCATCAATTCCTCTAAGCTCTTCCCTTCAAGGTCAGTGCCTGCGATGGCATTGTTCAAGTTAGTAACATAAGCATTGTGATGTTTTCCATGGTGGATTTCCATTGTCTTAGCATCGATGTGCGGCTCTAGCGCATTAAAATCATAAGGTAGTTTTGGAAGTTCAAAAGCCATAATTTTTATAGTTTAATAGTGAATAATAAAATTAATTTCTTTGTATAAACATACATCCAATAAACCCAGCCTTCCCAGAAATAGTTCTTGATATCCAAGAAAAAGCTCATTTTCTCAAATTTTTAAAGAAATCATCAAGTAACTGCTTCGATTCATCAGCCATCACACCTGTGAACACCTTAGTCTTAGGGTGCAAAAGCTTCGGCTCTACCCTACCATATCCTCTTTTGGGGTCTGTAGCCGCAAAATGCAGCTCACCTAATTGAGACCAAAATGCGGCCCCACCACACATCACACAAGGTTCTAAGGTTACATAAAGCTTACATTCCGTGAGATATTTTGCCCCCAAAGCATTGGTCGCAGCTGTAATAGCCAACATTTCAGCATGTGCTGTTGGGTCCGTAAGCTTTTCAGTCTGATTATAAGCTCTAGCAATCACTTTATTGCGACACACTATTACTGCCCCTACAGGCACTTCACCTTCCTCAAATGCAATCCGAGCCATCTTCATGGCTTCGTTCATAAAATATTCGTCCGTGTACATCTCCATGATATCTCAAAAATACAACAATGATCTCAAAGACAAGCATAAAAAAGCGCAGTGGATAAACCGACTGCGCTTATAAGTTATCTTTCAATGAGATCTCGATGAAGCAACCAAATCTCATAAAATACATTCACGTAGATTAGAAAATAAGGTCAAATATCTCTTTCCTTACACCTTCATTAATGATCAATGCAAGTATCAGGGACACCAACAATCCAATCAGAGCCCTGATGATATCTTTTCGCGCCAATCTATAGGCACGTACTAACCTGGCTCTCCTTTTTGTCAACTTCTTAGATTTAGCCAATGCAATAGACAATTCTCTACCTCCTAATAATCCAATAAATACCCATGTGGTACTCATCGGAACATTACTTATCATTTTGAAATAGATCAATATGATGGCATAAACTAAATCCACTATAGTTGCAGCTCTAACGTCAGTGACTCTAGTTTTTTCATTGACAATACCTTGTATCCTATCCCCTTTGAGATAAAACAAGAATCCTAGACCTAAAAATACAAAACCAGTGTACGCTACAAATTCCCATACATTTAACTGACGAGGAAGGAAAACAGCAATATTTGCAGCATCCTGCATGATCCATACTGCCCAGAGTGTACCAGAAGTGATCCATTGAAGTACATACCAATAAGGCTTTGCCTGACCCTTAAGATAGGTTTTAACGAATTTCTCCAAAGTAAACCACACCGCTATTGCAATCACAAAAGCCAAAAGATACCCCAAAAAACTTTTTTGCATAACACTTACTATAGTGCCTGCTTTGTAGGTAAACACATTGAGCAATAGGAATGTCGTAGATACTGGCATTCTCATACGTGTCATTACCAAAAGAACAATAGGTGCAGCTAATTGTAAGAAAACAAAACTTGTAGGTGCTTCTTCAAGTCCCGGTACTTGCAGTCTTTGATAACTTACATCACCGTTGTATGTAAACCAACTGAATGTTACAGTGCCAACAAAAATCAGCCCCATAAACAACCAAAGCCAATACCACTTTCTTTCTTGATTGGAAGCTATGAAAGTCCCGATGGTCTGTATACTATCATTTGCGATCGCTGAATATGCAGCAAGCGCAAATCCAAACCACATAGCTGCATAAGTATATGGAGTAATGATACCTGCTATAGTTACCAGTATCAAGGTGATAATTAAAAATGACTTTTCTTTTTTCGTAAAATCAAAAAGTGCGTAAGATACCTTGGATAAGGCGTCCTGATTAATGTTTTGATCTTTAAGCTTGGCCATAATATTTTGTGGCTTATGAGTATTTTCAGTCACAAAGGTAAAGAAGATTATTTGGCTTAAATGTTAACAAATTGTTAAGACAATGATACCATTTCTTAACAGGCTGAACCTTACACGCTAAATGGGGGAATATGGATAGTTACAGAACTAACTTAAAAATTTCAGAGAATCTACGAGATAAAATTTTTCTATGAGTCAAATTATATTTAAAAATACGCTACTAATATTAACAATATCTTCATATTAAACACTGACAACTTTATGTTTTCTACTGTTACTTTGCAACTTAAAATAGGGTAAGACCACAGGTTTGTGGCTTTTTCGATCGATGACTATTAGCAAAGATTCAGGCAATTATACATATAAGGCACTTTTCTTTTTGAAAATGGCATTTGCGCTGTTGCTTTTTATGCTTTCCATAGACCTGCTGACAGTTTCTATGCTTCAGCTAAACAATGAATTGGCAAAAGAAGTATTTCAAGCAACCAATAATCCATTTGTAGGGCTATTCATAGGGCTATTGATGACGGCTTTGATTCAGAGTAGTTCTACAGTGACTGCTATGATCGTAGCTGTGGTCGCTTCAGGCAGCTTGACTTTGACACAAGCAGTACCATTGGTAATGGGTGCGAATATAGGAACTACAATCACTAGTACATTGGTATCTTTTTCTTTCATTATGAAAAGAGGTGAATTCAAAAAAGCCCTCTCTGCAGGTGTACTTCATGATGTATTCAATATCATTACTGTAATCATCTTGTTCCCTTTGGAGTTTTATTTTGGTTTTTTGAGTGAAACAGCACAGTTTATAACCCACACTTTTTTTGAATCTAAAAACACTACAGAAGGGCCTATCAAATACAACGCCTTTTTCACTAGACCTTTTTCACTATGGTTGGTTGCTTTGATCAAGTATCCTATCATTGCTTTGATTGGAAGTGTGCTTCTTGTGTTTGGTGCGATCAAGATTTTGTCTGCCACTGTTTTCAAGACTTTCATTTCCGACAATTACAAAAAAGTAAGTAAGCATATATTCAAAAGTCCTGCAGTAGCTTTTCTTTACGGCATATTCTTCACCTCTGCTGTACAATCTAGCACAGTGACTACATCTCTTATCGTACCAGCTGTAGCCAATAGAAGGATATCATTGATCAAAGTGTTCCCTTTTATCATAGGAGCTAATATCGGCACGACGATCACAGCTTTGATTGCAGCCATTTACAATACTGAGGCGGCTATCAGCATTGCAATCGTGCATCTGCTATTCAATGTAATTGGAGCACTCATATTTATGCCGTTTAATGCTATCAGAAATATTCCTGTAAAAATAGCTACCTACCTTGGAAAAGAATCTGTCAAAACCCGAATAGTAGGTTTCGCATATATTCTTCTCACATTTTTTATCATTCCCTTCTTACTGATATACTTCAATAGGAATGAAGACATGACGCAATCTCAAGCTAACGAGAAAAAAGTAAATAAAAGCGAAATCCCCGCAAAGAACTAATCAGCCTTGCACAATCTGCACTCCTGAGCTGGTACCAATTCTATCTGCCCCCGCTTGGATCAATGCTGTAGCTTGTTCTAGTGTTTTTATTCCACCACTTGCTTTGATTCCAATATTGCTTGGAAGATGCTCTCTCATCAAAGCTATATGCTCTACTTTTGCTCCATATGGAGCAAAACCAGTAGAAGTCTTTACAAAGTCCACACCCGCGTCTTTACAAATCATGCAGGCTTCTATGATTTCTTCATGACTTAAGTAGGCAGTTTCTATGATTACTTTTAGTAATTTCTCGTGTTGATGACAGATATTACTGATTTTAGCTATTTCAATTTTTGGCCAATTCATTCCAGACTTATAAGCTGAAAGTGACCAAACCAAATCAATCTCATCAGCTCCATCCTTGATGGCAAGTTCTGTTTCATAAGCTTTGGCTTCACTAAGTTGATAACCAAGGGGAAATCCTACGACTGTAACCAACTGTACATGAGAATCACCAAGCTCTCTTTTGGTTTTTTTTACCCAAAAAGGAGGTACACAAACACCAACAAAGCCATAGTCTAGTGCTTCTTTCACCACTTGCTCTATATCAGCATCTTTTAATGTTGGCTTCAATACAGTTTGCTCAATATACCTCTCTATGTTTTTCATAATTTTAGTTTAATCACCTTGTACATAATCTGTCAAATATAAAAAATCATCTGTCAACTCCCCATTTTCTGCAATCGTAGCTCGACGGATGATTTGCGAAGCTTCTTTGGTAAGTTCAGGTAGGAAATATTGTTTCAGCATATCTCCGAAGGCTTCTGATGCATCTCTTGGTAACTCTGAGGGAAGATTATCTATAGCCATCACAGATATGCTGTGTTGCTTTCCAAATGCAGGCACTTCTTCAAAACTTTCCCTGTCTATATCATACACTGGATCTGAGACCTTTGATGCTCTGATTGTGGTGGGGATAGAACCGTGGATATCACACGTAATGTCAGCAATGACTGATATATTAAAATCCTCTGATTGAATATCGGCAAAGTTGAACAATTTTGGAGCGCGATTGTCCCAATATGCTGCTGCCATAAGTATATCACTCACCTCTGCAAACTTCAAGAAATGGCTCTCATAGCGACTGGGGTCTTGATGAAACTCAGACCTATCAAATCCACCATCTGTCTTCCTCCTATTGTAATCAGCCGAAGAAAGAACGGTGAAAACAGGACTATCAAAATATGAAGTCAAAAATGCTTGTCGATCAACTTGCTCCACTCCTGCAGAAAGCAATACCTCTACTACACCTTTCCCCACCCTACCCGTACCAGTGACTACTATTTTGATAGGAGGAAGCTTTACTTTTGACAACTCTTGCTCCAGTTCCACTCGGTCAAAGCACATAAAAGCACGTTTAATGGAGTATAGTCCAGACTTTTGACCATAGGTCCAAAGTCCATTATACGCACCCACAATGCCTGCCCATCTTCCAAAAGCAACCAACCTCTCGCCTTCTTCATTTTTTATGACTTCATAATCAATTAATCTAATCTGCTTTGCCAAAACAGCCTTTAGCAATGGTCGGTTGAAGGGCTGCTTTTTTATGGTATGTGAAAAAAACACAAAGGTCTTCTGTGGTATCAATTGACTGATGGGAACTTCCTTGATACCTATCATCATGTCACAATCGGAAATATCTGCATTTACTTCTATACCTAAAGATCGATATTCCTCGTCATCAAATGACCGGACCTCTGATGGTTCAATTTTAAAACTAAGGTTTGGATAACTTTCTTGAATGGCCAAAAGCTGCTTAGGAGTGAATGCCACTCTTCGATCAGCTGGGAGTTTACCTTCTTTTATTAAGGCGATCTTCATATGGTCTTGGGCTTATTTCATTAAAAACTTCACTTTGACCTCAATATAGAGAAAAATATCGAATCAATCCCAAAGAAAAAAGGCAGCGAAAACGCTGCCTCTTGAATATTATCCTTAATCTAGTCCCAAAAACTCCACATCAAATCTCAATACAGAGTTTGGCGGGATATTTTCGTTTGATTCGGAATTTCTGTAGCCATAAGGCGAAGGGATGATTAGTACCCCTTTGGAGCCAGATCTCAGTCTTCTAAAGCCCAAGCCAAATCCCTGTATGGTAGATCCCGTGCTGTTTAATTCTGGAATTGTAAAAACAAGAGGAACATAAGTCCTATTTTCGGTATGAAGATCATTTTCTCTCGCCACTGACTCAATGTTGGTGTCAAAAATACTTCCATCAAGTAAGCTACCTATATAGTTTGTATATACTACACTGTTAGTAATAGGCCTAGAACCTGTACCTTCTTCTTGCACTATCACTATCACACCAGAGCGATCATGAATTCTGTACAAACTATCTATGGGAGTATTTGCAAGATAATCATCAATAATCCCTCTGTCTCTTGCTAGATTTCCTTCTACATCGTAAGGCGGAGGTCCAAAAGGATTCCTCTCCTCACAACTGATGAATGCTATAATAGGAATCAATAGCAATAACTGTAATTTTCTCATTTAGAAAGTTTATTTTTAAATTCTAATCGTCTTTTTTCACTTGACCAACCTTCACAAGGTGAATTTCGAAGATCAATGGTGAATTTGGCGGAATACTTCCACTTGCTTGATTTCCATAGCCAAACAAAGAAGGAAATAAAGTAACTACCTTGTCACCTTGTTGCATTTTACTTAAAGCAAACAAGAATCCATCTATTAAACCATCTCTACCAACTACAAATTCCAATGGTTTGTAAGTTCTCTGAGAGTTGAATATCGAATTTTCTCTTGCTACGCTTTCTAAGGAAGTGTCAAAAACCCTATTGGTCAGCAACTTACCAGTATAATCAATAAACAAAGTGTCTCCTAATACAAATTCATACTCTCCACCCATCTTCTCTTCCCAAAATATGTAGACGCCATTATTAACATCTTCAAATTTATGTACATGATCGATTGGATTTTCAGCGAGATATTCTTGGATAGCTTCTTTATCTTGTTCTAGTCTGATACTGTAATTCTCCTGTTCTGAGATACATGAAAAGAACAACATGATTACAATGACTGGAAAGCTTAACTTTTTCATAGAGTTATTTAAATTATTTTACATTCGTTACTTCGACATCGAAGATCAGAACGGAGTTCGGCTTGATCACAGCACCTGATTGTCTATCACCATAAGCCAAAGTAGATGGTATCAAAAATTTAGCTTTTGAACCATTTTTCAATAATGATAGACCTTCATCCCATCCTGGAATCACTCTACCTACACCCACTTGAACTTCCAATGGTTCATATCCATTCATTTGATCTCTTTGCTCATTGTAGACACCGCCTGCTTGGGCTTTCTCTTTGTTGCTTGTATCAAAGATAGTTCCGTCCAATAGGTAGCCTGCATAGTCTACTTCAGCTGTCTGACCTGCTTCAATCTGATCTCCACTGCCTTCTCTTTCTATGACGTAAAATAGACCTGATTCTGTCTTAGTAGCATTCAAATTATTTTTTGAAATATACTCTTCTATCAGTTTTACATCCGTTTCAAGTTGCTTAGCGGCCTTTTCAGATTGCTTCTTCATCTGTGCATCTTGAAGTGCTGTAAAATATGCTTGCACGCCATCTTCATCCAAAACATCAATTACACCCAGTCTGATTTTCACATCTTCCTCCGCTTTAAGGAAAAATGGCACGTTGAATTCACCAAATATTTTGGCTGCCGGAGCAGCAAATGTGATGCTATCCCCTTTTCTTAACCCAAGGATGATCTCCTCTACACCAAGATTAGTATTAGCTGAATCCTTGTATTGGAACACTTGAGGTGCCATATCATCTATAGTTGAGATAAAAGTAGAATCACTACTTGTCATTGCAATCAAATTGTATAAAACATACTCACCATCTTTTGGGCTATCTTTTCCCTCTTTGATATAAGTATACTCTATGCCATCAGATGTAGTCTTCTTGGTCTTGGTACAAGCTGACATAGAAACAGCCGCAGCTAGAACTGCTGCTGACAATAAAACGCTTTTAATTTTTTTCATGGATGAGGTCTAATTGATTGTATAAAGTATTAATATTCTCTTTGATTAATTTTTCAAATTTCTCTGTTGTTTCGGTCAAAGTCAAGTCTGACTTGCCGCCTGATGCATTTTTGTGTCCACCTCCATTGAAATTCTCCTGAGCAAACTTGTTGACAGCTACATCTTCCACAGATCTAAATGAGATTTTGATACCATCTTCACGTTCTGTAAAAAGGGCCGCAATTTTGATTCCGTCTATAGACAAAGCGTAATTCACCAGACCTTCTGTATCACCAGTCTGAGAGGCATATTTTTTCAAATCCTTTTTAGAAATGGCAAAGTATGCGATTCTTAAATCTTGATTGATTGTTAATCTTCTTGAAATAGCAAAACCAATAAACTTTAGCCTATTGACGCTATTGGTGTCATAAATTAGCTTTGAAATCTTGGTATTGTCTGCACCTAAGGCTATGAGCTCTGCTGTAATCATGTGTACATTCTTGGTAGTATTTGGATGTCTAAATCCACCAGTATCTGTCATGATGCCTGCATACAAGCAATCCGCAATGTCAGAGTCCAAAAGTTCTTTGTCACCGATCTTTACTATCAGCTCATAAACCAACTCACAAGTGGCTGCTGCCTCAGTACTCCAATACCTAAATTGACTGAAATCTTTTGGGTCTTGGTGGTGATCAATATTGACAATGTATGCCTCTGAATCTTTTACATATTCTTCCATCGACTGTAACCTGCTCAAGCAAGAAAAATCAAGACAAAAGATGATTTCAGCTTCTTTGATAACTTGAATGGCCTTTTCCTTCTGATCTGGAGCTTCAAAGTTAATCACTTCATCATTTCCTTTCATCCAGTGTAAAAAAGAAGGATAATCAGAGGGGGTGATGACGCTGACCTCATGGCCCTTTTTGATTAAGTAATTCTTTAACCCAAGAGACGAACCTAATGCATCAGCATCTGGCTTGTGATGAGTAGTAATTACAATCTTGGCTGGTGAGGCAATTTTATTTTTAAATAACTCTATTGATTGCATTTTTAAGCTTTTGTGGTTTCCCTTTGAGAGAAGACAGCTTGCAAAGGTCATGATTATTTTTCAAAATTCCCAATTATCATAATCTTCTCTAGCTTAGGGTGATAACAGAGAATTAACCTCCTTCTTTCGGAACTTCATATATTTCATGTACTTTTGCAGTCGAATTCAAAAAAGCAACAATACTATAAATATGGCAACTAACAGAACTTTCACCATGATCAAGCCTGACGCTTTCGAAGCTGGCAACTCTGGTGCAATCTTGAAAATGATCGAAGAAGCTGGCTTCAAAATCGTAGCAATGAAAGCAACAAAATTGACAGCTGAACTTGCAGGAAAATTCTACGAAGTACACCAAGAAAGACCTTTCTATAAGGATCTTTGTGCTTATATGTCATCTGGGCCAATTTTCGCCGCTATTCTTGAAAAAGACAATGCCGTGGAAGATTTCCGTAAACTTATCGGTGCTACCAACCCAGCTGATGCTGCTGAAGGAACTATCAGAAAGATATTCGCAAAATCCATAGAGGCTAATGCGGTACATGGATCTGATTCTGATGAAAATGCAGCCATCGAAGGCAACTTCTTTTTCAATCAAGCGGAAAGAGTTCTTTAAGAAACTCTTTAAATACGCAAGACAATGTTGTATTTGATTGGTTTATAGTGATAATAGACCTCCCTGGTTTCACTCGATCATTTCTAACAACTGATAGGAAGTCAATAAAAACCTGAAAGGTCTGCGGATTTTAGTAAACTACTAAAAGCATAAAAAAGCCTTGCATCTTTCTATAAGCGCAAGGCTTTTTTATGCTTAAAACCGTCCATTCATTGCATATTTTGCATTAGGATATAACAATAAACTTTGCAAAACTTTCTACATTTTGAGCACGCAATGTGTAAGACAGCTTGATCAAAGATCCTCTTCGTCCTCAAAATCATCCTCATCTGGAGCTCCCATATCAAACATCGAGCTGAACAAGTCCTTAAACTGCATGCCTGTATCTAGGAGTTTTTTGCTCAATTGACTATATTCAGCCAAGCCATGTAAGGCAAACTCCATAAAAAACTCCCTTTCTTTCTCCGTCAGCTCGTGAACATGTGTAGTCACAATTTCTTCCAATCCAGGAACTTGATGCAAGGCGGATTTGTAAGCTTTGTCAGATTGTGAAGCAATGAGATCAAGCGTATTACCTTCTCCAAACCACGATAATGGCAGCACATAGGGATTTCCTGACTTCTCTTTTTTCTTTTGTTCTGGAGAAGGAAAAAAGTCTGAAAATAATGTCCTGATAGCCTTGCCTATCAAATTATAGGCTACGAGCCCAGCACCTTCTTGCTCCCCTTCATAGACTAGCTCTACTTTACCTGTGATCGCAGGAATGATGCCTATCAGATCAGATACCCTGACGACTGTATTTTGCTCATTATGAATATAGAGTCTTCTTTCTGCTGCCGAAATCAAGTTTTCATATGCCGAAATCGTCAATCTGGCTGAAACGCCACTCTTCTCGTCTACATATTCACTATGCCTAGCTTCTATAGCAATCTGCTCGATCAAGTCCTTCATTAACTCTGGCATGTGGATTTTTTCCAATGGCTTTCCATCTAGATTAGCCTCTTGAGATGTGATTTGTTTTCCTATCTCTATTGATTTTGGATAATGGGTAATGATCTGACTCTCTATTCTATCCTTGAGAGGTGTCACGATAGATCCTCTATTGGTATAATCTTCCGGATTGGCAGTGAATACAAACTGTATGTCCAAAGGTAACCTTAACTTGAATCCCCTGATCTGTATATCTCCTTCTTGCAGGATGTTGAAAAGCGCTACTTGTATTCTTGCTTGCAAATCTGGGAGCTCATTGATCACAAAAATAGAGCGATGCGATCGTGGTACAAGTCCATAATGTATCACGCGCTCATCATTGTAGGAAAGCTTCATCGTGGCTGCTTTGATAGGATCCACATCACCGATAAGATCCGCTACAGACACATCTGGCGTGGCAAGCTTTTCGGTGTATCGATCGGCCCTATGCCACCAAGTGATAGGCGTTTGATCTCCTTTGGTCGCTATGAGACTGGTAGCAAATGATGAGATAGGCATCAAAGGATCATCATTGAGTTCAGAACCTTCTACCACTGGCACAAATTCATCTAACAAAAATGTCATCATTCTTGCTATTCTTGTCTTCGCCTGACCTCTTAGTCCAAGTAGGTTGATATTGTGCCGAGAAAGTATGGCACGCTCGATATCGGGGATCACGGTATCTTCATAGCCCCAGATCCCCTCAAAAACCTTCTCCCCTGACTTAATGCTTTTAATCAAATTTTGCCTCAATTCCTCTTTGATAGATTTTGACGTATAACCTGCAGCTTTGAGCTCTCCCAAAGTCCTGATTTCCAACAAATCCTTTGTATTCAATTGACTATATTCCATCATTTTATAATCTTTTCGTTCTATTTTTTCTATAATCTTCAAAAATCAAATCTCCAAGTCCTTTCAAACTGCTGTAGTAAGCATTTCCATTATTGACTTTTGTGAATTCTTTGACAAATTCTTTCAAATAAGGATCAGAAGCTATCATGAAAGTGGTTACTGGGATTTTTAATTTCCTACATTGGGCAGCAAGTTTCAGCGTCTCATTGAGGATTTTACTGTCTATCCCAAAGCTATTTTTATAATACTTTATGCCAACCTTCAGGCATGTAGGCTTACCGTCAGTGATCATAAAAATTTGCTTGTTGGGATTTTTTCTTCTTCTCAAAAGGTCCATTGCCAGCTCTAACCCTGCCACTGTATTGGTATGATAGGGACCGACCTGCAAGTAAGGTAGATCTTTGATCTCAATCTGCCAGGCATCGTTGCCAAACACGATCACGTCCAAGGTATCCTTAGGATAACGGGTTTTGATCAACTCCGCCAAAGCCATTGCCACCTTTTTAGCAGGAGTGATCCTATCTTCCCCATACAAAATCATAGAATGAGAGATATCAATCATCAAAACTGTTGAAGTCTGGGTACGCATTTCGTTCTCGACCACTTCAAGATCATCTTCTGTAAGAAGGTAATCCCCAGAAAAACCATGATTTACCTGAGCGTTGCGTAGCGAGTCTGTCAAAGCAATCTGATCTAAATTATCTCCAAAGGAGTAGTTTCTCCTATCAGACCCTTTTTCATCACCTGGGCCAGAGAAGGTAGTCTTATGTTGACCTCCTTTGGACTTTTTCAATTTCCCGAAAATCTCCTCCAGCGCAGACTTCCTGATCGTCTGCTCAGCTTTTCCTGTGATTTTGAACTCTCCTTTTTGATTCTCTTCCGTAAGGTATCCTTTTGACTTGAGCTCATCAATAAAGTCACCTATACCATAACTGGCATTGGTGAGATTGTATTGTTTATCAAGATTGGTCAACCAGCTGAGTGCCTCAGCGACGTCCCCTCCAGTCATGGTAACGAGTTGCAAAAAAATCTGCAGGAGATTTTCGAAATTGTTTTTCTCAGGATCCTGCGAAGGTGTATACTTTGTAAATCTGAATCCTTTCATATAGGGTCTATAACAAGATCGAGCAGTAGCTAGTTTGGAATATGCTGAAAAATTTAAAAAATATGTATATCTGTAAAAATATAGCTAACCTGATCTTTTAAGTAATTTAAGATTCAGATATTTGTTGATTTTGGATATTAGTAGATATTTTATTCTGTCTTTTCGAAATTGATCCAGAAGTAATCATTTTTACCTAAAAATCTTTCTCTAGTGTAATTGCGGATAATCATTAAAATTTGTGCTTCTGTAAATACTGCTAATCAGATAATTTAGGATTACTTTGAGATTAGGAAATTTTAGAACACTTCTCTTATTAGGCAAATGTATGTTTCAATAACTATTCACATGTTCCCTTTGTGAAGGATTTTACTCCTGCCCTTTGAGCCTCGCAGCTATTGCCATAAGTTTTTTGATCGCAGCCACATACTGGATCATAGATCATAAGACAAGCTACATCTTTGTATTTATTATTTGGATCGATGCAGTCCACCATTTCGTTTGGAGACATGTCTTCACATTGAAATGCAGCAAGGGCCATCACCAAACAAAGTAAAAAGCTAATTTTCAAGTATTTCATAATAGTGACATTTTTTCAACTAGACGAGAGGAATGAATCAAACGCTACATAGGGAGTGAATAATCATACAAACCTTACATTTCCAATCTTCATTTTGCTTAACTTAGCCATGCTAAAACTAACAAAAACGCAAGCTTTGGATTTACAATACCCATTAGAATTGGCAGGAGCCTTTGTATTTGCCATTTCTGGTGCTTTGGCTGTAAGAGGTCGAGAGCATGATCTGTTTGGCGCTGGCTTCACAGGATTTATCACTGCGATTGGTGGTGGTAGCTTGAGAGATATTCTTTTAGGCAGCTATCCATTGGTGTGGATTGGAGATGTGCATGTGTTATATGCGATTTTTGGGGGAATCCTGGCTGCCTTCCTTTTCCAAAAACACTTGCTAAAGTTGAGAAGAACCATGTTTTTATTTGACACCCTCGGGATTGGATTCTTTACCGTGCTTGGTGTCGAAAAAGCCCTAAGCCTTGGTGTAAGTGTAGAAATCGCTGCCATCATGGGGATGTTTTCTGCTGTAATGGGTGGTGTTTTGCGAGATACATTGACCAATGAAATACCGATACTTTTCAGGAAAGAAATCTACGCTTCCGCATGCCTTGCAGGAGCTATTCTATATTTGATACTCAATCATTTTGGCCTTGAGAGGGACTATAATCTTTTGATATCGATGTCTGTAGTGATCAGTATAAGACTAGTTGCAGTAAAATACAAGCTTAGCCTCCCCACTTTGGACTGATCGCAGTATTCTTGTTATCTGCAAGAGGACGCTGAAATCAATTGATTTATAACATCAATAGACCTCCCTGGTTTGCCTCGAATATTTCTAACGACTGATTATTGGTCTATAAAACCCTGAAAGGTCTGCGGATTTTAGGTATTATATAATCCAAACTCTCTTTTGATAAACTTGATAAATTCGTCAAGTAAAATGAAAGCTTATGGGATTTACCATTTCATGTCTTAATTTTGGACATGAATTCGACCCTTTCTAAGCAAAATATTCTTTACATCCTACTATTCGGCATACTTGTCTTGCTTCACTTTTCTGGCATTGGAAAGCTAAGTATCTATGCCCTAGATGAAGCAAAAAATGCGGTGGCAGCTTATGAGATGCTAGAAAGGAACGATTTTATCCTTCCAACCTTCAACGATCAGCCAAGGTTTGATAAGCCTCCATTGCATTATTACTTTTTTATGGCTGGGTATAAGCTTTTTGGTTATTCACCATTTGGAGCTCGTTTTTTCCCTGCACTCGCTGGTTTGTTTTGTATTGGGATGTGTGCTGCCTTCCTCAAAAAACAGTTTGGAGATCGAGCTACCATCTTTTACCTTCTACTTAGTATTGCAAACATCCATTGGATGATCCAATTTCACATGGCAGTGCCTGATCCATTTCTGATCTCCTTTTTGACAGTATCTTACCTGTATGGACTCAGATACTATCAAGGCAACTACCAAGAACCAAAACTTCAATACATTTCCTACGCCTTCTTAGCATTGGCAACATTGACAAAGGGCCCAGTTGCTATATTGCTTTATACAGTAACTTTTCTTGCCTTTATCATTCTTAAAAGGGAGTTTAGGCTAGGCCCATGGTTCCGAATTGGTCCTATCGTGATGCTGCTTGCCATCGCTAGCTCTTGGTACATTCTCGTAGGTATCCGAACAGGCGGCAACTGGCTAGAAGAGTTTTTCTTGACCCATAATTTGTCAAGATTTGGAGCACCTATGGAAGGTCATGGAGGCTTGTTTTTGAAAACATGGCTATTTGTGGCATTGGGTATATTCCCATTTGTACTATACATTCCAGCTGCTTTTCGATTTGTCTTGAAGTCAAAAAAGGAGGCCATTGGACAAAAATCTGATGTGTTGCTATTCGCAAGTATTGCAGCTGTAGCTGTTATTATGTTTTTTAGCTTTGCATCTACGAGACTGCCCAATTATACCACACCAGCATATCCTTGGCTTATGATCCTATTGGCCATATTCATTAGTGAACGATTAAATCAAAAAATTCAACTTACCCTGCTCATTACAAGTACAATATTGGTCTTAGGACTGGGAATTGGCGGGAGTTTTGGACTTGCGCAAATCGACTATATCCAAGATATCCACCCTATGGCCTATCTTTTTTTGATAGCCTTGATACCCTTGTCACTTTCATTTTTCTTTACTTTCAGAAAAAAACTACCTTATGCTTTCGGAAGTCTTGCTTTTAGCTTGGCTACGGTCACACTTATTTTTCTACTTTGGGTGATGCCTGCTATAGACAAGCAAAACCCCGTCCTCAAAACACAGCATGTATGGGAAGGTCAAGAAAACATCTATTACTATGGAATCCCAAACCCTTCTTTTGTCTTTTACCTGCAGCGACCTATTCCTTTGATAGATCCTGCGACTGCCAAGACAGGGGATTTGATAATCACCAGGAAAAGTTCAATTCAGCAATTTGAAGATGAGGGCTACACATTCAAAATACTAACCGAGGCAAACGATCTTTTTGAAACACCTGTATCTGTAATTGTTCAGCTTGTAGGATCTCCGAGTGAATAGGACTAGCGACCAGAAAACTTGGCTTGAAAATATTCTCCCAAGTGAAATTCTCGCCAAGATTCGGGAAACTTAGCAACCAAGTAGCTCGCAATACAAAATGAACCGTAACCGACCCACATGCCTGCAAGGACATCGATCAAGAAATGTTGCATCAAGTAAACCCTGCTAAAACCAACAATCACCGCAGCAAGAAAGATCAAGACTTGATAAACTGGCTTTACTGGTTTACCTAAAGCAAGTATAGCCGCCAAAAGAAATGCTGTGGCAGAATGCCCAGATGGGAACGAATTGAGGTAGGCAATCTTCACTCCGTCCACTAAGTGAATTGACATCCCTTCAAATACACTCATGGGTCTCGGCTCACCATGAAATATGATCTGCTTTCCCACAAAAACAATTATCATGTGAATCACTACAGCCAATTTCACCATCAAACCATAGCCATACTTTCGCATGAAGATAATGGGTATGAAAAGTAGAAAGATCAATCCGTCTCCAAGATGTGTATTGTACTTGAAGAATACATCCAAGAAAGGATTATGGTAAGCATTGACAGTGAGTGAAATGAACTCACTTCCATGAAAAAATATCAAAAGGCTAAAAAGTATGCTAGTCACGATCATACAAATGGTAAAAGTGGAAATCTTATTTTGGGAATGAATCACAGTATTTTTATCTAAGTAATAAATGAATTGGATCGGTAAAATCCATATATGGGACAAAGATGCGAGTAATTCGCCAAAAAAAACAAGGATTTGAATTATGTCGGAGTGACTGGATTCGAACCAGCGACCCCTTGCACCCCATGCAAGTACGCTACCAGACTGCGCTACACCCCGATTTTTTTGCGAATTAAATAGATTTATTGATTTTTTCAAAATGTGCTAAATGAGCCAGTCAATCTATCCGCTTTTCAGCCTATCATTGGTAAAGTGAGCATAAAGATTGGAAAATAGAAAGAAATTGGAAAATTAGAAAAACTGGATATGCTCGATCAATTTTTCAATTTCATTCACTTTAAATTTAAAATAAACATTAGGCCTTAATAGAATTAACTCATCTGTTACCTTAAAGTGATTGTCTTTCATTAAAAAATAAATCTTTATCAAAAAATAAGGGTATCCCTAGCTCAGATAAGTGAGGGTTGTTCTTATAATCTTTTGTAATTGGACTTAAAATGATTATTGATCCATCATTATCAAGATTCTTCTTTGAAAATTCTTCAAAAAAAGAATTCAGGCAACTTTTACAAGCTGATGGATTGATTACAAGTACCCAGTCTATTTCTTTTGAGATATTGAATTTCTTTTTTACGAATTCATATTCATCATTTTTTGAACTACATTGGAATAGAAGAAATACTAAAAAAACGATGAGAAAATTAGCCCTATTCATTACTCGCGGTTAGATTAAAATGTAAGACATCAAAGAGCAAAAAATCCTCAGTATAATATTCATTGTACTCTCCATTGACTGGTAAATATAACCCTGCTTTACCTACAAAAGCGCCATAGGAATCTCCTTCAAAATCGATAAATTTTGATTCCCCTAAATAATTAAACTTTTCATCTAAGACAAAGATTTTGAAATCGGGCCTGACTACATGAAGTTCATATATAGGAATCACATACTTTTCTGGATTTGCTGGGAGATCATAAAACACATAATAAACTTTTCTATAAGCATCATAAATGATATTTCTAAATACGCCTTTATCAAGTTCATTCAGAACACCTTTATTTCCATCAGGTCTTTTGAAGTACCTTACAAATTCAAAACGTTCAGGAGCTTGTAATTCAACCAAGTCCAAAACACGATTTTGAGAGATAGAAAAAATCTGAATTCTTGGATCTTCGTTAAACAAAGTAAGGATTGAGTCACCTTTTAAAGCCCAACTAAAACTAGGGGATACTTTTCCTTTATCCCAAAATCCATTGGGTAAATAAAATTCTTTCCAAGCTAATGATAAGTCATTTTTTTTATCTATCTCATATATATGCTTAAAATCAGAGACTTGTTTACTTGGAGTTTCCCAAAACCTAGTAATAAAGGGGTATGCACCGAGTATTTTACCTTGAGTAATGAAAAGCGGAAGAGAGTTGGTAGACATGATAGATTGAACGTATTGGTCTTCACCTTCTATCTTGACTTGATTAATTTTATTTCCTTCAAAATCAAAAATCATTATAGCTGGAGGGTAGTTCACTACAAAAACGGTATCTACATTTAGATATTCAAATCCGTTCAATCGATTGACTCTATGTCGCCCATCAGTGGAGAATTTGATCGAATGGAATTTTTCACCATTCTTTAAATCATAAAAGTCAATACTCATGGTATTGGAAGGCATTACGGCCAAAATACGAGTTGAGTCCGTTTCAATAAGTTGAGTTTTAATGGTTCTTGTGGATACACTACTATCCAGAGGGATTTGTATTCTTTCGAGAACCTCATAAGAAAGCAAGACTTTGTCAATTGTCGTGTCTGATTTACAAGACAAGAAAAACAAAGTGATCAGAGCCAAAAATAAGCTATATAAAATCGTCTTTTTCATTTAAAGAAATTTGATTCTTCAAAAATATAGATCTATGATACAGAGGAAGAATGCTATATGATCTCTCCGCTATATCACTCAACTATTACCTATCAAAATATCGATAATGTATCGTTACTTTCACAAGGACAAGTATTAGTTTTTTGAGGAGTAGTGCATCCAGTCTTTGCAGTGTACTCGCAAATATCCACTCCAGAACTTGCGTTTACTTCTTGACTGTCAAAATGAACTAGCCCAACAAACGAAAATACTGAAAGGGCTGCGATTACCGAAAATAATTTGATTTTTTCATGATTAAATAATTTAAAATTTTAAAACTAAAGATATATTTATATATATAATGTTCCAAGAATTTTAAGAAAAAAATAAAAGTTTTTATGGCTTACTTAAAAAGTCTCAAGTATGCCAACTTCAAAGTATGCAAATGAAGATGTATGCTTTTAATTAGACTTAACCCAATGAATAAGATGGCATACCTAAGTTTGGCCTGAAAATTTCGCGTTTTGAAATTTTCAGGAGCATGAAAATCAAGCTGGATCATTGAATAAGCTTGCACTGTCGCTCTTGTTTCTTGTATCTCAATTTCTAGTCTCTCGCTTCTCGTCTCTCGCCTCTAAATCTCTCGCTGCCTCTCCTACAACAATTCAACCCAATTCTTTATCAACTGGTAGCCATATTGCGTCAAATGAGCCTCTGGATGATATTGAATACCGACGATTGGAAGATCTCTGTGTGCTATCGCCATGATTTCTTCTTGGTCAGTTGTGAGCAATGTCTCGAGACATGAAGGAAGGTTTTGAAGAATCAGTGAATGATACCTTGTTACTTCAAACTCCTTTGGAATATGTTGAAAAATGGGATGATCAGTCTTTTTAATTACTTTATGCACCTTGCCATGGACTGGCCTAAGACCCTTTACCAACTTTGCCCCAAAAAACTCCCCGATAGCTTGATGCCCTAAACATACCCCAAGTATCGGTAACTTATCTTGAAAATAGGCCAAGATACCCATCAAATTCCCAGCTTTTGCTGGCGTTTCAGGACCTGGTGAGAGAATTATCCCTTCAAAGGAATACTCTTTGAGTTCTTCCAGACTCACATCATTTCTGACTATCTTGATTGATTTCCCAGTCTGCTTGATATAGTCTGCCAATATGTGAGAGAATGAATCAAAATTATCAATCAAGAGTAGCATCTGTAGCTGAATTTACTAGTAATTGAATAGATGTAACAGCCTCTTTGACAATTGGCGTATAGGCATCGAGGATGTTAATAGTAACTGGAGCTATAGGCTGAAGGTAAGCATAACAAGACGATTGCTGTATCCAATCAGCTGAAAGCTCATATTCGAAAGAATTTGCAACCCATAGCAACAGACTAAGGACAAAGGCTGTCTTAAAAAAACCTAGAATTGCTCCAGCAACATTATCCAAAGATCCCAAAATGGTGAGGTCTATGGTTTTTTTGACCAATAATCCCAATGCCCTGACACTGAGCAACACGATCAGAAAAATGATCAAGAATGAAATAAAAGGGAGTAGAAATGTAAGGTTCTCTACCCGAGTAGCCAACATCTCTGCCCCCCAATCCATCAATTGAAATGCCATCAAAATGGCAAGAAAAAAAGCCACAATGGAAATCACCCCAACAAATAAGCCTTGCTTGTACCCGCTGTAGGCACCAATAGCAAGAATAATTAGAATGATAAAATCTAGCGTGGCCAAATCAATTTAGGATAATAGTTCTTTTACTTTGGCTGAAATAGCCTTACCATCAGCTTTCCCAGCAAGAGCCTTGCTTGCTGCCCCCATCACTTTGCCCATATCCTTTGCGCTGGTAGCACCTACCTCAGCTATGATTTGCTTCAGCTCAACTGCAAGCTCTTCTTCTGTCAATTGCTTAGGCAAAAACTCCGAAATGATCTCAAGTTCGGCAACTTCCACCGCATACAGGTCTTCTCTTCCTTGTTGCTGATAAATATCAGCGGAATCTTTACGCTGCTTAGCCGCTTTGGTAAGCAACTTCATCTCATCATCTTCAGATAGTGCAGATGCAGCACCTCCTTTTGTCTCTTCCAACATAATCAAAGATTTGATTGCTCTCAATGCGCGCAACCTATCTTTGTCTTTAGCCAACATGGCTTTTTTTATTTCACTTTCTACACTTAGCTTTAAACTCATTACCTTGTTGTTTGTGTTATAGGTGTAAATTTGCCACAAAATTATCTTTTAATCTAGGAAAATGACCAAGTTAAGCGTAAATATTAATAAAATAGCCACTATCAGGAATGCGAGAGGTGCCAATAATCCCAATGTGGTACAAGTAGCATTAGATGCGGAAAGGTTTGGTGCACAAGGCATCACAGTGCACCCACGCCCAGATGAGCGACATATAAGATACCAAGATGTATTGGACTTGAGCGAAGCAGTGACTACTGAGTTCAATATAGAAGGCTATCCAGATGAAAGGTTTTTGGAGCTGATCAAAAGGGTAAAACCGGCACAAGCTACACTTGTCCCAGATCCACCTACGGCCATCACTTCCAATGCTGGCTGGGATACGATCACTCATCAATCATTCTTGAAGGATGTGGTAGCAGAGTTACAAGGCTATGGCACAAGGGTTTCTATTTTCATTGACCCAGAAGAAAAATACTTCGAACCAGCAAAGACTACAGGAACAGACAGGGTAGAACTTTATACTGAACCTTATGCAGTACAATTTACAAAGAACAAACAGGAAGCAGTAAATCCATACGTCAAAGCAGCTGAATTGGCAAGATCACTTGGACTGGGGATCAATGCTGGCCATGATTTGGATTTGCATAATTTGAAATTTCTCAAAGAAAATATTCCCTTTCTTGACGAAGTATCTATAGGGCATGCACTTGTATGTGATGCACTTTATTATGGTCTAGAAAACACCATTCAGATGTATAGGAGACAATTAGAAATTTGACAAGTAGGTTAGACGTAGACTTTGTAAAAGACACAATTATATGAAACTAAACTTTAAAAAAACCGGCTCTGGTGAGCCTTTGATCATACTTCACGGGCTTTTCGGGTCTGCCGACAACTGGTTTAGCATAGCCAAAGAGCTTGAGAAGAATTACACCTTGTACCTTGTAGACCAGCGAAATCACGGAGATTCTCCTCAAAGTGAGGATTGGAATTATGATGTAATGGTAGAAGACCTTAAGGAACTTATGGAAGATGAGGGGCTTGATAATGCATTCTTGATGGGGCATTCTATGGGAGGTAAGACTGTTATGAATTTTGCTTTGAAATACCCTGACCGTGTGAAGAAGCTGATCGTAGCAGACATCGCACCGAGATACTATCCAGTACATCATCAGTCTATTCTGGAAGGGTTGATGTCAGTGGATCTGGCACAAATCAAATCACGAAAAGAAGCAGATGATCAGTTGTCCAAGCATATTCCCGAAGCTGGCATAAGACAGTTCTTGCTGAAAAGTTTGGGCAGAGACAAAGATGGAAGATTTATATGGAAGATCAACTTAAAAGTAATCAATGAAAAGATAGAGGAAGTAGGAAAAGCTTTGGATCAAGATAATTCATTTGACAATCCGACCTTGTTTATGGGAGGAGCTGATTCGAAATATATTCAAGAAAAGGATAAAGAAGACATCGAAAAGTATTTCCCAAATCACCATCTGATCTATATCAAAAACGCTGGCCACTGGCTACACGCCGAGCAGCCAAAAGCTGTGATAGACACGGTAAGGGCTTTTTTGGAGAGGTAGATGGTTGGTTTTGGATTTTAGTCCCGATAGCTATCGGGATCAGATTGTAGATTTTATCGAAATATGTCTTGGACGAAATAAAGTTGAAATATGCCTCTACCTATGGGTAGACAGGTTCGGCAAAATAATGCTCTACCATGAGACTAATGCTTCAAATTTAAAATAAGCTTTCTTGTGTCTTAAAAATAGAAGCGAGACGCGAGAAACGAGAGATTAGAAAAAATGCAGATATAAATGAAATATGCTTTGGGCGAAATAATGCTATTACATGAGACTAATGCTTCAAAATTAGAATAAGCTCATTTATCTATCAAGTCTTAAAACTAGAAACAAGAGCGATGTATCATGTCTTGTATCTTGAGTCTTGTATCTTATATCTTATATCTTCTGTCTTCTGTCTTCTGTTTTAAATCGAATTTAACCCAAACCAAACTTCTTATATCAATTTTGAGTTTAAACTTAAGGAGTAATTTAATACCTTTAGACCATGCAGGCATACGAATTTATCAACAACCTGATTCCGCCATTGAAGAATACAGACATTTCCCAAAAGGCTCTAACTTGGATGGAAGAGATAAGGGTATGTGTATTGCCTGTGGTGGATCAAGGAATGTTCAAAGGCTTTGTAAGTGATGAGCTCATTTACACTTTAAATGACCCCAATCTCAAAATTTCTGAAATTGACTTAGAAATGGCCTCATGTTTCGTTTTTAGTGATAAACATATCTATGATGTACTTCGTGTAGCCTCAGATCATCAGTCACATATAGTTGCAGTTCTAGATCGCGACCAAACTTATCGTGGAGTAATAACCATGGAAGATGCTGTTTCTGCATTTGCAGAAAGCTTCTCTATACAATCCCAAGGAGCTGTTTTGGTTTTGTCTATGATGATGTCTGACTATAGCATGTACGAAATCTCCAGAATTATTGAATCAGAAAATGCCAAAGTGTTATCTAGTTTCATTTCAGTAGACCCACTTGATGATAGCAAGATAAAAGTTACTTTAAAGGTAGACAAATCTGAACTTAGGCATATTAAAGCTACTTTGGAGAGATTTGGCCATCGGGTAATCGATCATTATCAAGAAGAACAAGAATCAAACACAGATCAAGAAAGAATCGATAATTTATTCCGATTTTTGGATATCTAAAGGAAATAACAAATGAATATAGCCATACATGGAATTGGCTTCCCTGAAGAATTTACGCCACATATTGAAAAGCTAACTAAAGCATTGACGGCTCATGGCGTAAATATCTTTGTTACCGACACTTTTTCTAAACTCCTAAAAAAATACCAAGCCAACATAGATAGCTATTCAAAAATCCAATCTAAAGCGATGATAGCAGATATGGATTTCATCTTTTCTATAGGCGGAGATGGCACCTTGCTAGACACAGTGTGCTATGTCGGAAAGCTTGAAACACCCATCGTGGGTATCAACTCTGGGAGATTAGGATTTTTGGCTACTGTAGCAAAAGAAGAAATAGATGAGGCAATCGCTTTGCTTATCAATGGAGACTATACTGTTGAGAATCGCGTACTTGTGGCTGTTGATACGGACAAGCAAGTATTCAATGGACTCAACTTTGGACTGAACGAGTTTACGATACACAAGAGAGATACTTCATCCATGATCACCATTCATACCTACATTGATGGAGAATACCTCAATTCTTACTGGGGAGATGGCTTGATCATCGCTACACCTACGGGATCTACTGGCTACTCTCTCAGCTGTGGAGGACCACTGATCACCCCTGATGCGAGGAATTTTGTCATCACTCCTGTCAGCCCCCACAACTTGAATGTAAGACCTATCATCTTGCCAGATGATGCTGCGCTGTGTTTTAAGGTAGAAGGGAGAGGGGAAAAATTCCTCGTATCACTAGACTCCAGATCTACAACCATAGACTCAGGTGATGAGCTTAGGGTAAGAAAAGCTAATTTTGTTGCCAAATTAGTAAAGTTTCCAAAATACAATTTCTTCGACACCTTAAGACACAAACTCAACTGGGGATTTGATATGAGAAATTAGTGATTTTGGGTTTACGTGTATTCACAATGTAGCACATGGTATATGAATTACTTTTATTGATTCCTGAACTTTCACTTGCCATCAACAGTATGCACCTATGGAGCTATAGCCACAAATGTTTCTAGAAAAAATGAAACTCTCCCCTATTGAAAAGTCCCAACGGGACTAACTGTTTGTAGAAAAATCAAGTAAAATAGTATGAAAGCTGCATAGAAGTGACCTGTTAAATCATTAAAGGTCTATCCAAAAACTTATCAGAACTTCCTTTGTACAACAAAACTAATTCATCAAAGCATCTTTCAGATCCATCAAATCACCTTCTTCGTGCCAAGCAGAAATGATAATCCTGCTAACGACAGGATCATCATCTGTCGGATAAGCAAATGAAGAAAAAACAATTTTATGCTGCTGTAGACTTTTCACATGCGCCTCATCCAAAAGTCTAAAAACAGGAAGATTCCAATCACCTGAGTGAACATTAATATCATGTATCAAGCTTTTAAAGAATTTGATATTATGTTGTAATTTTCTAAACTGTACCTTATATAGTGATTGGGCATTCAGAAATGCCCACAAGAAAGCAGGTGGTGGTGGTGAAGCTCCTCGATACATTGCGTTCATTTCCATTCGATCGATAAAAGACGCACTCCCAAGTACTATTCCTGCGGGAATCGACAACCCTTTACCCATAGAACCAGACACAATCAATTCCACAGGCAGATGCTTCCAAGTACTGTAGCTCCCATATATATCACCTCCGATCACTCCGAAGGCGTGACTATCATCAATCAAAAGTGTGTAGCTATTTGTATCAGGAAGCGATGCAATCCAAGAGAGATCATAGACTTCTGGCTTCAATGCATCTAGGGCATTAGTGAAAATTGCTATCTTTTGACCAGAATGATTCGACGCATAATCAAGACAGCATTGACGCCATTCAGCTAAGCTATCATATACGTGATATGCATTCCCATAAGGAAAAATCGCTGGGTGAGTAGCAGGTGCTACAAAAATAGCATCCATATCTTTGGCTATCAAACTAGAAGCAGCCTGTCCTGCCAAGTATCCACTACTATACACGAGGGCTTTTTCAGCTCCAGCCTGTTTGGCTACAAAAGTCTCAAACTCCTCATAGATGCTCAACCTAAGATTATTGGACCTACTCAGACCATGATTGACACCGTATTGTTTTAGCCCCATTGAAACCAGTGCAGCAAAATCCTCGGAAGCAGACATTCCCAAGTAGGAAGTACCGCTAAAGAAAAGACATTCTTGCCCATCAGCCCATACAGTCCTGTCAATCTTGTGGTGATGAAAAATTGGATTCATAGCTTGTTAATAAGTTATGAAGGTATGAAAAAGCTTCGTCAGATTAAAAAGAAAAAACCCTCAATTTCTTGAGGGTTTTTTAAAAGATTTAGTAAATGAAATTTAGAATGTATATCTAATACCAAACTGAGCTCTCCATCTTGAGAAGAAATCATTTACTGCAAATGTTTCATCTGAGCCACTTACAAAAGATTTGTAAGCAGGTCTATCTGTAGGCACAGGTGTAACAGTTCCATTGATTGTTCTAGGCTCTCCTCCAGATTGACTTCCAAAAGAGGCCACTGAAACTGGTTGAGAATTGTTTGCATTGTAAGAACGTCCCCAATTGCTGTTAAGCATATTTCCAAAGTTCAATACATCTAGAGTAAATTCTAGTTTCCCAGCAGATTTTGTAAAGAATTCTTGGGCAACGCGAATATCAAATCTATGCTCGAATGGAGTCCTACCACCATTTCTTTCAGCATATTGACCTTTTCTACCACTCAAATAACTATCATTATCTATAAACGCCATCAAATCATTATACTGTTGGTCTGCAGAAGCTTGAAGAACCCACTGACCATTTGAAAGAGCATATCTATCATACAAAAGAATATCACTTCTCTGCCCAGGAACAAAAATTAGGTCATTTCCAAGTACACCATCTCTATTCATATCACCGTTGTAAACAAATGATTGACCTAGACCAGACTGTCCATTGTAGAATATACCTACAGAAGTTGCTAAGAAACCAGCATATTCTTTTCTATAAGTTAAAGTACCAATAAGTCTGTGAGGAACCATAAAGTTAGAAAATGACAACTCCGGATTATTAGGGTTTCCAAATGTCGGAACTCCTCTAAAGTTTGAAACAGCTTGAGAAGAGGTACCAGGGTTGATATCTTTTGATACTCCGTGGTTATAACCTATGTTAGCATAGAATCCATTTTCCCATCTCTTACTAACTTGAGCACTCAAATTATATGAATAACCTTCATTAGTATTAGTTAGATAAATAATATCAGTAAAATCAGGGTTAATTCGTGCGCCATTGAATCTTTGTCTATTATCAGCACCTTGGAACTGAGTAAAATTAAAATCTTCAAGACCTGCAATATTAAGGTTTTGATATAGAATATTATTGTAATTTTTAGTATAAATACCATCCAAAGTAACAATTACACCATTGTCAAATTTATAATCTGTACCAAGGTTTAGTCTGAATACTTGTGGATATTTGAATTTTGGATCAGTAACATTAATTTCAGATGTAAATGTCGGTAGACCTAAATCCGATGCATTTGGCTGAGTAAATGGATTTGGATTAAATGTAAAGTTAGCAGGAAATTGATTTTGGCTTCTTTGAGCTTGAAGCCTTGCTATCTCTATACCTGTATTTGAGTATTGATTTGACAACCAAACAAACGGTAATCTACCAGAGAATATACCTGCACCACCACGTACTTGGAAAGTTTGATCACCGTTTACGTCCCAATTGAAACCAACTCTAGGAGACCATAGAATATTGGATGAAGGAATTACATCTGTTCTAACTCCATACCTTGTGGCAGCAAGTGAATTGTTAAATGTTTCATTTGCAGTTGGTTGATCAAAGAAAACTGGCAAATCACCTCTTACACCAAAAGTTAAGCGTAAATTGTCGCTAGCTTGATATTCGTCTTGTGCATAGAAACCTATTTGTGCTGCTCCAAATTCCGCACCCCAGTTAGGTTGGCCAGGTACATTTGAGAATGAATAATCGTAAGTCAATGGAAAAGCTTCATTTGGCGTACCAACTGTCAACCAATCATCAAGGCTAGCATATCTGTAAGAACCAAATGCTTGCCTAATAAACAAATTATAGATACTATAAAATTCATTATGTGTACCTAAAGTGATTGTGTGCTTACCTTTATAAATACTCAAGTTATTGGTTAAAGTAAATACATCCTGATTCAAAGTATTTGCAGTACCAAACTGCTCTGAACCTAATTGGATATTTCTGTTTCCAAAATCAACTCTAACAAATGGGAATGGATCACCCACATAACCTCTATCATCCCTAACAGTTGTGTAACCTAAACGAAGTTCATTTGCAACTGAGTTTGAAAACCTAGTATTCAATTCAGCAACTGTAGTATTTGTTGTGCTTGGGAAAAACTGAGCTCCACCTGATAAAACAAATGTGTTTGCATTTCTAAAAATGCTCAATGACTCAGAATTAACATAATTATGTCTTATTGAAAACTTGTTCTTATCGTTTATATTCCAATCAAGCCTTAAGAAGAACTTTTGAGTTTTATCCTCTTCATTGAATCTATTCGCATTTCCAACATCAGCTCCAGGAGCAATTCTGTTAATAACACTTAATACTTGATCTACTTCTGCCTGAGTCAAATTTGATCCTTCTCCGATACCAAAAAGCTTAGGTTGCGTTCTTTCTGTAAGTTCAGCGTTGGCAAAAAAGAATAACTTATTTTTTATGATTGGACCTCCAACTCTAAATCCGTATTGTCTTTCTGAGTAATCTGGGACTCTTTGTCCTTCAGTATCTTCAAGAACCCCAGTACCAGTCAATGATTGATTATTTACAAAATAGTAAGCAGAACCTTTGATCTCATTTGTTCCAGAACGAGTTACTGCATTTATACCACCTCCGGTAAATCCACCCATTCTTACATCGAACGGAGCTATTTCAACATTTATTTCTTCAATTGCATCAAGAGATATTGGCTGAGTTCCAGTTTGTCCACCATTTGTCCCAGAAGCTGCAAGACCGAAAACATCATTGTTTACAGTACCATCTATAGAAAACTGATTGTATCTGTTATTTGAACCAGCGAATGAAATGCCACTACCTCTAGTTGAGGCAAGTGGTGAAAGTCTAGCATAATCCTGAATACTTCTGCTGATTGTTGGTAAACTGTTGATTGCGTCAGAATTCACACTAATAGATGCTCCAGTTCTGTTTCCATCAAAAATTTGATCCCGTACTGAAGTCACTACAAACTCATCCAAATCAGAAGCATCATCTCTTAACTCGACATTAATACTTTGAGTTTGACCTAAAGAAAGATAAACATTCTCATAGCCCGCAGTTTCAAAACCTATGAACGAAACGGTTATTGTGTATGGACCACCAACTCTCATACCTGGGATAGAATATCTCCCCTCTTGATTAGTCACAGCACCATATCTTGAACCAGAAGGTAAGTGTACTGCAACGACATTTGCTCCAGGTAATGTCTCTCCTGTTGCATCAGTAACTCTTCCGTTAAGACCAGAAGTAGTCACACCTTGCGAAAACACCACCCCCGTACTGAATACGAGCATCGCTATCGCAAATAAACTCTTTAGTAATGATTGCCTCATAATTTTTTGTTTTTGTGGAAAATTTAAAATTTCAGTTTTAGGATTTACTTAGTTTTTCCGAGTACAAATGTATAGGACATTGACAAGTATTTTTTTTTGTAATTGTTAAGTTTTAACATTAATTCACAATATTACTTAACAATTCCTTAACATTGAAAAAAGAAGGAAATTTTCTTTTTGCCCCATTTTTTACATTTCAAACGGTTTAAACCACTCAAAAGGCCATTGATACTGCTATTATGTTTTTCAACCTTGGTGCATGTTAAGTAATCTTTATCCAAATGTTAACTATCACGGTCAGCGGTATGGGATTCTAAAAATTGGCTATCTTTCCAAAATAATCACTTACTCAAACCGAAATCTCTTATGCGTGACAAAAATATCGTTTGGCTCTATTTATACCTTTTAGCATGCTTCTTAGACCTCTATTTTATAATAGATAACCTAGAATCCTACAGGATATATAGCAAGCCGCTGATCATGATATCCTTGGGAGTTTATTTTTGGCAGATTAGTAAAAACATTGCCGGTACTTTGATCAGAAAGATGATCTTAGGTGCAATTGTGTTTTCATGGCTTGGCGATGTGCTATTAATTTTTCCTGCCTTTTTTCTATATGGTCTTGGAGCCTTTTTAGTCGCACATCTTTGCTATATCATCAGCTTCAAGATCAGTCAGCAAAAACCCTTTGAAATAGGAAATGTCAATTTTATCAAACTATTCCTTTACAACCTTCCTATTTGCATCCTGGCAGCCTATGTTTACTTTCTCATCCAATTCAACCTTGGGTCACTAAAAATCCCAGTAATCACCTATATGCTTGTCCTCGTAGCTATGGTGACGATCTCTCGGGAAAGATTTAACAAAACAAACCCCTCAAGCTTCTGGCAAGTATTTCTGGGTGCATTATTTTTCTTGGTTTCGGACGGGATTTTGGCTATCAACATGTTCTATCAGTCATTCCCAGAATCTGGTGTATTGGTGATGGGGACTTATACAATAGCACAACTGCTGATTATTATGGGGATTAGGGCTCATTACATAAGGTAATTTTCAAATTACAATCAATCATGTCCATTTTACAAGTTTTCATTAAAACACAAAAATGCTCCAAACTAATAAACTAACTTAAACGTAAGCAACTTTAATGCATTTCTGACTTTATATCTATAACTATATTAACTACAACTTTATGAAACAATCTCCTTTAATTCTAGCATTACTCTTACTTTTATCATTTAAGGGTTTATCGCAATCTGATGATTGGAACTTAAAAGGCTTCACCGAGGCTACAGACATAATTATTCTAGATGACTTTTCTGAAACAACAGAATTGCATAAGTCAGATTTAATATTCTCTAAAGCAAAAGGTTTTTTCTCTTTTTCCCCAATCAATAACATCAATAATAGGGCAATGCGCAAATTGAAAACCGAGGCTTCTATGAGGGGAGGAAGCCATATCTTTATTACAAATCAGTCTATAGAAAATTCTGTTTTTTCAAAAACTTCAATGTATACTGCTAGAGTACTTAAATCAGAAAGCCTAAGCAAGGCTGCCATTGAACAAGCTGTAAATGGTAAAAAGTTGATAAAAAAAATGGAGTTAAACTATGCTAGAAATGGATGGAAAGCCCAAATGAAAGATGTTTACGAGATTTCCAATTTAAATGCTAATATGCCTATTATTGAGAAAAATGGAAAAATGTACATTTCCTTACGCAATCTTAAAAATTCAAAAAACGGGTTGAGTAGTGTCAATCAGTATGAAGTTATAGCTATCGAAGACAATAAAATTTTGATCTTAGTTGATGATGGAAAAAATAATGAGATATCTTTATTTGGTTTAATGATTGAATAAATTAGCTGATGTTACTTTAGAAAGTTTCGAATCATTTTATCAAAAAAGCTCTCCGATTTATCTCGAAGAGCTTTTTTTAGATCCTTTTCATAAACATCAAAATCAACGATACCAACTGTAAATTCAAAAGACAAATATAGCTAATTATACTAAATGAATCTTTCTAATTTTCGTTTAACTAATCACTAACAATTTGGCTATCAACATATTTTACTTTTTCACATCCAGCTGTATAGACAGCTCTTTCAATTGCTCTTCTGCGATGGAACTTGGTGAATCTATCATAACATCTCTGCCTGAATTGTTCTTCGGGAATGCAATGTAATCTCTGATAGAGTCTGATCCTCCAAAGATTGCACAGAACCTATCGAACCCAAAAGCTATTCCCCCATGTGGTGGCGCTCCGTATTCGAAAGCTTCCATCAAGAACCCGAACTGCTTCTGAGCTTCTTCATCTGAAAAACCAAGGTGCTTAAACATCAACTGCTGAGTAGCCCTATCGTGTATCCTAATCGATCCTCCTCCGATTTCAACTCCGTTGATCACCAAATCGTAGGCATTTGCTCTGACAGCTCCTGGGTCAGTCTCTAGCAATGGTATATCCTCTTTCTTGGGAGAGGTAAATGGATGGTGCATCGCATGGAATCTATTGGTATCCTCGTCCCATTCTAGCAATGGAAAATCCACAACCCAAAGTGGTTTGAATACATTCCTATCTCTCAATCCTAGTTCTTCTCCCATTTTGAGCCTCAACTCTGACATTTGCTTTCTGGTGCTCTTCGCATCTCCAGACAATACCAAAATCAAATCACCAGGTTGTGCATTGGCTAGCTCTGCCCATGCCTTCAGGTCTTCTTGATTATAAAACTTATCTACAGAAGACTTGAAAGTCCCATCTTCATTGCATTTCACGTATACCAAACCTTTGGCACCGATCTGTGGTCTCTTCACCCAGTCAGTCAAAGCGTCAAGTTGCTTGCGCGTGTACTCCGCCGCTCCAGTAGCACAAATTCCTACTACCAATTCTGCTTGATCAAAAATTGGGAATTCTTTTCCTTTGGCCAGATCATTCAACTCAAAGAATTTCATATCAAATCTCAAATCTGGCTTGTCATTACCATAATACTTCATGGCATCAGCGAAGGTCATTCGCTTCACCTCTTCAAGTTCTACCTCTTTGACATTTGTAAACAAATGTCTTACAAGACCCTCAAAAGTATTTAAGATATCCTCTTGATCTACAAAGGACATCTCACAGTCGATTTGTGTGAATTCAGGCTGTCTGTCAGCTCTCAAATCCTCATCTCGGAAACATTTCACGATTTGAAAATACCTGTCAAAACCACTTACCATCAGCAATTGCTTGAAGGTCTGTGGAGATTGTGGCAAAGCATAAAATTCACCTGGATTGACCCTAGAAGGTACCACAAAATCTCTTGCCCCTTCTGGTGTAGACTTGATCAATACAGGAGTCTCCACTTCGATGAAGTTTTGAGCATCCATGTATTTTCTTGTCTCTTGCATCATCCTATGACGAAGCTGTAGCTTTTCTCTAACCACATTCCTTCTCAAGTCAAGGTAGCGATATTTCATCCTGAGCTCATCACCCCCATCTGTCTCATCTTCTATGATAAACGGAGGGATTTTGGCCGCATTGAGAACCTTGAGGTCAGTTGCTTTGATCTCAATATCTCCTGTAGGCATTTTATCGTTCTTTGCTGCTCGCTCTATCACTTCGCCTGTGGCTTGTACTACATACTCCCTACCCAAAGAAGCTGCTTGATCCAACAATGCTTTGTCTGTAGATCCTTCTTCAAAAATCAATTGAGTAACACCATATCGGTCACGTAGGTCAAGCCATATTAGTCCACCTTTGTTTCTGACACGTTGTACCCAACCCGCAAGGGTTACTTTCTTATTAACATCTTCGAGGCGCAATTCCCCACAAGTATGAGTTCTAAGCATGATTTAAAATCTTTTAATATTAAAGTGGACAAAGATATATAAAGTTTAGCACTATGCTAAAGTCAATTTAAGAATATGTATGGTGGCTTATTCCCGAATAACAAAATAAAAAGAATCGTTACATAGACTTGATACAGAACCTGAAGTAATTCATGATTAAGTTTATCTTCAAAGGTACCCGTAAAAAAATCACAAAATTATCCATGATTTATAATCTTTTGAAAAGCTAGACGTTACCTCAACAGTAAGCTGTAAATCAAATTCAAGGAATTGTAATTTATGATTTGTTCAAAAAACTATCCAAATTAGATTTGGATATTGACCGAAATTTAAATTTCTTTGAATAATAAGAACCCGAATTAAATAAAAGAATGCAAAAAAATTGGATTGGCGTTGGTCTTTTGTCCTTAGCCTTAGTAAGTGGCCTATATTACCTCTGGAATGACCTCAGTGGAGAAGATGAACAGAAACAGATGGTGGAACACTTTGAAGAAGAACCTGAGGAAGACTTACTTCTCTATGGCATCAAGATCAACGAATTAGATGTGATCGAAGGTTATGTCGGCAAAAATCAAACCCTCTCCACCATTCTTGCTCCATTCAATGTCCCCTATCAAATCATCGATGAGATAGCAAAAAAGTCCAAAGACATATTTGATGTCAGAAAAATTGCCTTCAACAAAAAATTCACTGTTCTTACTGAAAAAGATTCCTCGCAGGCTCAATTTTTTATCTACGAGCCAAATCCGTCAGAATATATTGTTTTCAAACTTAACGAGCTCGAAATCTACAAAGAAGAAAAACCTGTAGAGCTTCGTAAAATAGAACTAGGTGGTGAAATCGATCAGAATCTATCCGTCAATATGAGTAAATTGGGCATTACTAATGACTTGATTGACCAATTTGCAGATCTTTATGGCTGGTATGTAGATTTTCAAAAACTCCAAAAAGGAGACAAATTCAAAGTGGTCTATCATGAAAAAGTAGTGGATGGAAACGTAATTGGAATTACGGACATAGAAGCTGCCTACTTTGAGCATAAAGGTGAAGAATATCACGCTATTCCATTTGAACAAAATGGTGAGATTAGTTTTTTCGACCAAGAAGGTAAAAGTTTCAAAAAAGCATTTTTAAGAGACCCTCTTAAGTATACAAGAATAAGCTCAAGGTACAATCTTAACAGGTATCACCCTGTCCAAAAAAGGTACAAGCCTCATTTAGGTACTGATTATGCAGCTCCTACGGGAACAGAAATCAGAACGGTAGGTGACGGAACTGTGGTAGAAGCACGATACACAAGTGCCAACGGAAATTATGTCAAAATCAAACATAATGGTACATACACTACCCAATATTTACACATGTCCAAGATAGCATCTGGAATGACTCCAGGCAGTCGGGTCAAGCAAGGTCAAGTAATAGGCTATGTAGGAGCTACTGGATTGGCTACAGGGCCTCATTTGTGTTTTAGATTTTGGAAAAATGGTAAGCAAGTAGATTGGTTGCAGGAGAAAATCCCACCATCCGACCCTATTCTTCCAGCCAATCAAATGGCATTTGATCAGGTTCGAATGGAAAAACTTCAGTTATTGGCCAATATACCAATCAGTTTTCCAGCTGATAAACTGGTAGCCCAAAAATAAAAACAAAAGCTAGCCCTTTGGACTAGCTTTTGTTTTTATTTCCTCACTGAGTCTCACTCCTTATGACTACTTGTCGTGAAATAAGAGACAAGTTTCAAATTACTTTAGAAAGCTTCCTCGACATCATATTTCCATAAGTAAAAGAAGGCATTGCTCATATTATCAAATACCCTTCCTGGATTGGTTCTGATCGATACACTGTAACCCTGTTCATCTGAGATCTTCACCAGCTGATGGCTTCCAAAATAAGAAACTTTGACAATATTTCCTGTCAATTGCTGCCCTTCCCGCTGTACCACTTCAGCATGCTCTGGCCTGAACATTAACCTGACCTTAGATTTGTATTTCTTCGCATCAGGATCAGCTATAAATCCAAAACTTGTATAAAATCCCTCCTCACTTGGATTAGCAATAAGTTCATTTCTTTTACCAAAAAAATTAGCAACATATGGATTGACAGGACTCTCATATAGATTCTTAGGCACATCAATCTGTTGCAAATACCCCTTGTGTAGGATGGCAATCCTATCGGCAGTGGACAGTGCGTCTTTTGTATCATGTGTTACAAAAATGGCAGTGATTCCTGTCATCTTGATGATTTGTCTGATTTCCTCTCTCACTTGATCTTTAAGCAAGGCATCCAAATTACTAAAAGGTTCATCCATAAGTAAGATCCTTGGATTGGGTGCTATAGCACGCGCAAGCGCTACTCTCTGCTGCTGACCCCCAGAGAGTTGATGGGGATATTTCCCATAATCTTCTGTCAACCCTACCAACTTTAAAGTCTCTTTGGCAATGATATCAGCTTCTTTCCTCGGTTTAGAAATGCCATAAAGGATATTTTCCAAAATCGTCAAATGAGGGAAAAGCGCATAATCCTGAAAAACCATCCCTACCTTCCGTTCATGAGAAGGCACAGACTTTCTTCCCTCTACAATCACCTGACCACTAAGCGCAATGGTGCCTTGATCAGGATGCTCGAGCCCAGCAATGAGTCTTAGCAAGGTGGTTTTACCAGAACCACTTTCGCCAACTAATGCCAATATTTCCCCCTCGTTGACAGAAAATGATACTTTATTGACAGCAAAATCCTTTGCTTGATCGTATTTTTTGTTGATTTCTTTTAAAGTTAGAATCTGCATCCTAAGAAGTATATTTTCTAATTACAAATCTCTTTTCCTGATCATTCTATTGAGAAATATGATCGGTATGATTCCAGTCAGTATGATTATCAGTGCTGCGTTTGCAGATTCTGCTATCATCTCATTGGTTGCCATATCAAATGCTTTTGTTGCTAAGGTTTGATAATTGAAAGGGCGAAGTATCAAGGTCAATGGCAGTTCTTTCAAAACATCGACGAATACCAAAAGCACACCTGACAATAATGTGTTTCTAATCAAAGGAAGGTCTATTTTCCGAAGTGTCTTTGTGCTTCTGGCACCTAAGAGCCTACTTGCCTCATTGACATGGATACCGATTTTTTGAAAGCCTGCTTCGACGGGATTATAGCCTACTGCCATGAATCGTACAATATAAGCAAATAGCAGTGCAAATAATGTCCCTGAAAGGAAAAGACCGGCTACACGGGCAGTCAGCAGGGTGTCGTATACCCACTTATCAAATGCCAATAAAGGAATCATTACCCCTACTGCAATCACAGCACCAGGAATGGCGTAGCCCAAGGTTGCTACTTTTGTGACACTTTTTACCCATTTGAAAGGACTCAATCTCAATGCATACAATAAAACCACAGACAAAAACACAACTGCCAATCCCGCAACGGCTGCCAAACCAAAACTTCTGTAAATCAAAAGTAAGAACTGAGCATCCACTACTTTATCATAGGTCAACCAAACCCAGCTTAACAACTGAAGGAAGGGAAACAAGAAGCTAATCATGAAAATAAAAGTGCAAAGTAAAGTGTAGAAGTATTGCTTTGCTAATGAGACTTTAATCCTCGCTGTAGGCTTACTTAAGCCATTCACATTAGAATACCTCCTATTTCCTCGCTGCACTGACTCAAGATAAAGCAACAAAAACACAAATACCATCAAGATTGCTGCAAGGTAAATGGCTGTAGTTGCATCTCCCATGGAAAACCAAGCACGGAATATCCCCGTCGTGAAGGTATTGACTCCAAAATACTTCACTGTACCATAATCATTCAAAACTTCCATGGAGGCTAAAGCAATCCCTGCCACTATAGCTGGCCGTGCCATAGGTAGTGCAATCTTAAAAAAAGTCTTACTCCTATTTGCACCTAGCAGAAAAGAAGCCTCTTGCATGGTCTTGGATTGCTGCAAAAATGAAGATCTTGATATCAAAAATACATAGGGAAATAGTGTAATCGATAGAATAAAAATTGCCCCAGGAAGATTCATGATATCTACTAAACTTCCTTTAAACGTAATCTCTAAGGTATTTCTAAAAAAGGTTTGGATCGGACCAGTATAATCCAGGATTCCTACATAGGTATAAGCCATGATATAGCCTGGAAATCCTAAGGGTAAAATCAGTAACCACTCAAAGTATTTTCTCCCAGGGAATTCATAGTTTGATACCAACCAAGCTGTACTGACTCCTAATAAAAAAGTCATTGCTGCTACCCCAAAAAGTAGCAGCAAGGTATTTTGAAAGTATCCGATGAGTAGGTTGTTGGTAATATGAGACCAACTCTCACCTGGACTTGCAAATAACTTGAATAGAATGGTGAAAATAGGTGTAGCAACGATCACCAAAATTAGGAGCGCATAACCTATCCACTTATTCCACCAATAAAATTTCCGTTTTACTAAATCCAAAACTCCTTCTTATTTCCAACCTACTCGATCAAAAATCACAACAGCTTTGCTATTATGATTTCCTAATTCTGCTAAATTGATTTCATCTGCTTTGAAGTCACCCCATGCCTTTAATAAATCAGAGTAGGTTGCTGAAGGGTTTACAGGATATTCAAAGTTGATACTAGCAAGAAAATTTTGAGAATCTACCTCTGACAAAAACTCAATGAGCTTAATCGCATTCTCTTTGTGAGGAGCAAATTTTGTAACTGCCGCTCCAGATATATTGATATGTGTGCCTCTATCTTCTTGATTTGGGAAAAATAATGCAACTTTTTCTGCAGCTTTTCTTTCTTCTTCATTGGCATCATTGAGCATGATACCGATGTAGTAGGTATTGACTATAGCTACATCTCCTTCCCCTGCGGCTACGGCCTTCACTTGATCTCTATCACTGCCTTTGGGATCTCTGGCCATGTTGGCTAGCAATTTTTTAGCCCACTCTTCAGCGTCTCCTTCGCCCTTGTGAGCTATGATGGATGCTAATAAAGATTGGTTGTATATATTTTCTGATGATCTTGTCAATACTCTTCCTTTCCAAGCCTCTTCTGTCAAAGCTTCATAAGTAGATAATTCACTAGGATCTACTCTTTCCTTACTGTAGGCTAAAATTCTAGCTCTAAAAGTCAAACCAAACCATTTGTTGTTTGGCTCTCTGAACTTTGCTGGGATATTTTTATCTAACACTTCAGATTCCACAGCTTGAACCAAATCCTTATCCACAGCTCTATGTAGTCGGCCAGCATCCACAGTAATCAAGACATCGGCTGGAGAATTTGGCCCTTCTAATTCTAGTTTTTGAATCAATTCATCCGCACTTGCACTTACTACATTTACTTTGATTCCTGTTTTTTCAGTAAATTGATCAAATAGCTGCTGATCTGCTTCATAGTGCCTATGAGTGTAGACATTGACCACTTCTTCTTGGGAGGACTCACCACATGAGAATAAAATGCAGATTGCAAAACCAAAAATCACAAAATTAAATATGTTGTTCATATGATTGATTTTTTTAAACTATAGGAATAATAGAAAGCGTAATTAATTTTCATCCATTTCTTAATAGAAACTTACTATAAACTTTAGTTGAGTTAAGTTAACTTCTATTATTGTGCATTTGATTTTAATGAGGGCAAAATTAATCATTATTTAAATCAAATCTAAATAAAGCAAAAAGATTTTTATATTTGTAACTTGAAATCACAGTGGACTAAAAACCTCTCTATAGCTTGACTTTCCAAATCTACCAAGCTGATGAGTAAAGAGCACCTAAGCAGTAATCAAATAAATCCGTATCAAGTGCAATGACGATCCAACAATTGGAATACATTCTCGCAGTAGACAAACATAGACATTTTGGCCATGCAGCAGAGTCTTGCTTTGTGACCCAGCCAACCCTCAGTGCTCAGGTCAGTAAACTAGAAAAAGAGCTTAATGTGATCATATTTGATAGGTCAAAAATGCCTGTCATACCGACCGAAACTGGCGCTCAAATCATTGCTCAAGCCAAAAAAGTGGTATCACATAGCAAAGGGATATTTGAGCTCGTAGCTCAACTTAAGGGTGATATCAGTGGAGTGATTAAACTAGGAATAATCCCTACGCTAGCTCCATATCTTTTGCACAGATTTATCAAAAAGTTTATAGAAAAATACCCCAAAGTCCAACTTCAAGTGGAAGAGATGGTGACAGAGGAAGTGATTAGAAAACTAAAGAATGATGAAATAGACCTAGGAATCATTGTCACCCCCATAGAAGAAAACGGCATTGTAGAAAAGCCCATGTTTTACGAAAAATTTTATGCATATCTTTCAGAAAATCATCCCTTGTTGTCAAAAGAAAAAATAAGCATTGAAGATTTGGACACGACAGATTTATGGGTTTTACAGCAAGGCCATTGTTTCAGGGATCAAGTACTTAACTTATGTAATCAAGATAAATTCCAAAAAATGAATTTTCATTATGAAAGTGGATCATTGGAAGGCTTGAAAAACATGGTAAATGAATACAAAGGAGTTACGCTACTCCCGGAATTAGCCACATTGTCCATGAGTGATAAGGAAAAATCTAGGCTAAGAGCATTTGCTGTAGAAGAACCGACTAGAGAAGTGAGTATTGTTTTAACAAGAAGCTTTTTGAAACAAAAACTTGTCGAATTACTCTATAAAGAAATTACAGCTTCTATTCCTGAAAAAATGACTTCAAAATCACATGGTAAAATAGTAAGATTTAAATAGCATTAGTCATTGATTTTCAGATATTTCAATATGCTCTTGCAAAGTTTTCAATCAATGAAATTTTTTTAAAGTAAAAATTAAAAATGCTCAGGCAACGTAGAACACAAGTCCATTACTTACATTGTAAGGCGAATTCATCTATTCTTTTTCTCCAATGAAAAAAATCCTATCAATAGTCTTCTTGATATCAGTTTGCCAACTTGGCTATGGACAGTCATTTGTAAAAAGGTATCTGAACAAGGTCTTGAATGATACTTCTGAAATTAGTCAGCCACAATTTTTAGTATATCCAACTTTAGCCTATACTCCAGAGACAAGTTGGGAAATTGGATTTTCTACGTTGTATGTTTATTATACCAAAAGAGATACAACCAATAGATTAAGTGAAATCAATGGGTTTACTTTTGCTACTTTGGAAAATCAATATGGACTTTTATTAGACCACGCCATATATACTGACAAAAATAACTGGTTCTTTTTAGGGAATATAAGGGCTCAAAGCTTTCCACTAAAATATTATGGAATTGGTATGGGTACATCTCCTGATTATTTAGCACTTGTAGATGCCAATCAGGTTTTGATAAAAGAGCGGGTCTTGAGAAAATTAGCAAAAAACCTCTTTGCAGGCGTAGAGTTTGACTTTCAAAAGTTAGCTGCAGTGGATTTTAAAACTACAGCAAATGCCCCAAATTACGAATTACCCCTAGGAAGTGGTGGTTCCACTAATTTTGGCATTGGTGCAGGGATCGTATATGACAATCGACACAACGTACTCAATGTAAGAGATGGATTTTTCTCAGAATTAGCCTATTTGCGCTATTCACCAGCAGTCAGCTCCTTTGGTTTCAATACAATTATTTCAGACACAAGAATTTTTAGGCCAGTAGGTCAGCACAACGTTTTTGCTGCTCAGTTACTAGCTCAATTTAACACTGGTGATGTTCCATTTAATCAACTTGCTTTGCTAGGTGGAGAATCTATGATGAGAGGATACTATTTAGGAAGGTTTCGGGACAAAAATCAAATTGCCTCACAAGTAGAAATGCGCTTTTTACCCCTTCCACTTGGATTTTCCAACAGAATAGGTGCTGCTGTATTCGGAGGCTTAGGGACAGTTTTTCCAGATTTTACCAATCTTAGTCTAAACCATATCGTGTGGTCAGCTGGTGGTGGATTAAGATTCTTGCTTTTTCCAAAAAAAGACATTTACACTAGAATTGACTACGCACTTACCGCAGAAGGATCAGGATTTTATTTATTTATTGGAGAGGCTTTTTAGAAGTTGAGACTATTGTAGATTGTAGATTACACTTGGCACTTTGTACTTAATAACCTGAGTTCGATTTATTAAACGTCAACCTACATCTATATTTTGAATTTTGTAGAAGCAAGATCTCTTATTTGATAATTCAATCGATTATCGGAATATATGGTTGATTTAAAGCTATCAATCTTTTGCTTCCTAGGCGTATTCTGTTGTAGAATAATATTACCCCATTGATTTTTAGATCCTTATGAGTAGCCTTCGAATTTTATGCGGTTTGATTAGTGGATAGGTATTATTGAGCTTGGCATTTACAAGTAGATCTTACGGAGCTATTTTTTATAATTATTGTTTTCATTTCTACAATCAGTTTGCCTTTTTGGGGCTAGGGGTTTTAGAAGGATGAGGATTGAAGGATGAATTTGATACTTGGTTCTTATAGAAAGAAAAACCAAGCCTACTCGTGTGATCTACACTAGCAAGCTTGGTTGATTTTTATTTACCCAGCAACTTTTTGATGCTTTTAACTATCATTAATCCTTCATCACTTGGATCCATCCTTTGAAGACGTGCTCTCTCCCTGCTCTATCCTTGGCTTTGAACACGTAGTAATATGTTCCAGCAGGTAGTTTATCGGCACCCCAATCATTTCGATAATTGCTAGCCTCATAGACATGATCACCATATCTGTTGAAAATGACGATTTCATTGCTCACAAACTTGTTGATACCCTTGATCTCAAATGTATCGTTACGTCTATCACCGTCAGGCGTGATCACATTTGGTATGAAGAACGGTCTTACCGTATTCACATCTGTATCTGTATTGTTACCTGGGTTCACATCTTCTTCGGAACTTCTCACAGTCACCACATTCGTGATGGTAAGTGGTGAAGTTCCATTCAAGGCATCTGCACTAACTCTTACCGTAATATCGATTACTGCATCTGCTGGCATAAATGGTACACTCCATGTTAACCTGCCACCTTGTGCACTGAAGTTCACCTGAAGTCCCTGTACTGAGCTTGTGAAGGATTGGCCTTGGAAGCTTACTCCATTTGGAAGTACATCTTCGATGACAACCTCCGTGGCATCAGTTCCTCCAATGTTGCTGACTCTGATCTGGTATTCAAACTCATCACCTTCCCAAATTTCTACTTCATTCGATGTCTTCGCTATAGACAGATCAACCCTTAGAGACTCCAACACAAGCGTAATAATTGCTGTGTCACAGTTAGTCGGGTTAGCAATCTCACAAATTCTGTATTCTAAAATATATGTGCCTGCTGGATTAAGACTTGGTATCAATGACAATGTACCATCAGCATTTATCACCAAGCCCTGAAGCCCACCCAAATCAAAGACCTCAAAGTCTACAAGAGATATATCCACTGAAGCTCCATTGAGAAGATCATTAGCAAGGATATTTCCCAACTCTCCACCGAAATCAACTGGATGAACACCAAAATCATCGTCATTGGCTATGATCTCCAATGCCAAATTAAGGTTAAGAATAGCTTCTCCAGTATTTAAACTTTCGTATCCTAGATTATCTATTGCCACAAAAGGTATCACTACAGTTGTAGCACCATCTTCTGTAGGATCAACACTGATCGAGACCGTAGGATTGCCAAACTCATCGGTAGGAATTTCCATGGCTATCAGAGACGCAATGTCTGAATCAACTCCAGAGGAGTAGCTTACACCATTGATCACAATACTAGCTACACCTGTAGGGTATGAAGTAATCCTTATACCTCTCACAAATCCTGGTGCTCCATCTG
>NZ_JAKZGR010000021.1 GCF_022549675.1 Belliella kenyensis | reverse complement strand
ATGTTTAAAATTTATTGATCAACAAAATATATTCTTGCTAATCTATTCTAGTCTTACAATACTTCAATGAACTTATGGAATACTCAACGTATCCCCTTGATATCTACAGCTTTTCTGCGATCTTTAATACCCTACTCTCTCGTTGGGTTTGCAAAGGTAAGGAAGAAATTTTCATTTCCAAAAACAATTTTTTAAAAAATTTTATTTCTTTAAAATCTTTTAATCCATTATTTTTTATCTGTTATTTTGATTATTTCAAAACCTATTCCCTCGTTTGGGATTGCAAAGGTGCGACAGTTTTTTTAAAGTTCCTAATCTCATTTAGAAAGAATTTCACTTTTTACCTCTTCCTATTGATTTTCAGAACAATAATTTCAATACCCACTTTTCATTGATTCCAAACAAAGATTTTTCCACATTACTATAGATTACCATGCCATGCATAGCAATCATAATGATACATATATCCATGATTTTTAATCATAAAATAATGTGTGATGGAAATAATTTCTGAAGTTCTTTTGAGGCTTGGTTGATCCAAGAATTTGGCAACCTAAAGTAATATTAATGTCTTTGTACAAAGGGTGAATATTTTTTGTACGTGAATTAACTATCCTTAAAGCTTGTGGGAAGTACTCGAAGCCAATCTTTATCGGCAATGTTAAAGTGACCTCGTCAGGATTCAAACCTGAAACCTCCTGAGCCGTAATCAGGTGCTCTATTCAGTTGAGCTACGAGGCCAATATTGGAATGCAAAGGTAGATATGATTTTCATATTTACAAACTTCATTGCTAAGGATTTTAAAATTTACTTGATCAAAACATGTAATCAATTAAGAATTATAGATATACGGAACCTTGCCAATAACATTACAAAATTCCGATTTATCTAACTTCCGATATAAATTGATATTGGATACTTATGGATATTGACCATTAACAACCTGTTGAGCCAATGAATTGAAGTTGCTGGTAAAAAAGCATATAATCAGATTAAGAATTATTAAGATAAAAAGGAGCGTAAATCAAGTATGTTTTTATAATTTAGCCCCTTGATTAAAATCCAATAAATGCTTTCATGAAAAGACTAACACTATTATTCATTGTAGGATTGCTGACATTCAACACTTTTGCTCAAGAGAGAGAGCGAACTCCCATAGGAGGTAGACCAGATATCAAAGGTGATTTATTCTTAGACTTTGGTTTCAATACTTTAAATAACAAACCAGACGATCTGCAAACAAGATTTTTCCCTTCGAGGACATTCAATGCATATTATCAACACCCTTTCAATTTATTTGGTGAAGGGTCTGGGTTCACCTTCAATCCGGGAATTGGAATCGGAACGGACAAGCTTGCTTTTACAGAAGGTAGAACATTATTCAATAATCCAGCTGTAGGTACATCATCCAGCAGGCTTCAAGCGATTCGAGATGTATATGGAAACGACATACAGGTCAACACCAATGTAGTGGCGGTAAATTATATTGACATCCCACTTGAAATCCGATACCACTTTAATAAATCTAATTATAAAAAGAGCATGAGGGTAGCTGTAGGTGGAAAGGTGGGATTTCTTATGAATGCTCATACCAAAGTAGCATTTGAAGATGCGAATGGCTTGGAGAGAAAAATTAAAGATCGTCAAAACTACGGATTTGCACCAATTAGGTATGGGGTACACACTAGATTAGGATTCCCTGGCTTCAATATTTGGGGATATTACGGTTTGAATCAAGTCTTCCAAAAGGATAAGGGTCCATTTGGAACTGAAGCAAATCAAATCAATTTTGGTGTTTCATTTGCATTGTTTTAGGATTTCATAAATTCAATATAAAACCTCTAAAGCAACGTGTCAGAATTATGTCTTTCACCTTGCTTTAGAGGTTTTTTTATGTCCATCTATTTGCAAAGACGCCAGTACACATCATCTAGATAGATTGTAAGGTTCAAGTATCAACAGCAACCTGTCAGCATCATGCAGGTCTCCCCTATACTGAGAAAGAAAAAGTTAATACCGATATTGGCTGAAATCAAATATTGGTACCCTTTCTATATAACCCTTAAGGTATAAAAAGAGAATCGGAAAATCAGCCAAAAAAATAGCCTAGAATAAACAAATTCTAGGCTAAATCTCAAATTAAACTACATCTAAATTAATTCACTACTACTCTTGTTGCATCAAGATATGGTGACCAGACTTGATTAGATCTAAATCTTTTCTAAATAGTGCCACATCAGCAAGTACCATTTCACTTACCAAGGACTTCAAATCATACTTTGGATACCAACCCAATTGATTATTGGATTTAGAAGGATCTCCAATTAATAAGTCAACTTCAGTAGGTCTAAAGTAGGCAGGATCTACCCTTACAAGAACATCCCCTAATTGAACTTTATGCTCTACAAGCTCTACATTATGGGCTAATTTTTCGTAATCAATTGAATCCAAAATCCCAACTTCATCAACACCCTCACCTTCAAACCTAAGATTGAAACCAACCTCAGCGAAAGCCAGAGAAATAAAATCTCTTACTTTAGTTGTTACACCTGTTGCAATTACGTAATCTGAAGGCTTGTCTTGTTGCAAAATCAAATACATTGCCTCTACATAATCCTTGGCATGCCCCCAGTCCCTTTTAGCATCGAGATTACCCATATATAAGATATCTTGAAGACCTAATGCTATTTTGGAAACGGCACGTGTAATTTTTCTAGTAACGAATGTTTCACCTCTGAGAGGAGATTCGTGATTGAAAAGTATACCATTGCATGCATACATATCATAAGCCTCTCTATAATTCACTGTAATCCAGTATGCATACATTTTGGCTACTGCATATGGAGATCTTGGGTAAAAAGGCGTAGTCTCAGACTGCGGCACAGCTTGTACCAATCCATACAGCTCAGAAGTCGAAGCTTGATAGATTTTGGTTTTCTTTTCCAAGCCCAATAACCTCACTGCTTCTAATATTCTCAATGTACCAATACCATCTGCATTCGCAGTATATTCAGGAATGTCAAAACTCACCTTGACATGGCTCATTGCTGCCAAATTGTAAATCTCATCAGGTTGAGTTTCTTGGATGATTTTGGTCAAATTCATTGAGTCTGTCATGTCACCAAAATGCAATTTGAAATTACTATTTTCTGAATGAGGGTCTTGGTACAAGTGATCTATTCTGTCGGTATTGAATAATGAAGTACGTCTCTTTATCCCATGAACCATATAGCCCTTTGAAAGCAATAGTTCAGATAAATATGCCCCATCTTGACCAGTCACTCCAGTGATCAATGCTACTTTCCTTTTGTTTTGTGAATTTTCCATGATTATATCTACACGAAATAGGTTAGCTAATTTTAACTTTTTTAAGATTGTAAGAATTCTCTAGGTACCATTCATACGTTTCGATAATACCTTTTTTAAGACTAGTTTTTGCTTCCCAGCCAAGAGATTTAAGCTTGGAAACATCAAGCAATTTCCTTGGTGTACCATCTGGCTTGCTGTCATCCCAAATAATCTCTCCTCTATGACCGACAATTTGTTGTATGAGCAGTGCTAAATCTTTGATAGTGATATCTTCGCCAGTACCTACATTGTAGAGATTGTCTGGTAATTGATTTTCAAGTGCAAATATTACCGCAGAAGCCAAGTCGTCCACATGTAAAAACTCTCTCATGGGAGAACCTGTTCCCCAAAGAATGACAGGAAGATTCCCTTGGATCATAGCCTCATGAAACTTTGTGATCATGGCAGGCAAAACATGGGACGTTTCTAGATCAAAATTATCTCTAGGACCATAAAGATTAGTTGGCATCAAGCTGCTATAATCTTTCCCAAACTGCTTCCTGATATATTCACAGGTTTTTACACCAGAGATTTTTGCTAGGGCATATGCTTCGTTTGTAGGTTCAAGCTCTGAAGTTAGCAAATACTCCTCTTTGATCGGTTGAGGTGAAAACTTTGGATATATGCATGAACTACCCAAAAAAATGAATTTTTCACAGTCATTGAGTAAAGAAAACTCCATGAGATTGTTTTGAATTTTCAAGTTATCCATCAAAAATTGATAAGGATAGTCTCTATTTGCCAAAATCCCCCCTACTCTAGCCGCCGCATCTATCACTACTTTAGGCTTCTCTTGAGAAAAGAAATACTCAACTTCGAGTTGATTTCTAAGATCAAGTTCTCCACTTCTTCGGGTTACAATTTGCTGATAGCCCAATTCCTTCAAGTGATTTACAATAGCAGACCCAACCATGCCTCGATGACCTGCTACATATATCTTTGTTTCTTTATTTATCATTTCTACCTTAAATATTTAGGATTTTCCAGTTCCAATCTTTCATAAACCTTTTTTACATCTTGAGCTTTTTCTTTATGAAGAACTAAAATGGCATCATCAGTCTCTACCAAAATCACATTTTCTACACCAACAAATTCTACTAGCTTGCTTGAATTCAAGACCATATTGGTATTGATCTTTCTTTGATCATCGGCAGGTGCGGCGTCAAATATTGCTTGAAAACTCCCCATGTCTGACCAACTAAAGTAGGATGGAATCACCTTGATTTTTTCAGTTCGCTCCATTACTGCATAATCTACACTAATGGAAGGGATTTCTCTGGACATCAAATCATTCATATAAATCCCGTTTCTTTTAAAAAACACTCTCTTGCTCTTTTCATAAACAACAGGTTCATATTTCTCTAGTTCTTCTAAGAATACACTTGCTTTGAAACAAAACATACCACTGTTCCAAAGAAACTTTCCCGATTCTAGAAAGATTTGAGCCAAGTCTTCAGAAGGTTTTTCTCTAAATGAAATCACCTCATTACCATCATGTTCTATATATCCAAATCCTGTTTCAGCATGCTTGGGTTTCAACCCAAATGTCACAATATGCCCATCAGAAGCCATTTGAATAGCCTGAAGCACAGCATCTCTGTAATCTTCATCTACTTGGATCAAATGATCAGAAGGTGTAATCAGAAGCACATCATCTGGATCTGCAGCAAAAGCTGCAAAGGCAATGGCAGCTGCTGTATTTCGTGGACATGCTTCCACCAATTCAGTGTACCTTTTCACCTTCATTTTCTGCATGATCTCTCTGGACAACTGATAGTTATCTATCCCTCCCACAATACAAATCTCATCGCAGTAAGTAATGTTTCTTTCTATGGACAATTCAAACAATGACCTACCATCAAAAAGCGGGAGGTATTGTTTTGGTTTGGATTTTCTTGAGAGTGGCCATAGCCTACTACCAACTCCTCCTGACAAAACTACATTGACTACTTTCATAAATTTGCTATAGTAATGATCGTGATTACAAACTATTTTATCAACGACATAAAATTAATACAATGATTTTAAAAAACAAATTTTTGTATTCAAAATACATTTTATTATTTTCATTAATCAAAAAATAGTAATTAGGGTATTATCAACCAATTCAAAAAAGTTTGTATATAAACATAAAATCCCTCAGTTTTTTTATGAAGAAATTGGGAAACTAGCTATAACTCACAGCACACCCAATTCCGATTTCCCCTTTCGATATCTTCCTCTCTTTTTTTGGAACTACTCACAAAAAATCATACTACAGATGTCATATTGAAGTTTTGAGCAGATGTATCAAAAGTCGAATATCTATTTGTCCACAAAAAATCTTTTCTCATTCATTTGTAAAAACTGATCATTGACATTTCGTCAGCAATTCATTTTAGGATTAAAGGAACTTCTTTGAAAAAATCCCACTCTTCAAAATGTAAAGAAAAGCTCGAATCACTTGCCAAAGCAATACTTAATATATAATCTGGGACTACTTCAAAAGTCTTGCTTCTCCAATGTTTAAAGCCAAGATCTCTAGTTAAGCCGAAAACGTTTAATCCAATATTGACAGGAACAGCCTGAGGATGGATAGAAAAACCATAACCCACAGCTTTGAGAAAAGCCTCCTTTCTAGTCCAGTATTGGAAGAATGTCATCAAAGGATTGTTTGAATTTTGAATTTGATCAATTTCATCAGGTTGAAAAACCAGCTCAAGCAATTCCTCATATTCAAATGTAGGAGAAACATACTCTAGATCAATTCCCAATGGTATAGATTCTCCTACAGCCAAATAGATATAATCATAAGAGTGCGTTAAATTAAATTGTAATCGATTTTTCAAGTCTATAAAAGGTTTACCAAACTCACTTTTCCCAAACTCCAACTCCTTTGGATCTACCATCAAATATTCAGATAAAATAACTCTCAAGGCTATTTGAGAAATCAATTTCCTATTCCTGTCCTCTTCCAAATAATACCTACCAACAAGTTCTTGCTCATAAGAAGTAAGAAAATCTATGACACCCCAAGATTTGGCATGATCTACTAGAGCTTGATGTGTAAGATTAGGATAAGCAGGAATTTGCCATACCCTAACCTTTTCACTATCAACACCTCCGTATAATTCATTTTTAAAATCAAAAATTAAATCGCATTGCAATGAAGTTCCCACTTGTCGCTGTAATTAATGTTGTAAATTATCTTTTATCAGTGATTGCAAGCTCTAATGATTTAGCCATCACATCAATATTGTCTGATTCAAATACTTTTTGATGATCACCTTGAATCATCGCTACTTTTACCTGGGAAGCAAATTCCCCCCAACCAAATGTTTCAAAATCCGGAAGCCAATGATATTGATCTTTAGATTTCAATAATGTCACGTTTATATCCATTGGTGTGATTTTGTGATTCCTTAATGCTTGAAGCAAAGTCTTTTCAATGTACTTGAATCTCATAATCAAGGGATCAATTTCACTTTCCCCTCTATTGTCAATGAAAGAGTTATAGAGTTTTTCAATATTGAGTATATAATAATGAAGCTTGTGCTCTTTATACAAGTTTGGATTTTTCAAAAGTAGCTTAAAATTGAAACACCGCTTTTTGAGAAATATTGTTGCTTTTGCTCTAAGTTTCGAAAAAGCATTAGGAAACTCACTTGATTGATCTGCGTAAGCTTCTATCATGATGACTCTTGGAATATCAATTCCGTGAACATCTTTCAGAACTCTAGCCATCTCAAATGCCACAACACCTCCAAATGAATAACCTGCTATTTCGATGTCACCATGTGGATGGAATTTCAAAAGTTCTTGAACATAATAATCGGCCATGGATTCAATGGAATCTAGGGGTTCGTCAGTCCCATTTAGCCCTTTGGCTTGTATGCCATAGATCGGTTGATCAGGGTGGAGGTAATTTTTCAAATTATAGAAAAATAAGACATTTAAACCCGCACCATGGACTATATACAATGGTCTTCTTTGTCCTGTCGTCTTGATCGGGACGATACAAGACCAAGCATCGGCAGGAGAAGATTCTGCAATTTTTGAAGCTAATGATGCAATTGTAGGGTAATGGAATAATGTGGATATAGAGATCTTTACACCTAATTTTTCATCAATCTTAGACATTACTTTCACTGCTAGCAAAGAGTGTCCTCCCAGTTCAAAGAAGTTATCATTTAGCTTAACCTTGCTAATTGCTAATGCCTCTTTCCAAATGTCTGCTATTCCCTGCTCGAGTGTTGACATATCTTCCTCATGAACTAGGGTCTCTTCAGAGGATGAAGCCTCGGGTAATGGTAGCTTTTGCTTGATTACTTTTCCATTCTGCGAAAGCGGGAATGAATCCATCAGGATAAAATGAGATGGAATCATAAAACTTGGGAGGGATTCTGCTAATGACTTCCTGACTTGTTGAAAATCAATCACCATTTGATTTTTGAAAGGCTCTCTAACGGAGTAGTTTCCATAAGATATAGCTGCTGGCACTGGAGGTAATACCTTTTCAAATGTAGAAGATTCAGGGATCAAACAAATTTCAAGCAGATTGTCAGTACCATCGTTTTGAAATCTTATATGAGCCCTAAAACCATTTTCTTTTGCAACAGACCAATATCCTTCTAAAGTAAGGTGTTCTGAAACAGGCTCAAAAGTGATGCCTTTAAAATCCCCTACCAGAGAGTTATTTCCAGATTGCTTTAAGAATTTGTAGAAGTTAAAGTCTTGCAAAGTTCTTTCATTTGGCAAATTTCTTACCAAGATGGTTTTACCTTTTCGTTCTTTCAAAAATCTACCCAATGTATCAGACTCTTGAGGAAAGCTTGTCCAATCTAAGGTCAACTCTACGCTCTGATTTTGTTTTCCGCCACCTTTATAGATCCAAATGTCATAATGGTATTTTGTAGTCTCGTTAAGAAGGGTCCCTTCTCTCAGCTGTATGTCCACAGCTGAGATCTCAGGAAAGATATCCTTCAAATGATAAAAGAATGAAGGGTCAGCTGTAAGTTCATCTTCTACCATCACTCTTCTACTCACAACTTCTTTAAAAGAATCCATAGACATACTTGGCTTCGAGTTCCTCAACTGATCAAATGCATGGTACATTTCCAAAGTACTTGCACTCTGCATGTCTCCAATGAATAAGCAGCCACCCTCTTCCAAGGTTTTCAGGCTATTTTTGATAGTATCTGTAAGGTAAGTGAAGCTTGGAAAATATTGAGCGACACTATGGATGATCACTAAATCGACCGAAGCTTCTGATGCAAAAGTGAAATTATGGGCTGGAGAAACTTCTGCATAAAGTCTACCTTTCAAATCTTCTCTACTCTCAATCTTCTTCTTGAGGTTATCTATAGCAGTGACAGCATAATCGGTAGCTATATAAGAATCCACTGTAGGAGCTAATTCCAATGCTATCTGACCCGCACCAGAACCGACCTCTATTACTTTTTTGGCACCTAAACTTCTCAATCTTTGAATAGATTGTCGCTTCCATTCCTCGGCCTCTTTCTCCAGATTAACGTCACTCCCCAAAACTTGTGCTATGACATAGTCCAAATCACCTACTTTTCCATCTTGATCATCAATCTTCCTCTGCCCTTCATCATAGACACTGTCCCATTTTTGTTTCCATGAATCTAGTTCACTTTCATTATGGATTTGCTTAGGAATGACATAAGCAACCAAGTGCTGCTCATCTCCGATAGATTTCATATCGACTAGTGCATCCTTGATTTCTGGGATAGAGACAATTTTATTGGATATCTCATCCAACTCGATTCTATATCCTCTGAACTTTACTTGCTGATCTTTACGACCCAAACAATAAAGCTCACCTGAAGCATCATATTTCCCAAGATCTCCAGTTTTGAAAAGTCGTAGATTAGCATTTTGTTTAAATGGATCTGAGCTGAATTTTTGGGCGTTTAGATCATCCCTGTTGATATATCCCTGCCCTACACCTTGACCAGAGATATACAACTCACCGACTTCACCTTCTGGAACGATGTTTCCGAAATCGTCCACTATATATATGTTGGTTCCTTTGATCGGTTTCCCAATTGAAATGGCTTCCCCTTTTGTGGTAATTTTTTTTATGGTCGAAAAAACTGTAGTTTCAGTTGGCCCATAGATATTCCAAAGTGAACCCACTCTATCCAATAACCTATCTGCTACGTGAATTTCCAAGGGTTCCCCCCCACTGATTGCTTTTAATGACGAGAAATTCTTCTCCCACCCTTTGCCCAACATCATTTTCCAATGAGATGGTGTCGCAAACATTACGGTGATTTGATGCCTATGGATAATATCAAGCATTACCTCAGGATCCCTTCTCTCATAATTATCTAATAAAAATGTCTGAGCACCATGAACATAAGGCAAGAAAAGCTCTAAAATGGAAATATCAAACGAATTGGACGTGACAGCCAAAAACACATCTTCACTAACAATCCCTGGTGTCTCGCTGACATTCATCAGAAAGCTGTGTAAATTACCATGGTCTAATATTACTCCTTTCGGATTTCCCGTCGAGCCAGATGTGTAAATAATGTACGCAGGGTCGTTTTGAGTCAATTCCACTTCCACATTACCATCTCCAAAACCCAAGCTTTGAGCAGCTGCATCATCATAAATAATGGTTTGGGTAAGGTCTTTGAATTTTTCTTGGTTTCTTTTATCAATTAAAGCAAATTTTGCCTCTGCATCATTTAAAGTGAAATCAATTCTACTGATTGGATAATCCGTATCAATTGGCAGATATGCTGCTCCTGCTTTTAAAATAGCGAAAATAGCAATGATCATCTTTTCTGAACGTTCCATTACCACTCCGATCCTATCGCCTTTTTGGACACCTATCGACTTCAATTGACGAGCAAGTCTGTTTGATATGGAGTTGAGCTGATAGTAAGTCAACGGCTTGTCTTTGAATATGACGGCTACTTTACTAGAAAATCTATCTACAGCATTTTCCACCATTTGGACCACGGGGACAAAGTCCTCCACTTGACTAGCTTCCATGGAAGAAGGTAGTGTCACGCGATCCTTGTCTTGCATGATCAGCTGATGAATAGAGCATGTATCCATATCAAGCACTTGATTCAGCAGACCAATTAGTCCTTCAGACCAATTCAAAACGGTATCTGCGGTATACAAATCTGGATTATAAGACCACTCAAGAGCTAGTTTTTCTTTTGTCTCAAAAAGATTCAAAAAGAGCTCAAAGTTCTCAAAATTTCGTGGATTGGTTCGAATAGAATAGTCTAGACCATAAAAGTGAATCTGATCGTCCATTCCTAGATCAACATTAAATACAATAGGAACTACTGGAATTTCATTTGGCTTTCGCGCAATTCTCATTTGCTTCAAAAGAGTTCCAAATGTGATTCTTTGATAATCTAGTGCTTCATTCAATTTTCTTCTTCTCTCTTTCAAATAGTCTGCAAAAGAAAGTTTCAAATCAACCTGTACTGGAAGTGGTAATAGATTCACACAATGCCCCATCAAGTCATATTGCTCTGTGGTCACTTGACCAGCTGAAGGAAGACCAATTAAAAATTGTCTTTGATTGGAAACCTTTGCCATGAGCAATTCAAAGCAAGAAAGCATGAGATTAAAAAAGCTAACACCTTTACTTTTTGCATATACTTTTAGCTTAGCAGCCAAAACTGGCTCTATGATAGTATCAATTCTTCTCCCATTGTAAGTCCTATTCTCTGATCTCTCAAAATCTGTAGGCAGACTCAAACTAATTGGATCTGAGCCGATCTCCTTTTTCCAAAAATCTAAATTTCTTGCGAACTCAGCCGAATGAAGGTAATCAGATTCTTCTTTACTGTAAATGCTATAGCTCGGTGGAGAGGGCATTTGCAAGTTAACACCTTGAAAGTAGGCGTTGTATAGTCTAGACACATCTCTCAGAAAAACGCCAGAGGACCAACCATCACAAACTATATGATGAGCTGTAAATACAACATAAAGCTCATCATGCGAAGTTTGAATCAGCGTGATTTGATATAGTGGACCATTTACCAAATCAAAATTTCTCATCATCTCTTCATTGATAAGTTCTTTGAGAATTTTGTCACGCTTCAATTCTTCGAAAGCCTGTAAATCTAAATACTCAAATGGTTCAATATGGTTTTTGATTTCATAAGTATGCCCATCATCAGAAAATACTGCTCTCAAAATCTCATGCCTCTGAATGGTATCAGAAATTGACTTTTTCAATGACAATAAATCTAAGAAACCTCTCAATTCTAATGTAAGAGATTCATTAAAAGCTCTGTTTGCATCCTCACCACCTATCACACAGCTAAGCCAAATTTCTTGCTGAGATTCACTTGTGAGGCAAACCTTATTGTTTGTTGTTAATTCCTTAATCGTATCCATATTTAATGTACTATAAAAATTACTACCCTATAACCCTTTGTAGATTTTGAAGATGCAACTGAACTCATACTGATTTTATACTATAAATCAGCACCTTACAATTTCAGTTAAGCATTTTGCATGATTAGACTTTCTTTGAAAAACCCCACAGCCAATAGTTCCTCTACAGCATTTATGAAAGTATTTGCTATAAAGTCAATATCCTCATCCGTGTGTGCTGTAGTCATGAAACAAGGGAATCCATCATAAATCTGTATACCCTTTTCTCTCATCAAGGAGAATATTAACTCTGTATAATTGACATCAAATCTTGGCTTGAATTTCCATAAAGAACCAAAATGAACAATGTCAAATGGAAGGCTTTTACTTGACAAATATTGGTTCAATCTTTCCGCAAGTTCTGAGGTTTTTTGTGTCAATACGTGCTGGAGTTTGCCTCCATCTTTTTGTAAAAATTCCAATGCTGCTTTGGCAGCTACGAGTGATAAAGGGTGCCTGACGAATGTACCTGCAAAATAAGTTACACCTACTTCAGGGACAGAGTCATCTCCATATTGCCAAAAGCCTCCATCAATGGCATCCATGAATCGTTTATCACCTGCAATTGCGCCAATAGATAGACCTCCACCTATTACTTTTCCATAGGTACATATATCTGCTTTGATTTTGAATACACCTTGAGCACCTTTCAAATGCATTCTAAAACCAGTGATAACTTCATCAAAAATCAATGCAGCACCACATGAGGAGGTTATTTCTCTTACCTTTTGAAGGAATTCTACAGGTCTGAACTCAGGTCGACGGCTTTGAACAGGCTCTACCAGAACTGCTGCAATTTCATCTTTCCTTTCTCTAATGATCTGAAGCGACTCCTCTGTTCCATAATCAAGTACCAGCATATTCTGAACGGAGTTCTCCATAATACCACTCGCTGCTGGGAATACCTTTTTGTTTTGAATTCCTCTAACGATAGCTTCATCAAAAATCCCATGATATGAACCATTGAAAGATACTATTAAACTTCTATCTGTAACAGTTCTGGCAATTCTCATAGCTCCCATCACTGCTTCTGAGCCGGTATTGCACAAGGCAGCTCTGTCGTGTCCTGTCATCTCACAGAGCAATTGACAGACCTCTCCAGAAAGTGGATGCTGTGGGCCAATCTCATAACCTTTATCTAGTTGTTCCCTCAATCTTTCATTGATGAACTCAGGTCTATGTCCAAAAATAATAGATCCAAATCCATTCAAAACATCTAAATACACATTGCCATCGATATCCCAAATTCTGCTCCCAAGTGATCGATTGACCACCAAAGAATAAACCATCTCTTTGATAGCGGGTTTGAATCCAGTAACCACCCTAGGATCAGACATATGTGACCTATGGTTTTGGGTATAAGCTTTTGAAGATTTTGTCATCGCCACCAATCGCTCCACGTGCGCATTAATGAACATTTTCTGCTCCATACTTAATTCCACATCTTTCTTCTGAATCCTAGCAATCGCTCCAAATGGCTTCTTAAGTTCCACTGACTCTGCTTCAGACAGCTTGAATCCAGTCGTCTCATTGACTTTTGGTTGAACCTCTTGGCTAGTTGGTACAGGAACTACAGGCTGATTTGGATTTGCTGGAGGAGTCGTATTCAAATTGTGCTGCTGTATACTATTCAATTGCCGAGACAGCAACTCCATTTGCTGGGCGATCATATTGATCATGGCATTTTGAACACCGTTACTTACATATGTTTGTTGCGGAGTAAATGCCTGATTTGGCAAACTGAAATTGGAAGAGGTCGGTTCTTGCTGGGGAATATCCAAAGTAGGTGAATGCGCTGCAGGACCGGAGGTAGGCAAATATATCTCCTTCTTTTCATTAGATATATTTTGGTCAATATATGTTGAGATTTGACCTACTGATTGAAGCTCTTCATTTAATTGTCTAAAGCTTAACTGGACACCAAATTCATTTCTAAATTTCGAACCAAGCTGTGTCAAAACAAGTGAATCAAGACCCATTTCAGAGAAAGTTATATTCTCGTCTGGCATTTGTACACCTGTAGCATCAAGTATAATTTCTTGAATTTTTTTAGAAAAAATCTTTGTAGTATTCATTTCCCTAGCTGTAATTAAATTTTCTACTTTATTTAAATTTTCGTTTTTGGCAAATAATTGCTCAGTTTGTTGTTTTTGAGGAGGGTCTAACCAATAGCGTTGTTTGTCAAATGCATAGGTTGGAAGATCCTTTATAAGCTTATCTACTTTGTTTACAGGCTTGAAATTCACGGAATTTCCCGATTCCCAAATTCTCCCTAGGGTGTTCAGGAAAGTTTGGAGTTCTATTTCACTATTTGGGTTGTGAGCAATACTATGATACACTTCCCCTCTTTGTGATAATGGATTCTGTCTAACCAGACTGCTTAAAACATTGCCTGGTCCCACCTCTAGAAAGTTGAAAGAGCCTTGCTGGTCAATGGTCACCAGGGCATCGGAGAACAATACTGGATTGACAATCTGCCTTGCCCAGTAGTTGGCACTCATCGCTTCACTGTCTTTTAGAAGACTTCCCGTCACACTGGATACTATTGGAAGCTTTGGTCTTCTAAGTGTAATTTTTGATATTTCATTCTCAAACTCCCCTAGAACTGGCTCCATCATATATGAATGAAAAGCATGACTAGTCTGGAGAAGTCTAGACTGAAAACCAGCCGCTTGCAATGTCAAAGACAGGTCTTTGATTACCGTCTGATCTCCAGACAGTACACAGGCATGAGGCGTATTCACTGCTGCAAGAGAAACATGAGAATTAAGATATGAACTCACTTGAGCAGCAGAAGCCCTTACTGCAAGCATAGAACCTTGTGGCAATTGGCTTATCAACTGTCCCCTCTTACATACTATACCTAAGGCTTCTTCGAATGTCATTACTCCTGCAAACACCGCTGCACAATACTCCCCAATACTGTGACCGCAGAGAATCAGCGGCTCTACTCCTAAAGAAATCCAGAGATTACCTAGTGCAAATTCCGTAAGAAAAATGGCAGGTTGAGTATATTGAGTTTGTCTCAATCTTTGGGATGCTTCGGCAGATTGTGATGCTGAGAAAATAATTTCTAAAATATCGTACCCATAAAACCTTTCAATATAGGCTCTACCTTGATCCATCGTCTCACGATAGGCATCAAAATACTGATACAATTCGTACCCCATTCCCACGTATTGAGCCCCTTGTCCTGTAAATAAAAATGCAAAATCTTTTTCCCTTGAGGCTTCTTTATGGACATTGAAATCACTAATCAAATATTGCAATTTATCTAGTAAATCTACTTTATCCTTGGCAAGAACAAACTTACGTAGTGGATAATCAGGCCTGTAAAGCTGCAAAGTAGAGGCAATACCTTCAATATCCTCATCTTCTTGATCTGAGACATATGTTGCTAGTCTTGCGGCATAGGACATTAAAGACTTTTCGCTTTTGGCAGACCAGTTGATGATATGTAAGGGCATTGAGACCGCATTCTTACTCTCCTCTTCATCGGATGCTTCTATTTGCTCATGTTGAGATAATATTACATGAACATTGGTACCACCCACCCCAAAAGAGCTGACTCCAGCAATCAAGACCTCATCCTCAGCATAGGCAGTCAATCTATCATTGATGAAAAATGGCGAGTTTTCTAAATCAATGTTGGTATTTAATTTTTCAAAACCATGAACAGGCACCATCTTTCTATGCTGTATTGAAAGCACAGCTTTGATGAAACCTGACACACCTGATGCTGCATTCAAATGACCTATATTGCTCTTGATAGTACCTATGGCACAATAATTTTTTTGCTTTGTATCTCCAAAAGCAATTTTCAAACCTTCTATTTCTATGGGATCGCCTAGAGGTGTTCCAGTTCCATGGGCTTCTACAAATTTCACATGCTCTGGACTGATATTGGCATCATTCATAGCCATTCTGATAGCGGAAGCTTGACCTTCTACACTTGGTGCACTGAAGCTTCCTTTTCCTCCGCCATCATTGTTTACACCTACGCCCTTGATTACTGCTAGGATTTGATCACCATCTCGCTCTGCCGCTTTCAAATCCTTTAGCAAAACCACACCAACTCCATCACTAAAAACTGTTCCTTGAGCATTATGATCAAAAGATTTACAATGGCCATCTTTGCTGTAGGCCGCACCTTCTTCATACAAGTGCCCACTTTTCATAGGACTTTTGACACTCGATCCGCCTGCAAGTGCTACTTCACAATTCCCTGACCTAATGCTTTCAGTGGCTTGCACAATAGCCAATAAAGAAGATGAACAAGCTGAATAGACACTAACTGCTGGACCTGTAAGGTTCAGATGATATGCGGCTCTACTAGCTACAAAATCTTTTTCGTTGAGCGAGCTTACCTGAAAATCTCCCAAAGCCTGAATCTTTTCAGGGTAATGCATGAGGTTATTGAGAAAGTAAGTATTGGAACTTACACCTGCAAATACTCCGATTTGGGAGTTTGCGTCCTTACTTCTGTATCCAGCACTTTCCAAAGCCTCATAAGCAACTTCCAGAAAAACCCGCTGCTGAGGATCCATTGCCTCTGCAAGCATCTTATTCAAACCAAAAAATCGAGCATCAAATTCATCTGCCTCTTTGATTAGCCCTCTAGCTTTTACATAATTTGGCTGCTTAATAATTTCAGGATCTAGAGAAGAATCTAACTCATAATTTTCAAAAAATTGAATCGCCTCTCTATCGTTAATCAACAAATCCCATAAGGCTTTGACATTATCTGTATTCGGAAATCTTCCTGCTACTCCTATCACCGCCACCTCATGGCTTTCAGATTTCTTGTTTTTTTGATTAAAGCTTAATGTCTTAGTCGCTTCGTTTGATTTATTACTGATAAAATTTCTAACTATTTCTACTACAGTAGGATATTGATATAGTTTGACTATTGGGATTTCTAAATTCAATTCAACCCTTATCGTAGCGACAAGCTTCTGTGCTTTCAATGAATTTCCCCCAAATTCAAAGAAATTATCTTGGACACCAACAACATCAAACTGAAGTATGTCCGAAAATATTTGGCATAGTCTTTCCTCTATTTCACTCTTTGGCTTCAGGTATGGGAAGTGGAAATTTTTCCTAATTTTCAGTGGCTTAGGTAAAGCCTTTTTATCGACCTTACCAGAAGCAGTTTTAGGAAAATCATCCATTTCAATAAAAAAGTCAGGAATCATATAGCTTGGCAAATTTTCCTCCAAAAATGTCCTAAGTTTGGAAATTTGATCCTGCACTTTTTGTTCAAATTGAACATATCCTACAATCATCTTCTGATTCGTCGAATCGATGTCTAATTTGACCACTGCCTGTTTTACTGAAGGGTATTTATTGATGTTCACCTCAACTTCACCCAATTCAACCCTATTGCCACGTATCTTTACTTGGTCATCTACCCTTCCTTTGAACACAAAAGATCCATCAGCATTCCTACTTACAATGTCACCTGACTTATACGCAATCTGAAAATCCGGATCAAGATTGGGTACTGAAACAAAAAACTCAGCTGTCAAATCATCTCTTTTCTGATAGCCTTCAGCTAAGCAATTGCCCATGATATAAAGCTCTCCGCTTTCTCCATTAGCACACTGATGAAGCTGCTCATTTAGCACATAGAGCCTACAATCTGCCACAGAATAGCCAATATGCGGGATTTCATCCCATTTATTCGCATCACCTTCCAAAGTATGAGCTGTCACAAAAACACTTGCTTCTGTAGGTCCATAAAGATTTCTAAGCTTCGTGTTTGGCAATTTGACAAAACAGGACCTGATCTGTGGAGTGATCTTCAATAACTCCCCTCCAGTAGTGATCTCTGTAAGTGAATAGGGCAAATCTTCAGACTGAAGAATTTCATCGACAAAGTACTGTAAGCTGACAAATGGTAAGAAAAGTCTGTTTATTTCATGCTTCAAAACATAATTCAACAAAAACTTCGAATCCAGTCTATCTACTTCATCGATCAGATGCAATGTATTGCCAGAGGAAATCGCTACAAATATCTCTTTGATAGCACCATCAAACCCTAGATAACAAAATTGTAAAACATTATCTTGGCGATTTTCTCCAATTTGAGTTTGTCGAAACTTTACCATTTCGATTAGCCCCTTATGCTTTAGCCTGACCCCTTTAGGCACTCCTGTAGATCCAGATGTAAATAAAATTGCCAAAATTTCATTCTCAAAAACTTTAGATAAACATTGATTGTCTGAATCTTGAGCACTAAAATGGATAAAGTGAAGTCCTAATGCCTCCATTTGAGACTTTTCAACATCACTTGCTATGCATGCATGAACGCCTGCAATCTCAATAACAGAGGCCAGTCTTTCTAGTGGATGAAGCGTATCTATTACGACATAAGTCTTTCCTGCCTTTAGAATAGCTAGAATTGAAGTTATAGTATGTAAATGTTTTAATGCACTTACACCAATTACATCCTCCTCAGCATGATGAACAAGTAAATAATTTTTAAGCTTTTCAGAAGCATTGTCCAATTGCTGATAAGTGAGAGAATTCTCTTTATAAATAACGGCAATCCTATCAGGCATTGCTACTACCTGATCTTCAAAAAATGATTGTATTCTACTGTAATTATGTCTCATATCACCTCTTATTTTCAAAAATCCAGAGTTGGTTTAACTTGAAACAAAGTTATAAAAAGTAATTTAATATACAAATTTCTGTATTTAAAATTCATTTATTTAATTTCAAAATACATGTTACAAGCATAATTAACCAGATAAAATAAATTCATTCAATTGATTTACAGAAACTTATACTAGTTTAAAAAAATAGTTTAGACATAAAATTGAAAATACAGAAAAATCATTTAACCCAAGTAGCTAAAAAATCACCATAAACGATTTCAATTAATCAAATCAAAATACAGAAAAAAAGACCATCTGATACAGATGGTCCTTTAACAAATCTACAGGTTAGGGTATTTTTAATGTGGAACTTCCCTAAGAACCACGACTTGTTTTCCGAGCTTGACTCAGTTCGCTAATTATTACAATTCACAATTACGTTTTATTCCTTTGCTGACAGAAACTTGCTTTCATTTTAAGAATGTATCCAAGAACCCTCCTCCCTAAGTGACCACCTAAAACTTGTAACCAAATACAAATCAAGTGTTTATTAAATTTAATGAAATAAACGGACATATACATGATCCAAGTTTATTATCTATTCATACTTCGTCATATGCGAGCAAGCCCTCTATTGTCGTTAGAAATATTAAGACAAATCAATTTCAGCTCTTTCCACTGCTGGGGCAAATGAAGATTACATCAATAAAACTACTACCAATGTTTAGCTAAGATATCGATCAACAAATAAGCTTGCCTATTTGAATCTAAATCACTTTAAAGACCCAATATTTTTTCAATAGGAATTATTTGGATGCATTTTTATGTTGTAAATATACATTAATTTGTATTTCATAAAAAAGTTATTCTGTTAAAATTTTCAACAAATACTTTTTTGTCATTTGCAATTGATATAATCTTCTTAATATCAGCCGGTTCAGACTGTACTCAAATTATTGTAAACTATGATTATCCACTTGAACTAGGGGAAGAACACCTCAAACAAAAAACGTGTCTTCAGGTTTAAAACCAACCCTTAACCCGTTAATGTGTTAAATTCAGCAATAGACGCATCTAACAACCTCCTAATCACGCAATCACTCTGGGCACGTTGATTACTAGTGCTTTAGAGAACAACTTTTTTATAGATATAAATATTTTGTTTTTCCTTCAAAATCTATTGCATCGCTATTTTCTAAAAAAAAGTCATCAGCCAATTATTCTCCGAGTTTTAACAAACACTGCGCTATTACAAGAATTGAGTTAAGTTCACAAAAGATATCTATTAGCTTTTTTATATCTTTGGGATGTTTAGAAAAAAGGCATGAACATTAAGCTAGGTCACAAAAAAGTCTATTTTGCATCTGATTTTCACTTGGGCGCTCCAAATTGGGAGCAAAGTCGTCAAAGAGAGGAAAAAATCATAAATTGGCTTGATGAGGTTTCAAAAGATGCAGCTGCGATATTTTTGGTAGGTGATATATTTGATTTTTGGTTTGAATATGACAAAGTAATTCCTAAAGGATTTATAAAATTCATATCTAAAATCTCTTCTCTTCGAGACAGCGGAATTCCTATAATTTTTTTTACAGGAAACCATGACCTTTGGTTCAAAGATTATTTCACGCAAGAATTGAGCATTCCTATCAATCATAACCCTTTGGAAATAACGGTGGAGGGGAAAAAACTCCTAATAGGTCATGGAGATGGTCTTGGACCTGGAGATGAGTTTTACAAATTCCTTAAAAGTATATTTACAAACCGCTTTTTTCAATGGATTTTTAAATGGCTTCATCCTGATATAGGTATTAGGATCGCACAAGCTTGGTCTGGAAAGAGCCGCTTATCCAATATGGAAAAGCAAGAGGACCTATTTAAAGGAGAGGAAGAATGGCTATGGGCCTATTGTAAGCAAATAGATAAAAGTAGAGATTTTGACTATTACATCTTTGGTCACAGGCATTTGCCTCTTGACCTTCCAGTGGGAAAAAATTCTCGATACATTAACTTAGGCGAATGGGTTTCTCAGTTCACTTATGCAGTGCTAGACAAAGAAGGGCTTCACTTAAAAAAATTCGAAGGATGATTAGACGCTTGTTGACTTTTATATTCCTTCTCAGCTGCATACATCAAATATCAAATGCACAAGATGTAGCTTGGGGACAGCCGAAAGCAATAAAACTTGAAAGGATAACTGGCTTATCCATAGACAATCAGGAAAGTATATTTATAGGTACATCGGAGGGGGACCTATATCAGTTTGATGAAGATGGTGTGTATGTAAATAATTTCTCACCCAGTCGTCAAAGTAGAGTAGATTTCATAGAGGCGGCATGGACTGTCAATGTATTCACTTTTTCTGTAGACTTACAAGAATACAGGCTTTTCGACAGATTTTTAAACCCACTGAGTGAAATTGCCATCCAAACCAAGGGAGTAAATCTCGCGAAAGCAGCCACAATTGGCAACAATAACATCATTTGGGTCTATGATGAATCGGACTTTTGTTTGAAACAATTTGACCATCGCCGAAACCAAATCACACAGCAACAACCATTAAATCTGATTTTAAATAATTCCGACTTGAATGTTCTAGAGGTCAAAGAATATCAAAACATGGTGTTTGTCAATATAAAAAATGAAGGAATAAGTATATTGGATAATCAAGCGAATTTGATAAAAACAATCAATATCAAGATCACAGGAATCTCTTTTGATAAAGAAAATCTGATATACAACCAAAGTAATCAATTAGTTTTACATAATTTCATCAGTGATACTAAAGCACATTATACACTACCTGTTGAAGTTACAAATCACAAAGTCGTAACTAGCAAAAAAAATGTGATTTTCTACAATTCTGAAGAAATTTTAATCTACAAAAAGCCTAAAAACTTCTAAAAAGTCAAAAACGATTATTTTTATAAAAAATTGTTAAATTCCAATGATAATGTGCAACAAAATGGTTTGATTTTTGCATTTTTGCAATCCCATGATCAAACCTCTAAACCTGAAGCCTAAATTCCACTATTTGACAATAGTCTTATTGATGACGTTGTCACTTTCTTCTATGGATGCTTTGGGACAAATTTTCAAGAAAAGGACAAAAGTTGAATCAGAGATCTCCTTTCCTTCCGCTCTCAACAGAGAAATGGTACCTTTCGAGCTTAAACCAGAAGGCATCAAAAAATTCACAATAGTATTAGAAAAAAGACCCTTGGTAGTTACGAAAATAAAGGTATTTGATACTTTGGGTAATTTAATTCACGAAGATAGAATTCTTCCAGAAGATGGAAACAAAAAAACTTTTGACTTCAGCAATGTTCAAAGTCAACTTTTCGTAGTAGAAGTGGGCAATGCAAAATACAATATCACAAAAAGTATCTATGCTATCCCTCCAGGAAAAAGAAGTAGTAACTCAATTCAAGAAATCAACTAGTTCAATTGGTACTTCATTTGACCGCAAAAAGAGTTCAGTGATTTGAAACATACAAGACATGAAAAAACCATTAGATTACTAATGGCTTTTTTTATGAATTTACATTTAAGAAGATCGATCCTTAAGCAATTTCTACTAGCGTAATGTCAAAAATCAAGTCTTCGCCAGCCAATGGATGATTTGCATCCAAGGTGATTTTCTCCTCATCTACGAATACCACTTTGACAGGCATTGGTTGACCTTGCGGTCCTTGAAGGGTAAGATCCATTCCTACTTCTGGCTTGATGTCAGCTGGAACTTCCGCTCTTGGGATATCAACCATCATATCATCACGCTTCCCACCGTAAGCTTCCTCAGAAGGTATGGTTACAGATTTAGCCTCTCCTACTTGCATCCCATGCACAGCAGCATCAAAACCTTTGATCATATTTCCATCTCCAAGTACAAATTCAAGAGGTTCTCTATTTTCGGAAGAATCGAAAACTACTCCACTTTTCAATTTCCCTGTATAATGTACTTTTACTGAATTTCCTTTGTTTGCTAAAGACATAGTATATTTATTGTTGATTATAAAAAACAAAGGTAGGCAATTTTAACAGGGATAAAAACTCTAGACTCACCCCTTTACCAAAGCGTTCACAATCGATCATATTTCGTTCGTTTTTGAACATAAATTTTATTAATATTGCTTCTTAACCTGCTAAAAGCGATCATTTCCCTAATGGCATCATTTTGAATAGTTATAATGCAAAATCAAAAACTTTCAAATATGGAAACTCCTCAGCTTGGAAAAATTCTTATCATAGACGACAACGAAGACTTACTTTTTGCAGCAAAGATGCATCTTAAAAAATATGCCAAAGAAGTTACTATTGAAAAGGATCCAAGAAGAATTCCTTTCCTTGTCAACAACAATAGCTACGATGTTATTCTTCTAGACATGAACTTTACCGATGACACCACTTCAGGAAAAGAGGGATTTCATTGGTTGAAGCAAATCAAAGAAATTGATTCTAAAGCAGTGGTCATTCTCATCACAGCCTTTGGAGATGTAGAAATGGCTGTAAAGGCACTTAAAGAAGGAGCATCAGACTTCATCTTGAAGCCTTGGCAAAATGAAAAACTCCTTGCAACCCTGACAGCTGCTACTCGGCTGAAAGAAAGTTATGACCAAGTAGACAAGTTATCCAAAAAACAAAAACAGCTCCAGTCAGATCTCAAAAAGCCTTATGCGGACATCATTGGTACCAGTGCTTCGATGAAAAACATATTTTCCATCATCGACAAGGTAGCTCAGACGGATGCAAATATCTTGATATTAGGCGAAAATGGAACAGGAAAAGAACTTATTGCAAGGGCTATACATGACAGGTCACTTAGGAAAGACGATATCTTCGTAGGTGTGGATATGGGTGCAATCACAGAATCACTCTTTGAGTCAGAGCTATTTGGCCATAAAAAAGGCGCATATACAGATGCAAAAGAGGATCGTGCAGGAAGGTTTGAAATTGCAGATAATGGAACACTATTCTTGGACGAAATTGGAAACCTTAGTATGCCACTACAGTCCAAGCTACTCACTGTATTACAAAAGAGAGAAGTAACGAGAATAGGAACCAACAAAGCAATTCCGGTAGACATAAGATTGATCTGTGCCACTAACATGCACGTGCATGACATGGTCATGGACAACACTTTCCGCCAAGACTTACTTTATAGAATCAATACTGTAGAGATATTCCTACCTCCGCTCAGAGAAAGGCAAGATGATATTCCTTTGCTTGCCAATCATTTCTTGAAAATCTATGGGCAGAAATACAGAAAAGAATTCAAAGGATTCAAACCTGCCGGAATGCAATTGTTGCAGCAATATCAATGGCCAGGAAATATTCGAGAACTTCAGCATGCCATCGAAAGAGCAATCATCATGGCAGAAGGAGAAGAACTAGATAGCAGGGATTTCTTTTTCTTATCTTCCAAGCCAGTAAATGAGAAGGTATCAAGTCCTGCTTCTTACAATCTTGACGAGGTAGAAAAAAATGTCATCCAAAAGGCTATTGATAAAAACGGAGGAAATATTTCAAAAGCAGCGAAGGAATTAGGACTGACTAGAGCATCCCTATACAGAAGATTGGAAAAATATGGATTATAAAGTTGGGTTGGCTGGTAGGATTATCCTTTTGGCAATTTCCATTTTCGTTTTAGCTTACTTCATCATCAGTGGATCTGGCGTGTTTGCCACTTCCTTATTTATCATTATAATCTTGGCCCAAACCATATTTCTAATCAGCTATGCCGAGAAATCATTCAAAAAAGTGAGGCTCTTTTTGGATAATATCAAGCAGGATAATTACAGCACTTTATTCCCTGTAAAATTTGATGGTACAGAAATTGATGATTTACATATTGAATTCAATGCCATTTTAGCCAAATTAAAAGAAGATCAAGCTGAAAAAGAAGCTAATTTTCAATATTTTAGATCCTTATTTCAGCACCTTAGCATTGGACTAATCACTTTTGAAGAAGATGGAAAAATCCAACTACTCAACACCGCAGCCAAACGGATGCTGAACATACAGCAGATCCAATATATCTCCGAAATCGAGCGTGTAAACAAAGAACTACATCATGCCATTCATGGCCTAAGGACTGGTGGTAGCGAATTGATCAAAATCGCTCATCCTGACGGCATCATGCAACTCTCAGTATATGTAATAGAACTGATAATGCGAGATGTGAAAATCAAACTTGTGTCCCTCCAAAACATCCAAAGTGAACTGGAGGAAAAAGAAATGGAAGCTTGGCAAAATCTGGTAAAGGTGCTGACACATGAAATCATGAATTCTATAGCCCCGATATCTTCTCTAGCATCAACCATCAACTCTGAAATAGAACATAAACTAGAGCACAATCAAAAGACTTCCAATCAAGACCTGGAAGATTACCAAATGGGAATCAAAACTATAGAAAGACGAAGCGAAGGATTAATTAATTTTGTCTCTGATTTCAGAAGTCTAGCTCACGTTCCCAATCCCAAATTCAGCACAATTCCTATAAAACCACTATTACTTCAACTCAAAACTTTGATGCAGCATCAGTTTGAGAATGAACAAATCATGGTCAATTGTAGCGTGGAGCCAGAAAATTTGATCCTTTTTGGGGACCAAAATTTGATCGAACAAGTATTGATCAACCTGATTCACAATGGGATTCATGCAATGGAAGATAGTGTAATTAAAGTCTTGACATTGAGAGCTTATATAGACGAATCGGGAAAAATCATCATAGAAGTAACAGATTCTGGAAAAGGGATTGAAGAAGAAGCCCTTTCTAAAATTTTTATACCATTCTTTACTACCAAAAAGAAAGGATCAGGTATCGGGCTAAGTCTTTCCAAACAAATCATGAGAAGACATAAAGGAAACATTCAAGTCAAATCGGAAATTGGAAGAGGTACTACTTTCAAATTGATCTTCAATGCCTGATCAAAACTTGCTTGTTTGCTTAGTATAAAAAAGCACTATGTTACCGCATGAATTATCAAGATCATGCACAAGGAAGTTATCTTTGGTAAGCCTCATAAACTCCTTCCCTACATCAGAACATGCATTAGACAATATGAGATTGGTCTGAAAAGTAAGTTCCAATTCGAACACATACTCATCCTGCATTGACTTTTCTAACTTATAATGGCCCAAAGCTTGCAAGGGTTCTGGCAAAACATTTGCAGTCTTGCTGTTTCTTGTGGTGAATTTTATAAATGTACCATCATCATTGAAGATATACCTTTCAGTAAAGGCTGTTCCTGAACCAGCAGTTACTTGTCCGTCTAGGGTTGATTTTAAGATTACGACATCCCAATACCCCAAAATATTATATTGAGGCTCCCTGTCTTCCTGATTGCAGGAAAATATGACGGCCACCAATACAGCTAAAATCATCCTTTTCATTCCTCCCTAAATTAAGTCATCAAACTAATCACTGGCAAAGTTAATTCAAAGAATCCTCTCAAAAATCTAAGAATATCTTCAGACCTACAGAGGTCTTAACTTAAAATTCACACAATAGGTTTTCAACAAGCTAAACATCTCATTTTGATAATACTCAGATCATTTTGTATTGATGTACAAGCTATATATTGCAATCAAAACTAATACACCTTGAAAACACACTTCAAAACCATCGTGATCTCAGATGTCCACCTCGGCACCAAAGGATCCAAAGCTAAAGAAGTAGCAAGATTTCTAAAGCAGTACAGTTGTGATAACCTGATCATGAATGGTGATATCATCGATGGTTGGCAATTAAAAAAGTCTGGTTCTTGGAAAAGAAAACACACGAGATTCTTCAATAGAATGCTCAAAATGATAGAGCAAGATAATACCAAAGTATATTATCTTCGAGGTAATCATGATGATTTTTTAGATCAAATCTTACCTTTAGAAATCGGAAATCTATCTATCCTTGCGGACATGATTTATGAATCCAATGGTAAAAAATACTTCATTACACATGGAGATATTTTTGATAGCATTACTACTAATCTCCGATGGATAGCATACCTTGGTGATATGGGATATACTTTTCTACTTTGGCTCAATAGACTTGTGAATTATCACAGAAGAAAAAGAGGACTTCCTTATTTTTCTTTGAGTCAATATGTCAAAGGAAAAGTCAAATCTGCTGTATCATATATAGATCAATATGAAGAAGAACTAGCCAAAATGGCCAAATCAAAGGGTTGTGATGGTATCATCTGCGGACATATTCACAAAGCAGAAAATAGAGAGATCGAAGGTATAGAATATCTCAATTCTGGAGATTGGGTAGAGACCATGTCTGCATTAGCGGAGGATTTCGAAGGCAACTGGCAATTGATATACTACAATGAAATCGACTTCCGTCAGCAAAAAGAATCCAAAGAAGTGATAGATGAAATAAAAACTGAACTTGACTATACTGAGTTCAAAACAGTCGCTTTCAATAAATTGCCAGATGATCATAACCCACCGCATTTTTTATAATTCATGAAAGTGATTTTCATTATCCAAGGTGAAGGAAGAGGTCATATGACTCAAGCCATCGCTTTGAATTCTATTCTTCATGAGCTGAATCATGAAGTAGTTGCAGTGTGTATAGGTAAAAGTAGCCGAAGAAAAATTCCAGATTTTTTTGCAAGAAAAATAGAATGCCCTATTCATACATTTGAAAGCCCAAATTTCGTAACTGATAAAAACCACAAGAAAATATTGATTGGTAAAACAATCAGCCAAAACATATTTCAGTCCAAAACATATTATAAGTCTCTAAAGAAACTAAATCGAATCGTCAAAGACTATAGTCCTGACCTTATCATCAACTTTTATGACTTACTGGCAGGTATCTTTAATCTGGTGTTCAAACCAAATTGTAAGTTTTGGGCTATTGGTCATCAGTACATGATCTACCATCCAAACTTTCAATTTGCTCCTTCAAAAAATCTTGAAAAGATACTTTTTATACTTAACACCAAGTTGACCGCACTTTCTGCCGACTTACATTTGGCCTTATCATTTGTAGACGACAAGGCGGATTTAAAATCGAAAAAAACAATTATCATTCCCCCACTGTTAAGACCCGAACTTTTCAAACTGAAACCAACCAAGGGAGATTTCATACTTACCTACATGGTGAATGCGGGGTATGGTGAGGAAGTGTACAGATTTGCAAGCAATAACCCTGAAATCAGGATTGAGGCATTTTGGGATAATGCTAAGGCCGAAAAATTAGAAAAACCACTGCCAAATCTAACATTTCATCAAATAGATGATCGCCTCTTTTTAAATAGAATGGCTGAGTGTAAAGGTTTGATTAGTACAGCTGGATTTGAATCTATTTGTGAAGCAATGTACTTAACAAAGCCTGTAATGATGGTACCCGTGGCAGGCCAATATGAGCAAGCATGCAATGCTCTTGACGCAACTTCTGCCGGAGCTGGATTCAGTCATCATGAATTTGACTTTGAAAAATTCGACAAATTTCTCGTAAATCACATGCATTCAGCCACACCCATGAAACCTTGGGCAAATAGTATCAAAGACCATATCACTGAGGCTTTCATGACATACATGAAAGATCAAAACTGAATCAAAACAAATCTTGGCTGAAAACCTGCAAAATCTAAGCACTACATATTATAAGCTGGAAATCACGAAATCGAATTATGGATATACGGAACTTTGCCAATATCATTACAAAATTCCGATTTATCTAACTTCCGATATAAATTGATATTGGATACTTATGGATATTGACCATTAACAACCTGTTGAGCCAATGAATTGAAGTTACTGGCAAAAAAGCGTATAATCAGAAATCGAATTAATGAAAAATGGCATTTTCAAACGATTTCGAAAAAAAACTATAGAGAATTTTTGATTCTATTTTTTAATATACTGGAGACTTGGACAAATTATTGTAAATTTCCAGTTGAGAGTACGGATTAAAAACAGATGAATACAGAAAAACAAAGACTTACGGCGGATAAGAATAAAGAAAAGCATTGGAAAAAATGGGGACCTTACTTAACTGAAAGACAGTGGGGAACTGTAAGGGAAGATTATAGCAGAGATGGATCCGCATGGGACAATGTATCACACGACGATGCCAAGAGCAAAGCTTATAGATGGGGAGAAGAAGGAATCGCAGGTATATGCGATCATAAGCAGAAACTCTGTATAAGTTGGGCGTTTTGGAACGGAAAAGATTATCAAATCAAAGAGCGACTTTTTGGACTTACAGGCAATCAAGGAAACCATGGTGAAGATGTAAAAGAAATATATTATTATCTGGACAGCACACCTACCCACAGCTACATGAAGATGCTTTATAAGTATCCTCAACAGGCATTTCCCTATGAAAGATTGCTGATCGAAAATAGAAGAAGAAACAAAAAAGATCGTGAGTTTGAATTAATAGACACTGGTATATTTGACAATGATGAATATTTTGACATTTTTATCGAGTATGCAAAACACGATGCTGAGGATATAGTAGCCAAAGCAACGATTCACAATAGATCAGATCAAGATGCTGAAATTTGGGTAATGCCAACTATCTGGTTTAGAAAGACTTGGTTTACAGGAGATGAACCATTCAAGCCAAAGTTTTCTCTAAAAAACCCCTCTCAAATAAAGGCCTTTACACCTAAAAGCGGGAATTATTTTTTCAATTTTGATGGAAATCCAGAAATAAAATTCTGTGATAATGAGACCAATAGGGAAAAGCTATACAATATCCCAAATGATAAGCGCTTCTTGAAGGATGCCATCAATGATTACGTCATTCATGGAGATGATAAGCATTTGAACCCAGAGAATTTTGGTACCAAAGCTGCTGCCATCTATAAGTTGACAATCCCCGCCCATGGTGAGATGTCTGTAAAACTAAGAATGACACACCAGCAATTGGATAATGCTGTTGTAGATTGTGAGGAAATATTAAAAGCAAGAAAAGCTGACGCTGATGAATTCTACAATGATATTCAGCACAACGTCCAAGATGAAGACCTGCGAAACATTCAACGTCAGGCATTTGCAGGAATGATGTGGAGCAAGCAATTCTATTACTACAATGTAGAGCGCTGGCTGGATGGTGACAAAGGTAGGTACATCCCCCCTGTAGAGAGAAAGACTGGAAGAAATCATCATTGGCGTCATCTTCAAAATTACGACATCATATCCATGCCAGATAAATGGGAATATCCATGGTATGCAGCTTGGGACCTAGCATTTCATTGTATTCCCATAGCACGGATAGATCCAGACTTTGCCAAAGACCAACTCATCCTTTTGCTTAATGAGTGGTATATGCATCCTAATGGTCAGATTCCAGCTTATGAATGGAACTTTTCAGATGTGAATCCTCCAGTGCATGCTTATGCCGTAGAACGAGTCTATCAGATTGACAAAAAGATGAATGGAGGGAAAGGGGATTATGAATTTCTAGAAAGGGCATTGCATAAATTGATGCTGAATTTCACTTGGTGGGTCAATAGAAAAGATAATGATGGAAAAAATCTCTTCGAAGGAGGATTCCTTGGCTTAGACAACATTTCCTTGATCGATAGAAGCCATGCAGCATTGTATAAAGGGAAACTTGAGCAAGCGGATGCTACTTCGTGGATGGCCATGTTCTCTTTGAATTTACTAAGAATCTCTTTAGACTTATGCGAATTCAATAAAGTATATCAACATACCGCCACAAAGTTCCTTGAACATTTTCTTTATATCGCAGGAGCCATGAACAACATCTCAGGAGAAAACATAAGCCTCTGGGATGATGAAGACAATTTCTTTTACGATATCTTTCATATCCAAGGTCAAGACCCTAAGGTAATGAAAGTAAGATCGATAGTGGGTATCATTCCTTTCTTTGCAGTAGAACCCATACGCGAAGAGATGTTTGAGAATTTACCTGAGTTCAAAAAGAGGATGGAATTTTTCATGCGTGAAAAACCAAAGCTTGCTTCTTTGGTCACTAGCTGGGAACAACCTGGTCATGATAAGCGAAGGCTTTTTGCATTACTTAGAGGACATCGTATGAAGAGCATACTACAAAAAATGCTCGACAGCGACGAATTCTTGAGCGAATATGGCATAAGATCACTTTCCAAATTCCATCAAAAACATCCCTACTCGATGAAAATCAATGGAGACATATCCACTATTTCTTATGTCCCAGGTGAATCAGACACCTTGATGTTTGGAGGAAATTCCAATTGGAGAGGACCAATATGGTTTCCTATAAACCACTTGATCATTGAAGCATTAAAAAGGTACGACTTTTATTATGGGGGTGAGTTTAGCATAGAGTATCCTACTGGTTCTGGTAATTATTTGACCATGGACTTGATAGCCAAAGAACTGTCTTACCGTCTGATGAAAATATTCATGAGAGATGAAAATGGAAATAGGCCATTCAATGGAGATAATAGAAAAATGCAAGAGGATCCTCATTTCAAAGATTACATCCTATTCTATGAGTATTTTCATGGTGACAATGGCAGGGGATTAGGTGCGTCCCATCAGACTGGATGGACTGGACTAGTCGCTGAGATGATCTACAAATATTCCAAAGACGAAAAACCCATAGCATACAATGCTTCTCCCCTATTTAGAATCTAATAGACTTGAAGCAGGGTGTGATGAGGTTGGCAGGGGCTGTCTATGTGGGCCAGTAGTGGCTGCTGCGGTAATACTTCCAGAAGATTATGCTGACGAGCTGATCAATGACTCCAAAAAACTCAAAAAATCAAGCCGTGCATCACTAGTAGATGAGATCAAAACGAACGCTATTGCATGGGCAGTAGCAGAAGCTAGCGTTGAGGAAATTGATGAAATCAATATCCTCAACGCTTCATTCTTGGCCATGAACCGAGCCATTAACACACTCCGCCATACTCCAGAACATCTTCTGATAGATGGGAATAGGTTCAAAACTGAATTGGATATCCCGTACAGCTGTATTGTGAAGGGAGATGGCAAGTATGCGAGCATAGCAGCTGCATCTATCTTAGCCAAAGTCTACAGAGATACACTGATGGAAAAATATGCGCTTCAATATCCTGGATATGGCTGGGAAAAAAATGCAGGCTACCCTACCAAAGTTCACCGAGAAGGCATCCGAGAACTTGGCTTGACACCTATTCACAGAAAGACATTTAAGCATCTCCCCGATCAATTAAGTTTGTTTTGAGTCTTCCTTTTCAGGAAACATATAACTTTTACGATACTCCCTTTCCAAATGTGTTTATCAACGGTGCATGGGGAATCATTGCACTATTAGGTATGAAAATGGACTGGAAAAAAGTAAAACATGAAACAAGCAAGAAATAAAAATACATTGATAAATCAAAAAAGCTCTTAACATGACGTCAAGAGCTTTTTTTGTGCGCACGAGAAGATTCGAACTTCCACACCCGTAGGGCACCACCCCCTCAAGATGGCGTGTCTACCAATTTCACCACGTGCGCAGTAAAGGGAGAGCAAAAATATAAAGGTTTGCACTACCCTGCAAATCATAGATCAGATTTTTCAACTCTAAAAAAGCTGAATCCTCATAATCAAGTCATTATTTTGCGTAAACCTTACCTTCAGCTGATAAAAGGGTATTGTATAACAATGATGCAATGGTCATAGGCCCTACTCCTCCAGGTACAGGCGTGATGGCTGCTACTTTTTCTGACACCTCGTCAAACTTCACATCGCCAATCAATCTAAAGCCCGATTTTCTGGTAGCATCTTCAATTCTATGAATACCTACATCTATCACGGTAGCTCCTTCTTTAACCATTTCCGCCGTCACAAATTCTGGCTTGCCTATCGCCACAATCAAGATATCTGCTGAGCGGGTGATTTCTGCAAGATTTTGCGTCCTGCTATGGGTTAAGGTTACTGTACAATTGCCCGGGTACTCATTTCTAGCCATCAATATACTCATCGGAGAGCCGACGATATGACTTCTTCCTATCACTACACAGTGCTTTCCAGATGTTTCTACTTTGTACCTTTTCAGTAGCTCTACGATGCCATATGGCGTAGCGGCTACATAAGCAGGCCAGCCAAGTGTCATCCTCCCGACGTTTGCTGGTGTAAATCCATCTACATCCTTCTCGGGCTTAATCTTATTGGTGATTTTCTCCACCGAAATATGCTTTGGTAAAGGTAGCTGAACAATGAGACCATCGATTTCAGGATTCTCATTGATATCAGATACCACCTGAAGAAGTTCCGCTTCAGTCACGGATTCATCTAGCCTGACAAGAGTAGACTCAAATCCAACTTGCTCGCATGATTTAACCTTGGCATTTACATAAGTTTGACTTGCTCCATCATTTCCCACCAAAATAGCTGCAAGATGAGGCGTTTTCCCACCTTGGTTTTTGATTTTAGCAACTTGTTCTGCTATTTCTGATTTGATATCTTCAGATGTCTTTTTCCCGTCGATTAGAAGCATGCCTTAGTTTTAAATTTAAGATTTAAAGATTATTGATTGTAAAGTTTGAAGGATTTAAAGTGTAAAAGTTTGGACAATTCCCAAACTTTTAAAATTGATTGATTTATAAATAACAGCCTATTCTTAGTCACTCCAAATAACGCTGAACAAAAACCAATGTTTTTTTTTAATCAAATAAACTACCATTAACCTGTTACCACTTTTATTGCAAACTAGTCTATCAAGGAAATAGCAGCTATTGATCATCGATTCATGTGCCTTGGTAATACATTAATCCAACTTCAAGACAGCCATAAATGCTTCCTGTGGAACTTCAACGTTACCTACTTGGCGCATTCTTTTCTTCCCTTTTTTCTGTTTTTCGAGAAGCTTACGCTTACGAGAAATATCTCCTCCATAACACTTAGCCAATACGTTTTTACGAAGTGCCTTCACAGTTTCTCTAGCAATGATTTTCGTACCTATAGCTGCTTGGATGGCAATCTCAAACATCTGCCTTGGCACAAGTTCCTTGAGCTTTTCACACAGCCTTTTGCCCCACTCGTAAGCTTTGTCTCTATGGACAATCGCAGACAGAGCATCTACCACTTCACCGTTAAGCATTACATCTAATCTCACCATATGAGATTGTTGGAAACCTATCAGCTCATAATCCAGAGAAGCATATCCTCTTGAGATGGTCTTCAATTTATCAAAAAAGTCAAAAACAATCTCTGCCAATGGCATATCAAAGGTCAACTCTACCCTCTCGGAAGTCAGGTACACTTGATTTTTGATTTGACCACGTTTTTCCATGCAAAGTTGAATCACAGAACCTACATAATCCGAAGCAGTAATGATAGTGGCTTTGACAAAAGGCTCTTCTATATGCTTGAACTTATTAGGATCTGGCATATCTGAAGGAGCATTGATCACATTGAACTTATCATCATTCATCAAGGCTCTAAATTGAACAGATGGTACTGTTGTGATCACCGTCATGTCAAATTCACGCTCAAGACGCTCTTGAATGATTTCCATGTGAAGCATTCCCAAAAAACCACATCTAAACCCAAAACCCAAGGCAGCAGAAGTTTCTGGCTCCCATACCAACGAGGCGTCATTTAGCTGAAGTTTCTCCATAGAAGCCCTTAATTCTTCAAATTCTGTAGTGTCTACTGGATAAATCCCAGCAAATACCATCGGCTTCACATTTTCAAATCCTTGGATTGCCTTTGAGCATGGCCGCTTGATGTGGGTAATCGTATCACCTACTTTTACCTCTTTGGCTACTTTGATACCTGATATCAGGTACCCAACGTTTCCAGCAGCCACTGTTTGCTGAGGTATTTGATTGATCCCTAAAATTCCAATTTCATCTGCATCGTATTCCTTGCCAGTATTTACGAATTTGATTTTATCACCCTTATTGATGGTACCATTAAAGATCCTGAAGATAACCTCTACTCCACGGAAAGGATTGTAGACAGAGTCAAAAATCATAGCCTGCAAGGGCTCGTCTGGATCTCCTTCTGGTGCTGGAATTTTTTCCACTACTGCATTGAGAATATCTTCTATTCCTAGCCCTTCTTTGCCTGATGCCAAAATAATATCTTCCCGATCACAACCTATCAACTCAATAACTTCATCTGCTACTACCTCAGGGTCAGCTCCAGGAAGATCAATTTTATTCAACACCGGGATAATTTCCAAATCATGCCCAATTGCCAAGTATAAGTTAGATATGGTCTGAGCCTCAATACCTTGAGAAGCATCTACGATTAGCAGTGCGCCTTCACAGGCCGCTATTGATCTAGACACCTCATAGGAAAAATCTACGTGACCTGGGGTATCGATCAGATTGAGTGTATACTCTTCACCCTTGTAATTATACTTCATTTGGATAGCATGTGACTTGATCGTGATACCTCTCTCACGCTCCAAATCCATATTATCCAACAATTGGTTTTGCATCTCACGATCAGAGACCGTGTTGGTAAATTGTAGCAATCTATCTGCTAGTGTACTCTTCCCATGATCGATATGGGCGATGATACAGAAATTTCTTATCTTTTTCATATTCATTCAAGGCGCAAAAATAGAGAATTTTATGCGGAATAACAGAAAATCAAGTGACTATCCTCAAGTTTTTCAAAAACTGGCATTTGATATTCAAATTCTTCTCATAATTCCTCATATCTAATTGATATAATCTTCAATCTCCCCAATTTGTTTACTTTTGCATTCTGTTTAACTCAATCAATATAAGGCTCAATTTTATGAAAGCAATTGCTGAAAAAAAACTAAATACAAACTTACCTGAATATATCATTTATATGTATCAGATGGAGGATTTGATTAGGGTATATGACTTCAATTTAGCAGATATTAAGCAATATGTAATTGCGCATTATCCAATTACTGAAGAAGAAAAATCAGCAACAGAGCAGTGGTTTTTACACCTTTCTGAAATGATGAAAGCCGAAAACATTACTATAACTGGTCATTTGCGCATGATCCAAAAGCATGTTGAACAACTTGCCATGACACATTGGAAGCTACTCAAAGAAGATTCTACTTATTACAAAATTTACCATAATGCAAAGCCTCACATCATTCAAATGATCATGGATGCCAATGGTGAAGACATTGGCCATGAAATTCAAATCTGTATCAATGGTGTCTATGGATTTCTATTAGCAAAGCTTAGAAGCAGGGAAATACCTAAGGGTTACGATAAAGCTATAGAGGCATTTGGAGATGTATTAAGTTACCTCAATCTTTCGATAAAGGAAAAATTGACTTAATAGCTCAAAAACTCGTAAATGCTTCGATAAGTCCCATTCTCCTGAATGTAATTAAGTAAATTATCATAAAATGGATGAGTAGCTAATGTAGCACTATCCCCAATGATCACAAGTTTTCTTTTTGCCCTCGTGAGTGCTACATTCATTCGCCTGACATCTGCAAGAAATCCGATCTCACCCTTGGTATTGGACCTTACCAAGCTGATGATGATGACATCACGCTCTTGTCCTTGGAATCCATCTATGGAGTCTATGGTAAGTAAATCCTCAAATGCCCTCAAATTAGGATAATCATAACTTTCAAAAATCAACTCTTTAAACTTCCTCACTTGTGCCCTGTAAGGGGATATCAATCCAATATTTCTTTTTTCTTGCTTTAAAGTAGCTATTCCAATTCTTTTTAATATCATTTCAAGATAATCCAATGCAAATTTTGCCTCATCTGCATTGAGTGTACTCATGGTATTACGTTCTTGCTGCTCCAAATAGCCGCTTCCCGCAGTATCTACAAATTCCAAAACAGGCTCATCTTCTCCAAAATGATGGCTTATCGTGTTGTCAGCAGCTTCTAGCTTTCCATGATAAAAATATGAACTAGAAAAACCCATTATTGCACTTGGCATTCTGTATTGAGTAGTCAGCATCTTGGAGGAGTCTGGCTGTCTTTTGATCGCTTTCTCAAACAATGTCTCGCTTAACCCTGCCTTTGCTGCCGCTATGGACTTAATCGTAGGAGGAAGCTGACAGTGATCTCCCGCCATCACGACTTTATTTGCTTTCATGATAGGAATCCAAGTGGCAGCTTCCAATCCTTGAGCAGCCTCATCGATAAATACCACTGGGAAATTCATCCCTTTCAACGCATGATTTGAAGCCCCTACCATCGTGCAGGCTACCACTTGAGTCGCTTGAAAAATATCATAGACAATATAATTCTCCAAATGTTCTGCATCTTCCTTGGTACGCTTAGCTTCTTCCAAGAGTCTTTTTCTCTGCATGCGCTCCTCATGGCCAAAGTTTCTCTTATATTTCTGCCCCAAACTCCTATAAGATTCAGCTGATTTCCTAAGCTTTTTAAGATCCTTATAGCTTGGATGCTGGGAAATTTTTGAATCCAAGGTTTGAGCCAAAATCCTCTCTTCTACACGAGCAGGATGTCCTATCCTCAGCACATTGACATTCAACTCACACAACTTCTCTACCAAGAGATCCACCGCAGCATTACTTGGAGCGTTGACCATCACTTGCTTTTCATAGTGTAGTGTATCCTCTATCGCAGCGACAAGTGTGGTCGTCTTCCCAGTACCTGGAGGGCCATGTATGATGGCTACATCCTGAGCATTATTCACCAGCTCCAAGGCTTCATTCTGGGTTTGATTTAGGTAGCTTAGCTTGTGAAATTTCCCTTTTTGAAATCTCGCTAATTGGGCACCCAGCAGCACTTGTTTTAGCTCACCAAGCCTGCCCTTTTCTGCCTTTTGCACTGCTTTGAGAGCAAATTCCATTTCTCTATAACTAGCTTCATCGAAGAGAAGATCTACCCCCAGTCGTCCCTCCTCAATCCAGTCTGGAAGATAATCACCCTGCAAAGTAACTACCATGGTATCTTTCTTTACAAAATTAACAACAGCATGAGCAGCGTATTCCTGTGATTGACGATGAGGTTGGTTTGAAAAAATCGAAACAGATTTACCTGACTGAAAGACATGGGCTTGATTGGAATCTGTTCGGTCAAGCTCCAGTATAACTCTATCCCCCATTCCGATCTTAGATTTCTTGACTATGACAGGATACCAACATACTCCTTGTTCTTTACGATCCGATATAGATGTATAGGCAAATTTGGCACGATACTGTTGCAAGTCTTCTTTCCACTCTTCTTTCAAAAGTTTTAATGAAAAGCTTAATTCCTCCTGAATATTAACCATCAATCAATTAAATTTAAACCCATAAACTAAATTGAATCATATTTGGTTCTTTTACGAACCCAAAGCTCAGCAATTTGTGAATTTTCTCGCTCATGCATACCTATCATTTGGTGAACCAAAGATACTTATTGGAAACTTTATTGGAGATTTTGTAAGAGGACCTATCGAAACAATCTATGAAAAAGAAATTGTGATAGGAGTACACCTTCACCGTGAAATTGACAGGTATACCGATACGCATCCAGTGGTCAAGGAAGCACAAGCACTTCTCAAGCCTCAATTTGCAAGATACTCTTCTGTGATCACTGATATGTATTTCGATTATTTCTTAGGTAAGTATTGGAATAATTACCATACACAGCAACTTGATGAGTTTGCTCAAGATGTCTACAAGGTGATTGATTTATATATTGATATCTTACCAGACAACTTCTTGAAAGCTTATCAATACATGAAGCACTACAATTGGCTGTATGCCTATTCAGAAATCGACGGAATAAGGAGGGCATTGACTGGAATCTCAAAGAGGACTAGATTTGATTCAAAAATGGAAAATGCGCATTTATTTTTGGACGAAAATCATGAAATTCTCCGCCAACATTTTGGCGACTTCTTTGATGATTTGGTTAGATTTTCAAAGCAAAAATTAAGCATTCTTAAAGCAGAAATATGACACACTGTAAACCTAAAACAAACACTTACTTCGCACTTAGCCTTGTTGTGATCATATTAATAGCTGGGCTGATTTATATTCTCAACGAGTTTACTAACACAAGAGCATTCGGCCTCTTGTTTTATTTGATCAGTGCACCACTCATTACTGTAGTCACACTGATGCTATTGGTTAAAATGATGGCTGGATTCAAATTTATTTCATTCGGAAAGGAGAAGATCATCACAAAATATCCTTTACGAGGAAAAACAAATCTATATGATATAGAAGATATTCTAGCATGGGAAGAAGAGAAAATTATAGCGAATAAAAAGGAATTCAGACAAATCACCGTGGCCTTTATTGACAAGTCTTCATTTACAATGAGTAATCACGAGCATATCAATTACGATGAGTTTGTCAAGTATCTTGCTAAAAAATCACCTAAGAAGAAAGTTAAAAGCTAATTGAAAAGGAAGTAGTCACAGCTGTGTTACCTTTACTAAAACTGGCTCCAGGAATCGCAAAATATGCATCTTCACCAAAAAACTGTCTTACTTCGAATCTTATAAGACCTTGGGAACTTACGTGGTAGTCCAAGTTTGCTGAGAACCCATTTAGCTTCATCCCCTCTGCAAGAATCACAGCTTGCCTATCTTTATAATACTCTGCCCTGCCTGCCACATACCATTTTTCATTCAGTTCCCTTCTTATGGATGCTGTAATTCCCCTCCATTGATTGACTTGAGAAAACACCGTGGTCTCCCAACCTGCATCTACCCCTAGAATAAATCCCCAACTACCAAAATTGTATTTCCCAAAGAGGTTATTAAAAACGCGGAATTCCCCCCCGGGATTGACATCTTGATTTCCTAAATAGTTAGCATAATGCAAATTCAACTTTTCATTAACAGCATAATCCACCGCAAAACTTAATCCTAATCCCTGCACCCTATGTTCCCTCTGAATATTTTGCCATCCATTGGTCGCCCAAAGCATTAAGTCCAATTTATCACTTGCTTCGTAACTCAATCTTGCTCCAGTAAGAAAATAAGGAGAATTCTCGGCAAGTAGACTCCTACTCAAGTGCCAACAAGTAGCTCCAATAGCACTCTCAAAACCTATATCTGAAGGCATTACCCCTACATCAAGCCATAGCTTATCCATAAGCTTGAAGCCTACTGACGCTTCATAGACCATTTGTGCCCAAACTGGCTCGCTTGCAAGATTATATTGAGCATAGTTGCCCAGCATCAAACCCACGGTGCTACGAATATATTCATCCTGGTAGGAGGCAGTTAGTAATGCCAAGTTGACAGAAAATTCATTGTGCCTTTTGAAGTTATACAAAAAGTCGGGCCTAAGGTGGTCATCTGGTTTATTGAAATCATACGAATAATAAGTCTCTAAGTAACCTGACCAAGTCAATTTCTGATCATGCTGTGAATTACAATCCAGCGAAAAGAAAAACAAAAGTATAAATACAACTCTGAACATATTCAAATAAAAAAACCTGAATCCGATTGAATTCAGGTTCTAAAACTATCTTTTGGTTCTGAAATTTTTATCGTAAAGATCTACACTTTCTCTCACTATCCTGAAAGCCTCTTCTTTGCCTAGGAAATCCTCCACTTTTACTTCCTTATTTTCAAGTTTTTTATAATCCTCAAAAAATCTATGAACTTCCTTCATCAAGTGTGGAGGTAATTCATCGATATCTTCGATATAATTTACAGACTGATCATCTGCGGCTACAGCAATGATTTTATCATCAGCTTCTCCCCCATCTACCATTCTCATTACCCCAATTACCTTAGCTTTGACCAAAGTCATCGAAGGTATGTCGATTTGAGAAATAATCAGAATATCTAATGGATCATGATCCTCACAAAAAGTCTGAGGAATAAATCCGTAATTAGCAGGATAATGAACCGCAGAAAACAATACCCTATCCAACAACAGCATACCTGTTTTCTTATCTAGTTCGTATTTCCCCTTACTTCCTTTAGGGATTTCTATCACTCCCATAACATATTCAGGAGCATCTTTACCGATTTGCACATCGTGCCAAGGATTGATCATATCTAAAAGCTTTTGTTTCTTATTTTTTTTAATGGGGCGCAATTTACCTCGTATTAATCATCTAATCAAAGTAATGCAAAGGTATTTTCTGTTTTTTTAATCTTTAAGTTATAATAATGAATAGAAAAGATTTTTTGAGAATTCCACATATTCTCCTTGGGAGCCTACTCCAAGGTAAGAGATGGAAGCATTATCGTAAACACAGTACCTTCGTCAAGTTCAGAATTAAGTTCAATTTTACCACCCATTTGGATCACAGATTCTTTCACCATATAGAGACCAAGACCTGAACCCACATTTCTTTGTGTGGCTCTGTGGAAAAGATTATATACCTCTGTATGATATTTCTGATCTATCCCTATTCCATTGTCTTCAATACGTATGAGTGCTCTACCGTCCTTCACAGTCACTTGTAAATTGATAAACTTATCTTTTGCATCTACTTTTTGAAACTTATATGCATTGCTAAAAAGATTGTTTAAAATTACTCGGATTTTTGCATCATCGGAATAGAAATCTTCCTCTTGTTGAATTTCCACTATCAGATTGACGTCTTCAAGCTTCCATTTGTCCTTGTAGGCTACCAATTGTTGATTTATTATTTCTTCAAACTTGATCAGGCTTACTTTATTATCAATTTTTGTTGATCTATAAAAATCGAGCATTTTATAAATGAAATCATCCAACCTCAAAGTCGCAGAATCAATCATATCAAAGTACTCGAGAATACTAGGATCTTTGCATTCCATTTTGGCCAATTTAGAGACTCCCGAAATACTCATCAAAGGCCCTCTCAACTCATGAGACAAACTATAAACAAACTGATTCATTTCTGAATGCACCTTGTGAAGCCTTTCGTTTTTATCTCTTAGTTCCTTTTTGGTAAAATATATTTCAGAAGCATTTTTTATTGCATTTTTGATCTGTTCTATGTTCCATGGCTTATCTATGAATCTATAGACTTCTCCCTTATTTATCGCATCTATTACACTGGCAATATCTGAGTATCCAGTAAGCAAAATCCTAACAGGATCTGGATTGATCAGCATCAATTGCTCAAAAAATTCCACTCCTGTCAATCCCGGCATCCTTTGATCAGCTATCACTACATGAAGTTCTTCCCTCTCTGCTATGGCAAGTCCTTCTTCTGCATTCAATGCGGTGATTATATGAAAATCCTTTCTCAAACTAGCCTTGAATGAATTGAGGTTGTTATCCTCATCATCTATATATAGTACTCGAATCTTGTCACTCATTTTGTATAGAATTTTGATAAATCGGTAATGTGATTATGAAGCTTGTCCCCTGGCCTTCCTTTGTCAATACTTCTAATGTACCCCCATGATTCTCGATGATCGTATACACTATCGACAAGCCTAAACCAGTACCTTTTCCAACTGCCTTGGTCGTAAAAAATGGCTCAAAAATCCGCTGCTTGACCGAATCAGGCATACCAGGCCCATTATCTTTAATTTCAATGCTTATATAATCATGATGATTCTTCGTCGCAATCACGATCTCAGGATCTGGATTGGACTGAATATGATCTTGCAAAGCATGGATAGCATTGGTAATGATATTCATAAACACCTGATTGATCTTTCCAGCAAGACATTCTACCATCGGGATATCTCCATAATCCTTGACGATCTTAATTTTACCCGACATTGAGCTGTTCAGCAATACCAAAGTACTATTGATTCCATCGTGAATATCTACTTTTTTGACATCCTGCTCATCGACTCTGGAAAACAACCTCAGCCCCTTCACTATTTCAACTGTCCTTTTTGCTCCATCTTCCATGCCTCGGAGTAGCTGATCAATTTCCTGCAAGACATAGTCTAACTCTATGTCTTCCTCTAGTTCCTTGAGCTCTTTCTTTGTAGTATCACTGAACTGATCCTCTCCATACTCACGATAACATTGCACCACTTCCAATAAGTCCTTGATGTCTCGCTTGAGTGGTGAAATATTTGAGCTTACAAAATTTATCGGGTTATTGATCTCGTGAGCAATTCCTGCGGTCAACTGCCCAAGTGAAGCCATCTTTTCTTGATTTACAAGTTGAGTTTGGGTATTCTGCAAATTCACCAAAGTGTTTTCCAACTCCTCTGTTCTTGCCCTTACTTTCGCTTCCAATGATTCATTTTGAACCAAAATCAGCTTTTCATTTTCCTTCAACATCCTGAGCCTTTCCATTTGCTCATCTTCTTTTTCCTTTTTCAGAACATTAATCTTATCAGCTAAAGCCAAAGAAAGCAAAATCGCCTCCATGGCAGTCCCCAAAAGCATTGGGAAGTTGGCCACCATTGTTACATTGATTATACCATTGGATTGCAATATGAAAATCAATAAACCTATAAAGAAAAACAACCAACCTATGATAAAATAGGCAGCTGGACGATATCCCTTTCGCGCTATCCTAGTGGCAGAAAATCCAAACAGCACAATCACCATCAATCCTGACACATCGGTCAACTTGTAGCTAAAAGAAAGGCTTCCAAATAATCTAAAAACAAAAGCAGCTAGATAGACTATAATGTTCAATTTTAAAAACTTATCTAATACAGGGGTATAATCCTTTGTCTTCAAAAACAGCCTCATAAATGAAATCCCCGCCATTCCCGATATAGCTGAGAATCCTATAATACTCAATTCATAAAGCTTTACATTCATCCCTAGAAAGTAGTAATAGGAATACCCCATCAAGGAAGTTTGCGCCAATGCAATAAATAAAATATAAATAGAGTAAAAGAAATATGTAATGTCTTTGATCAGGAAAAACAGAATGAAATTATATAAAAATAATGCAAACATGATCCCAATGTAAATATTGACAATCATGGATTTCTTGTAATTCATCGAATGAAAACCTTCTTCAGAAATTACCGAGACTTCAAACACTATGGGTTCATTGCTTTCGATAGAAATAAATAAACTATCTATGCCAGAATTTTCTTCCAAAAAAACCAAAGGATTTGGATTGGAAAACATATTGGTTTTTCCAAGACTTGTTCCAGATCGATCTAATTCCTCAAGCTCCTTATTTTCGTTTTTAAAATAAGTAATTACCTCACGAAAAGTTGGATTTCTAATTTCTATGACTGTAATCCCACTATGCTCTGAGAGGTAATTAAATCTAGAAATATCAAAACCTACAAATACCTTTCTTTGATTCCCAAGGTTCAAAACACCCGAAGGTGTAAAAACAGTATCGATAACATTTTCAAAAGTTGGATTTTCATATATCTCAAAAGCATCAATCTCATAGACAAATTGATCATCGTTAAGGTTTAAAAAACCATAAATAGGCAAGAAAACAAATAAAGTGATCACTAATCCAATGATCAAAGGTTCCCGTATAGTTGGCAAGCTCTTCATAATGCCGATAAATTCAAGTCAAACTCCACTTCCATTTCACCCATTTTACTTTGAAGAATTTTTGTCTGCTTGGGATTGATCCTCAGATCGGTGATAAATGATTTTTCGTCAGGTAATGCCCTTTCTAAGCTATCTACATCCTCCACTTCCATGATTGTCGCAATCAAACCTTCTTTCGGGTATAGAAATGTCCCTTTATCACCTAGTTCTTCAATAATTCTTAATCCCACGGCTTGAGAATTTGCTACTGTGAATGGTGAGCAAAATGCCATCAAACATTTTAAATTCAAGAATGAAGTCAGCGCCACTCCTATTCTAATCAAGTAAATACTTCCAATGCCATATCCAGACACTTCTTTGGAATTCCAAAGCCCACAATATTCAGCAACTTTGAGATCTTCAAATCTGCTCATGTAAGATACTATTCTTTCATCCTTCTCTAGAATAGCTCCCTCTAGAGGCAAAGGGAAGCCCTCACTTCGCAATTGTACTCTACCTCCTCCAAGAATCCGCTCCCCATCTTCTGACTCAACTAATAGAAGGTATACATTAGGGTTTTTTACCCAGGACCTATCCGCTGAAGTTACTTTAGTCACCCCATAGGATTCCAATACTTTAAAATGACCTGCGATATATCTTTCAGTATCTTCTGGAGCCGAAACAGCTCTTACTACCCTAATCTTAACTTTCATTACTCGATGTGAAGAAATGATCCAAATCAATATAATTTCGTCCAGACACCACTGTCTCGCCTAAAAGTATCTTCCTTGCATAATGGGCACACATAGCACCGCCCATAATCACAGATGTCCCTAATTGTGGCCAATTAGAGATTGTTTTACCTATTTCAGAAAGACTTTCCTTACCTCTTTTTGATATTTTCGGAAAATCCAAAATAGTCATGAGCATGTCTAAATATGATTCTTTGGCCTTGTCTACAAGATCTATCTCCCTTCCAAAACCAGTTAACATTCCATGAAAAATAGGCCTACTCGGCTCGATGTCAAATCTTTCTATATCCACCATGCCTCTATCACTTGTATCCATGATGACAGGTACTTCCAAAGACTTTGCTAAGCGCCTTGATTCTATTTTGATCGACAAATTATCACATTCTTCAATTAGCAAATCTAGCTTTCCTCCATCTGAAAAAAAGCTTCCCATATTTTCTTCTGTTATACCTTCTGAAAACACCGTAACTTTCATAAATGGATCAATCTCTGCTATCTCTCTTTTTACCAATGTGACTTTGGGTAAGCCTAGATTCAAAACACTGGTCCTTAACCTATTCATATTCCCTAACTCCAAAGTATCAAAGTCTGCAATCCTCAACTCACCAAACAATCGCTCCATCGCAAGACTTATAGCTACACTTTGCCCTACAGATAACCCAATAATTCCTATTTTTTTTGTAGAAAGCCTATCTTGCTCTTCTTTAGTGATTTTATATTTATTTCTTACAGTTCGTACAGCTATGAAATCTTCCTCAGGAAGCAATCTGACCATAGTTTGCTTCCAGGGATAAAAAGCCCATACACCATAAGTCGCTCGTTCTATTTTTTCAAAAAATTCTTCCACCGCAATCTTCAATTCTTCTTTTGAAAATTTCTTGGTGGGATTCTGCAACTTGATTAGCTCACGTACTTGGTTATCTAACTCATCTATGATTTCTATGAAATCTTTCTTTATTAATTCATCTGCGATGGATAGATCTTCATTTTTATTACATGCTAATATCAAAACGTCTTCAAGACGATCTAAATCTAATTCTTTGTGGGTGAACATTGAAATATATCAAGGGTGATTGATACTGGTAAAGTTATATTTTTGTATTTACTTTCATATTAAAAACCTGAAAAATGTTAATTCAAATGAAATTTATTTAGATATTTGGTGAAAACTGCCCTGAAAAATAAATAATTTATTTGATTTGAGAAAGATTCAATTAATAAAATTAATTTTACTTGGTATAAAAAACGAAAATACACCCATAAGTTACAAATAAATGTCTGATCGCAGAGATGATAAAATACGGATTTTATATGTAGATGATGAAGAAAATAACCTTCAAGCATTCAAGGCAACTTTCAGGCGAGATTTTAAAGTATCGATTGCCATTTCAGCATCGGAGGCAAGAGATCTGCTAAAAACTCAAGAGGTAGACATCATCATCACAGATCAAAGAATGCCTGATGAGACTGGAGTAGACTTTCTAGCTTCAATCATTCCATTGTATCCAGACCCAATAAGAATATTATTGACAGGATACACGGACATTCAGGCTGTCATAGATGCTATAAACAAGGGCCAAGTATATCATTACCTGACCAAACCATGGGAAGAGGATTACCTCAGAACGGTCATCAACAATGCCTTTGAGGTTCTATCATTGAGAAGGGAAAACAAGAAATTAACAGAAGACCTTATCAAAGCTAATGATCAACTGGAATTTCTCTTGAGACAAAACTTATTGTCCTAATATCTAGCTGCCAACAATAATTGTAGTTCCTTATGGTTCATGGCAAACCTTCTGCCCAGATGTGCATTCGTGAGACTACCCCGGTAGGTATACACGCCCTTCATAAACCACTTGTAATTAAAAATCATTTCTTCAGCACCTTTCAAATCAGACATTTGCAAAATGATGGGTGTGAAAATATTACTTAATGCAACTGAAGCAGTTCTCGACACCCTAGAGGCAATGTTTGGCACGCAGTAATGTATGACATCATGCTTTTTATAAATAGGCTGATCATGCGATGTCATCTCCGCTGTCTCTATACATCCTCCTTGATCTATACTCACATCTATGATGATACTTCCAGGCATCATACCCGCCACCATTTCTTCTGTTACCACTATTTTGTTTCGTCCCTTTTCTGCTCTCAGAGCTCCTATCACCACATCGGCCTCTTTTAGTGCTTGTGCCAAAGTTACATTATCAATGGTAGAGGTATACACTTGTTGACCAAGAAGTTGTTTTATCCTTCTTAGTTTATAAATCTGATTATCGAAAACTTTTATATTCGCACCAAGACCTAGAGCCGTTCTCGCTGCATATTCAGCCACTGTTCCTGCTCCAATAATAACTACCTGTGTAGGAGGCACTCCTGTCACTCCACCTAGAATCAGCCCTTTTCCATCATTCACACTTGAAAGGTATTCCGAAGCTATTAGCATTACTGTAGAGCCAGCTATTTCACTCATAGCTCTGACTACGGGCATACCACCTACTTTGTCTTCTAAATGTTCAAAAGAGACTGCTGTAATTTTTTTTGCATTGAGCGCGTGTAGGTATTCTGCACTCTGTCTTCCAATCTGTAGCGCTGAGATTAAGCAACCACCAGCCTGCATGTGCCCTATTTCTTCTATAGTAGGTGGTTCGATCTTTAGTACTACATCGACTTCTAGTGCTTCCTTGGCCGTCAAGACTACTTTGGCTCCAGCATCTGAATAATCTTTATCAGAAAACTTTGAGTTATCTCCAGCTCCTTGCTCTACCACTACATTGACCCCGTTGGAAACCAATAATCTAACCGCTTCTGGCGTTAGAAGTACTCGCTTTTCTTGGGCATCCATTTCTTTTGGTACTCCTATCAAAAGTTCCCCTTTTTTAGGTTTCATCTTTGCAGAAGCTTCCTTTGGAAGAATCTCAACAGTCTCAGTGACATCAACCATACTGCACTCCGTTAATTATTTTTGAAATATAAATTTCCCTTCCTCCTCGTCTATCAATTTCAATATTGATAAGCATGAAAGATTCTGGGATATAATCAGGAATTCTTTCTGCCCACTCTATCCAGCATCTCTTTCCACTATAGAAATATTCTTCCACTCCTATTTCCAATGCTTCCTCTTGATCATCTATCCTATAGAAATCAAAATGGAAAAATATCTCCTTGCTTTCATTTACATACTCATTAACAATGGAGAAAGTAGGACTTGCTACTAGCTCCCTTATTCCAAATTGATTTGCAATTGACTTGATAAGGGTAGTTTTACCTGCACCCATCTGACCTTTGAACACCCAGATAAGCTCATCTTTACACATTTCTATGAGTTCTTTGGCTACAGTGTCAATTTGCTCAATATGCTCACAATAGATTTTTCTCAATTTATCAATTATTCTTTGGTATTAAATGGACTACTGGAATTATTATTTCCTCCAATGACACACCCCCATGTTGGAAAGTATCCTTGTAGAAATTTACATAATAATTGTAATTGTTTGGATATGCAAAGAAATAATCTTCTACCGCAAAAACATAACTTGTTGACACATTAAATCTCGGTAACTTAGCATCTTCAGGCTTATTGATCTCAAAAACTTTCCCACTCTCAAAATTCAGATTCTTGCCTTGCTTATATCTCAAGTTTGTGGTTACATTTTTGTCACCAATAATTTTGTAAGGCTTATTTACTCTTTTTGTACCATGATCGGTGGTCACGATGAGTTCAGCACCAGCTGCACTGATTTTTTTAAACAATTCATAAAGGCTCGAATGCTCAAACCAACTCTTGGTCAAAGAGCGATAAGCAGATTCGTCAGGTGCTAATTCTCGAATCATTTTCATATCCGTACGGGCATGTGACATCATGTCAACAAAATTGAAGACTACCACATTCAGATCATTGTTCAAAAGTGAGTGAAATTGATCCACAAGGTTTCTTCCTTGGTAGGCTTGAATCACCTTGTTATAGCTGAATCTGATATTCAATCTGTTCTTGTGAAGATTTTCAGCGAGAAATTCCTCCTCTTTGTTATTTTTCCCTTCATCTGTATCTTCTCCTTCCCACAAGTCAGGGTGAAATCTAGCCATATCAGCTGGCATCATGCCGCTAAACAAGGCATTTCTTGCAAAAGCTGTAGTGGTTGGCAATATACTATAATAGGTATCATCTTCTTTAGCATTGAAATACTCATGTACAAGTGGCTCTAAATCCTCCCACTGATCTAACCTAAGATTATCAATTACAACAAAAAATAGAGGCTTACCTTCTTTAAGATGTGGAAAAACTTTCTCTTTCATCAAATGGTGAGATAAGACTGGGCGATCTGCCTTTGAGTCATTGAGCCAATCTATATAATTGTTTTTGATGAACTTCGCAAAGGCTGCATTTGCCTCCACTTTTTGAGTTTCTAGCACTTCTTGCATGCTCTTATTTTCAGTCTTATCTATCTCCAATTCCCAATAGGTGAGTTTTTTGTAAATATCAGTCCATTCTTGATGCGTAGAAGCATCACTGCACGCCATGCTGATATTCATGAAATCCTGTCTGTATGAAAGATTTGTTTTCTCTGATATCAATTGCTTGTTCTGTAGGATTTTTTTGACAGATAGCAATATTTGATTTGGGTTTATAGGTTTGATCAAATAATCCGCAATTTTCCCTCCTATTGCATCATCCATGATATGCTCTTCTTCACTTTTGGTGATCATGACTACTGGTATCTGAGGCTTGATCAACTTGATCTGCTGCAGCGTCTCCAATCCTGTCATCCCAGGCATCATTTCATCAAGAAAAATTACATCATAATTATTTTGTTCAACTAGCTCTATGGCATCAAGTCCACTATTGACTGTACTGATATCGTAGTTTTTCTGCTGAAGAAATAATATATGTGGTTTGAGAAGGTCTATTTCATCATCTGCCCAAAGGATTTTGTATTTTTGCATAGGATTTCGTTTATATCGTTTAAAATTATATTTACTTTTGAAACAAATCAAATGTCCGAGACATTGAAAAGCCGCAAAATATTGAATGACCCAGTGTATGGTTTTATCACCATACCAAGTGAATTGATTTTTACCATCATTGATCACCCATACTTCCAAAGGTTACGTCGAATCAAACAATTGGGTTTGACTGACTTTGTATATCCTGGCGCTTTACATACCAGATTCCATCATGCAATAGGTGCTATGCACTTGATGAGCATCACTTTGGACAATCTCAGAAATAAAGGTAATGAAATAAGTGATGAAGAGTATGAAGCTGCTTTGATTGCCATTTTACTTCACGATATCGGTCATGGACCTTTTTCTCATGCTTTAGAGTTTTCTCTGCTGAAAAGCATTCATCATGAATCTCTTTCGCTTCTGGTGATTGATGAACTCAATCAGCAATTACATGGCCAATTGGACCTTGCTTTAAGAATTTTTAAGAATCAATATGAGAGAAAATTCTTTCATCAGCTGGTTTCAAGTCAACTAGACATAGATAGACTAGACTATTTGCAGCGAGATTGTTTTTTTACAGGTGTATCAGAGGGTACGATTGGTGCTGATAGGATCATCAAAATGATGGCTATCAAAAATGACCAACTAGTAGTAGAAGAAAAAGGTCTTTATAGCATAGAAAATTTTCTAAGTGCCCGAAGATTGATGTATTGGCAAGTTTATCTTCATAAGACAACGGTCTCAGCAGAAAAGATGCTAATCAATCTCATCGGCAGAGCTAAAGACCTCGTGCAAAGTGGTCATTACATAAAAGGTACTGATGAGTTTATGCACTTTTTAGGAAATGATTTCACACTTGAGGATTTCAAAAATTCGAAAGACCTTATACAAGTTTTTCTTGAGCTTGACGATTATGATATCTGGGGAGGAATCAAGCTCTGGAAAAAAGACACAGATTATGTACTAAGGAACATCTCAAGCATGTTTTTAAAGAGGAACTTATACAAAATCAATCTGAACAGCGAAGAGTTTTCCAAGGAAGAGCTCCAAGAGCTTTGGAGTAAAACCCAAAGCAGACTAGGTGTTCCTGATGAAGATATGAAGTATTTCTTTTCTTATGGCGCTATCAGCAACAATGCTTATGTGGCAAAAGAGCGTATTCATATCCTTACCAAAAAAGGAGAAATAATTGATGTGGCACAAGCTGCTGACTTGCCAAATATAAAGGCAATGAGTAAAATCGTTAAAAAACACTATGCTTGTCGTGCTAAAAATTTAACTTTGTAGCCAAATAATCAGAAAATGGAATTTACTGTAGAACAGGTGGCTGCTCTTCTCAACGGGAAAGTTGAAGGAGATGGATCAGCTATTGTAAATAGATTAGATAAAATTCAAGAAGGAATGCCAGGTGGTATCAGTTTTCTTTCAAATGAAAAATATGAAAACTTCATTTACTCTACCCAAGCTTCAGCTGTCATAGTATCTGAAAATTTTCAACCTAAAAAATCCATTAACACTACCCTAATCAGAGTAAAAGATGCATATACTGGATTCACGCAGATTCTAGAGGCGTATGTACAATTCACAAAAAGCAATAAATCAGGTGTAGAAGCGCCATCCTTCTTTGACCAATCCAGTAGCATAGGCGAAGGACATTATCTTGGAGCTTTTTCTTATGTGGGCAAAAATTGTGTCATTGGAAATCATTGTAAAATATTCCCAAATGTGTATATAGGGGATAATGTCAGGATAGGCGACAACTGTATCATACACCCAGGCGTGAAAATAATGTCTGATTCTATCATTGGCTCATTTTGTGAAATCCACCCAAATGCAGTAGTAGGGTCAGATGGATTTGGATTTGCCCCTCAAGCTGACGGCACTTACAAAGCTATCCCGCAGGTCGGGAATGTGATTATTGAAGATTTCGTGAGTATAGGATCAAACACCACGATAGATTGTGCTACGATGGGATCTACTTTGATAAAAAAAGGTGCTAAAATCGATAACCTAGTGCAGATTGCACACAATGTAATCATCGGAGAAAATACAGTCATAGCCTCCCAAGCAGGAGTATCAGGCTCAACCGAGATTGGAAAAAATTGCGTGATCGCTGGAAAAGCTGGTATAGTAGGGCATTTAAAAATTGCTGATTTCACCACAATTGGTGCAAATACTGGCATTTCAAAATCAGTTGAAAAATCAAATCAGACACTATTTGGATACATGGGAATGGATTTAAAAGGCTTCCTAAAAGCTTATGCAATTTTCAAGAATCTGCCCTTACTTCAAGATCGATTGAGAGAACTGGAAAAAAAACAATAAATTTACGCAAAATTTAAATACAGGATTCTATACCTATGAGGGTAAAACAACATACTATAAAAAAACAAGTCACTGTCTCTGGCGTGGGACTTCACACAGGAGTGATTTCAAACATGACTTTTTTGCCTGCACCACCAAATCATGGATACAAATTCCAGAGAGTTGATATCGAAGGGATGCCCATCATTGACGCAGATGTAGACAATGTAGTAGATGTATCTCGTGGTACTACTTTAGAACAAGGTGGTGCAAGAGTATTTACTGTGGAGCACGTATTGGCCGCTTTGGTAGGTTTAGAAATCGACAATGTCTTGATTCAATTAGATGGGCCAGAGCCACCGATTTTGGATGGGTCCTCCATTCAATTTATCGATGCACTCGAAAATGCAGGAATAGAAGAACAGAACGCGTTACGAAGATTTTTTGAAATCCCAGAAAGTATCAGCTACAGGGATGCATCCAGAGAAGTAGAAATGGCAGCTTTGCCATTGGACGATTACAGGGTCACTGTAATGGTGGATTACAATTCTCCAGTTTTGGGCTCGCAGCATGCTTCTATCACTGACATCAGCCAATTCAAATCCGAAATAGCTTCATGCAGGACCTTTTGCTTTCTACATGAGTTAGAGATGCTTTATAACCAAAATCTGATCAAAGGCGGTGACTTGAACAATGCGATCGTTGTGGTGGACCGTGTCGTTGAAGAAAAAGAATTAGCCCATTTGGCAAAAATGTTCAACAAAGAAAAGGTAGAGGTTAGAAAAGAAGGAATTCTAAACAATGTAGATCTAAGGTACAAGAACGAACCAGCCAGACACAAGCTGCTCGATGTAGTTGGAGATCTTGCTTTGGTAGGCCGCCCTATCAAAGGTCAAATCCTAGCAGCTAGACCTGGTCATGCTGCCAACGTAGCTTTTGCAAAGAAAATAAAAAGAGCCATGGAAAAAGCTGGCCCAAGTCATATCCCTCATTATGACCCAAAGCTTCCTCCCGTGATGGACATCGCTCAAATCAGCAATATCTTACCCCACAGGTATCCATTTCAGCTACTTGACAAAGTAATCTATCTAGACGAAACTGTCGTGGCAGGAGTGAAAAATGTAACAATGAATGAGCCATTTTTCATGGGGCATTTCCCAGGAAACCCAGTGATGCCAGGAGTACTTCAAGTTGAGGCGATGGCGCAGACTGGCGGTATCTTGGTTTTGAGTACAGTAGAGGATCCTGAGAATTATTGGACATATTTTTTAGGAATAGAAAATTGCAAATTCAGGAAAATGGTCATGCCTGGAGATACCCTAATCTTCAAATGTGAACTTCTCGCACCAATCAGAAGAGGTATAGCTAAAATGAAAGGTGAAGCATATGTGGGCAACACATTAGTATGTGAGGCCGTTATGACTGCAAGTATTGTTAGAAAAGAATCATGATCAATAAACTTTCTCATATACACGAAAACGCAATTTTAGGATCAAATGTGCATGTAGATCCATTCACGATGATACATGATGATGTAATCATCGGTGAAGGCACGTGGATCGGGTCAAATGTCACTATATATCCAGGCGCAAGAATAGGGAAAAATTGCAAAATATTTCCAGGAGCTGTAATAGCAGGAATACCACAAGATCTAAAGTTTCAGGGAGAGAGAACTCTAGTAGAGATTGGTGACAACACCACCATCAGAGAATGTGTCACTATAAGTAGGGGCACTTTAGACAAGCTTACTACCAAAGTGGGAAGCAATTGCTTACTAATGGCCTACGTACACATAGCGCATGACTGTATTGTAGGAAGCAATGTAATCATTGCCAATTCCGTACAAGTAGCAGGCCATGTGATTATCGATGATTGGGCTATCGTCGGAGGTAGCAGTGCTATACATCAATTTGTCAAAGTAGGCACACACTCTATGATCTCAGGAGGTTCGCTTGTAAGAAAAGATGTGCCTCCCTACACCAAAGCCGCAAGAGAACCTTTAAGCTATGCAGGTGTCAATAGCTTAGGATTGCGAAGAAGAGGATTCTCCAGTGAGACTATCAGCCATATTCAAGACGTGTACAGATTCTTATTTTTGAATAGCTTAAATAATAGTAGAGCTCTGGAAGAAATCGAAGTAAATCTTCCTGCAACTAAGGAAAGGGATGAAATCGTGAACTTTATAAGATCATCAGAACGCGGTGTAATGAAAGGTTATATCCAATAATATGATAAGAATTGAGCTGGAAAGTGCCTCCAAAAGGTTTCAATATGAGTGGATATTCAAAAACATCCAACTTACTATTCCAGCAGGATCAAAGTGGGCAATCACAGGGAGTAATGGCTCTGGAAAGTCCACTTTGGTAAAAGCAATAGCAGGCATCAACCCACTTTCAGAAGGCAAAATCAGATATTTTACAACATCAGAAGAAATTCACTCCGATCAAATTTTTAATCATCTGACAATTTCAGCACCCTATCTAGAACTTCCTGAAGAGTTCACCCTCTTAGAACTACTAAACTTTCATTTCAAATTCAAAAACCCACTGCGTGATATTGATATTTCTACAATGCTAGAAAAAATGTACCTCAAAGAACATATATCCAAACCTATCAATCAGTTTTCTTCTGGAATGAAACAAAGACTCAAGCTAGGGCTATGTTTCTTTTCTGATGTATCTATACTAATATTGGATGAACCCACTTCAAACTTAGATAAAAAAGGTATCGATTGGTACAATGAAATGATTAATCTATTTGGCACAAATAGAACAATCCTTGTATGTTCAAATGACCCAGATGAATATGAGTTCTGTGCGCAGCAGATTAATATTGAAGATTATAAGAAAAAGTAAAGCTTTGATTTTTAGATCATATTGCTAAATTTACAAGACTGAAACCCAATTCAACTTATGAAAAATAGATACAGGTATTACTCATTATTTTTATCATTAGTCACCATCACTTTCTTTGGCTGTAAAAAAGGTGAAGAGCCAGTACCTCAAAAAACTCCAGAGCAACTTGCTACCGAAGCGATTGCTGGGACATCCTCTACCACTTGGGTAATAGCTGGAGGTGGTCAAGTGACTAGAAACAATCTCTCAGTGACCAATACTTTTCAGAATTTTGAAATTAGTTTTTCTGCAAATCAAAGTAGTAGGACTTATAATACAACCAGCGGAGGAGATCTATTTGATAATTCAGGAAATTGGAACTTTGTTGCAAATGACCTAAATAAGATCACATTAGCAGGTACAAAACCTGCATCTGGACCAGAGATTTCTTTTACGAGAACTGGTAATGATTTGATCTTAAACTTTAGCATAGAACCACCTGCTTCTGGTTCAGGTGAAAAAATCCCCATTCCTAGTGCAGCCATTGCAGGAAGTTATAGATTCACATTGAAAAGAAAACCTTAAGCAGTTTTACAAATAGAAAAGCCCTCAAAAAGTCTGACTATTTTGAGGGCTTTTCTTCAAATTTTACAATGGAATTATTAAGCTTTTAACTCTACTAAAGTCACACCTGCTCCCCCTCTATCTGCATGCTCGTCCGAAACTTTTTTCACTTGTGTCATTTGTCTTAAAATGTTTCGCGTGATATCTTTCAGAATCCCATCTCCCTTACCATGCACGATCCTCAAATCTTTCATACCTAACATATGTCCGTCATCCACGAAGTTCTGAACTAGCGGTAAAATCTCTTCACCTCTCTTGCCTCGAATATCCAGGTTTGGAGAATAGTCTAGCATTTTTGCATTAGCATCAAAACCTGAGCGCTTTGCCATTGATTTCTTTTCTTTCTTCATTTCAGAAGTTGAAATCTTCTCCAAGCGTTTCAGTTTCACATTAGACTTTAGATCTCCAATACTGATCTCTATATCCTTATTCTTGATCGCCAGCACCTCTGCCACTGCCCCATTGTCTTTCAATCTCACAAAATCACCCACAGCAATCTCACCACCTAATACTTTTATCTCAGGAGTCTTTGGCAAGACCTTTTCGGGCTTTACTTTCACTTTGAATGTCTCTAAATCAGCCCTTAGCTTCTTGGTGGCTTCTTTATCTGCTTTCTGCTCCTTGATGGACTTGATCGTCTCTTCGATCTTTTTATTGACCTCATCGAGCAATGTCTTTGCTTCGGATTTTGCCTCTTGAATATATTGTTTCCTATTATTTTCGAGGTTTTCTTTGAGATCATTGTAAGTCTTCAGCTGTTGAGAAAGCAATCTTTCTTTTCTTGCATATTCATTTACAAGCTGCTCATATTTGACTTTTTCATTCTCAATTTTTGTCAACATACGATCATATCGAACCCTCTCTTCACCTATATTTTCCTTCGCATATTCTATGATCTCTTTTGAGATCCCAATCTTGGAGGCTATTTCTAACGCAAATGAACTCCCAGGTTTCCCGATCTCTAATTGATAAAGTGGCTCAAGCATCTCTACATCATAGCGCATAGCACCATTGACCAATCCTTGATTCTTTGTGGCGATTTCTTTCAAGTTTCCATAATGTGTTGTGATCACACCATAAGCACCAGTCTTATTCAATGCCAAAAGTATTCCTTCCGCTATAGCTGCACCAAACTGAGGCTCTGTCCCCGTACCAAATTCATCTATAAATAGAATTGTTTTTTTATTCGCAAATTGAGTAAAATACTTCATACTCATCAAGTGAGAACTATAAGTACTCAAATCATTCTCTATATTCTGCTCATCACCAATATCAATAAAGAAATTATCAAATACGGTACATTTTGAATGAGCATCCAATGGAATCAACAATCCACATTGGAGCATATACTGAAGCATTGCGACAGTTTTTAAAGTTACTGATTTTCCTCCTGCATTTGGTCCAGAGATAATCAGAAGCCGACGATTGTGATCTAGCAGTACATTGAGAGGCACTACTTGCTTACCTTGCTGTGCCAATGCAAACTGTAACAATGGATGCTTGGCGTTATACCACTCAAGAACTTTGCTTTTTTCTAATATTGGCCTTTGAGCATCAGTTTTCAAAGCAAATTTAGCCTTTGCCCGTATGAAATCTATCAAACCCAAAAATTGATATGCTTTCCTTAACTCAGGAATGTATTGCCTCAGATTATCCGTAAGCTGAGTTAGGATTCTCTGAATTTCTCGACGCTCCATATAAGCAAGGTCTTGGAGCTCATTATTGATATCTAATACTTCAGCAGGTTCTAGGTATACAGTTTGTCCAGTCGCCGACTCATCATGAATAAAACCTTTGATTTTTCTCTTATTCTCAGCCAATACAGGTATGACCATTCTACCACCTCTGATAGTGATAGAAGCATCATCAGGTGTCAATCCCTTTGACCTAGCATCTCTAAATATGCTATCAAGAACTTTTCTTAACCTATTTTCTTCATAAAGGATTTGAGACCTGATCAAAGACAAGTCTTTGGAGGCATTGTTTCTTAGTTTTCCCTTTTCATCGATTACCCTTTCTATGGCTTTCAGAAGGTGATCCTCTATCTGAACCAAACCTAATAGTTGTGTCAATTGAGGATATTCTTCACCATACTTTTTGAAAAAAGATACACAACCTGACAAGGTTATGAGTGATAGTTTAACTTCATGAAATTCATCTTCATAAAGAAATGCACCCTCTATTTTAGCTTTATCAAGGAAAGGATGAATGTTGGTGAAATTTGAAGAAGGAAATGGCTCTCCTGAAATAATAATTTGTCTAAACTCCTCTGTCTGATCTAGTAGACGCGAAATCAAGGAAAAATCCTTAGAAAAAGCCATCTTCTGAACAAAATCTGTTCCCAACGAGCTACTACACTCTGCTTTGATCAGTTCTCTGATCTTATCAAAATTGATTTTTTCCTCTAAATTAATTGGGTAATTCATCAGTTTGTTTTATTAATCCTTCCTTCTCAATCACATTCAAAGAATCTATGATGCTTTCATAGATCTTATCGATTAACTTTGGTTTTGAAATGTAATATTCTAAGCTTCTATGAAAAACTGAGTCGACTACTTTATGTTTTACAAAAACATCATACTCAAACATGGGGTATAAAGTTCTCGAAGAATCGTAATTGATGGGAAGTGTGCTCACATATCCCTCTGATAGATGAATATCTATCAAGATTGCTATCATCTTTGACTCATCCAGAATCCCTTGTGGTTTGGAATCCCTTGAGCATGACAATATTAAAATAGCAAATAGTATAAGTAAATTGAGTCTTTTCACGTTTCAAAATTAATAGAATAAATAGAGAACTGCAGATAAATTTTATTTATCAAAAGACTACCTTAAATTAGTCATCCGAAAACAAGACACATGAATCAATTATTGAAAAAACTCCGTAGGTATGAAATCATGATACGCAAAGTGGCCAACAACCACTTGCAAGGAGATTACCAGTCTATTTTCAAAGGAGCAGGCTTGGAATTTGATGACTTAAGACCTTATCAGTATGGAGATGATGTGAGAACTATAGAATGGAAAGTTTCTGCTAAAGGACATGGGACTTTTGTCAAAACTTTCAAAGAAGATAAAGATCAGAGTATATATTTCTTGTTAGACATAAGTGGATCTCAGGATATTGGAGCCACAGGAAAGAAAAAAATTGATAAAGGAAAAGAAATCGCTGGAGTGCTCACACTAGCAGCAATCTTTGAAGGAAGCCAAGCTGGTCTAATTTCCTACTCCGATCAAAAAGAAAACATCATTTTGCCAGGAAAAGGCCCAAAGCAAGGGGTAAAAATCATTCAAGGGATTTTCAATCATCAAAATAAATCTCTTAAAACCAACTTGAACGAAATGTTTACATTTGCTTTGAATTTGATCAAAAAAAGAAGCATCATCATCGTAATTTCAGATTTCATAGATGAGGGCTATGAACGGCCATTCAAAGCATTAGCAGAAAAGCACGACCTAGTAGCCATACAACTTACCGATCCTAGGGAATCACTTTTACCTTCCTTGGGTATCATACCTATTTATGATAAAGAAGAAGGTCGTACTACGTGGGTAAATACTGCATTCGGGAAGTTTTCTAAGAAAATTACCGATACATTTACTTCTGAAAGAGATCACCTGAAGACTATTTGTAAAAAGAACCAAATAAATTATTTGGAAGTTGACACAAGTGCAGATATAGTCATGCCTCTTATAGAATTATTTAAGTCACGAAATAAAACCATGAAACGTGGATAAATTACGCTTATTCATAATATTCTTAGGCTTGCAGACCATCTGTACGCTGAGCCAAGCTCAAGACATAGATGTGCAAGGATACTTTATGAAAGACTCTGCTAAAATCGGAGAAAGAGTTCCTTACGTTTTGAAAGCTAAATACAGTAAGGGGATGAACATTATCTTTCCTGATTCATTATATGATTACAGTCCCTTTGTTTTATTAGAAAAACAAACCTTCATGAGTCAAACAAGAGGTGACTATACCATCGATAGTGCAGTGTATTATGTGTCAAATTTTTCTTTAGACCCTACCTCTACTTTATCTTTACCTGTCTTTGACATCATGAAATACGATAGTGCCAGCTACCAATCAGACGAATCATCTTTGGCATTGATTCTGACAATCAACCCTCTTCCTGATCAACTCGCTTTCAAAGACAATAATATATATCAAGAGATCCCTAAAACCTTTAATTTCCCATTATTCCTAGCTGTCATTGTTTCATTAATAGTAATCTCTACTATAATTCTGGTAATCTTCGGAAAATCCATCTCTAAAGCATTTAAAAACTATAGAGAAAAAAGAAAATATCATAGATTTATCAAAAAGTGGAAAAATGCAGAAGCAAGGTTTGTTTCAAACCCAAACATGAATTCGGCTGACGAACTATTGGGACTTTGGAAAACATACATGGAGCACCTCAATGACAAACCATTTAGAGAGTGGACTACTGTAGAGATCGCACATTTCCTTGATAATAAAGAAATAATCAAAGATTTCCGAGAGATTGAAATGATCATCTATGCAGGAAAACAATCTATAGATGTCAGCCAAGCTGTACACAACCTAAAAGAAATATGTGCTGACACGTACCAACAAAAAATTATCCTAAAAGATGAGCGCAAATAATTTTATTGATTTTTTTTCTATAAATTGGTTCTTACCAGACACATTACAAAATTTGGAATGGGAAAACTTATGGGCTCTCCATTTGTTATGGATCATTCCCGTATTGATGCTTTTAAGGAAGTTTATAAAAATCCTTAAAAACCCTGTATTAGAGTTATCACTGCCTGGTACAGTGTCTCAAAATAATCCTTGGACGTATTTGCGCTTAGTTCCAACATGCTTTTTTATACTTGCGACATGGATGATTGTAGTAGCTATAGCACGCCCCCAAAAATCCAACGAAAGAGTAGAACAATATACCGAAGGTATAGATATCATGATGGTAATGGATATTTCAGAATCCATGGATCTTCAAGATTTCAAACCAAATAGACTAGAAGCTGCAAAAGAAACTGCCATAGAATTCATTAATGGAAGATTTGGAGACAGAATAGGAATGGTTATTTTTTCGGGAGAAGCATATTCGCTAGCACCATTGACCACAGATTATGCACTTCTCACAGACCTTATCAAAGATATCTCCTTTAATATGATGGATGCAAAAGGCACAGCTATAGGTAGTGCTTTAGCAGCAGGGACAAATCGAATGCGCGAAGCTGAGTCAAAATCTAAGGTGATGATTCTATTATCCGATGGTGAAAATAATGCAGGAAATGTAGACCCTATCTTTGCAGCTGAATTAGCAGCTGCTTTTGATATAAAAATATATTCTATCGCGGTAGGAAAAGATGGTATGGTGCCTTATGGAGTAGACTTCTTTGGTAGACCTCAAATGATAGAAAGTTATTTAGATGAAACTACATTGAGAGAAATAGCAAAAATAGGGGGCGGGAAATTTTACCGCGCATCTGATGATGATGCACTTGAAAGGATATTTGATGAAATCGACACCTTAGAAAAAGCAGAAATCATAGAATCACGCTACAAAGAAACGAACGATTACTACAGGGTATATTTATTTTGGGGTATTTTATTCCTTCTATTATGGCTAGGTTTCAAAAGTACATTCTTTAATAATTTCCTATTGGATTAGAAGTACAAAGATAATATTGTAAATTCTGTAAACTCTAACCCATGTACTGTTTAAATTCGGCACGCAGAGCCGCAATGAGGTTCTTTCATGTGAAGTAGCTTGTTTATCGCAGTAACTTCATTACTCACCCTAACTTCATGCATACTTCTTAATTCCATCCTTAACACCAAATTTCATCCTTTGCAAATACCTCTCTGAGCCCTTCCTAGTTAAAATTTAGCACGCAGAGCCGCAAGGAGGTTCTTTCATGTGAAGTAGCTAGTTTATCGCAGTAACTTCATTACTCACCCTAACTTCATCCATACTTCTAAATTCCATCCTTAACACTAAATTTCATCCTTTGCAAATACCTCTCTGAGCCCTTCCTAGTTAAAATTTAGCACGCAGAGCCGCAAGGAGGTTCTTTCATGTGAAGTAGCTAGTTTATCGCAGTAACTTCATCACTCACCCTAACTTCATCCATACTTCTAAATCCCATGCTTAACACTAAAATTAAACCTATGCAAATACATCTCTGAGCCCTTCCTAGTTAAAATTTAGCACGCAGAGCCGCAAGGAGGTTCTTTCATGTGAAGTAGCTAGTTTATCGCAGTAACTTCATTACTCACCCTAACTTCATCCATACTTCTAAATCCCATGCTTAACACTAAAATTAAACCTATGCAAATACATCTCTGAGCCCTTCCTAGTTAAAATTTAGCACGCAGAGCCGCATGGAGGTTCTTTCATGTGAAGTAGCTAGTTTATCGCAATAACTTCATTACTCACCCTAACTTCATCCATACTTCTAAATTCCATCCTTAACACTAAAATTAATCCTATGCAAATACATCTCTGAGCCCTTCCTAGTTAAAATTTAGCACGCAGAGCCGCAAAGAGTTTCTTTCATGTGAAGTAGCTAGTTTATCGCAGTAACTTCATTACTCACCCTAACTTCATCCATACTTCTAAATCCCAACCTTAACACCAAATTTCATCCTTTGCAAATACCTCTCTGAGCCCTTCCTAGTTAAAATTTAGCACGCAGAGCCGCAAGGAGATTCTTTCATGTGAAGTAGCTAGTTTATCGCAGTAACTTCATTACTCACCTTAACTTCATGCATACTTCTTAATTCCATCCTTAACACTAAATTTCATCCTTTGCAAATACCTCTCTGAGCCCTTCCTAGTTAAAATTCGGCACGCAGAGCCGCAATGAGGTTCTTTCATGTGAAGTAGCGAGTTTATAACACTAAATTCATTACTCACCCTAACTTCATGCATACTTCTTAATTCCATCCTTAACATTAAATTTCATCCTTTGCAAATACCTCTCTGAGCCCTTCCTAGTTAAAATTTGGCACGCAGAGCCGCAAAGAGTTTCTTTCTGTGAAGTAGCTAGTTTATCGCAATAACTTCATTACTCACCCTAACTTCATGCATACTTCTTAATTCCATCCTTAACACTAAATTTCATCCTTTGCAAATACCTCTCTGAGCCCTATACAATTAAAACAACCCTCCCAAAACACTACCCCCTATCTTGTTTCTTGTCTCTTGTTTCTTGTTTCTACGAGAGATCGTAGATTATACATATTTGGTACTTTGTACATTGTACTTAATACACTCATCTCTTCTGCTTCTCGCTTCTCGTCCCTCGCTTCTCATCACTAATCTCCCGCTTGTTCCCCATAAA
>NZ_JAKZGR010000020.1 GCF_022549675.1 Belliella kenyensis | reverse complement strand
GGTCTGATTCAGTCAAAATCAATTTCTCCGACTTCGTGAACATGGAGCAAAAACAACGAAGTGCTAAAAATTACCCAGTTCATACTCTATCAAGCCTATTCTATAATAGAAATTAGCCAAACTTAAGGCGGGTCATTTGGAAAATGACCCGTATTTTTTTTAACTTTTTTTCACATCTTCATGCAACCAAATTGGACTGACCTGTATCTACTTAATTGAAAGACGATAAAAATGTTTGGAAATAGAGTTTTTAGAAATGAATATGAAATCATCGAAGGATGTCGAAAGGGAGATCGAAAAGCCCAAAGATTCCTTTATGATACCTATTCAAAAAAATTCTATACAATCTGCCTGCGATACATCAAAGACCGAGATTTGGCGGAAGATGTTTTGGTAGAATCGTTTATGAAGATCTTTGAAAAAATCGGGCAGTTTGAGTCCAAAGGTAGTTTTGAGGGCTGGATGAAGAGAGTGATTGTGACACATGCACTTCTTACTTTGAGAAGTAGCAAAAACTTATTAATGGAGGTCAATTTGGAGCCTGATCATGAGTATGCCCAGTCGAGCTATGAGCTAAATCATCTGGAAGCTGAAGAGCTGATGGAACTAGTTACAAGTCTTCCGACGGGCTACAGGACAGTTTTCAATCTTTATGTGATAGAGGGCTACAGTCACGCAGAGATTGCAGAGCTACTTGGTATCAGTGAGAGCACTTCAAAGTCTCAGCTGAATAGAAGTAGGAATTTATTGAAACAAAAAATAGCCGAACAAGAACTTAAAGAAAGGAGAATCAATGGCTAATCAAGATAAAAATATGGATGAAGTTTTCAGGAGAAAGCTCCAAAATCATGAAGAAAAGCCTTCTTCATTAGCATGGGAAAAGCTCGAGAGTAAATTACCTGCTCCTGAGTCCAAAAAACGATATCCCTTCCTGAAAGTAGCGGCATCAATCATATTGATTGCTGGATTGGGGTACACAAGTTGGTTTATGTCAAATGATCTTATGTTGCCAAAAGAGCAAATGGCGCATCAAAATGAGGGGGATACATCGTCTACCACGATAATTGATCAAAAAACCTTGACTGAGAATCCTAGTCAAAAAGTGGTTGAAGCTGAATTAGTAGTAGAGGAAGCCACATCAGTAAAAGTAGATCAAGGTTCTCAAGGCAAGTTAACTGCGGATAATTCAAAGCTAGTAATTGACAAACCAAGTCAGAAAATAGACAAAGAGGTCAAGAGCTTAGATCCAAAAATTGAGAAGCTAGAGGAGATTGATTTGCCACAATTGGATTTACCACAATTAGATTTAAGTCAATCAATTACTTTGGCTGAAAACCAAAAGACACATGAAGAGCCTTCTTATAGAGTGACTATCAAGAGTTCTGGATTGAAAGAAGAACCTATAATTCCAGCAAAGCAAGGGTTGATTGATGATATTGAAGAAAAAGTAGAAAAAATAGGTGGCTTATTGAGTAAGGTAGATCAAGGATTTGCGGAACTGCAGGACGCAAAAAACAATCTTTTTGCATCGATTACCACTAAAAGAGAGAAAAGTAAATAAGCAATTAGACATTATAGACATATGAAAAAATATTTGTTATTGTTCAGCTTGATGGCAGTCGTACAATTTGCATTTGGAACTACCTTAAGCCAACGGCTTACCGCAAATGATAGCATCATCATCGAATTTGGTAAATCAGGAAAAATAGTCCTTCTCATTGATAGCAAGGAGGATTTTGATAAACTCAAAGCCATGGATGTAAATGAAATCATCCGTCAGTTAGATGTGGAATTGAATAAAGAAACAGGAGAGTGGAATATCGTAGAGCACAAAACCAAGATAGGAAACAGAGAGATCGTGACAGTGAAAGAGCAAGGCCCTGAAACAGAAGTCACAGTAGGTCGCGTCAAAGTAATCGTAGACGAATCAGATGGCAACACAAAAGTTAAGGTTGAATCCACCGAAAGAAAGAAGAAAAAGGAGCCTGCTTTTAAAACTGACTTTAATATTGATCTAGGAATCAATTCCTACCTCAATGCCGATGGTGACTTCCCTTCTTCAGCAGATCCTTTTGCTACCAAAGGCTGGGGAAGTTGGAATGTAGGGCTCAACTGGATGGCTTCTCAAAGAATTTCCAAAGGCTTCTATTGGGATTTTGGATTAGGTTTCCAATGGTACAACTTCAAATTTGAGAATAGGGATTTTCAAGCTGTAAGGGGTGTAGATGAAATAGAATTCATTCAAAGAACAGATGTCAATGGTTTTAAAAGTAAAATATCCGCTTCTTACCTAACAGCCCAAACGCTTCTGAAATTGGATTTTGGAAGAATGAATGACAATGGACATAAAGGACTGAGAATAGCAGCAGGGCCATATATTGGATATAGACTAGGAGGAAGAAGTAAGTATGTCTACAGAGAATTTGATGGGGGAGGGAGACGCAAAGAAAAGCTTAATACAGGTACATTTTTGAATAATTACAGGTATGGGCTTAGAGGTGAACTAGGGGTAGGAAGGCTCAACTTCTTTACTACTTATGATCTCAATACCTTGTTTCAGGAAGGTAGAGGCCCTGAACTAAATCCAATCACTTTTGGAGTAATTTTCTAATCTAGTACAAACTAAACCAAAACAGACTATGAAAAAGCTATTGTTTATTATGGCATTATCTTTAACGATTTGTTCGTTGGGATTTGCTCAAGAAGAAGAAATCGAGCAGAAAAATGTTGTCAAGACGAAGGATTTTAAATTATTTGGCTCTGACTGGCATTATGAGAAATATGAAGACAAACATTGGTCACTTACTACCAATGGCGAAGATGTACAGTTCAAAGGAAAAAAGAAAAGAAGGTACGAGCGCTCAATGAATTTTGACTTAGGAATAAACACTTGGGTGGAAAATGACCCAACTCCACAGGTGAAACCATGGGGAAGCTGGACAGTAGGTATCAACTATCAGCGGCAATATAAATTTGGTAATAATTTCTCTTTAAATCCAGGCTTAGGGGTGAATTGGTACAATTTCAAATTTGAAGATAGAAACCTTATCGCTGTACGTGAAGCTGATGGGATTGGCTTTGAGCAGTTCACTGGCAATGGCGTGGGAACAAAGTCAAAAATCACTTCATCTTATGTCAACCTAAGTTTGATCCCTACAATTCATTCCAACAATGGTAAGTTTAGATTTGGTGTTGGGCCATACGCTGGTTTCAGATTGGGAGGAAGAGGGAAATTTGTTTATGATGACATTGATGGCAATAAAAATAAGATTTTCGACAGAGCAAATATGTTTGCGAACAATGTAAGGTATGGGGCCAGGGCTAATTTAGGAATTGGTGGCACAGACTTCTTTATTAGCTATGATTTGAATGACTATTTCATCAAAGATAAAGGTCCAAGAGCCAATGCCATTAGTTTCGGTATAACACTATAATCTAAAAATTATGAAAACAGCATTAAATACAATAATAGCATGTTTGTGTTTATTCACAAGCTTGGAGGTAAGTGCCCAAAGGGAGATATTGATAGATACCCAGCGAACCTTTCAAGGAGTCGAAACGATTGAAATAAGAAGCGGAGGGCTTGAAATAGTTTATGCAGGAGATGCTTCTATCGCAACAGTAACAGCTGATGCATATCTTGAATCAAATCAAACCAAACAAGATATTGTATTTGTTCAAGTAGGGAATGTTTTGAAAATAACCTATAAAAATGAACAGTCGAATGTGACCTGGGGCAACAATCAGACAAAAGGACATGTCAAGATCAAAGGACCTGAGCAAATCAACCTTGTGGTCCAAGGAGGGTCGGGAAAAATTGATGTTACTAATGTTTCCTCTAACATTACTCACTTTCAAATAGGATCAGGAAGAGCAAATTTGAGTAGGATAAAAGGTGATGTCGAATTGAGCATGGGTTCAGGTACTGTAGACTTGAAGCAAGTCAATGGAGATGTGAATTTCAGAGGCGGTTCCGGCCGAGCGGAAATTGCTGAAGTTTCGGGAGATCTTAATGTCTCTTTCTCCAGTGGATCTTTTCAAGCGGATCAAGTAGCTGGCAATGTTTCCCTACAGTTGAGTTCGGGAAATGCAAAGCTTTCCAAAATCGGTAGTATAGAAAATGTAAGTGTAAGCTCTGGATCATTCAAAGCAGAACAAGCAGGCTTAGGTGAAAACCCTAATTTAAAAGCAGGATCTGGAAGTATTAAGATCAATACCAATTCAAATATTGAGGATTACAATTTCAATATGAAGGCAGCTTCAGGATCTATAAAAGTAGGTGATCAAAGAACAGGTAAAAGCCTACTGATCAATAATGGGTCTTGCAAAACTGTAAATGGATCGGTGAGTTCAGGGTCTATAGCCATTGAGAATTGAAGCCCAAAAAAATAAGATAAACTTCCTAATGAAAATCTAATTTTCTACCAAAACTATTTGAAAACTTGTTCCGTATCAATCTCAACGATTTGGCCAAACGTTAATAATGAATTATTTAAAAGTTAATTTCAAAATCATGAGAAACAGTAAAATTATTTTAGGTTTATTTTCAATTGGTCTAATTTTTTACGGTTGCGAGCAATCTAAAGAGGTAAATCAAGAGGAAAAGAAATTTGGGGACAAGAAGGTTCAGGAGGTTGTCGATGAACTTGGTCTTGTATATGTAGAAGAAGGAGCGAAGGAAATTATAACCTATGATGAAGTTATAGCCGCTCAAGAAGCGTGGTGCAAAGCATTGGTTGAAATAGGTAGATTGAAAGAAGAAGGAGGGGACTTTAAGGCTTATGCAGAGCAAGTTTTGACGGATGCTTATAACTATGATTATGGGAAGGTCTTTTTTAAACCAACACTAACTCATGGAGACCAGACTTTCAGAAACACAAAAGCTGGCGCATTGGCCTATTTTGTAGGTGGCGATTCAAATTTCCCAAATGACAAAGGCTTTGCACTCAATCCATGGGTAAATGCAAGGTTTGAAAATACTGGCGGAAACAAACAAGGAATCCAAATCTATGGATCAGTAGCCATTACCATGGGGAATGTGTGGGTCATGGATAAAGAAGGGAATGAAGTGATGGTGGATAAAACTTGGGTTTTTAAAAAAGGTGAAGATGGAAAACTGAGGATCATTGTTCATAAATCTTCTTTACCCTACAATCCAGCAAATTAATTTCAAATAATTTCTGCTACAGAAAGTTAGATTTACGTATAGGAGTAGCTTTTGACCTATCTCAAGGAAAAATTTCAATGCTAAAAGTGATTTCTCTAATGTAAATCTAACTTTTTTTCATTTTTTCAATGCCTAGAAATTAGGTTTAAAGTTGGGGCTTTTTACTCCTTTTCTCGAGAGTAAAAGATTTTTTCTTGATAGGATAGCAGACCTAATACTTATCCAACCTTCAACAGAGATTTTGAATCTGATGGAAGGATGGTTGTTTTCATATTATAAATGGTTTGTTCAGGATCTAACGAGTTATTTGCATGATAAAGGTTATTTTCACTTTAAGTCTTGTGCTATTTTCGGTAAGCATATTGGCTCAAAATAATCGTATCAATACCCGAGAAAATATAGGATGGTATAATACATTTGGGACATTTAAAGTGTCAGATAAATTTGATGTTCATTCAGAATTTCAAATCAGGAGATCTGATTTCATTACAGACTGGCAGCAATTTTTATTGAGATTTGGTGTGAATTATCACCTAAATGATCGAGTGATGTTTAGAGCTGGAGCCGCATGGATAGAGACTTTTCCCTATGGCGAGATTCCTATCAATGTCTTTGGGATGCAGTTCAGCCAATACAAGACTTTTCAAATGGTGAGACTTATCCAAAATGAGGGTAGGCTATCTATTCACCATAGGTTTATGTTGGAGCAGCGTTTTGTCGGTAGATTTGACTCTCCAAGCAGTACTTCAGAAGATGATTTTTTGTATCAGGATAGGGTAAGGTATATGCTTAGGACATATTTACCACTCAATAATCCACAGATCATAGATAGAACATACTACTTGGTATTTTTTGATGAGGTGTTCATAGGTTTTGGAGAAAATGTAAATGCTAATATTTTTGACCAAAATAGGTTAGGTTTATTGCTTGGGTATAGGTTCAATAAAAACTTGAGGATAGATGCAGGATATATGAATCAAATCATTCAGTTTGGAAGACAAATCAATGGTCAGAATATTTTTCAAACCAATCATGGATTTATGATCAACTCAAACATAAATATTGACTTGAGGAAAAATAGGTAAAGAACTCCTTTAGCCTAAGCATGTAGGATAAGCTTACACCTACTTAAAAAGACAATCTTAATTAAATGAAGGGTCAATTAAAATATTATGGATTTATTCAACCACCGGCGTTTTTCAGCACGCCCTATTTAGTTAATAAACCTTGCCTAACCCCACTTAAGGAGTAATACCTTGATTGGGGTTGTTTTTTTGTTAAAATTTAGGTAACTGTGAGTATGCTTAAAGTTTACCGTACTCTTTATTAAAAAATCACATCAATCCAATATGCCAAACATACCCAGAAGTTGAACCTTTAAATAGAATTGCGCTCACAGGCTTTTGTTTTAGCATCAAGGTTAATTGATTTAGAAAAAATTCAATTAGTTTGGAGGGTTGAAAGTTTGCTAAAAGAATATCGGGTTCAAAGTGGGTGAATGATTGAAAGTAAGAAGGTGCTCAAGATGTATAGCGCTGATAATTTATGATGAATAATTTTTTGACCATTTATTGATAACAAGAAAAATAAGTAAAGACAATGAATAGATTGATCATCATGGTGCTCGGCCCACTGGTGTTTTTGATTTCCTTAGCCATAGACCCCGTTTGGGGCATGACGGCTCCAGCTCAAGTAGTATTAGGGATCACTTTTTGGATTGCTCTGTGGTGGGTGACCGAGGTGATACCAATACCAGTGACATCTTTATTACCCATAATTTTATTTCCACTTACAGGGGTTTTAGAAGCAAAGAGTACTACGCTCAATTATGGAAATGAGATTGTTTTTTTATACCTAGGAGGGTTTTTGATTGCTTTGAGTATAGAGAAGTGGAGCCTTCACAAGCGGATTGCGCTCAATATTTTGCTTTTTGTTGGGAATAGGCTTAGCCATATTGTCTTGGGTTTTATGATAGCTACAGCTTTACTTTCTATGTGGATATCCAATACAGCTACTAGTGTGATGATGCTTCCCATAGGGATAGCCATAGCAAGTCAATTCCAAAGCTTCCAAGAAAATAACAGTCAAAACAAGAATCGATTTGGCATAGTGTTGATGTTTGGGATAGCCTATGGAGCTTCCATTGGTGGCTTGGCAACGTTGATTGGGACACCTCCAAACTTGGTGCTCCGCTCTATAGTATCGGAAATATATCATGTTGAAATTAGTTTTTTGGATTGGTTTATAGTGATGTTTCCCTTAAGTATGATTTTGTTGTTTTTGACATGGTTTTATCTGGTCACAGTCTACAAGGTAAAAAATGAAAGACATGAAGGAGGGGATGAAACGATCAAAGCTGAACTTGGAAAGCTAGGAAGTGTGTCCTATGAGGAAAAAATGGTAGCTGCAATTTTCCTGTTTACAGCATTTGGGTGGATTTCCAAATCTTGGCTTTTAGATCCGTTTATCGACGGAATCAATGACACAGTAATTGCAATGGTTGGAGGGATTTTGATGTTTATTGTGCCAGGAAAAAATAAAAAACCACTGATGGAGTGGAAAGATGCAATCAAGCTTCCTTGGGATATCATTCTGTTATTTGGAGGAGGTTTGGCATTGGCTGAAGGTTTCAAAGTGAGTGGTTTGACCTTGTGGGTAGGTAGTAATTTTACCTTGCTTGAAGGAGCTTCATTGATTTTGGTGATATTATTTATGGTAGCAGCGATCAATTTCCTGACCGAATTGACTTCCAACTTGGCTACTACCACCATTATCTTACCGATTTTGGCAGCTTTGGCTACAAGCATGGACGTGCATCCATATGGGATCATGATTGCGGCTACATTATCAGCTTCATGCGCATTTATGCTCCCAGTAGCTACTCCGCCCAATGCAGTGGTATTTAGCTCCGGCTATTTCACCATTCGGGACATGGCAAAAACAGGATTTGTGCTAAATGTGATTTCAATTTTGTTGATAACTTTATTTGTATACTACCTCCTCCCTTTGGTTTGGGGGATTGATTTGGGGAGTTTTCCTGAGGGATTTCGGTTATTTGACGCTAACTCTTAAGTGCTCGGCTTAGATTTTTTTTAAGAAAGAACTCATCGCATTTAAGTGGTTTCATTTCTTTATATCCAAAGTACGTTATCATTGAAGTTTTAATGAATTCGTGACCTAAATATTCACTTGTTTTTTGTTCAAGAAATGAAATAAGGAAACCTAAATTCATTTTTTTATACGCAAAACTACGTATTTAATTTATTTTGAAAAATTCTTATTTGATAATTCATTTTTTTTTTTTTTGAAAATACCAAATTTTATATTTATGAAAAATCTTATTCTTAAATCAATCTTCGCAATGACTTTAAGTCTTGGAGTTACTTTTGTTTCAATTGGGTCTGAAGATGTAGAAGATCGTGGATGCGTTACACATGAAATGTGTGATGCAACCGTTGTGCTTTGTGGCGATACTTTCAATGAGCTAGCTTTGCAGCTCATTGAATGGTACGAAATATTAGAATGTGCTGAATAATTATTCATTATGCTCTTCTTGAGATGTAATTGTCTCAAGAAGAGTTTTCTTTTAAATTTTAAAAAAATCATGAAAAAAATATCTTTTTTATTAATCATTTTTACCCTTTTCTCTTTTGTTGGATATTCCCAATCTAATATTGAAGGGTTTGTTTATGAATTAAGCTATAAGCTAGATGTAACAAACCCTGAAGAACAGAAAATTGAACAAATGATTCTTATGACCAATGGAAGGGAAAGTGTTTTCAAAGGTTTTAATAATTTTATTTTAGACACTTTGGCAAGTTATCATGAGAAAATAGGGACTGATCCCCAAGTTTTTTTTGGTAGTCCACTTCCAGTAAAGCCTTCTACTTTTAGATACCAAATTCATAAGCAAGGAAAAGCTATAGAAGTTTTTGATTACTTTGCCTTTGATGGCTATGTTTACACTTTACTTGAGAATGAAAAGCCAATTTGGGAAATAGTTAATGAACATCAAACTATTGGTGAACTAAAAGTGCAAAAAGCAATCACTACTTATGCTGGAAGAAACTATACAGCTTGGTTTGCAGAATCTATTCCTTATAATGAAGGCCCATTTGTTTTTTCAGGCTTGCCAGGATTAATAGTAAGGATATCAGATTCCGAAGAGCATTACTTGTTTGAATTAGTTTCTAATATCAAATTGACCAATGGAACAGTAGTTCCTAATTTATCTAGGAAACAAATCAAAGTAACTAGAGATCAATTCATTAAATTAAGACTGGATTACCATAAAAATCCCCTTCAAAAGCTAGAGATGAGTGGTAACCAGACGGTTTTGGATTCAAATGCAAAATCTAGAATCACTACGAATAAAGGAAAAAATATCAACTTCATAGAAAAATGATTGAATTACTTGAACGGAGGCGTTTAAGAGAGTAGTAAGATTTCATATGTTTTGTTTGATGGGTGGTTTCAAAAGAATCTTTTTTTTATTGATTTTTATAATGTCCTTTTTCCAACAAAGACTTATAGGTCAAACATTCATCAGCGGTAAAGTTGTTGTTCAACCTACTCAGCAGCCTATGGAGTTTGTAAACGTATTGGTCAAAGACCCATTTTCTCAAGCTACATTGAATTTTGATGTTACTGATGATATGGGGTTGTTTAAAATTTATGTTGATAAAAGCTCATTAGACAGTATTTTGGTAATGTTTAGGTCTATGACCATAAAGGATACCCTTGTAAGCATATCAAATGTAAGTCAGGAATTAAATGTTGAAGTCATTCCACAAATACAAGAACTAGAGGAGTTTTCTATAAAAGCAGTGAAAAATCCGATCAGTTTCAAAAATGACACTCTAACCTATGATTTAGGTAGCTATACTTCTCCTAATGACAGGCTTTTGAGTGATGTGTTAAAAAAGCTGCCTGGGATTGAAGTAGATGCCAATGGCAGAATTCAATATGAGGGAAGATCTATTCAAAATTTTTACATTGATGGATTGAATCTCTTAGAAGGTAAATATAACCTTGCAAGCAATAACCTTCCTATTGAAGCTCTTGAGTCGGTTCAAGTTTTAGAGAATCATCAACCGATTAGAGTTTTTGATAGTTTAATTTTTTCTGATAGAACTTCTTTAAATATCAAGTTGAAACGCAAGAATATATGGTTAGGAGTAGCTTCATTGGGCATTGGTGGTTCACCATTTTTATACCAAGGGAAATTAAACCCCATGATTTTTGGCTCTGATTTTCAAATGATTAATGTGGTTCAAGCTAATAATACAGGTCAAAATTTAGGTGTTCAATTGGAAACATTGAGTTTAGAAGATTTAAAGAACATGGACATGAAAATGGATCTTGACCCTTGGGCTGAAATTTCTAGAATACAATTAAGTAACATTCCAAGGGAAAGGTACCTGTTCAATGATTCAAAATTAATTTCAAGTAATGCCCTTTTCAAAACAAAAAAGGATTTGGAGATAAGGTTGATAGCTTCATTGGTAAGAGATGCTAATTCGGAGTTTTCATTTTCAAAAAGTGAGTTTTTTCTCCCAATTGATACAATATCAATTCATGAAATAGTAGATAACAGGTTTAAAAGGAGTAGTGTAGACTCAGAGATTTCTTTTACAAAAAATGTGAAAGATAATTTTTTGAAGAATAATGCAAGAGTGAAAATAAGTCGCTTAGATGATAGAGGTATAATAAATTTCAATCAAAGAGATATCTATCAAAGTGGACGTATGCCCTTGCTTCAATTGGAGAATCAGTTTAAAACACTTATCAAAATAAAGGGCAGTTTGATAGATGTAAATTCTTTTGTTGGTTTGGTTTCAAAAAATCAAGACTTCAATCTTTCAGCAAATGTTTTTAATACAGAGTTAGATACTGATGTTCTTAATTCACAAAGAGTTGTAAGTCAAACGATGAAAACTATAAACTCTATTGGTATAGTTCGAAAATTATCCAAATCATGGACGCTGAGTTCTCAATCAGGCTTCCATTTTCAATCTGAAAGAATGGATAGTATGCTAGAACATGAAACCGGAATTGATACTAGTAATTATTCGAATAGATTGAGTAATGATCTCTCAAGACTGGAATTTTCACCATTTGTCAAAAGTCAATTTCTATTTAGGGAGAAGGACTGGAGGGTAAACCTTGATGCACCAATTCACTATTTTAATATCAATGTCAATGGACTTTCAGATACCAATCAATTGAAAGTTTCAAAACTTGTTTTTCAGCCTAGTATTGTTGTCAATTACTTTATTACTGGTAAATTAAGTGCAAGATTAAATATTAATAGGCAGAATAATTTTCAAGGAATAGCGCAAAATTATTCTGGTCTTATCCTTAGAAACTTTCGTCTTTTGACAATTAAAAATACAGCTGTTCCTGAATCTATTTCTACTAAATTTGGTGGAGCATTATCTTATAAAAATCCTATTTACTCTTTGTTTTCGACTTTGGCATACAATTTCAGTCTTGATAAAAGAAACACAATAGCACAAAATCAAATTCTTGAGGGAGGAATTAATATTTTATCAATGATCGATCAAGAGAATTTTAAAAAATCTCATTCATGGAATATGCGTGTAAGTAAGCATTTTTTAGAGCTGAATACAGTAGCTACTTTTTCTGGATTTATACAGCAAAGCTCTTTTCAACAAACCTTAAATTCATCTCTAATAGATTTTTCCCAGCTCACCTTCAGTCCGAAAATTGAACTTTCATATAGTCCAAAAAAATATTTTGCTTTGAGAAATAATTTTTCTTTAACCTCAATCCAAAATAGTACAAACGAAAATACTTTTCCCGCTTTACTATTCTTGCAGATATTTTCCAATATAGAGTTTTTTCCTGTTGAAAATCACAGTATTTTGGTTACATGGGAGCATTTTGGGAATAAAAACTCTGGAAATCCAAATGCTTCTTTTCAGAACAATTTCTTAAACTTAGTGTATCAATATAAATTGGATCAAAAAAGGCTTGATTTTAAATTCGAGCTTTTGAACTTGTTGAATAACAATAGTTTTGATACATATAATTTTGATACGTTTGTGCTTAGCACCCAGTCTGTTTTGTTAAGGCCTAGACAAGTAGTCTTTCAAGTTGGATTTAGATTCTAAAATAGAACCATTCAACTCACTCCTCCCTTGTCTTGATCCTAATCACCCGCTCTCTTTCCTCGCCTTTTAATCTCATGAGACGGACCATTCGATCAGGGCTTGGTTTGCCTAGTGATAGTAGTGCTAGGGTGATGGCATAAGCAATGATGTAGCCGTTGTTTTCGAAAAGGTATAGACCAAGTGGACTAAGGATACTACATAAAAGCAAAAGTTTTGACCCTAATCTCTATGGTTCGTTCAGAATTTACTTGATGATTTTTCTATTAATTTGGAAAAAATCAATCCCGTTTGAGGCAAGCTTCTGATATATAGGACAAGTTCTAAAGTTTCGAGGTTCATAAGTCTGAATTTTACAATCTAGAATCAATGTCGTAGTCTAGTAGACCGTTTTGGCGCTTGGCGCAGTGGCGGATTTCGGAGCTCAAAACTGTCAATACACCATCCCGATGGCTATCGGGATTGATGCGAGGTAGAATGTTCAATTAACCACTTCACCCGCCATTGCGCCAAACGTGTGTGTGTAAGCTGGCCTTCTGTCCTCCATCATTGTCAAGTCGCTGTATTTCTGTTTTTTGCCAGTCATTTTATTAGTTTCTGGTTTCTGTCTGTTTGTCTGGTGTGTTGGCTGTTTTATCCCGATAGCTATCGGGATTAGAGGGAAGGGATTTTAAAAAATAATTTTTCTCTCGGGTGGTAAAGGTGGAAGCTCTTTTGCAATTTTTGGTCTGTGCGTTGGCTTGTGCGAAACGAAGTTCACGAACACCAAAATGAATAATTAATTCGTGAGTAATTGCAAATGTGCTTACACCTGTGGGTTGGCTTAGATTAGTTCTTCTATTGCTGATTTCCATATTATAAAACCTTTTTTATTGTCCGAATAGTCGTGTATAATTCTTGTAAAGTTGTCAGGACTATTTTCTAAAAATGTCTGTCTTCCTTTTTCTCTAATAATGCTTAGTTGGTTGTCAATTTGTTTTACTTCTTCAATTAGAGATGCTTTATTTTTTAGAGTATGCCAAATATATGTTGCTTCTTCTGTGTCCAAGGTTTCCAAAACAACAAAATAATTTTGCTCACCTGAAAGCAGAAATACGAATGAAAATGGGTTCAACACAAAACGAATTTTCATTACCTGATTTTCGTGTTTGTCTGCTAAATATTGAATGTGTCGTGAATGTTTGTATTGTTTGTTTTTGAGAATTTCATTCAACAACTCTTCTGCATTTGAAAAAAATTTACCCTGCTCTTGTAATTCATCAGATGTAATAATGTTTTGCTTTTTTGGAGTGAATTGCTTGAGTAATCCTTTATTCAGAAATTGAAATTTCACGCCCTCAATCACCTCTTTGTTGATACGGTCAATGTCAGTTGATAGAGCTAATTGAGAAACCAATTTTCCGTTTTCAAACTCGGCAAATATTTCTACAGTAATATTCTTTGATTTTAATGTTTTGATGAAATAGGGTTTTAATACCTCAAATTCTGGTCTCATTTCAATGTTTTCAACTTGGAATTCAAGAGTCGTGTTCATCTCATTTAAAGTATATTTGAACGCTACACTTCCATAATAAAACTCCAATTCCTCAATTGAAACTTTAATTTTCTTTTCTATAGTTAAAATGTGATTTGAAGTTATGATTTCATCCTTTGGCTCATCAAATAAAGTTGCTTGCTTGTCAATCTTTCGATAATAAGTATTGCGTTTCAGGAAAAGCTTATTGAGATAATCAATTTTATAATCTCTGTAGTCGTAGATAGTAGGATTTATTTCCGAGCGTTGCACTCTGCCGATATATTGAATTAGTTTGCCCTCAAAAGAAAATGGATATACCAAAAATAAACAGTTTATGTTTTGTAAATCTGTTCCTTCTCCAAAATATTGCCCTGTGGTAATTAAAACCTGAAAATTACCTTCTTGTAATATTTTCCATTTAGCTTTTTTGGAAGTTTCTGAATCTTCTCCGCTTAGAGCAATTACTTCATAAGATTGTTTAAGAAACAAATACAGCGTGTCAATATGTTCTTTACGCTCGGTTATGATAACCGCCTTTTTTCCTTGATTCAGTTCTTTTTTCACATCTTCCAAAATCAGTTTATTTCGGGTGGTATCGTGAACCAAAATTTTTGATAATGCTTCAAAACTGTCTGTCTTGGAGTTGTATGGAACATCTAATTCCGTGTTGCGGATGATGATTTTAGCCTGTTTATAATTTTCAATTTCAGCAGATTGAATATTGGCAATGATTTCTCCCAAATGAGTGAAAATCATTTTCCCATCACTGTATTTACGGAAAGGGGTTGCAGTCAATCCATACAGATAGTAAACTTGTAATTTTTCAATTGTGCTTCTGAATGTTTCGGCAGGAACGTGATGGCATTCGTCCACAAGGATAGTTCCGAATTGATTTTGAACAAATTCTATTTGTTTGGGCAAACTTTGAATCGTTGCCAGAGTAATATGTTTGCCGATTTTTGACTTCCCTTGACCAATAACGCCAATATCTCTTTTCGGAATACCTAAAAATGCTTCAATCCGTTCTGTCCATTGCTCTAATAGTTGTTTTCGGTGAACAATAATAAGGGTAGGTTGTCCTTTGTTCGCAATTATTTTTAGCCCAATAATAGTTTTTCCTGAACCGGGTGGTGCAACTATTACTCCGAAATCTTTTTTAGAAACTGTTTCGATTACATCTAGTTGATGATTTCGCAAAGCAGCATTAAACGAAAAAGGAATAGACGGTTTTAGCTTTCTTTCATCAACAAATTCAAATTCGATTTGTGATTCCTTGCAAAAGCGTAATAGCCTTCCGATAAACCCGCGAGGAATGAAAATTTCACTTTCAGTTTCTTCAATCAGTTTAAAATAACGGGCTGTTTCATAAGTATTTCTGCCTGATTTCTTTTTGATAAAAAATTCGGAATTGGCAAAATTCAATTCTTCTTTCAGAAAATTAATCAAAGTAGGTGTTAATCCGATTCGGCTTAGTCTTACATTATTGTTTAAAGAAATGCTGAGTGTGCCGTTTTTTACTACCGAAGTATTAGATTCAACACCTGACTTTAATGCCTGCACTGACGGTTTTAAAGCATCATATAGTTCGTCTAAATGATTTGTGGAAACTCTTTTGATATTTTTCAGGAAGTCCCATTGATCAGCGATAGGTTCAAATGATTCGGGATTGATAAAACAGCTTTTTCCTAATTCAAAAGCTGGTTTAAAAAGCGGCAAAGCAATCAGATTTCCAAAACCTTTACCTGAAAGAAAATCTTGATTGGGAAACAATCTGTCAAAACTTGAACTTTTGTCAAACATTGAAAATGCACCCGATTGTTCTAAAATTGAAATGAATATTTTGCGACTTCTTATTGCTGGATAGGGTTTATCAAAAAATATCCAAACGTGTCCACCGTTTCCTGAACGGGAACGCTCCAAGTAGGCAGGAATTGCATTTTCTTTACAAGCGTTCAGAAAAGTAATCGCTTCATTTTGCCAATTGGCTTTGTCAAAATCAGCTGCTAAAAACCAAGTAGAATTGTCTTGCAGTAAGGGATAAATTCCAATATGATGAAAGCCGTCCAAATGCTTTTGAATCTGTTCATCTGTAAGTTTTAGATACGACTTTTCAGTGAAATTCTGAAATGTTCCACCATTCATTTTATGTGCCCGAAAACGATAAGGGTCATAAAAATAGGCTGGCATATAGCCTGATTTGGAGTTTTTCTCCCAACGAATGGCAAACACATCTTCACGGGCTTTGAAAAGAGCTTTGAAGATGTTGATGTGTTCTAGATTATTTTGCATAGCTGAAATAATCTTTAACCCCAATCTTCGTATTCTCTTTCGTTCATTGGGGTTTTACGGATTTCAGTTATGTTTTCAAGTAGTTTTTCCAATGTTATCTTGAATTTTTCCAAATCGACTGGTTCTCCGAAGAAAATAACATCTGCGGCAATTTCAAAATTTTCATCAGTAAGCCAATGTTTTATCATAGTTTCGGCTTGATTGAGATAGTCATCATCATTTTTACAATTAGATGCCAAAACGCCAAATCTAAGTGTTAAGTCGTGGTTAAACCGCTCTGCTTCAATGATTATCCCTCTGTAGGTTGGTAATGATAAATCGTCTGTGTCCATTTTATAACTTTTGATATTCAAATGTTCCTTTTATTTCATTCATAAAAAAACTTCCCTTTGCAGGCGAGTTCAGCAAGTCTTCATATACTTTTTCAGGCACATCGACATACTGATAAATCGCACCGTGATGAAACTCAATTTCTAATATGTGTGCTTCTTTGTCGTAACCAACAGTGGCAATAGTTGAAGATGCAATTGGAATTCGTTTAATTATTGCTTCCCTTTCTTCCGTAAGAATAGTAAGCAGTTTTTTGCCCAATTCAGTAGTATAATATTGTTGATTTTTGCTTGTTGGTTTATTTGGTAATGTCAGGTTTAACCAGCCCACTTCAATGAGTGGTTTTATATGATGATTGTAATTTTTGGTGTTTTTATAAAGCCCGATTTTCTCAAATATTTCATCTTTTGATTTTGGCTCCCGACAATAATTCAAAACTTCTTTAATCGGTTCATTTATTCTTTCCCTAATGCCTTCTTTATCTTTGTCTCCAATCTCAGAGACTAAGAGACTAAGATGAGGATTGATGTTAATTAAATTCTTGAATTTTAACGATTTATCTTCGTCTCTTCTTAGGTCATATTGAGAGCCTATGATGGAATTCGTAAGCGGATGTATAGGTAGAATACACAAAAAGTAAGCATTGTTTTCATCCGTCTCAAAAACAGGTGGTGGTGAACCGTTTTCTTCCATACTACTATGAATAATGGGCAATCCTGTTCCTCTTCCTTCTGTCAATTTCAGTTCCTTTAAAAATCCACCTATTTTGCGATTTCTATAATCCCGTGCTACGACTCGTTGTTTTTTCAGCATAGCTTGATTAATTGGTGGCATAGGACCCGGGAAACTCAATATTTCAATTTTATCTTTATGTATTTGAATCTCCACTGGATTTTCTCGTTCATAGCTTTTGTGATAAACTGCATTGACTACAGCTTCTTCTATAGCCTGAAAGGGATAATTGAAAAAACGTATCGATTCTGCTTGATTTGCCGATTTAGTAACCAATTCTTCTACAATATTGGACTTGAAGAACTGCAAAACATCTCTGATTTGTTGAATGATTGATCCGGTAAATAACTTTTCAATATAGTCTTTCCCAACTTTATTTTTGTGGATTATCAAATCAATTTTTGCTCCTGAAAAGAATTTGTCTGGGTTTTCATTAAACAAAAGCAATCCGGCATTTGTAGGACGCAATAATTCGTCTGAACCTTTAGCTATCATTAAATGTCTGCACAATTCAGAGAATGGTATTTTTGTACTCTCTTCATACAAAGAACTCATTACTTCTTTTAAATAGTTTTGAATCAAACGCAAATTCAAATCATCTAAACTAGCGGTTTGGTTGATTCGGTCATCAAAAGGGATACGTGCCGTGAGTTCAATAAGTCGTCTTTCGTCATCAGAACCATCTTTAACTTTTACCGTTTTTGAACCACGTTTGATGAACATCGCTCTTTCTGTTCTTTTTTCACTTAAACTAATAGGAGCTTTGTAGGGTCTATTATCTCCAGCGGGGGCAAAAACAACCAATATGTGCTTCCCATTTATTAAATATGGTTGAAAAACAGGAATATAAACAGGGATTAACTTATGAGATAGTTCAATCAGTTTTTTCTGAATGGCATCCAATTCTTGAACGTGTAAACCAATAGGTGGCAACTTAGCTTTTCCATTTTCTTCTTCAACTCCAATAATGACATAACCTCCATCCCAATTGTTGATATCATTGGCGTATGCACATAAAGTATGAATGATATCCTCAGGATTCCATCCTTTTTTCAGCTCAATCCGATCCCATTCAACTGTATTGCCGTGTAGTAATTCATCTATGTTTATTGGTAATGCCATAGTATTTATTATACCAAATTAAAATCCACTGCCAATCCATTTGGCAATTTTTCATCAAACCAATGCCAAATATCAAAACGATAAGTTCCTTTTTCCCAACAATAAAAATAAGTTTCAATTTCATCGTCATTATTTATTGGTATATCTCCAAACGCTAACCAGATTATTTCAAGTAGAACTTTCGAAAATCGGTTGCAATAAAAAAGATCCGATATGTTAGAATTAAACCAATCAAGTATATTGATAACTTCTGTTCCTGCTTTCCAATTATAAAAAGGCTGTTTCAAAGTTCCATTTTCAATTTTAACAAGGTTAAAATCTTCCCACATTTTTTCTAATTCTGTTATTGCCATTTATCTATCAATTTTCATGTCCCAAAATGTCTCTCGTTGTAAAAACGTGTCCCAAAATCTTGAAAAATGGGACATGTTTTAGCAATGTGGGAGTTTTTTACCCACGTTTTAGTTTTAAATATTTGACCTTTTCCTCTGCAACCTTCAATGCTTCCATCCCTAAATCTTCGTCTTGTATTTCATATAAAATCTTGTCGCTTAGGAATGAAACCAAAAGTTCGTCTGCGTTGTAATCGTATATATCGGCAAGTTTCAGCACTACTTCTTTTGTTATTTTTCGCTCTCCACGTTCCATTTTGCTTAAAATAGCAACATCAATGTCGAGCAATGCAGCAACTTTCCGCAATGGAAGTTCCTTTTCTTCTCTAATGTGTCTTAGCTTTTCGCCTATTGTTTCTGTTGACATAAACTCTATTGACATAATGTGTCAAAAGTAGAAAAAGATTTTTGATTAGTATCCTTTTAGTTCAAATTCTTTTCAACATCCTTGTCGAGCGTTGGGAAATTGGCTCTTTTGCAAAACTTGGATTGTGTGTCGGCTTGTGCGGTTTTGTCCCGATAAAAAATCTGGATCCCAATGTGCGGCTGGCTAAAATTATTTTTTAAAATGTGCGGTGAGTCCCGATAGCTATCGGGATTAAAACATTCGGGTCGGATTGTGTGTCGCCAAAGTCAGTCCGTATGTTCTTGTCAAGATATCAAAGTTCGTTTTTTGATGTCTGTTTTTTCGGAGTACGGGTGTTCTTTAGGCTTGCTTACAACTGCCAGGTTTATTTTGCGAATTGGGAAAGGGAAATTATTTGCACATGCGCTATTTCATGAAAAACCTGGAAGGTCTTCTCAGCTTATCTCAACGGCATTGAACCTACAATTCAATCAGCTTTCCTCCCTTGTCTTGATCCTAATCACCCGCTCTCTTTCCTCGCCTTTTAATCTCATGAGACGGACCATTCGATCAGGGCTTGGTTTGCCTAGTGATAGTAGTGCTAGGGTGATGGCATAAGCAATGATGTAGCCGTTGTTTTCGAAAAGGTATAGACCAAGTGGACTAAGGATACTACATAAAAGCAAAAGTTTTAACCTGTTCAAAGTAGCTGTTTTGTAAATATTTACTTTGTTTATCAATTCCATTGGTGCTTTAAGTGTTGCTTTTATAGCATTCTGGAAATTCAAGTAAGAAACAGCCAATACTGCATAAATACACCCCAACAATACATAGTCAATGATAATTGGTAGATCTGGTCTGTCAAGATCTAGGGTGTTGTTTTGTGAAATAAGGTAAACAATTGCAAATACTGGAATGGCACAAGCTATAATAATCAGTGATGATTTTTCTAAGCTATGATATATTGGTCTTATAGGATCTTTTTCCAAGGGAATTTCATTCTTATTCTATGATGATTTTAATGTCACTACTAGCGGCTTTAGATGAACAACACAGGATATAGCCTTCTGCAATTTCACCTGCACTTAGTCCAGCATCCTCGATCATGTCGACTTTGCCTGAGACTAACCTTCCTCTACATGCTGTGCAAAGGCCGCTTTGACAGCTGTATGGCATGTCGATGTTGTTGTCTAAACCGGCTTCTAAGATTGTCTTGTCTGGTGCGACTTCATAGGTGTAGTCCTGACCCTCGACGTTCACAGTGATCTCTCTCGTCAGTGACGGTCCGATCTCTCCACTTGCTTTCATGGCAGCTTCTTTCGCATCCAAATCACTGTAGAAGCTTTCTTCATGGATGATGGATTCAGGGATGTTTAGCTCTTTAAGTGTGTTCAGAGTAGTACTCATTAGCCCTTCTGGTCCGCATACAAAGTATCTTTTTTCTGTTTTTGAAGCATCTTCACTCCCGCTTAGTACTTCTTTGACCTTGGTAGAATCTAGTCGGCCTTTCATTCCAGTCCAGTCAGTGCTTGGTTGGCTGAGGTTGTGAATCACCTCGAGTTTTTCGGGATGCTGACTGACAAGGAGATCTATGTTTTTCTTAAAAATAATTTGCTCTTCATTTCTTGAACAGAAAAGTAAAGTCACTTTCGAGCTTGGTTCATTGATCAAGATTGATTTGATCAAACCCATGATAGGTGTGATTCCACTTCCGCCAGCGATCATAAAGTACTGGATGCTATTCTTCGAATGAAAATCTGTGGTGAAATTTCCCATGGGCTTCATGATCTCCATGGTTTTTCCCGGCCTCAGCTGATCATTGAGGTAGTTGGATACTATGCCGCCAGAGACTCTCTTGACGGAGATTCCAGGAAATGGGTCTACAAATGGAGAAGTACATAGGCTGTAAGATCGCCTTTCTTCTTTTCCATTGATATCTAAAATGACGGTGATAAACTGGCCTGGCTTATAGTCCAGATAGGGTTCAGGTTGCTCAAAATAAATGCTGACTGTATCAGGAGTTTCTTTTACAATCTCTCTGATTTTTAACGATAAATACTGATCACCTCTTGTAGGTTCAGATTTCTTTTTCTTAAATAAATTGAACATGCTTAGAATACTTTATACTACTTCTCCAAATTAGGGTAGCTACTTTTTGTATGTATCTCTACCTTCTCAATTTGACTATTAGCCTTCAGGTCAAACAACATAAAAATTCGAAACTGGTTTCAACTTCTATGGAAAATTATTGATTTGAACTGAATAATGGTTATGAATCTTTATTCCTCGCAAAGTTACTAAAATCATTTTACCAATTAGGTATATCTTATCAAATCGATTTTATTCTCCGTAGAGTAGCTGTTTTTGGGTATTATAGGCTAAATTTGCACACTCAAAACAAAAATTAAAATCATGAATCTTAGCCAACTGACAGCCGTCAGCTCTATAGACGGTAGGTATGGAAGCAAAACTGCACCATTGAGACCGTATTTTTCTGAATTTGCCCTGATCAAATATAGGGTGCATGTAGAGGTGGAGTATTTTATAGCTTTGTGTGAATTGCCTTTGCCTCAATTGAAGGAATTTGATAAAAGCTTGTTCATAGACCTTAGAAATGTGGTTAAGAACTTCTCCTTGGAAGATGCTACACAGATCAAAGAAACAGAAAAAGTCACTAATCATGATGTGAAAGCTGTCGAGTATTTCTTGAAAGAGAAGTTTGATAGTTTGAATTTGAGTGAATTCAAGGAGTTTATCCATTTCGGATTGACTTCTCAAGATATCAATAATACAGCTACACCACTGATGCTCAAAGATGGACTAGCGCAAGCTGTACTTCCATTGCTGGACCAAGTGATGAGTAATTTGAAAAGTAGGGTAGAGGAGTGGAGAGATGTCTCTATGCTTGCCAAGACTCACGGTCAACCAGCTTCTCCAACCAAGCTAGGGAAAGAGTTCCAGGTTTTTGTGACTAGAGTAGAAAAGCAACTAGAGCTCTTAGAGACAGTTCCTTATGCTGCCAAATTTGGCGGCGCTACAGGGAATATGAACGCGCACCATGTAGCTTATCCAGAAATTGATTGGATGACTTTTGCTAATGGTTTTGTGGTTGACTATTTGGGCTTAGTGAGAAGTTATCCAACTACCCAAATTGAGCATTATGATAATTTAGCGGCCTTATTTGATGGATTAAAAAGAATCAATACGATCCTTTTGGATCTTTCGAAGGACGTATGGCAATATGTAGCAATGAATTATTTCAAGCAAAAAATAAAAGCAGGGGAAATAGGTTCATCAGCTATGCCGCATAAGGTAAACCCAATCGATTTTGAGAATGCTGAAGGCAACTTAGGGATTGCTAATGCGCTTTTTGACCACCTATCCGCCAAGCTACCAATCAGTAGGTTGCAGAGGGATTTGACTGATAGTACTGTATTGCGGGTGATTGGTGTTCCTTTGGGGCACATGCTTATTGCACTAGAATCTTTGGTCAAAGGTCTGAACAAGCTTGAATTGAATCAAGCAGCCATAGACGCAGACTTGAATGAAAACTGGGCAGTAGTAGCAGAGGCTATTCAGACTGTTTTGAGAAGGGAGGGGTATCCGAAGCCTTATGAAGCTTTAAAAGACTTGACAAGAACCAATACCAAGATCACGGAGCAGTCTATAGCGGATTTTATCGATCAGCTTCAAGTGAGTGATGCTATCAAAATCGAATTGAAGAAAATCAGCCCATTCAACTATACAGGGCTGTTTTAATAGTTTTCAACTCAAATGATTGCTTGTGCATTAATCTCTTGGTAAGAAGATTTCAGCCATCATGCACCTGACACTTCCACCACCGATTTTTTCGATCGTGGGAATGTCAGGTGTTATTATTTTGGTGTATTTCAAAATGCTATTTTTTTGAGCCTTTGAAAGTGAATCATAAGCTGTTTGCGACATGATTGTAAATGATTGACCGGAAGTATTTTTTACTTCCAGCATATTTCCAGCAAAGCTGAATTTTTGCTTAGCGGTGATTGGGATGATTTTTTTGCCACTTTGCTCTAATGTTTCCTTCAGTTTTAATTTTTCGGAAGAATGCTGCACACTGTCCAAACAAACTACAGCTACTTGTGAACCCACATGCATCATGACATTGGTATGGTAGATTGGAGAAGGGATGTCCTCAATAAGTTGTGTAGCTTCAAAATCACATATTTCATAAGACAAGAGCCTAGCAAGGTATTGTAAAGGAATGTCTTGGGTTCTTATAGACTTACAGGCATAAGCTATGTCGTTTACACGGTCAAATATAAGACTTCCAGTACCTTCAAGGAATTGATTGTCTTGCTCAAAAAAGCTTAAATCTACCACCTCATTGATTTTGAAACCTTCACTCATCAATATTTCTAAAATATCTTTTCTACGTTCTAAGCGTCTATTTCGGGAGAACATAGGATACAAAATTACTGTGCCGTCTTGATGCGTGCTAAACCAATTATTTGGAAATATAGCGTCAGATTTTGAGGGAGTGGCAGTATCTTCTATCACGATCACTTCGATATCGTTGGATCTAAGTAAATTGACAAAAGTATCAAATTCAGCTTGGGCGAGTTGATTGATTTCATTATCCCCTCTAGCGTCTTTTTGTTGATAAAAGTTGTTCTCGGCAGTTTCTACATTGAAGCCAAAATTTGCAGGTCTTACCATAACAATGGTGGAGGTAGTCTGAGCCTTTTTCATAGGTTGATTTTTGATCTAAATTACCAAAAATCACATCATATGGTTCAATATTTCATTTTTTTTAAACTTGAAAATTTGATTTGATCTAATCTGGCCAGAATGCATGTTTTTGTCTATCAGTTGATCACCTTATTTCGAAATTGTTTGATAACATTTCTCAATTACATATAGAAATTATCGATTTCCTTCATGATTCGATAGATAATACTTTTGTGATTCCGAAATGACAGTTAAAAACAATTAATATTTCATATGAAGAAGATTTGTTATACATGGATACTACTGTTTAGTGTAGTGATTAGTGCAATTTCACAAGAGATGCCAACCCCTGATGGTTGGTCAGGAGCAACAAAAAAGAGTCCCTCTGCAAAGAAGGCTACTAGCAATATAGATTGGTGGCCGAATCAATTGAACTTGGGGATTCTCCGACAGCATTCTTCCCTATCCAACCCTATGGGAGAAGATTTTGATTATGCAGCTGCATTCAATAGTCTAGATTATGCTGCTTTGAAGCAGGATTTGAAAGACTTGATGACAGATTCTCAAGATTGGTGGCCAGCGGATTTTGGACACTATGGTGGACTATTTATCAGAATGGCTTGGCATAGTGCTGGAACATACAGAACAGGTGACGGTAGAGGAGGGTCTAGGTCAGGACAGCAGCGATTTGCCCCCCTGAACAGTTGGCCTGATAATGGCAACTTGGACAAAGCCCGTAGGTTACTTTGGCCAATCAAACAAAAATACGGTAATAAAATATCATGGGCAGACTTGATGGTCTTAACGGGTAATGTAGCTTTAGAATCTATGGGTTTTGAGACTTATGGCTTTGCGGGTGGTCGTGAAGATACTTGGGAGCCAGAGCTAGATGTATATTGGGGAAAGGAAAAAGAATGGCTTGATGACAAAAGGTATAGCGAAGGCAGGAAACTAGAGAACCCACTTGCAGCAGTTCAGATGGGATTGATCTATGTGAATCCAGAAGGGCCAAATGGTAATCCAGACCCAGTACTTGCAGCCCATGATATCAGAGAGACTTTCGGAAGAATGGGGATGAACGACGAGGAGACTGTTGCTTTGATAGCTGGAGGACATACCTTAGGTAAAACACACGGTGCTGGTCCAGCTGATCATGTAGGGCCGGAGCCAGAAGCTGCGGATATAGAAGAGCAAGGTTTCGGTTGGAAAAGTTCTTACAAATCAGGCAAAGGTGCTGATGCAATTACCTCAGGTCTTGAAGTGACATGGACTTCTACTCCAGCACAGTGGAGTCACGACTATTTGACATTTCTTTTCAAGTATGATTGGGAACTCACCAAAAGTCCCGCTGGAGCTCATCAGTGGGTAGCCAAGGATGCTGGAAACATCATCCCTGATGCCTTTGATGCTGAAAAGAAGCAGCCTCCATACATGTTGACCACTGATTTGTCGTTGAGATATGATCCCGTTTATGAGAAAATTTCTCGCAAGTTTTTAGAAGATCAAGATGCTTTCAATAAGGCTTTTGCTAAAGCTTGGTTTAAACTTACACATAGAGATATGGGGCCAAACACAACTTATCTTGGCCCGGAAGCCCCTGATGAAGATTTGATTTGGCAAGATCCTGTACCAGCATTGAATCATCCAGTAATCAATGAGAGTGATATTCAAAATCTCAAAAAGCAACTATTGAACAGTGGATTGACATCTACAGAATTGATAACCACTGCTTGGGCATCCGCTTCTACTTACAGAGAATCTGATAGGAGAGGTGGGGCTAATGGTGCTAGAATAAGGCTTGAGCCCATGAGAAATTGGGAAGTGAATAACCCAACACAATTAACGAAAGTATTACAAACTTTAGAGAAAATTCAAGAGCAATTTAACTCCAAGTCCAAAGATAGAAAGGTTTCCTTGGCCGACTTGATTGTTCTTGGTGGGACAGCAGCTGTAGAAAGTGCAGTATCGAACGCAGGCTTTGAATTCAATGTTCCTTTCAGCCCAGGACGTACAGATGCATCAGCTGAGATGACTGATATAGCTTCATTTGAGCTACTTGAGCCAATGGCGGATGGGTTTAGAAACTATTTGAAAACAAAGTATACTGTTTCTACAGAGGAGTTGCTAGTTGATAAAGCTCAATTGTTAACCTTAACTGCACCTGAAATGACTGTCTTAGTAGGAGGTATGAGGACCTTAGGAGCCAACTTTGATGGATCAAATCATGGAGTATTTACGCAAGACAAAGAGAAGCTTACCAATGATTTTTTTGTGACCCTATTGGATATGAGTACTGAATGGAAGGCAGTAGATGAAGCAAAAGAGGTATTTGAAGGGAAAGATAGAGTTACTGGAGAAACCAAGTTTACGGCTACGAGAGCTGACTTGATCTTTGGTTCACATTCAGAACTACGAGCCTTGGCTGAGGTTTATGCACAGCAAGATAACCAAGAAAAGTTTGTCAAAGACTTTATTGCCGCTTGGGTAAAAGTAATGAACTTAGATCGCTTTGATCTGAAATATAAAAAAATAGAAACAGGAGCAAGTTAAGATAAAGATGGTTGATCCATTGTTGAGTCTAGGATTCGATAATGGATCAACTTTTTGTTTTATGGCTTTTCATCATTTTGATACAAGTTTGGCTTTGTAAATCAATTCATAATCCAACTCTTCTTCTTGATTGTAGGCTAGCCAAAATGCACCTTCGTTGTCAACAAAAGAAATTCTCCAAGTTTTGTCAGGGAAATTAAGAGGGGTTAGATTTCCTTCTGAATCTACTACTGCATATTTCTTTTTGTTTTTCTGAAATACACTAGAGAACAATACATTGGGATCCGAATTTTCAGCTTCCAAATCACTAAACTCACTGTCCGAAAGTCCGGAAGAATATTCAATGATGATTTTCTCATCCTGAACAAAAATCTGTTCAATACGACCATATGAAAAATCACGAGGATTGATCATGATATTTCCAAGGTCAGCTTTTGACGGGTCTAACCCCTTCTTTAATTCAAATTTTTCTGCATTTACTGAAATGGTTTTTGACGGATTGTCCAAATTTTCTAAGCTGTAGATATATATTTTTGGATCATTCTTGAAAGCTAGATATAATTTGTTTTTGTGAATCCTCATGGCAGGCATAATAGCCATTACATCATGAATTTCATCTTGATTGTTGAACCTGGATTCTTCAGGGAAAGTAATAATTCCCTTAAAATCTCCCTCTTTTAAATCGATCAATTCTAGCTGAGTAGCTTCTGGGTTGATATAATAGTTCATTTTCTCGTCTCTACCCATCAAGTGAACAATGGCTTTGTCCTCACTTATGAAAAGTAAGTTGTCAGCGTCAGCTTGGATGAAAGATACATTTGAAGTGAAGTCTGGAGATGCTTTTCTGGTCTGATTTCCTTCAAAATCAAAAGCTGAGATACCTTTGCGGCCCATAATAGCCCATTCATTTGACTTGGTGAATTGTGGTCTTGATAATGCGGATGGACCTATTGCATCTGGTTGATCTCCTGTTTTGTTGAATGAATTCAAAATTTTTCCTTCAGAAGAAATCAACAAAATATCTTTCTTTTGCCAATCAGATACAAGAAAATGTTTACCATCCTTACTGATAGCAGACCAATTGACTTCTCCTATGTAGTCCACCATTACAGAATCTATGATTTCAAATGTATATGCATTTACTTCTTGTTTTTCTTTTTGTTGATTTGACTGGCTACAGCTTGTAAAAACTAAAAGACTTAAAGAGAAAAGTGTAAATAATCGGATTGAGAGCAAAGTTGAGTTTTCCATTATTTGATGCGGTGTTTGTCAAGATATTTTCTAAGCTTAAGGCTTTTTACAGGGCGATTTAAGCGGTAGATTTGAATATCAATAAGTGAGCAATAAGCTCTTAATAGATTCTCAATATAACGAAAAAATTAAAAAATAAAAATTGCATCAAGTCGAATCGTCGCTACTTGATGCAAAAAAGATAATCGTCGGTAATTACGAATTAGAAATCTCTTTTCAATTGCTGCCTTAGTCGTTCTTCTTGCATGATTCTGGTATTCAGTTGATCAGCATAAGCACGGCCTTGTTTCAATCCATAGTTGGTGTAGGCTCTTCCAGCCCAAAATTTCGCTGATTCAAGCTCGCCAAGGACTTCATATCCCACTGCAATATTGTAACATATTCTACCTCCTTCTTTCTCATTTATGGCGTCATTTAAGCCATCTTTCCATACATCTATGGCTTCCTCCCATTGATTGACTTCACCATGTCTAGCACCCAATACCAAAGCTATATTGCTTTTAGGTTTTTGGAATATGGTTCTATTTATATTAAGGTACATGGGGGCGATTCTATGGGCATAGCTCGTGCCAGCTACTTGTCCCACATACTGAGTAGCCTTTGCTTTATCAATCATCAAGGCGAGAGCCTGAGCTCTTGTTTCTGCTTCGGCTGACCACAAATTTGTCTTTTCGAAGTCTCTTTGATCGGTGATATTTTTACTTTGAGGATCATAAAGCCTAAATCCAACTTTTACAGAAGCTACACCTTCAGCATATATTCCTTGTACTTCTACAGTTCTTGAGTTCCTCCCTTCTCCTTCGGTTTTTTTGATAAGCTGTTTCTTATCAGTGATAATAAAATCAGAGCTGAACTTTTCTAATGCGAGGACTGCATCTGCTTCATACTCATTGCATAGGGCCTCTATTTGTGGCCAAGTGAGGGGAGTGGGAAATACCTGCGCAAACAAGCCGCCTTTTAGCCTTTCTCTAGCTCGAATTACTTCAAATCTAGGGGAAGTGTTGAGTTCTTGTTGTACTGAGCTGATAGTTGCTTCTACGGCATTGCGCACTTCAAACGGCACTTCTCCACTGATGAGTCCCTCTAAGGCTGCAAGTCCTTCATTCAATGGAGCAGTTCTATCTACTATCAAAAGCCTCTGAACATGGTTAGGAACGTCTATTTCTGCGGGCATTAGTCGAGACATATTTACATTTTTGGTGCAGCTTACTAGCACAAAAACAAATAGCAACGGCAAAAAGATTTTTTTCAATGTGATTAGCTTTTTCATAAATCTGAATAATAGCTCAAAATTAAAAAAGCCACTGAATTACAGTGGCTTTTTTATCAAATTATTTTAAGCTTTTCTGAGGATATTGCCCTCGGCATCCCATTCTGCAAGCTGACCTCGCTCATCTGGCTTGAGGTAGATGTCAATATATTTTTCTGGCAATTCAAAACCATGGGCTTTCATGATATGATCTGGTACACCATCCCAGACATTAGGCCTATTGCCTACGTAGCCCAGATACTTGAAGCCTGGCTCAGTCGTGAAATATCCAGTGGCTGTCAAGTTTCTTACCATATTGAAAAACATCACTCCGCCGATATGCTCTGGTTTTGCTTTGTCAGGCCATGCGATTTCGTCAATGATTTTCATCTTGTCAGTCTCATTAAGATCGAGAAATGCCTTATCAAAATGATCTCTACTGTAATGATCTAGCCACAGGAGACCGCCCCTCATGGGGATTTGATAAGCCGGATAATCTTTCATCATGAATTCTATGAAATCCACCACGCCCACATCAGTGGCACTTGGAGATTCTGCATCAGCTGGTATAATGATGTCAGCTAATACTGCTAGTTTTTTCTTTTCTTCTTCTGTAAGAAACACATCGGAAAGTAGTCTTTGGTCGATATTGATCTCATCATCAGTACGACCTCCCGCCGTTCCTCCAGGATTTACTGGAGAAAGCGCAGCTTGTTTCTCTTCTGGGGTACAGTTGGTAAGTAAAAATCCTGAAGCCAAGGCTCCAGTGAAAAGGAGTTTGAGGTTTTCTCTTCTGTTCATGGTCTCGGATTTAGATGTTTTTCTTCTTCAGTTCGGATACAATATAATCAGAAGTCCTCCAGCTCAATGCCAAAATTGTCCAAGTTGGATTTTTGTCTGCTTGCGAAACAAATGGTCCTGCATCTACTACAAATAAGTTGTTGCAATCATGTGCTTGGCAGTTGCTATTTAGTACGGAAGTTTCTGGGGTATTTCCCATTCTAGTAGTACCCACCTCATGGATTATTCTGCCTGGAGTGGCCAAGCCATATAAAGATTCGGGACCTGGCTTGCTTCCTAGAAGTGTACCACCAGCATTGGTAATGATTTCTTCGAAGGTCTCATGCATATGCTTGGCTTGCAGTATCTCATCTTGGGTCCACTGATAGTTGAATCTCAATACGGGAATTCCATATTTATCCACTACAGTTGGGTCTATTTCACAATAGTTCGTGTACTGTGGCACACTTTCTCCTCTACCTGACATGCCCAAAGTCGATCCTTGTATCCTCCGGATATCTTTTTTCAATCCTTCTCCATAACCTCCATTGGGACTTGGATTGCCAAACTCATCTTTGAGATGCTTTCTCATGGTGTCCATCGCAAAACCCACTCCATAAGAAGGCATTCCCATTCCACCCCAATACTCAATGTGATATCCACGAGCAAAATCTAACTTCTTGTTGTCTAGCCACCATGGCGTATAGACGTGCATTCCGCCCACACCATCCTCATTGTAACGCTCTCTTTCCATCAACTCTGGAAGGATTCCCATCCTATCAGCGCCCGTAGAATCATGGAGGTATCGACCGACCATACCTGTGCTATTTCCGATTCCGTTTGGATGTGATTTGGACTTCGAATTTAGCATGATACGGGCTGATTCACATGCTGAGGCACCTAGTACAACCACCCTAGATTTGAGTTTGTATTCTTTAAGATCTACTTTGCTTATGAAGGACACCCCAGTAGCTTTTCCTTGATCGTCTGTAGTGACTTTTCTTACCATAGAATTGGTGTAAAGGTCTACTTTACCCTTTTTCATAGCAGGATGTACCAGACAGGTTCCAGAAGAAAAATCAGCGTAGGCCTGACATGCTCTATTGCATTGATTGCAGAAAAAACACACCCCTCTTTCGTTATTGATTGGTCTAGTGAGTACAGATAGTCTTGAGGGAATTACAGGGATATTGGCTTTTTTGGCACCTTTCATCATGTACATTTCATGAAGACGCGGCTTCGGAGGGGGTAGAAAAAAACCATCTGGCTCATTTCTCCAACCTTCTTTGGATCCAAATACACCGATTAGTTTGTCTACTTTATCATAGTAAGGCTTCAGATCATCGTAGCCTATAGGCCAGTTATCTCCAAGACCATCAATATCCTTTCTTTTGAAATCGTCTGGCCCAAAGCGAAGTGATATCCTTCCCCAGTGATTGGTTCTTCCTCCTACCATTCTAGACCTGAACCAATCGAACTTTGTACCTTTGGTATTGGTATAAGGTTCACCTTCAATGTCCCATCCACCAATGGCAGCATCAAAATCTCCAAATGGTCTTATTCTTGTGCTGTTTCCTCTTCTGGGAGATTCCCAAGGGAACCTAAGCTGGGTTCTATCTTCGTCTTTTGCAGGATCAAAGTCTGCTCCAGCTTCTACTACTGCTACTGAAAGTCCCGCCTCTGATAAAATTTTGGAAGCCATTCCGCCTCCAGCTCCAGATCCTACGATGATCACATCATATGGCTCTGCGGTAGATTTGATTTCAAAACTCATGTACTCAACTTTAAGGGGTTATTGTTTGTAAGATTAATAAATTTTCTTCGAATTTGAAGGCTTTATACAGCCTGAACCTTCATTTTTGAAGTGAAATATTGATGAGTGGTAAAAATGCCTCAAAATCTGGAAATATCCAAGCTAAAAGGTTTTAGTTTTTTAATTCAATGAACGAAGAATTCAATTCACAAAGAGTCATGAGTCATGTGAGCAGTGAAAGCTATTTTGAATGTTTTTCAGTGGAGTTTAGGGATACAATTTTAAATTCTTTCTTCGATATAAGGCCATATGTTTTGAAAGATAATTTTATGACCTTCTGCTGTCGGATGTATACCATCTGGAAGATTGAGGTCAGGATTACCAGCCACACCTTCTAGTAAGAATGGGATTAAGGTTACTTTTTCATCCTGAGCTATTTGAGGATACATTTGTCTAAATTCCTCTGTATATTCTCTTCCCATGTTTGGTGGAATCTGCATGCCTGCTAGGATGATGTGTGTTTCTGGATATTTGGATCGCACCAATTGAATGATGCTCTTCAGGTTTTTTTTTGATTCTGACAAACTTATGCCTCTCAAACCATCATTGCCACCAAGCTCAAGTACGAAAATATAAGGCTCATCTTCTAGAAACCAGTCTAATCTACTGAGACCACTAGCGGTAGTTTCTCCAGAAAGCCCACCATTAATGACTTTATAGGGCAACTTCAAAGAATCAATTTCCGAAGCCACTAGACCTGGAAATGACTCTTCTTCATCAATTCCATATCCCGCAGAAAGGCTGTTTCCAAAAAACAAAATTATTTTTTGTTCAGCTGAGGTGGAAGTTAATTCATTTGTGAAGCGTTCATTTGACTTTTCTTCGGATGATTTGCTGCTACATGACAACATCATGGAAACACAAAGGAAGAGGATTGAGAGATGATTAGTTTTTAATATGTTCATTTTGATTCTATATCGATACTTTAAATTGATTTTTACGAAATTTATAAACTTTGAAATGTTTATCCCTTTAGATGTCAGTAACCAAGTCATGTTTGGGGTTTTTAGGATTCTGAAATTAATAGATACTGTATCCTCATAGGCGGACAAGTTAATAGTTGATACTAATCCCAAAGTAATCTATTTTTTGGATGGATTATATCTTCTTTTATAAAAACGGATGTACGTAAACTTTGATAAGTAATAGCTTAAATTAATACCTATTCAGTGACTGTACCCACATTTTCTTTATTTTCTCACATGTCAAACAAGGATTGCTTAGAGAATAGTTTATATAAAATTAATTTTTGTGAAATTACTGATTAGCGTCAGAACTAATTTTACATATTTTGGATATACGGAACTTTGCCAATAACATTACAAAATTCCGGTTTATCTAACTTCCGATATAAATTGATATTGGATACTTATGGATATTGACCATTAAGAACCGGTTCAGCCAATGAATTGAAGTTACTGGCAAAAAAGCGTATAATCAGATTACATATTTATAAAAGTAAAAAATCTGTAGAGATTGGGAATTTTGCTTTTTGTATTGTCTTGGAAAGGAAGTTTCAATATTTCAATGGCAATACAGTATTGATATAGTCAAAAAATAGATAATCCTATTAACTTTATCAACTCATGCGACATCTTAAATTTGAGATGTCACGTTTAAGCTTTTCATACCTCTAAAGTAATCGATATTTCATGAGCATACTAACCGTAAATAACGTTTCCAAAATTTACCAAAGTGGGAGCAAAAGTCTGACTGTACTCGACCAAGTTAATTTTGAAATACATGAAGGTGAAAGGATTGCGATAGTTGGTCCCTCTGGTTCTGGAAAGACAACCCTTTTAGGATTGTGTGCAGGTCTGGATGCGGCTTCTTCTGGCTCTGTTATTTTGGGTGGTCACATGTTCGAAAAGCTTAATGAGGATGAAAGGGCCGCAGTGAGGAGCAAGCTTATTGGTTTTGTTTTTCAAAATTTTCAGCTTTTACCTACCCTTACAGCTTTGGAAAATGTAATGGTGCCTTTGGAGCTCAAAAAGCGAAAAGATGCTAAAGAGAAAGCTATGGAACTATTAGAGAAGGTAGGGCTGAAAGATAGAGTGACGCATTACCCTACACAACTTTCAGGAGGTGAGCAGCAGCGGGTTTCTATTGCTAGGGCTTTTGCCAATGAGCCAAAGATTTTATTTGCGGATGAGCCGACTGGGAATTTGGATACAGATACTGGAGAATTGATAGAAAACTTAATTTTTGAATTGAATAAAGCACAGGGGACAACCTTGGTTTTGGTCACGCATGATATCGAATTAGCGAAAAGAACTGACCGCATTATCAATATCAAAGGTGGTAGAATTCAGGAGGCGAGTCATGAGTAATTTTGCATGGGGATGGAGCATGGCCCTGCGAGATTTTCGCAGAAACTTTTCAAGATTGACCTTATTCGTCTCCTCTATGGTAGTGGGAATAGCTGCTTTGGTGGCGATCAGCTCCTTTGGAGACAATCTCAAATCAGATATAGAGAATCAGTCCAAGGAATTAGTGGGTGCAGATTTGGTTTTAGAAAATAATAAGCCTTTAGATATTCAAGCACCAGACTCTTTGGCAGTCAGGCAAGCTGACGAGGTCAATTTTGCAAGTATGGTGTTGTTTCCTAAATCAGGCGATTCTAGACTCACCCAAGTGAGGATGCTGGAGGGGGAGTATCCTTTTTATGGCGCTTTAGAGACGATTCCTGATAATGCTACTGAAGTTTTTCGATCTGGAGGTAAGAAAGCGCTGGTGGAAAAAGTGTTAATGGCACAGTTCAATGCAGCAGTAGGGGATAGTATAAAAGTCGGTGACTTGACATTTGAAATTGTCGGCGAGCTTCAAAAGGTGCCAGGACAGACAGGTATCACTGCGACAGTTGCACCTGCAGTATATATTCCGCTTGAATATGGAGAAGCTACGGGTTTAATTCAGTTTGGTAGTAGGTTGCGTTATGTTAGGTATTATCAATTTGAAGAAAGCATCAATGTAGATGAGTTGGTCGAGCGATTTGAGACGCAATGGGAAGAGGAAAAGGTAAGTGTAGATACTGTAGAGGAAAGAAGAAAGCGAACAGGCCGCTCATTTGATAATTTGGCTAGTTTTCTAAGCCTGGTGGCATTTATAGCTTTGCTTCTGGGATGTGTAGGAGTAGCAAGTGCTGTCAATGTTTTTGTGAAAGAAAAACTGTCTTCTGTTGCAGTGCTAAGGTGTTTGGGGGTTTCTTCTTGGCAAGCACTTCAGATCTATATGATGCAGATTTTGATCATGGGATTCTTTGGAGCAGTTCTTGGAGCAGCGTTGGGGTCTGTACTTCAGTATGTCTTACCAGTAGTTTTTGTGGATTTTCTCCCAGTGGAGGTGAGTGTTTCTTTGTCGTGGAAAAGTATTGGACTAGGGATTATCACTGGGATGTTGGTTGCTTTTCTTTTTGCTTTATTGCCCTTATTAAAAATGCGTAAAGTGTCTCCCATGGCTACTTTGAGGCCAGAGGAAGGGGAAGTGAAAGTAAGCCGTGACCCTTTAAGGTGGATGGTAATCTTGGGGATTCTTTTATTTGTTTTTGGTTTCAGTTATAGTTTATTAGGAGACTGGAAGGCCGCATTGGGATTTACAGGGTTTGTCATATTTTCTTTCGGAGTATTGTGGTCTGTTGCTTTGATGGTCATGTGGGTTATCAGAAGGTTCTTGCCTATCAGCTTGAGCTATCCTGTCAGACAATCGTTAGCGAACCTTTATAGGCCAAACAATCAGACGACATCTTTGATTGCTACAATAGGACTAGGTACTGCCATGATCAGCACTTTGTTTTTTGTTCAAGGCTTGTTGTTAGAAGAAGCAAAATTTGCTGACAAGGAAGACCAACCGAATATGCTGCTTTTCGATATTCAGGATCACCAAATTGAATCCGTAGTTCAAAAGGTAAAAGCTGAAGGGATTCCTGTGCTCCAGCAAGTCCCCATAGTTACTATAGGTTTAGAGGCTATCAATGGGCTTACCAAAAAAGCAAACGATACTTTGCCAGAAGAAGAGCAAAGATCAAGGAGTTTGTACAATAGAGAGTTTAGAGTGACTTATCGTGATACATTGACTTCTTCTGAGAGATTGGTAAAAGGGTCACTAAGAAAGGTGAATAGCCAAGGAGACAGTGTTTTCGTTTCCTTTGATCAAAGTTATGCTTTGAGGACTGGTTTAAGCCTTGGGGATGAGATTATTTTTAATGTGCAGGGTAGACCGATCAAAACATATATAGGAAGTTTCAGAGATGTGAAATTCAACCAAGTATCTACAAATTTCCTAGTATTATTTCCCGAAGGAGTTCTTGAGCGTGCTCCTAAGTTTCATGTAGTCATTACCAAGACCAAAAATGATAGGCAAGCCGCACAGGTTCAATCCAATATAGTGAGGTCATTTCCTAACGTATCTGTGGTCAATCTCGGGGCGATTGTAGAGACTTTGGAGGAGATTCTTGGCAAAATTAGTTTTGTGATTCAATTCATGGCATTTTTTAGTATCGCTACTGGTATATTGGTTTTGATCAGCTCATTGATCATAAGCAAATACCAAAGGATGCGAGAAAGTATACTATTGAGGACACTGGGGGCAGACAGTTCTACAGTTCGGAAAATCAATACTTTGGAATATTTTTTCCTTGGATCTCTGGCGTCTTTGAGCGGAATTGTGCTTTCATTTTTGGCTACTTATTTGCTAAGCAAGTTTGTGTTTCAAATCCCATTCAGGGGAGCTTTTGAGGAGGCATTTGTGGTCTATTTATGCTTGACTTTGTTGACCATTCTTCTAGGTTGGCTCAATGGTCGACAAGTAATCAATAAGCCACCTATGGAGATTCTAAGAAGCAATGGTTAATGTTAAAGATGTTTTACTAGGTTATAGGTGGGGGGGTAGAAATCAGAAGTGAGAGAAAAAGAGAAGCTTTAGCTAGATTGGTAAACTTGGAGATAAATTCATTTCCCCGCTGTTTTCACCACATGGTCAAGCTGTTTCATGTTGCTTGTGACAGATCTCCATTCGGTGAAGCTGATGATTCTCAGTATATTACTTAGCCTAGTTCCAGGGCGAATCATTTCTTCAGCCAACCCCGCAATAATTTGGTCTCGAGTTGAAATACATTCAGCTTTGTCCAAGGCAAGATAATAGTCATTTGCAAATCTCCATGCTCCATCTCTCGCTACGCTAATGCTGAAGTTTACTAATATTTCATCCTTACCTTTTGCCAACTTGATGAGTAGTCTGAATAATGGAGACAACGCCCCAATGTTGTTTTTCACGCCATCTACCAATTCGCCAAGTACCCCGTTTATATTGTCAAAATCATTTTTGATTGTTGATAAGTTGGCGGCTCCTACTGTTTCTACTGCAGCAATCCCGAGATCTAAATTTATGTGTGCATTTATTCCTAGAAGAAGGTGTTGTAGTACAATATGATGCTTGTCTTTGGCAGCATCAAAAGCTGTCTGCCAGCTTATAGTAATCGAGCTTCTTGACTTATATCCTTCATAAGCATCAATGAACCTTTTAGCAAATATAATATCCAGTATCTCCATTCTAGGGTTGTCTTCAAACTCACCGTCGGCTATGCCCAATGCTATGCGCACAGTTACTTGCCTATAAAGTATGGCGAAATACCCTATTCGGGAGCTTTCAGACTCACATTCTTCGATTATTTGATCCATTTTAGTGATAACTTCTTGAATAGTATTCATAGGATATTAGCTTTTTGATAAAGTTATGATTTCCAAATAAATTCAAAAAGTTGTTTTGGAAAAATATAATTCTGTAGTCAAATGAAAATCCATAAATTATTTTTGATTTCATTAGGTCAATGATCATATGTTATTGATGAAAGCTTGATTCGTTAAATGCACAAATTAGATTTTTGTATACCAGTAGCAGTTTTGTTTCTAATAATTGATAATGTCAAAATCATTGGTTTTGGGAGGGTTGATCACCAAATGAAAATTGGAGTATAAAAAACTTTGGAAAAATTTTCTCAAAGTTTTATGGTAGTTTGTTATGTTTTTGTTATGTTTAGAAAATTTTGGTAGCGAAAAAACTCACAAAGTTTAAAATTTACCAAAGTAAATATGGCTGAAGTCAGTTGCAAATAAACCCAACAAAGGAATCTTTTTCAAAGATTCCTTTTTTTATGGTTGAAAATTTAACTTGATTTTATGGTATTTATGTAATTGTTGAATTTTTTGGTTTAAAAATCAACTGGTATTTACAGTTTTTACAAAATGATAATGTCTTAACCTCCTATATGATCGGTTAAGCTAAGAAAACGGGGGAATTTGCTCAAATTTTGAGTTTTTATAAAGGCCAAAAGAATAAAATCATTGGAATAGCCCCTAAGGTAATGAGTATTGAAATCGGGATTCCCATACGTAAATAGTCTTTGAAAGCATACCCGCCTGGCCCCATGACCAATGTATTGGACTGATGCCCTATGGGAGTTAAGAATGCTGCTGATGCTGCTATTGCAATAGCCATAAGGAATGGTTCAGGTGATACATCCAAGCCTTCTGAAATTCTTAAAGCAATAGGTGCCATCAATACAGCACAGGCGGCATTATTAATTACATTCGATAGGAGCATCGTAGTGACAAAGAAAAGAGTCAGTGTTCCAGCTGGAGGGAAATTCGTTCCTATTCTGATTAATTGGCTTGCAATGGTATTGGCTCCGCCAGTTTCTTCAAGAGCAGTACCCAATGGTAGCATCGCGCCAAGTAGTACGATGACAGGCCAGTCAATTTTTTGATAGATGTCCTTTACGCTTAGTGTTTTTGACAAGATCATTGCCAAGGCTGCTAAAGTAAAACTGATCTGAACTGGGACAAAATCTGTGATGACTAGTCCAATGGAAATAATGAATATGGCAAGTGCAATGATAACTTTCTTGGGTTTGCCCAAATCAAATCCCCTATCAGCTAATGGAAGACAGCCCATTGCTTGAAGACTATCATTAATTTTCTCTGTATTTCCCTGAATTAAGAGTACATCGCCAACTTTGAATTTAATTTTATCTAGTCGCTTTTTGATCTTTTTATCTTGTCTAGAAATGGCCAGTAGGTTTACTCCGAATCTGTTTCTCATGCTTAGACTGCTAGCTGTTTGATTAGTGATGGGAGCTTCGGCCATTATGACCGCTTCTACGATAGATATTTCACTACTTCCTATGGCTTTTTCCTCAGCTTCTTTGTTTGGGACTAGCTTACAGTTACTTTTTTCAAGAAATTCCTTCAGATCCTCACCATCACTTGAGATGGTAATAATATCCCCTTCTCGAAGTACCATATTCATGTCTGGAGCATGAATGAGGTAACTGCTCCTGATCACATTGAGCACTTGGATCTCTGCATCGCTTATTTCATGTATATGCATGAGTGGATTACCTTGGAGTTTGCTATCTTCTTCAATGATAACCTCGGTGATATATTCATCAATATCAAAATAATTGTCTCCTTTAGTACTCCCACTGATTCTTTTTGGAATCCACCTCCAGCCCAATAGGATAATGAAAATTAATCCAATCAAGGTGACTCCAATTCCAACTGGTGCAAAATCAAACATGCGAAATGCTTCTCCAAGCTCCTTGCTTCTATAGCTAGATATAATGATGTTCGGAGGGGTGCCTATTAAGGTGATCATTCCACCAAGTAAGGAAGCAAATGCTATAGGCATGAGTAGGGAAGAGGGTGAGTTCCCGCTTTTCTTTGCCAAATGCAATGCTACAGGCATCATTACAGCAAGTGCTCCGATATTGTTCATGAAAGCAGAGGCAAAGGCTACAATCGTACTCAAAGCTGCTACCTGAAGTGTTGTGTTTTTTCCGATTCGCATTACCCAGTTTCCGATCATGTCAACTAGTCCAGAACTCTGTAGCCCTGCGCTGACTACCAAGATCACAGCTACTGTGACCACTGCTGGATGTGCGAAGCCCACAAAAGCGTCCTCTGCTGGAGTAATTCCAAAAAGCACTAGGGCAAGTAAGCAGGAAATGGCCACAATGTCGTAACGAAATCTGTCCCAAATGAAAAATACCAAGGCAAAAACCAAAATGCCAAATACGATCAGTTCATCCATTAAATTGATTATTGAGGGTGAGATTTGGGGGTAAATATAGCTATATAATCTTTAACGATGATTATTTAAATAGAACCTAGGACTATTGGGGAATTTAGGTTGAATTATAATAATATGGATATACGGAACTTTGCCAATAACATTACAAAATTCCGATTTATCTAACTTCCGATCCAAATTGATACTGGATACTTATGGATATTTACCATTATCAACCTGTTGAGCCAATAAATTGAAGTTACTGCTAAAAAAGCCTATAATCAGATATAATAATAATCAATCGAAATTTACCTATGGTAAATAGGTATGATTTAAGTTTTTTGTTTGAAAGTCTGACTTTAGATAAGTTGAAATATTTGGCGATGATTCTAAAAAAAAATCAATGGTTTATCTTTATTCAAAATTTTTATCAATACACATCTAATTTTTTAAAAATCCGCATTCGGGTGATTTCAAGCTATAATTTTTGATAATCATCAGCTTAATGTATAGAAGAATTGAAAGGGAACGGGATTTCTTCATTATCCTAATGCAACATCTAATATCATCATGATCGTAAAACCTGCCATAAAACCTAAAACGGCCAGATCGGTATATTTATCTCTTTGTGTTTCGGGAATCACTTCTTCGACAACTACAAATATCATCGCACCAGCAGCAAACGATAGCGCATACGGGAGAATATCTTGCATGTAGATCACAGCAATAGCGCCGACTACTCCTGCTACGGGCTCTACAATGGCTGAAAGTTGACCAAACCAAAAGCTTCTCCTTCTACTGACACCATTTCTTCTCAAGGGCATGGATACGGCCATTCCTTCAGGGAAATTTTGTATTGCAATTCCTATAGCTAAGGCTATAGCCGCAGTTATGCTTGCTCCTTCGAAACCCATCGATGCAGCTCCAAATAAGATACCTACTGCTAGTCCTTCCGGAATATTATGTAGAGTAATCGCCAAAAGTAATAAGGTGGATTTGTGCCATTTCGTCTTCATCCCCTCAGATTCACTGTTGTCAAAGTTGATGTGAAGATGAGGCATTAGCTTATCTAACCCGAAAATAAAAAGTCCACCTGCCAAAAATCCAACTGCTGCCGGAACCCAAGAGGGGTAAGGGAATAATTGTTCGGCATGCTTGATACTTGGTGCCAAGAGTGACCAAAAGCTAGCTGCTATCATTACACCTCCTGTAAAACCCAGTAATGTGTCAAATACTGATCTTTTTACTTCCTTAAAAAAGAAAACCAATGAAGCTCCAAGTGCGGTAACCAGCCAAGTAAAAGTAGTTGCAATCAACGCTGACCATACTGGCCCGATTTCTTTGGCAAAAGATTCTAAAGATTCTATCATAGGTTTGGTTTTGTGGAAAAGTAAAATTACCTACCTTTTTTCTTTTATTCCATCTAAATGTATGGTTTGGTTTGAATTTTTGTCCTTAAAGAGAAAATTATTTTAAACTGGATGCCATTCAAAAAAAAATGCCTTGAGGCGTTTTGTTTATCAAATCATTGATCAAACATACGCTTCAAGACATTTATTTGTATTCAGGATTTTTTAATAGATTATTGGATTTCAGGAGACTCTAACTCGATATCCAAATTGACCAATTCAGGTTCTATTTCAAGTAGTTCACTCGCATCTTCATCGCTGATGATATTTCTATCTACCAGTTCAGACACCATGTCCATTTGAATGGCCATGTCTACGTTATCTTTATGAGATTTTTGAAATTTCTTCATCAATTCATCATCTGAAAGATCTGCATACCTTTCTTTTCTGGCTTTTTTGAGTTGCTCCTTTTTTTCTTGTAGCAGGAGCTCTTTTCTTTCTTCAATGCTTCTTTTCCAATCAGATACATATTCGTCAGATAGTGTTGTACCGAAGAATGGTGCTTCCTCTATGGCTATTTTTTCTTTGCTTCCATCATCATGTACTAGGACAAACTCGCTATCACTTTCTTCAAGAAGGTACTGATCGCCAGTCTCTAGGTCTGTGATTTTGTCATCTTCGTAGACAAATCTCTCCTCAATTGATTTCTCTTGCTTACAGGCAAATAAAACCCCTGCACTGAATAGTGCAATCATTAGCTTTTTCATAATTTGAGTTGTTTAATTTAATATACAGTTTTGTTTTCTTTTTTTATCCAATTTTCAAAGACACCTTTTGCATCATCTCTCATGAATTGATGGAAAGGAATGCTTCTTTCTTCGAGAGGTAATTCTAATTCTTCATAAATGAACTGATCATCAAACCCAGCTGCTGCTGCATCTTTTTTTGTGTTAGCATAATATACCTTGCTAGGTCTCGCCCAGTAGATAGCGCCTAAGCACATGGGGCAAGGTTCGCATGAAGTATACAGTTCACAACCTTCCAGCTGGAAGCTGTTAAGATTTTTGCAAGCATCCCTGATGGCGACTACTTCTGCATGAGCTGTGGGATCATTAGTTGAGGACACTGCATTTGATCCTTTTCCTATTATTTGACCATTTTTCACAATAACACACCCAAATGGACCTCCTACCCCTGAATCCATCCCCATTTGGGATAATTCAATCGCCTGCTTCATAAAAGATTTTTGTTGTTCAGTCATAATTTACTTTTTCTAAAAAGGTGTGTGATATTTGGTGCAAAAATCAAACCACAGTACTTAAACTGAGTATTTATAGAAATGTTTCAAAAAGCAATATAAGCTAATTCTAAAAAAATCTTAAAAATAGCAACAATTTATGCGATCCATTTATTCAAAAACTCCATGAAGCTGTCTTTGAAATTTTCACTTACTGTGATTACTGAATCTCCAATATGAACTGTATTGCGAACCACCGCATCGATATGGTCAAGTCCAATAATGAATGACCTATGTATCCGCATGAACCTATCATTAGGTAGCATCTCTTCCATGCTTTTTAGGCTTGTCAATGAAAGTATTGGGTTTGTTTTGCCTTGAAGATGCACTTTTACGTAATCTTTATAAGCTTCGACCACTTGAATATCTTTCAATAGGATCTTGATAAGTTGATATTCCACTTTCAAGAAGATATATTCACTTGCATTCTGAGTGGAGTTTGATAAAAGTGATTTTTCTTTATCTTCAAAATACTGGTATGCCTTAGAGGCAGATTTGAAAAAATCCTCATAGCTGAATGGTTTCAACAAATAGTCCAACGCTTCTACTTTGTACCCCTCAATTGCAAACTGATTATACGCTGTAGTGAAAATTATTCTAGGTTTTGATTTGCCTGGCTTACCATCAATGATTCTAGCCAACTCCATTCCTGATAGATCTGGCATTTGTATATCTAGAAATACCAGATGAATGACTTCTTGATTAAGATAACTAAGTGCTTCAATGGCATTTTCAAAGGAAGCCGATAACTCTAGAAAAGCAGTTTGTTTTATGAATTTGGCTACCAACTCTAGAGCTAATGGTTCATCATCTACAGCAACACATTTTAATTTCATCGGAGATCTATTTTGAGTAAGACATTGTAAGTACTATGTTGATTTTGACTGTCGATTTTCAATTCATACTTATTGTCATAAAGCAAATCTAATCTTCTTTTGGTGTTTTGGAGTCCAATACCGCTATCTTTCCCCTCTGGAGTTCTCTCATTGGTGTTGAAAATGGAGTTTTTGGTGGTCAATATCAGTGTCTGATCTGTTATTTCTATACCTATGAAAATGTGGCTTTCGTGCTGAGAACTTATCCCATGCTTAAAACAGTTTTCAATAAAAGGTAAAAGTAGCATAGGAGCTATCGGGGAATCTTGATATTTTTCCGGTATTGAGATATTTAGTTTGACTTTTGATGAAAGTCTTATTTTCATAAGTTCTACAAAATCTAGTACGAAGTCAATTTCTTTTGATAGCAGCGTATTGCTTTTTTCTGTTTCATAAAGTACATATCTCATCATTCTACTTAGCTTTAGTAAAGCTGATTTAGATTTTTCGATGTCTATATTGGTGAGAGAATAGATGTTGTTGAGTGTGTTGAAAAAAAAGTGGGGGTTAATCTGAGCTTTGAGGTAGTTCAATTCCGAGTCAATTTGCTGTCTCTTTTGTTCTAATCTCAAAGCTTCATCAGCTTGCCACTTTTGGACAGCTGCTACACTGGTGCTGATTCCTATCACCATGAAGAACACCAAAAGTTGTGAAATGTCCCAATAGTAATTGCGTGGCTTGGGGCGGTATGGTGTGTCAGGCCGGTAAGCTTTATGCATCAACTCTTGCATATTTACCCAATCGTCATATGCGATAAGTAAAAGAATGCAGCCCATTCCTGCGATTAGATTGATAAAAAGAAACAGAGGGATTTTGTTTTTGAATAGTATCTTCGGAATGAAGTAAAAATAGTTGATGTAAAACATAAAAATCAAAAGTGAGAAATTCAAACTTTGCTTGATCCAAAACTCGATGGGTCTTTCTACACCAGCTGATAGAGGGGAAAGAATGAAAATCACTAGACCAAATAAAGCCCACCCCAATACATGAGTAAGTAATGAAAGATTTTGTTTGTAATCTGATTGTATTTTCATAAAAGGATGGTTTGGTGTAGTAAACAAAAATAAAATTTTGTATTTAAACAATTATTATCTACCAAATAGGAGATTTTACCGATGAATACGGGATTTTGGTGGATTAATTGTGTTTTGATTTTTTTCTAGATCCTTTATCCTCAAATTCATGGACTTTGTCGATGAATAATTCCATTCAGTCTATTCTATTTTTATTTGAATACAGAAGGAAGTTTCTTTGTTGTAGAAATGTGTCTTTTCTGAATCACAAAAAAAAGTGAGAGCTCGCGAGAAAACATTTTTAAAAAAAAAAATAGTAGAATCAACGTAAGTAAATATATCATAACAATGAAAACAAAATACCAACTATTGTTAGCCTTAGTGCTTTGGATAATGATTTTTCATCAAGTAGACGCTCAAGATAAGCCTGTTTACAAAGTTTCGGGTAAAGTAGTGGATGCTTCTACATCTGAAACAGTGCCTTATGCAGCCGCAGCTTTGATGAATGCGGAGACGAAACAAAATGTGGCAGGTGCTGTAGCTGACATGGATGGAGAATTTGTAATCACTGGCTTCAAAGATGGCTCTTACGTACTTCAGGTGAGCTTTATGGGGTTTGAAGCATATACATCTTCAGTCTTCACTATCAGTGCGTCCAATTCAAACGTAAAATTAGGTGAGGTCAAATTGGAGCAGGAAGCTATGGGTCTAGAAGAGGTAACTGTCCAAGGTCAGCGCCAATTGATTGAAGAAAAAGTTGATAGGACCATTTATAATGCCGAAAATGATCGTACCACAGCAGGTGGAGATGCTAGTGACGTCCTAAGGAGAGTTCCTATGCTATCTGTGGATCTTGACGGTAATGTTTCCATGCGAGGAAGTTCAAATATCTTAGTACTCATAGATGGCAAGCAGTCTGCTATTGTTGCAAGTAATATTTCGGATGCATTGAAACAGATCCCCGCAGAAGAAATCAAATCTGTAGAAGTGATTACTTCTCCTTCAGCAAAATATGACGCAGAAGGTACAGGTGGGGTTTTGAACATCATTACTAAAAAGAACAACCTACAAGGAGCGTCTTTGAACGTAAACACAAGTGCTGGCCTCAGAGGTTCAAATCTTGGTCTTAATGCTAGTCTCAAAAGAGGAAAAATGGGTTGGACGCTTGGGGGTTTTGGTAGAGCTGGATACAATATTTTGGGTTCTTTTGAAAACACACAGACTTTAATAGCTTCAGACGGGACAACTTCTTTGGTCCAGCAGCAAGCAGACACAAGAAACAATATGCTCTTCGGTAGATATAACCTAGGCTGGGATTATGAGATTTCCAAAAAAGACTTTTTGACAGCATCTGCAAGTATTGGACTGAGAAATATGCGTAATAGACAAGATGGCTTATTCACAGAGACTTTTCAGGATGATCAATTAATCTCCGCATTATTGAGCGATGTCAATACAGATAATCTCTCTAATACAGTAGATGTGAATTTCAACTATACCAGAACTTTTGATATACCTCAGAAGGAGTTTAGTATTTCTGGATTGTATAGTAGGAATAACAATACGAACGATTTCATCAATAGCCTTTACAATGGAACTTTCACTGATATCATCAGTAGGGTAAAAAATGAAAATTTGGGCGTGAACGAAGAATACACAATTCAGCTTGATTATGTAACTCCTGTAGGGAATAGCAAAAATCAGATTCTAGAATACGGAGCAAAAAATATATTGAGAAGGGTGACTTCAGATTTTGCTTATTTTACAGCAACTGGAACTGATGGGCCATTTGAAAAAATTGAAGATGCAACATTTTCCAATCAATTTACATATGATCAAAATGTGACGGCCGCATATGCTTCTTATACTTTGGGTCTAGGTAATGATTATACATTGAAGGGGGGACTAAGGTATGAATATACTGTAATCGAAGCCGATTTTAGAGATTCCGATTTGCCTGCGGAGATTCCTTCCTATGGGGTGTTTGTACCAAGTTTTAATTTCGGTAAAAAACTATCCAATGGCAATATGATCAAGGCAGCTTACAACAGAAGGATTCAGAGGCCATCTTTACAATTCTTGAATCCAAACTTAAACCAAGCAAATCCTCGGCAACAGTCTCAAGGTAATCCTTTGTTAGATCCTGAATTGACGGATAATTATGAGTTAGGTTATAGTACATTTATTGGAGGGAGTTCATTGAATTTTTCTTCGTACTTTAGAAATACCACAGGATCTATTCAGCCTATAAGAAATGTAATTGAGGAAGACGTGATTTTTACCACCTTCGAAAATATTGGTAGAGAAAGGGCTGTAGGCTTAAGCATTTTCACCAACATCAGTGTGTCGGGTAAGTTTTCATTGAATGGAAGTATAGATACTTATTACTCTATGCTTACCAATGGTCTCAATGACCCTAGAAATGCAGCATCAAATGAAGGTTTTGTGGTAAGTGGTAGGTTGTTCGGAAATTATACATTGCCTAAAGATTGGCAAATCCAAGGTTTTACATTTGTCAGAGGTAGACAAGTTCAGCTTCAAGGGTCTGCTGGAGGTTTTGGAATGTATGGAATGAGTATCAATAAACAATTCAACGAAAAGAGAGGTACAATAGGATTTGGCGCAGACAACTTTTTTACACCAGAATTCAGAATCAATAATGAATTGGTGACACCTACGATCATACAACAAAGTGTAGTGGGAATGAGAAACATGAATTTTAAAGTCAATTTCTCTTATAGAATAGGAAAGCTTAGTGTAGATGGAGGAAGAAGAAGAAAAAGAGGCGTGACCAATGATGATATGAAAGAAGGTGGAGAAGGTGCTGCTGGAGCGATGATGAATAATAATTAAGATTTAAAAGCTTGATTCAAAAGAGGCTGTCAGGATAATTCTGATAGCCTTTTTTGATTTACTGATTATACGTTTTTTTACCAGTAACTTCAATTCATTGGCTCAACAGGTTGTTAATGGTCAATATCCATAAGTATCCAATATCAATTTATATCGGAAGTTAGATAAATCGGAATTTTGTAATGTCATTGGCAAAGTTCCGTATATCCATATTTCATTTTTATGAATTACCAGATCAGCTCACAGAGGTGTCAATTGTTGAGGGGGTTTGAGTAACTTTTAATTTGAATAGGGTAGTTTATTTTAAAAATTGATTTAAGACTTTTCTTTTTCTCTATCCAAAAGGTATTTGTAGAGATTGCTAATAGGTGGTTTTTAATATTTGAATGAAAAATGCCGACCCAATCAATATGATCGGATCGGCATTTTTTATGTTTTGTAAATTGTTGTATTACTTCTTATACATCACTTGCTTCACTGCTTCCAGAGTTCTAGCCACATTTGGAATAGTAGCATCGATATAGGTAGGCGCGTAACTCAAAGGGATATCCATAGAATTGACTCTGATGACTGGAGCATCAAGATAGTCAAAAGCATTTCTCTGAAGATGGTAAGCGATTTCAGATGAAATAGCCGCTATAGGATTTGCCTCTTCTATAACGACACATCTATTGGTTTTCTTTACTGACTCCACTACCGTAGCATAATCTATTGGTCGTACAGTCCTTAAGTCTATCACCTCAGCTTCTATGCCATCCTTGGCAAGTTCTTCTGCTGACTCAAGTGCTACTTTCATCATTTTACCAAAAGAAACAATAGTAACATCTTTCCCTTTTCTCTTGATATCAGCTACACCGATTGGCAATAAATATTCTCCTTCAGGTACTTCACCTTTATCAGAATACATCAATTCTGATTCCATGAATATTACTGGATCATTATCTCTGATGGAGGCTTTTAGCAAACCTTTGGCGTCATATGGATTCGAAGGGACCACCACTTTCAAGCCAGGGGTGTTCGCAAACCAATTTTCGAAATTTGAAGAGTGTGTTGCACCCAGTTGACCAGCATTACCAGTTGGACCTCTAAATACAATTGGTACATTATATGCTCCACCTGACATGGCCAACATCTTTGCCGCAGAGTTGATAATCTGATCAATCGCTACAAGTGAGAAGTTGAATGTCATAAATTCTATGATAGGTCTAAGCCCATTCATTCCAGCTCCGACACCTAATCCCGCGAAACCTAGTTCAGCTATAGGGGTATCATATACTCGGTCTGCACCGAATTCATCTAACATTCCTTGCGAAACTTTGTAAGCTCCGTTGTATTCTGCCACTTCTTCGCCCATGAGGAACACGTTTTTATCGCGTCTCATTTCTTCGGACATGGCTTCTCTCAATGCTTCTCTGAATTGTATAACTCTCATTTCTTGTTCAAAATTTTCGTGCGTAAAAATAGAAAGTAATCGGGCAATTCCAAAACTGAACCAGGATGTTTAGCCTATATTTTGATGATTATTGCGTGCTTTGTCTGAATTGATGGATTTCTAACATGAAGTCTTAGGATTACTTCTCGATTTCATTCGATCAACTAATGGAAATTAGTATTTTTGATAATCTAAAAACTTCGTATTTGAAAAGAATAGGATTGATATCGGATTCACATGGTTATATTGATGATGCAATCATCGAGCATCTGAGTCATGTGGACGAAATATGGCATGCGGGTGATATTGGAGATTTGTCTACATTGAATGCATTACCAAAGGGCAAGGTGCTCAGAGTTGTGACTGGAAATATTGATGATCATGTAGCGAGATCGGCCTTTCCAGAAGAACTTTGGTTTGAAGTGGAGGGATTGAAGATAGGTATGCTCCATATAGGTGGTAAGCCACCAAGATACGCTAATGGAATAAAGAAAAAGATTAGAGATCATCACTGTCAGCTTTTCGTTTGTGGTCACTCTCACATATGTAAAGTGGAGTTCGATCCAAGTGTAGGTTGTCTTTACATGAATCCTGGTGCCATTGGTCGACACGGATTTCATATGATAAGGACAATGTTAATATTTGAGATAGAAACTGGGCAATTAAAAAATCTCAATGTCATTGAACTTGGAAAGAGAAGCCAGATTTAGATATCAGTAAATTATTGAGGCGTCTTAGGATATTTAAATAATTGCATATTGATCGAGGATTAATCAATAATTTTTTTGAGTTAGTACTTTTGGTATGAAGTCAAGTGATCAATCAGTAAAAAATGGCAAGTTTTACGGGATTTGATTGGATGCCAATTCGTGGAAAAATAAAAAAGGTAACGATTTGATCGCTACCTTTCTTATTTCTTTAGAAAATTTTCAAGTCTCATCCTTAGAAGTTTTTCTTCAATTCTTCTACATCAACATTTTTGATTACCGGCTTGGCACTCAATTGCTTGATTTTGATAACTCTTGTATTCTGAGCTTGTCTTTTTCTTCTTAGTTTTCTTTTTAATGTAGTAACAGCCATCGTATTATCTGTTTATATGATCTCAAATGAAGCGCAAAATTAATATAAAATTCTGAATTGACCGTGTTTAAGTAGTAAATTTTTTAATTGTTTGTAAGCTTCTGTTAACTTTGTCAAAAAAACATCCTATTCATGGCAATTCAAAAACCAAGTCTTCCAAAAGGTACTCGTGATTTTGGTCCATTACAAATGGCTCGAAGAAACTACATCTTTGATATAATCAAAGATACTTTCAAATTGTTTGGCTTCCAGCAACTGGAGACACCAGCGATGGAAAATCTCAGTACGCTTACTGGTAAATATGGTGATGAAGGCGATCAATTGCTTTTTAAGATATTAAATAGTGGTGATTATCTAAAAGATGTGACTTCAAAAGACTTAGAAGCGGGATCTGTTGCCACGCTGTCTAAGGTTTCAGAGAAAGGTCTTCGCTATGATCTTACAGTACCATTTGCAAGGTACGTAGTGATGAATAGGAATGAGGTGACTTATCCATTCAAAAGATTTCAGATTCAGCCTGTTTGGAGAGCCGATCGACCACAGCGAGGAAGGTATAGGGAGTTTTATCAATGTGATGCAGATGTAGTGGGGACAGATAGCTTGATATGTGAGTTGGAAATTTTGTTGATGATCAAAAGAGTTTTTTCCAAATTAGGATTGAGAGATTATAGCATCAAGCTGAATAATAGAAAAGTGCTAGCTGGCCTTGCGGAGGTCATTGGAGTGCCTGGAAAGGAGTCAGAATTATGTGTTGCTATAGATAAGTTGGACAAAATCGGCTGGGTAAAAGTTCAAGAAGAATTGCTTGGTAGGGGTTTTGAAAATGAGGCTATTGAAAAACTTGGGCCTATCATAGATTTAAAAGGAAACAATAAAGAAAAATTAAATTTTCTTAAGGTGTTTTTGAGTTCCTCTGAGATTGGAGTCAAAGGTATAGAAGAGTTGCAAAGTGTCTTTGATTTGTTGGCGAGCTATGGATCTGATGAAACTTATGTCGATTTTGATGTGGTTTTAGCTAGAGGGTTATCTTATTATACTGGTGCTATTTTTGAAGTCAAAGTAAACAATGTAACTATCGGATCTGTAAGTGGTGGAGGTAGGTATGATAACTTGACAGGAGTTTTCGGATTAGATGGAGTTTCAGGTGTGGGATTTTCTTTTGGCGTAGATAGGATATATGATGTTCTCGAAGAACTAGACCTTTTTCCTAAAGATCAGCTGGTAGGGACAAAAGTTTTGGTTACCTATTTTGATGAGGAGGGTGTGAGCTATGGGCTGAAAACATTGGCAGCATTGAGGGAGGCTGGCGTTGAATCTGAACTTTTTCCAGACCTAGCCAAGATCAAAAAGCAATTTACTTATGCTGATAAGAAACAGATTCCTTTCGTGATAGTGTTAGGATCTGAAGAAATCAAAAATGATTTGGTGAGTTTGAAAAATCTTAAAACGGGTGAGCAATCTTCCTTAACTGTAAAGGAAGCAATAGAGCTTGTCAAGTTATAATTCAAGCAAAGAAGCCTGCCGAACTTTATGTTCAGCAGGCTTTCTGGATTTTTTAGTAATGCTATATATTTGACAGAATATGCATTTCGCTAAATTTTTATTTTTCTTTTAGATTAATCTCTATCTATTATCTATCAACATTCAATTTTAAACCCATTCCAGTTGACCGATTTTTGGGATTAGACTATTTCATCATGATTTTATTCAACCTTCTATATTGTATTTGATCAGGGTTAGGAATTAAATAAAAAGAGTGGGAGAATCAGCTAACTTCATGAATAGATGAAACAGGAATATGAATCCCTCCTTTAAGTGAAACGAAATCCTGACCAACAGCCCAAATGGTGGTGTCTACTCTGTAAGTCTTTTCGTCAGTAGTCTCGAAAATGATTTGAACTTTACTTTGTAGTAAGTTACCCAATGCCTGAGCTCTATATAGATCACTCCACCTTTTTTTTATTTCATCTGCGCTTGATAAAACCTCAGCCTTTTTAAAGGATAGATTTTTAATTTCTTCTTTCTCGATTTTTTCAATGGTTTTCATGGGTACTTCTAAGGGTTAAATGTTTCAATACAGATAATATACTGATAATATGTTGTAAATGTTTTGTTTTATGGATCAAATTATTGAATAATTTTCAAACTAAAAATTATATTTTTATTATTTTACTTTTAATGAATTTTCTTTGGTTAGTGATTTGTGTTGATAGAATTATAAAAATCTTATATTTGTCAAGAATAAGTATTTCATATAAATCGATAAGGTATGTTTGATTTCATGAATATCATGAATAAGGTAAAGGAAGCTCAAGCCAAGATCAAAGAAACTCAGGCCAGGCTAGTACATTTGACAGCAGAAGGTGAGGCTGGAGCTGGGATGGTTCGAGTGACAGTGAATGGTCATAGAAAGGTACTTGGTATTGAAATGGATGAATCTTTGATCAATCCAAATGATAAAGAAATGCTTGCAGATTTGACAGTAGCAGCTACAAATAAAGCTTTGGAAGCTATTGAATTTAAGATCAAGGATGAAATGAAAGCAGCAACAGACGGTATGTTGCCTAATATACCAGGAATGGATCTTGGTAGCATGTTTTGATGCGTGAAGCTGCCATAGTCATATTGAATTATAATGGGGAAGAAATGCTGCAAAGGTTTCTTCCTTCTGTTTTATTACACTCGACTTACCCCATAATTGTAGCTGATAATGCCAGCACGGATAGGTCTCTGAAAGTTTTGGAACTAAATTTCCCAAGTGTTCAAATTCTGAGAATGAATTCTAATGCAGGTTTTGCAGGAGGTTACAACGAAGCTTTAAGACTTTTGGAAGGCCAATATGAGTTTTATATCCTGCTGAACTCAGATGTTGAAGTTACCAAGCAATGGGACATAGATTTGATAGAGTACCTTAAGCTTAATACCAAAACATGTGCTGTTCAACCCAAAATTACTTCAGCTTTGCATCCAGGCTATTTTGATTATGCAGGAGCTGGGGGAGGGTTTTTGGATAGCTTAGGGTATCCTTACTGTAGGGGAAGAATATTCAATACCATAGAGCGAGACAATGGTCAATATGACGATTCAATCAGAGTAGATTGGTCTTCAGGTGCTTGCATGGCAGTTCGCTCAAGTGATTATCATAGGGCAAATGGCTTTGATGATAGGTTTTTCGCCCATATGGAAGAAATAGATCTTTGTTGGAGATGGAGAAGTATGGGGAAAGAGATTCATTATTGTGGAAAAGTGGAAGTCAAGCATTTAGGAGGAGGAACTTTATCAAGATCAAATCCGAAAAAAACCTATCTGAATTTTAGGAACTCCCTCTTGATGTTGGATAACAATCTTAGACAATCTGAACTCTTATGGAAGTACTTGATAAGATTGGTTTTGGATATTATTGCTGCGGCAGTTTTCCTCTTTCAAGGTAAGCCTCATGATGCTATTTCTGTGCTCAAAGCACATATAGGATTTCTCAAGCTAAGAAATAAAAATTCAAACAAAGATGTGGCATTAAAGTTGCCGAGTAGATCGACGAATAATGTAGCCTCCATACTATGGCTTTATTATATCAAAGGAAAAAAGAAATTCTCCCAACTTTAGTCAAAAAGTACAGGATTATTCATTTTTCTAAAATATTTGCGAATTTTCATGGTCATAGCCATGACAATGTACATAATCACCGGAGAGCCCAAAGTAATGAATGAGCTGTAGATGAAAAATAGACGGATACTGTCGATAGGGAAGTTGAACTTCTCTCCAAGTCTTGAACATACACCAAAGGCGCGATCCTCAAAAAAGAGCTTTAGCTTATTCATTTTGCTTTTGAATTTGAGTGATTTGAAAACAATACAATAAAGTTATAACAATAATTGGAGTAATCTATTTTAATGCCAATATGTTTAAATTAATAAGAAATATTTCTCAAGCATTGCTTGTTGTTGTTCTCCTGAGCAATTGTAGTCCCAAGTTAAGAAAATACGACAATCTATTGGATGGTATTGTAGCAAAACCTCAGGCATTGACTATGCATAGGGATTCGGTAAGATTCAAACTTGAGGGAGCCATACCACTTCAATACCTGAAGAGTGATGTGAGAATTTTGCTATATCCTGAGTATAGCTACGGTGAAGGTGCTTTGCGTCTCGCAGAAATTGTTGCTTTTGATGGTACCTATACCAAAATCATCAATCAAGCAAAAGTTGAAGCTGATTTTGTTTTTCCTTATTTGCCTGGAATGGAGTCTGGAGAGTTGATCGTCCGAGGACTAATTATGCAAAAAAACAAAGCTAGGAATGTCACTTCGAAAAAAGTAGCTGATGGGCTTTATACCACACCACTGCTAGCAAGAGTGGGGCAAGTCACTCCCGATGAACCTATCCCACCTATAGGAGTATACATGAAATCTGATTTTTCTGAATTACAGCGTGAGGTGATCAAAGTGCATTCTGTGAAGTTTGGGCTAGGAAGTAGCATGCTTGATGGCAATACCTTAGTAGGTGAGGATGGGAAACCTATCTTAAGTTTTGTGGAACCAGGTAAAGTCTTGAAAAAAGTTAATGTCGTTGGACTGCATTCACTTGAAGGACAGGAGTTGAACAAGCCAGATTTAGCACAGAGAAGAGGAGAGGCTGTGAGGCAGCGAGTGAGGACGGTTATCAATAATCCCAATATTCAAGTCACCTCAAGCTTTAGATATCAGGACTGGTTTGATCTCAGAGTTCTTTTGGGGGACTATGATGGGATTAGCGCATCACAAAAAGAAGAAATTTATAATGTCATTCTTAGCAATAAATCTTTTGACACACAATTACGAGATTTGCAAAGGTTGTCTAGTTATGCCAAAATTTCTAGAGATCTATTTCCAAAACTTCGATTAGCAAAAATTGAGCTGACCTATGAGAATACAGGCTTTTCAGATCCTGAGGTAGCAGCCAATGTGCACAGGTTATTGCAAGATGGCAGGTCTATCAATACGATGACAAAAGAACAATTGATCTACGCTGGGGAATTGGCTTCTAGACTAAGTGAGAAGGAAAGAATCTACACTAAACTTGCGGAGCTGTATAACTCCGAGCTGGCCCAAAATAACCTTGGAGTAGTATACCTCAATATGGCTCAAAGGGAGCTGAATCTTAAGGAAAAGAATCAATTGATCACGCGTGCGATGACAAATTTCAGGCAAGCTAATAGGATGAATGCTACTTCATACGCTTTTCATAATCTGGGTCAAGCCTACCTACTTAGAGGAGATTATTTTGAAGCGTATGTAGCTATTTCTGAAGCATCTTCTCTAGAAAGAGACGAGACCAATGAGTTTTTGAGATTCAATGAGGGACTAAGAGGTGCGATAGACATTATCAATGGTGACTATAAGTTAGCTACAATTCGCTTAAATAGGGCACCAGAGAATTCTCACAACCTTTTCAATAAGGGCTTGGCCTACTTTTTGGCAGAAGATTACAAGAACGCATTAGAGTCTTTTGAAGAGTCAGTTCAAGTTGATAGGGATTTTGGTTATGGATTTTATGGTTTAGCTATGGTGGCCTCAGTCTCTGATGATAGATCAAGTTTATTTGAGAATTTGAAAAAAGCCGTGCAAAGAAGTGAGTTTCTACGAGAACGTGCCTTAAACGATTTGATCTTCAAGCGATTTAGGGAAGATCAAGAATTCCTTGAAGTATTCAAGTGATAAAAAAAGTCAGTCATAAATTATTGACTGACTTTTTTATTTTCAATCATTATACAAACGGTTTTTTTGACTTACATAATTTTTTCTACTTTGAGCAAAATTCAATAATTCTAACGTGATTCTATATGACCAATAGAAGATCATTTATAAAAAAATCTCTTTTAGGTACGGCCATTATAGGGCCGACATTAAGTCACATGGCTTGTAATGCCAAAGGAGACTCAAAGATAGAAGAAAAGCATAAGCCTCTTATCCTTTCTACTTGGGCACATGGAATGCCTGCCAATGATAGGGCTTGGGAAGTATTGTTGTCTACAGGCGATGTGCTGAATGCGGTAGAACAGGGGGTGATGGTGACAGAACTTGATCAGAGTAATTTGTCTGTGGGTCTCCAAGGCTTACCTGATAGGGAAGGGATCCCAACCTTAGATGCTTCTATTATGTTAGGAGATGGATCTTGTGGATCGGTAGGGTTTGTACGTCAGATAAAACATCCTATTTCTTTAGCTAGAAAAGTAATGGAGAATACGCCTCATGTAATGCTTGTAGGGGAAGGAGCTCGTCAATTTGCCATTGAAGAGGGATATGAATTGGAAGAAGAGAAATTAAGTCCTAGAGCTAATGAGATGTTTCAGGATTGGAAAAAGACCTCAAAGTATAAACCTATCATCAATATTGAAAATCATGACACGATTGGTATGATAGCTCTAGGTCCAGATGGTAAGATGGCAGGTTCGTGTACTACCTCAGGATTAGCATACAAAATGCATGGAAGGCTAGGGGATAGTCCGATTATAGGTGCAGGATTATTTGTAGATGAAGAAGTAGGTGCTGCTACAGCCACTGGCTTGGGAGAGTCTATCATTCGTATATGTGGGAGTTTTCTCATTGTAGAATTAATGAGACAAGGTAGGAGCCCTCAAGAGGCATGTGAAGAGGCCGTTAGAAGACTGATTTCGAAAAATAAAAATATAGATGATATCCAAGCTGGCTTTATAGCTTTCAATAAAGAAGGTGAGTTTGGAGCTTACGCTGTGAGACAGGGATTTAATTATGCAGTCCATCATTATCAAGGGCAGAACTTGATAGATTCAAAATATAAATTGACATGAGAAGAATTTTGATTGAAGCACCAGTATTCACTGTCCAAGCGGCACTTCAAGCAGCAAAATGTGGGATCGACAGAATTGAGTTATGTGCAGATTTTGGAGAAGGAGGTGTGACACCGAGTGCAGGTATGTTGAGTTTCCTGAAATCAACTATTGATATACCAATTTTTGTCATGATAAGACCTAGGGGAGGAGATTTTTTCTATGATACTTCGGAGTTGGATATCATGGAGCATGATATTAGAATACTGGATGACTTGGGGGCAGATGGGTTCGTTTTTGGGATGCTAGATGCTCATGGACGTATAGATAAGGAGGCGTGTCATAGATTAATACAAGCAGCGGGATCCAAACCTTGTACTTTTCATCGTGCATTTGATGTTTGTCAAAATCATGAGGAAGCTTTGAAAGATATTGTAGCATTAGGCTTTGATAGATTACTTACTTCAGGTGGTAAAGCTAACCCAGGTAAGGGAATGGGTAATTTGGAAAATTGGATAGGTGAATTTGGCGATCAAATCATCATTATGCCTGGAGGTGGTCTAAGTTTAGATCATATGGATCAGCTTTTAGCTTTGGACGAGTTAAAAGAAGTTCATGCAAGTTGCAAGGTTTACACCGCAAGTGAGGTAGTATACGAGCATAATCAGGAAGAGATCAAAATGTCTATAAGTCCTGATCATTTTTATCAAAGACTTACTGTCGATCCAGAATTAGTAGCTGCATTTCTAAGAAAAATAAACAGATAAGGGGTCCAAGTATTTGTTGTGTTTTTATCATTATGTATATCGGTTTTATGGATATACGGAACTATGCCAATAACATTACAAAATTCCGATTTATCTAACTTCCGATCCAAATTGACATTGGATACTTATGGATATTGACCATTAACAACCGGTTGAGCCAATGAATTGAAGTTGCTAGCAAAAAAGCGTATAATCAGAATCGGTTTTTATAAAAGAAGAAGTATTTTATTCAAATAATAGATTGCTTTGAGATGGGTATCAATTTATATCTAGATCTTGAAAATGCCAAATATGACTTGGTTGCTGGTATCTTTACGGATTTATATTTATTAATTTGAAGTTTTGGTATAAAGTTAATGCTTTGAAAAGATTGGGGATTTTTAATTTCGCTATTTAGGCTTTTGATATATGATTTTTTTTGTCTAATTTGAAAAACACTTCAACCCAAAAAAAACCATGGTAAAAAGCTTTCAAGGAGTAAGGTTGGCTGAACCTAAAAAGCAATCAGCAGCCATTCTCGTATCTGAACACATGTCAACAAATTTGGTGACTTTCCGTCCGGAGGATACTATAGATCAAGTTTTGGATCTCTTGACAAAACGTAAAATTTCTGGTGCCCCAGTAGTAAATGAAAAGGGGGATCTAGTAGGGATTATATCCGAAGTTGATTGTCTAAAGGAAATAATCAAAGGCAAATATTCTAATACACCTTCATTTCCTGGAACTGTTGCGGAGCACATGTCCAAAGATGTCATTACTCTAAGACCAGACATGTCTCTTTTTGATGCAGCTAAAGAATTTCTTGATCGCAGAATAAGGAGGTTTCCTGTTATGAAAGAGGGTAAGTTAGTAGGGCAGATTAGCTTGTCGGATGTGATCAGAGCATTCCCTAAGCTGAAATCAACCACTTGGTGATACCTGAGATTCAGTTTTTGCTTGATAGTTTTAAGCTTGTATATACCTTTTTACTTTCAAGGAAGTGCCTTCTGTACTGATTACGATGATGGGTTCTCCTTTGTCGATAAATTCACCCCTCGAATAGGCGTCATACACTTCATCAGCTATAATGATTTTCCCACTTGGCATTAGTCTAGTTTGAGTAATCCCGGTTTTACCAAGTAGATCATCATTATAGTTTGAAGATGTGTATCCTTCAGTTCTTTTTTGAGTGTTTGCCAAAGTGACCGCACTGAAAGCTTTCCACTGATTTACTTTTGGGGCAAAGTAAAATATCAAGCCTATTGCGATTGTTGAAGATAAAATGACCGTGAGCAGGGCTATAAACAAATCATCCGAAGGAACAAATGTGAAATCAAAGGCATCATTAGGTAACATCCCCAGCGTGAGTCCTGCTAAAATACCTACTATTCCCAAAACACCAAATATTCCAAAACCAGGGATTACAAAGAGCTCTACTGCCAAGAGAATTATTCCTAAAATAAAGATCGCTAATTCAAAATTTGAAGCTAATCCAGTAAGGTAATAAGGAATGAAATACAATGTAATAGCTAAAATAGATGCAGCCAGTGGAAAACCCACTCCGGGAGTTTGAATTTCAAAATAGATACCAGCAAATATGATCAAGATCAGAAACCCACTTACTGCGGGATTTAAGAAAAATGAAATGATTAGTTCTACATTACTTTCTTTGTAGGAAATTAACTCATATTGATCCAAACCTTGTTTTTTAATCACTTCATCGATAGAGTTTGCCTGCCCTTCACTAAATCCATTAGCTTGAGCCTCAGAGGTAGAAAAGGTGATTACTGATCCTTTTTCTGTGATTCCCTCTATTTCCAGATTTTGATCCACCATTGCTTCGGCAATTTTCGGATTCCTCCCCTTCGCTTCAGCTGTACTTCTCATCATGGATCTCATATAGGACTGGTATTTGTCCGGTGCAGCCTCTCCACCACCTCCCATGACTACTGTCGCCGCACCAATACTCGCTCCAGGAGCCATATATATGCTATCACAAGCAATTGAAATCAATGCTCCAGCTGACGCTGCGTCCTTATTGATCCATACATGAATCGGGGTTTTTGTTTCCAATATCATTGTCCGGATATCATCTGCGTCATTCACAGCTCCTCCATAAGTGTCCATTTCTATGATGATCATTTCCACGTCTTTAGCTTTTGCCTCTTCCAAGGCAAGTCTGACTTTCCGATTCATTCGGGGATCTATATCATTTTTGATTTCGAAAGTATAGACTTTTTTCCTTTCAAGTGTATGCTCATCTTGCAAGCCATAAGTTGATACACTTGCAGTGATGAAACTCAGTAGTATAAATAAGAAAGTCCTCATGCGATCGTTGATTATTGGAATTTGAATATACCTATAATTTAATTATGTCTGATTTTTGGTTGTTAATTTGTCTAAAATATCATTCTAATATCTCCTCATTTTATATTGTTTGGAATGATTTGTGGGACTCAGCGAATCAATACTTGCAATTGAAAAAATTAATAAGAAATTTGTGCTTTGGAAACTGTCCGAGTTAATTATGAAAAGAATAACATTTATTACTTTATTGTTCATTTATAGCATTAATACTTATGCTACGGAAGTTGCTTTACGAGATTCGATAGGGATCGAAAGAGTAGGAGCAAAGACTTTTATCATTCATCAAGTCGAACAGCAGGAGACTTTGTTTGGAATATCAAGAAGATATGCAGCTTCTGTCAATGACATTGTACAAGCCAATGAAGAGCTTAAAGCAGGATTGAAAATGGGGCAAAGGATTAGAATCCCATATGTAGAGCCTGAAGCCCTTCCCCAGGGTTCGATTCTTCACAATGTAGCGCAGGGAGAGACGCTTTTTGCAATTTCTAAAAAATATAACGTGACGGTTGGTGACATCATGTCGTGGAATAATCTCAAAGGAAATGACCTTAGTCTTGGTCAATCTCTGATTATAAAAGGTGTAGAACGGCCAGTAGCTGAAGTAAAGCAGGTAGCAGAAGTAGCAGCATCTACTAAATCTAAGACGGAAGAAAGAAAAGCTGACGCAACATCAAAAGTAGAAGAAAAGAAAGCTGATACAAAAGCTAAAGTGGAGGATGTAAAACAAAAAGATGGTACAACAAGAGAGCCATCGACAACACCAAATGGAGAATTAAACTTCCCTGGAGATTGGATCACCCATACAGTTACTCAAGGAGAAACCCTCTTTGCTGTCGCAAAAATGTACGACTCAAGGGTAGAGGATCTTATAAATTGGAACGGATTATCTTCAAATAATCTTTCAGTAGGGCAAAAGTTGAAGGTCGGTAGAGGTGCTTCTGGGCCTTCCAAAGTCCCAGTGGTAAGTTCAACAGTACCTGTGATAGTCAATAATGAGAAATCAGAGGCCACACTTACGACTTCAAAACCTGAAGATACTTCATATAAAAACATCAAAGAGACAGGTTTGGCTGAGGTAATTGATGGAACAGGTAATCACAAGAAGTATCTAGTCCTTCATAGAGATGCTCCGGTAGGCACTATCATGAGGGTAAGAAATGAAGAAAATGATATTACGATTTTTGCCAGAGTGGTCGGTAAACTTCCAAGTACTGGTGATAACAGTAGATTGGTGGTGAAAGTATCCAAGGCGGCATTTGATCAGTTGAGAGCAGTCAACTCAAGATTTCCAGTAGAAATATCTTACTAATTAATATGTGTTTTCATTAAGAAGGGGCAACGAAATACTAGTTCGTTGCCCCTTTGCATTTTGGTATACTTTGGTATTCTAATCTTAAGCAAGTACTTTTGTATTGATATTAGTCATTCCTATGAACAAATTACAACTCATACTTCATCACTCATTTCGATATATATGGAATGCACTTTTTATAATAAGTTACCCGATTTTAGCGACTTTTGGTTTGCTCTTTATCGGGATCACTTATTCATTCTCAGCTTTATCAAGGCTCATCTCTAGCTTTGGTTCCAAAGAAACCAATAGTGTAATACATCAATCTGATTGGGAAGACTTACCAAATACTGACCAATTAATAGAGGCCAAACTGTATAAGCAAATTATGTTTGGACCTTCTTGTTATCAATTGAGAAGGAAGGATGGGGTGCCATCTGTATTGCAGGATCATTACTTTGGGGGGAAGGTCAGGTTTTTAGATGAAGGTATTCTTCTTGAAAAGTGGAATGCCACTGATTCCAAACTGTTGCCTGATTTTGATATTTGTTTGTACTCTCCCGATGAAGACAAGCTAATTTCATTGACCAATATCAAGTGTTTTGATTGGCATTTGTCTGGAGTAGAGGGGAAGGCCTTGTCGTTCAAGTGGTTTGATGGAATCCAAGGAGGAGAAGTTACAATAGCTAGATAAGATGGATTTAAAAGATTTTTTGGATTCGAAAGTGGAAGTATACAATCGGCCCGATTTCATTACCTTGGATCCTATTTCGATACCTCATAGGTTTTCGAAAAAGCAGGATGTCGAAATCTCAGGATTCATTGCATCCATACTCGCTTGGGGGCAACGAAAGACAATCATCAACAAGTGCCTAGAATTATTTTCAATGATGGACAATGCACCTTATGACTTTGTTTTGAATCATTCGGAAGATGATCTAAAGCCTTTTTTGAATTTCAAGCACAGGACTTTTAATGATTTAGATACTTTGTATTTTATTGCATTCTTCAGTTGGTATTATAGAAATCACGAAAGCTTAGAATCTGCTTTTCTTTTAGGTTACAATGAAGATGTGGACATCATGGAAAGACTATTGACTAATTTTCATGATTTTTTCTTTCAGCTACCAGATGCACCTACCAGAACTAGGAAGCATATAGCTACCCCAAAAAGGAAAGCTGCATGTAAAAGAATCAATATGTTTTTGCGATGGATGGTGAGAAAAGATAAAAGAGGTGTTGATTTTGGAATTTGGAATACCATTAAGCCAAGCCAGTTGATCTGTCCATGTGATCTTCATGTAGATCGAGTAGGACGGAAACTTGGGCTGATTTCTAGGAAGCAGACTGATTGGCTTACAGCAGTAGAGCTAACCGATAAGCTACGGGAGTTTGATCCAATTGACCCTGTTAAGTATGATTTTGCCTTGTTTGGTCTGGGAATAGAGGAAAAATTTTGATATTTCTGGTGAAATTGATTCAGTGAAATTGATTCATGAGTTATTTATATATAAGTTTTGCGAATTTTTTTATCTGATTATACGCTTTTTTGCCAGTAACTTAAATTCATTGGCTCAACAGGTTGCTAATGGTCAATATCCATGAGTATCCAATATCAATTTATATCTGAAGTTAGATAAATCGGAATTTTGTAATGTCATTGGCAAAGTTCCGTATATCCATATTTTTTAAAATAGAATGATCTGATTCTTCCTAGGATTTGGAGAAATGAGCTACTCTTGTATGCAAAGGAAAAGATTTGAACATCATCCTAAACATACTAGGTGCAGTCTTTTAAAAAAAAACAAAAGATTGTTACTGTAACAATTACCAATAGTAACCTGCCCTAGAATAAGAATCTAGTATTGATTAATTTCTTTATCTTAAAAACAATTACATGGTTTGACAACCATTTTCTGTGTGGATATACACAAAAAATATTTAAATTCGTATCTTAAACAATATAACACTATGAAAAAATCAAACGCTTGGATGTTGGCTATTTTAATGGCTGGATCATTGACCTTTTATGGTTGTGGCGGAGAGACTAAGACAGGAGAGGTTGAAGAAAATGCTGCCACCGAAATGGAAGAGGCCGCCCCTGCACAGGAAAGGGCTAGTCCATTGAGAAAAGTAGAGGGTAAAGTAGGTGATAATGTCACTTTGAAATTACAGTATGGAGCTCCTTCTGTCAAAGGTAGGGTGATCTGGGGTGATTTAGTGCCTTATAATGAAGTATGGAGAACAGGTGCCAATGAGGCCACTTTTGTAGAGTTCGATACTGATATCAAAGTAGAAGGTTCGACGCTTCCAGCAGGTAAATACTCGCTATTCACTATTCCTAGAACTTCTGGAAAGTGGACAGTTATTTTCAATTCAGAGTGGGATTTAGAACATGGACATTTTCAGTATAAAGAGGAAAATGATGTATTGAGAGTTACATCCACCCCATCTTTTGTAGATCAAAGCCAAGAGCAACTTACTATCGCTATTGAGTCTCCTGGTTTAGTCGTGAAATGGGAGAAACTTGTACTTCCAATAGTGATTGAATAGTAGCTTTTACCTGTCTCAAAAAAATAGTTTTAATAAGCAAAAAGAGGTTGTCTCATAATTTGGGACAACCTCTTTTTTATCATGTGGAATCTCAAAATTTCCATCCCATCTAAGTGGTGTATTTATTGAAAGAAATACAGGTGCCAGTTGTTGTTAACGAGATTTTTCAAGTGCTCTTTCTACATCTTTAATGATATCTTCTCGATGCTCAAGTCCTACCGAAAGTCGAATCAAGCCATCTGAGATACCAACTTTTGCACGTTCTTCTTCACTTAGTTTGCTATGGGTGGTAGAAGCTGGATGAGTTATTATACTTCTGCTATCTCCCAGATTCGCAGTGACAGAGATCATTTGAAGTTCGTCAATGAATTTTTGTGCTCTAGAAAGTCCTCCTTTTAAAGTCAAAGTAATGATCCCGCCACCATGTTTCATCTGCTTTTTTGCTAAGCTGAACTGGGGGTGACTTTCTAGGAATGGATATTTTACAAAATCGAGATCTTTACTTTCTTGAAAATATTCGGCTACATGTAGTGCGTTTTCACAATGCCTATCCATTCTTACTGCTAGTGTTTCCATACTTTTTGCCAAAATCCACGCATTGAATGGTGATATAGAAGGGCCAGTATGTCTTGTAAAAAACTGAACTTCATTTATCAAGTCTTTTCTTCCCAAAATCAAACCTCCTAGGACTCTTCCTTGGCCATCAATGTATTTTGTGGCCGAATGTGTTACAATATGAGCCCCCCATTTTGCTGGTTGCTGCAAATACGGTGTTGCAAAACAATTGTCTACTACCAGTATCAAGTTATGTGCTACTGCAAATTTTCCTACCCATTCCAAGTCGATTATTTCCAAACCTGGGTTAGATGGAGTTTCAATAAACAACATTTTAGTATTTGGCTGTACTAGTTTTTCCCAATTATGGATATCCGAGATGTCGCCATAGGTGGATGAAATTCCCCATTTTGGAAAAACTCTCGTTAACAACTGGTGTGTAGAGCCGAAAAGGGATCTAGAGGCAAGCACATGATCTCCTTGTTGTAGCAAGGAAGCCATGCTTCCAAACATCGCAGCCATTCCAGAGGCAGTCGCTATTCCACTCTCTGTTCCCTCGGCTGCACATACTTTCTCTATCAATTCTGATGAGTTTGGATTGGCATATCTCGAGTAAATATTTCCTTGGATTTCTTCTGCAAACATTGCCCGTGCCTCTTCTGCTGAGTCGAATGTAAAGCTAGAGGTTAGATAAAGAGGTGCTGAATGCTCTCTTTGATTAGATTTTGAGGCGTTTATTCGTATTGCTTCTGTTTCGAAATGCGACATGTGGATTCAACGATTAAAATTTTAAAATTTTGAAAGGACATAATTTTCTTTCCAATAACTCTGTTGAGTTGGGAAAAAGATAAGTAATGGATCAATCATGACCCAATACTTGGAGCCATATATCCTCTGATAAATCATCAGGGCTTTTGGTGATATCCTAAATTGGTGTGGTTTTTTTGACATAAATTCTAATTTATAGTTCCCTAATGGGCAGGGTTTGGCACCTTTCATTTGGGGATGATGGTTGCCAGAGGGTCATTGAGCCTGTTCTCTCACCTCTTCTTTATAAATCAGTAAACTGAATTGACACAAAGAAAATAGCAAATTCTGTAAAATCAAAAAAATGCTTGTTGAATATTTTTCTGTTTTTTTAAATAACACGCAAATGATAAAGGATTGAAAAACAGAGATAATTTCTATCCCCAACCATTTGAAATAATTTGAATAGATATTATAAGACTCTACTTTCTGAGTATAAGTCATATGCGGCAACCAAAAGTTGATGATCAGGGGCTTGACCATACCTTGCATATTTATAAATCTCACTTTTTAGTTCTGAGTAATATGGACTATATTTACTTTCAATTTCATCCCAAATGATCAATAAATAAGCAAAAGGTATTTTACTTTCCCTACCTTTTTCTAGCCATTCTTCAAATACGTCTTCATGTAATGAAGCAGGATAATCTGGACCGTCAAACATTCTTATGATTTTTTTAGTATTCGAAGATACTGCCGCATAGAATTGAATACTATATAAAGAGTAAAATTATTTTCTCAATTAGAATTGTGAGAGCTGTTGAAAAAAAGAAAAGCGTCGATTCACATCGACGCTCAAAAATAATGCAAGGAGTTGAAAAAATGTTCGTTTGCTGTACGGATTCAAAATTAGGTACTTTTAATTTATCTATATAAAATAGGGTATTAAGGAAGTTTTAAATAAAATGTCGGAATTTTCATACTGATTAATCTTTTGATAACCTTAAAATCAAACCGAAAATGATCATTAACTAATTTTTTTATCATTATTCCTGGTTTAGAATAAGTTATCCAATACTAGTAGTATAGTTTAGTGGAAAGCTCATGTTACCGTAAATTATAAACAAGTGAAATTAAGTCTCTCAGTTAGTTTTGATGTTTTTCCTTACCTTTGTCCCAAAGAAAGTAAGAAGTGAAAGCGAGAACTCTAAAAAAGGACAAAGTCAATATCATTACTATGGGTTGTTCCAAAAACTTGGTAGATTCAGAAGTGTTGTTGACCCAGCTCAAAGGCAATGGCATAGATGCTACCCATGAGTCCAATAGTAAAGATAATAATATCATCATCATCAATACCTGTGGTTTTATAGATAATGCAAAGCAAGAGTCAATAGATACCATTTTGCAATATGTAGATGCAAAAGAACAGGGCGTTGTAGACAAGGTTTATGTGACGGGGTGTCTGTCTCAGAGATATAAAGATGATTTAGAAAAAGAAATTCCACAAGTAGATGCATTTTTTGGAACAAGAGATCTACCAGCTATCTTAAAGAAATTCAAAGCAGATTATAAGCATGAGCTTGTAGGAGAGCGTCTCCTTACCCATGCTTCTCATTATGCATATATGAAAATTTCTGAAGGCTGCGATAGACCATGCGCTTTTTGTGCTATCCCATTGATGCGAGGTGGGCATATTTCACGATCTATAGAGGATCTTGTCAAAGAAGCAGAGCACAAAGCCGCAAATGGTACAAAAGAACTGCTCCTAATCGCTCAAGATTCAACATATTATGGATTGGATCTTTATAAGAAAAGGAGATTGGCTGATTTGATGAGTGCTCTATCTGATGTTCAAGGAATCGATTGGATAAGGCTTCATTATGCATACCCTACAGGTTTTCCAATGGATGTCATAGAGGTGATGAAAGAAAGACCAAATATTTGTAATTATTTGGATATTCCTTTGCAACATGGGTCTACTTCAGTATTGAAGACCATGAGAAGAGGTACCACTAGAGAAAAACAAGAAGAACTGATACATTCTATCCGGGACATCATGCCTGATATAGCTATCAGAACCACCCTAATCGCCGGTCACCCTGGTGAGGGAGAGACAGAGTTTCAAGAAATGGTAGATTTCGTCGAGAGGATGAAATTTGAAAGATTGGGTGTATTTACTTATTCGCATGAAGAGAATACCCACGCAGGCTCTATGGAAGATATTATTCCTCAAGAAGAAAAAGAGGCAAGAGCAAATCACTTAATGTCAATTCAAGAGCAGATCTCTTTTGATCTTAATCAAGAAAAAATCGGAAAGACTTTCAAAGTACTTATTGATAAAAAGGAAGGAGGACATTTTGTTGGAAGGACTGAATATGATTCTGTGGAAGTAGATAATGAAGTTTTGATCGATGCATCTAAGCACTATTGTAGAATCGGAGATTTTGTAAATGTCAATATTTCAGATGCTACAGAGTTCGACTTGTACGGTGAAGTGATTTCTTGATTGCGCCTTAGGATCTGAGATTCATCATTACCTAATTGTTAAAATATCAAAAAATCCATTACAATAGCGTCATATTGTGATGGATTTTTTGTTTTGGTTTATATTTAAATTGCGAAAAAAAGAGAAATGAAGAGAAATATAATCATTGTTCTTATGATATGTCCATTGATCACTTTTGGTCAAGCAAGCTACGATCTACAAGGTCACAGAGGAGCGAGAGGAATCATGCCAGAAAATACAATTCCAGCGATGATCAAAGCTCTTGATTTAGGTGTAAATACGCTAGAGTTGGATTTGGCCATTACCAAAGACGGTGAGGTGATTGTCTCCCATGAACCTTACATGAATCCTGTGATTTGCTTAACACCCAGTGGGGAGGAAATTCCATCAGGGGACAAAAGTCATAATATTTACAAATTATCTTACGATCAAGCAAGCAAGTATGATGTAGGTTCGAAGTTTCACAAAGATTTCCCAAACCAAGTTAAATTTCATACCACAAAGCCTAAGCTGTCTGATCTTTTTGAGGTAGTTGAAAAATATGTCAATGATCATGGTCTTACCAAGCCAAAGTACAACATTGAAATCAAAAGCTCATCTGAAGGTGATGGTATTTATCATCCAGGGGTCAAAGAGTTTTCGGACTTGGTTTTTGAGGTCATTGACAAACACATCTCTTGGGATAGAATCAATGTCCAATCTTTTGATTTTAGAATTTTGAGATATTATCATGAAACTTATCCAGAAGTTGTTTTGGCAGTACTTGTACCTGGTCCTTTCAAGTTTGAAGAACAGTTAGATGAACTTGGCTTTCAGCCTCAAATCTACTCACCTCATTACAAAGGTCTGACCAAAGAGATGGTAAGCATACTTCATAGCAAAGGCATGAAAGTGATTCCCTGGACTGTCAATTCTACATCAGAAATGCAATTTTTACTTGATGTGGGTGTTGATGGTATCATTACTGATTTTCCAAATTTGGCTCCGAAGAGATGATATTTAGCTAGGAATTAGAATTTTACTTAAAAATATTTTATTGAGGTCGCATTCTTTATTACCTAATCACTTTGACAGCATTGTTTTAATTAGAGTAGCCATAAAGACAAAGTAATGATGTGGATACGATAGTAGTGGTTCTATCTATTATGGTTTTATGAGAAATAATCAAACTAGCTTTGATTAAGCTAGTTATGCTTTCTAAAAAACATGTTTATTTGGATAGCGTTGAGTAAAATTCGTAGTTTCCGAATATATGCTTATTTTTGACCTCTCTTAATCTAAATTTGAGGATGAAAATAATTGAGGTAATTAATTCAAGTCAAAAAGTAGAGTTTTTAGAAATGGCTGTGAGGCTGTATCGCAATGAGACTAATTGGATTAGACCTCTCGATAAGGATATTGAAGGGATTTTTGATCCTGCTACAAACAAGCTTTTTAAGCAAGGTGGAAAGGCCAAGCGCTGGTTGCTTTTGGATGAAAATAATCAAACTATTGGCAGAATAGCGGCATTTATCCATCCTAAGTGGAAGGAAAAACAACCCACAGGTGGTCTTGGATTTTTTGAATGTGTCTATGATCAAAAAGCAGCCTTTTCACTTTTTGATACGGCAAAAGACTGGCTTTTGACTGAAGGAATGGAAGCAATGGATGGGCCAGTAAATTTTGGAGAGAGAGACAAGTGGTGGGGGCTTTTAGTAGAGGGTTATTCTCCCCCAAACTACAACATGCCATGGAACTTTGATTATTATAAAGCATTCTTTGAAGCATATGGGTTTCAAGTATATTTTAAGCAATTCACTTACATGCGCCCCGTACAAGGAGTAGGTTTTGATAAAAAAATGATCGAACGGGCTAATAAGGTAATTGGTGACTCTGATTATGATTTCCGCCACATGCAAGGCAAGGAGCTTTCAGAGAGAGCCCCTGAATATTTTATGAATGTCTACAACAAAGCCTGGGCGAGACATATGGGCAAGAGCCTAACGATAAGAGAGACGCAACTGATGTTTGCTAAAATGAAACCTATAATGGACGGAAGGTTGATTTACTTTGGGTTTTACAAAGGAGAGCCAATTTCCTTTTTTATTAATATTCCAGAAATCAATCAGTTGTTTAAATATGTAAATGGAAGGCTAGATTTTATAGGCAAGATCAAGTTCTTATACCATAAAATTTTCAACCCTCCGAACAAAATGCTAGGATTAGTGTTTGGAGTAATCCCAGAGTTTCAGGGTAAAGGTGTAGAGAGTGCCATGATCATGGCCTACAATGAGAAATTTGCTAGACATGACTCATTTCCTTACAAAACCATAGAGATGAATTGGATTGGTGATTTCAATCCTAAAATGATGAGAGTTTGTGAGCAATTGAATGCAGAGGTATATAAAACCCACCATACTTATCGGTATTTGTTTGATAGGGATAAGCCATTTGAGCGACATCCTATTTTTGAATAAAATTGAAATATTTAATGTGCTGCTAGTAGAATAGTTTAGTAATTAGAAAAAAAATGTAAAATGAAGAAATATGATGTAACTGGTATTGGAAATGCCTTAGTCGATATTGAGTTTAAAGTGAAAGATCAGTTTTTCATTGATCATGACGTTGAAAAAGGGCTGATGACCTTAGTAGATGAAGAACGTCAAAATGTACTTATGGATGTGATCAACACCAATGAAGCGAAGAAGCAATGTGGTGGTTCTGCTGCTAATACAGTAATTGCAGTAAGTCAGTTTGGAGGAAAGTCTTACTACTCTTGTAAAGTAGCCAATGATGAATTGGGAAAATTCTTTGTCGAAGATATGAATGAATCAGGCGTGGATCATAACTTGAATCCAGAAAAGCTCGAAGAAGGGATTACTGGAAAATGCCTGGTGATGGTGACAGATGATGCAGAGAGGACAATGAACACATTCTTAGGTATCACACAATCTTATTCAGTAAGCGATGTCAATGAGTCAGCCATCAAAGACTCAAAATACCTATACATTGAAGGTTATTTGGTGACATCTGAAAATGGGAAAGCAGCGATGAAGCATGCTAAGAAACTTGCAGAAGATAATGGTGTCAAAGTTGCGATGACATTTTCAGACCCTGCGATGGTTAAGTATTTCAAACCTGCCTTTGATGAGGTTATTGGTCACAGTGTAGATATGTTGTTTGCAAATGAAGAGGAAGCTTTGCTTTACACAGGAAAAGATAACATAAAGGAAGCACGTGAGGAGCTGAAGAAAGTTGCCAAGCATTTTGTGATAACACAAGGAAAGAACGGCGCAATTATATTTGATGGAGATACTTTTATAGACATAGAACCATACAAGACCACAGCTATAGATAGTAACGGGGCAGGGGATATGTTTGCTGGAGCATTTATGTATGGAATCACCAATGGCCAAAGTTTTGCAGCTAGTGGAAAATTAGCTTCTATGGCTAGTTCAAAAATTGTTAGTCAGTTTGGACCGAGGCTTAAGTGGCATGAGGCCAAAGAAATTTTGGCAAAATTAAATCCATAAGTCTCGAACTTTAAAAAGTCAATGCTTTAGAAATGCCCTCATTGAAGCTTACTGCGCTCTTTGAGGGCTTTTTCTTTAGCAAAATTTTTGAATCAAATATGTCCCCCTGCTGTGTAATTAGTTTTTAAAAACCTAAGTTCTTAGCATCTATCAATTCAACCCATCTTTTCATCTTCTTTTGAATAACTTTCCAATGTGCTTTGTCATCCTCGGTAATCAATGATATGGCATGTCCTTCAGCCTCAGCTCTTCCGGTTCTTCCTATTCTGTGTATGTAGTCTTTTGGTGATCGAGGTAGTTCAAAGTTGACCACATAGGGTAGCAGCTTGATGTCAATTCCTCTCCCGGCCAAATCTGTCGCAACCAATACGTTTATTTTGCCACCTTTAAACTGCTTGAGTGCTTCTGTTCTTCCTCCTTGGCTTTTATCTCCATGAAAAGCAGCCGCTTTGATGCCATGTTTGACAAGCTTTGTGGCTAAATTATCAGCACTACGTTTAGATGCAGTAAATACCAACACTTGCTCCCAGTTATTTTCTAAAATCAAATGTCTCAAAAGAGGACCCTTTTTATCTGAGTCTACCAAATATGCTGTTTGATGAATAATTTCTGGTGTGAGCTCAATCCTATCAATTTCAATTTTTTCATAGTTTTTAAGTAGTTTTTGAATTAGAACCTCCACGCTTGGCTCCATTGTGGCAGAAAATAGGATGTTCAGCCTTTTGGTAGGTAGTCTTGTTAGTATTTCATCGACTTCTTCTTTGAAGCCTAGGTTCAATACTTTATCTGCCTCATCGAGCACAAGTGTTTGAAGTTCATGCAGGCTTATTGCATTTTTCGAAAGTAGGTCCAATAATCTACCAGGCGTAGCTACCAAAATATCTGTCCCGTTCAGTTTCATCATTTGGGGATTGATGGAAACTCCACCAAATACTGCTGCACTTTTGATCTTCCTGGGTAGAAAATTGCCAAAAGATCTAATTACCTCTTCTACTTGTATAGCTAATTCACGTGTAGGAACTATTATAAGGTGTGCAATATTTCTATTTTTACTGACTGGGGTTTTTGAAATAAAGTCAAGAAGGGGTAATACATAAGTCGCAGTTTTCCCAGATCCCGTTTGTGCTATACCTAGAATATCCCGTTTCTTTAGGATTATTGGTATAGCCTTTACTTGGATAGGGTAGGGCTTTTCATAGTTTGCATTTTTTATTGATACAAGGATGTCATTTGAGAGTCCTAATTGAGAGAAATCCATACTTTTCATTTAATGTTAATACACAAAGGTAAGCCTTTTTAGATGCTTAGAAATGTGTTTTCTTGATAAGAGAAAATGATTTAAAAAATCATATAAAATTTTCCTACTGACTTTCAGTACACTTACGATTTTTCTATATTTTTTTTGAAACAATTCATTGTATTGGAGAAAATAAGTTGCACCTTTGCAATCCCAAACGGGGGAAAAAGCTTGAAAGAAAAGGATAGAGAGGGATTTAGTGGGGGATTAGAAATAAAAAAAAATATTTTTTTTCTTAAAATCCTTGTCAAATAAATAATCTTCCTTACCTTTGCAAACCCAACGAGAGAGTAGGGTATTAAAGATCGCAGAAAAGCTGTAGATATCAAGGGGATACGTTGAGTATTCCATAAGTTCATTGAAGTATTGTAAGACTAGAATAGATTAGCAAGAATATATTTTGTTGATCAATAAATTTTAAACATCAAGAGCAATAGGAAACAGCTACCTAATAGTAGCGTATAGAAACTTTACAATGGAGAGTTTGATCCTGGCTCAGGATGAACGCTAGCGGCAGGCCTAATACATGCAAGTCGAACGGGATTCGGGACT
>NZ_JAKZGR010000001.1:416039-418113 GCF_022549675.1 Belliella kenyensis | reverse complement strand
TCCATCAATGGCAGAACAGGAGGCACCACAGCAAGTGTCTTGATCAACGATACCTTGAATGGTACTCCAGTGAATCCGACTGATGTTACTTTGAGCTTGGTAGATGGAGATTCAGAATTGACGCTCAATGCAAATGGTACAATAACCATTGCACCAAACACCCCAGCAGGTACTTATGAGCTAGAATACAGGATTTGTGAGAATCTTAATCCAGGTAACTGTTCAACAGCTATTGCAACAGTTACTGTGGAAGCAGCACCGATACTTGCGAATCCAGATGATTTTGATTCCATCAATGGCAGAATAGGAGGCACTACAGCAAGTGTCTTGATCAACGATACCTTGAATGGTACTCCAGTGAATCCTGCGGATGTTACTTTGAGCTTGGTAGATGGAGATTCAGAATTGACGTTGAACTCTGATGGAACAATATCCATTGCACCAAACACCCCATCAGGCTCTTATGAGCTAGAATACAGGATTTGTGAGATACTTAATCCGGGTAACTGTTCAACGGCTATTGCAACAGTTACTGTGGAAGCAGCACCGATACTTGCGAACCCTGACAACTTTGATTCCATCAATGGTAGAATAGGAGGCACTACAGCAAGTGTCTTGATCAACGACACTTTGAATGGTATTCAAGTGAATCCAACTGATGTTACTTTGAGCTTGGTAGATGGAGATTCAGAATTGACGCTCAATGCAAATGGAACAATATCCATTGCACCAAACACCCCAGCAGGCACTTATGAGCTAGAATACAGGATTTGCGAAAATCTTAACCCAAGCAACTGTTCAACGGCTATTGCAACAGTTACTGTGGAAGCAGCACCGATAGTTGCGAACCCTGACAACTTTGATTCCATCAATGGTAGAATAGGAGGCACTACAGCGAGCGTTTTGATAAATGACACTTTGAATGGTATTCAAGTGAATCCAGCAGATGTTACTTTGAGCTTGGTAGATGGAGATTCAGAATTGACGCTCAATGCAGATGGTACAATAACCATTGCACCAAACACCCCAACAGGTACTTATGAGCTAGAATACAGGATTTGTGAGAATCTTAACCCAAGCAACTGTTCAACGGCCATTGCAACAGTTACTGTGGAAGCTGCTCCGATAGTTGCGAATCCAGATGATTTTGATTCCATCAATGGTAGAACAGGAGGCACTACAGCAAGTGTCTTGATCAACGATACCTTGAATGGAGCGATAGTGAATCCTGCAGATATTACTTTGAGCTTGGTAGATGGAGATTCAGAATTGACGTTGAACTCTGATGGAACAATATCCATTGCACCAAACACCCCATCAGGCTCTTATGAGCTAGAATACAGGATTTGTGAGATACTTAATCCGGGTAACTGTTCAACGGCTATTGCAACAGTTACTGTGGAAGCAGCACCGATACTTGCGAACCCTGACAACTTTGATTCCATCAATGGTAGAATAGGAGGCACTACAGCAAGTGTCTTGATCAACGATACCTTGAATGGAGTGATAGTGAATCCAGCAGATATTACTTTGAGCTTGGTAGATGGAGATTCTGAATTGACGTTGAACTCTGGTGGAACAATATCCATTGCACCAAACACCCCAGCAGGTACTTATGAGCTAGAATACAGGATTTGTGAGAATCTTAATTCGGGCAACTGTTCAACGGCCATTGCAACAGTTACTGTGGAAGCAGCTCTGATAGTTGCGAATCCAGATGATTTTGATTCCGTCAATGGCAGAACAGGAGGCACTACAGCAAGTGTCTTGATCAATGATACCTTGAATGGTACTCCAGTGAATCCAACTGATGTGACTTTGACTCAGGTGGATCCTGACCCATCATCTCCATTGACGTTGAACGCAAATGGTACAATAACCATTGCACCAAACACCCCAGCAGGCACTTATGAGTTAGAATACAGCATTTGTGAGAATCTTAACCCTAGCAATTGTTCAACAGCCATTGCAACAGTTACTGTGGAAGCAGCACCGATACTTGCGAATCCAGATGACTTTGATTCCATCAATGGCAGAACAGGAGGCAATACAGCAAGTGTCTTGATCAACGATA
>NZ_JAKZGR010000001.1:0-415940 GCF_022549675.1 Belliella kenyensis | reverse complement strand
ACCTTGAATGGTACTCCAGTGAATCCAGCAGATATTACTTTGAGCTTGGTAGATGGAGATTCAGAATTGACACTCAATGCAAATGGTACAATATCAGTTTCACCAAACACCCCAGCAGGCACTTATGTGCTAGAATACAGCATTTGTGAGAATCTTAACCCTAGCAATTGTTCAACGGCCATTGCAACAGTTACTGTGGAAGCAGCACCGATAGTTGCGAATCCAGATGACTTTGATTCCATCAATGGCAGAACAGGAGGCACCACAGCAAGTGTATTGATCAACGATACCTTGAATGGTACTCCAGTGAATCCAGCAGATATTACTTTGAGCTTGGTAGATGGAGATTCAGAATTGACACTCAATGCAAATGGTACAATATCAGTTTCACCAAACACCCCAGCAGGCACTTATGAGCTAGAATACAGGATTTGTGAGAATCTTAACCCAAGCAACTGTTCAACGGCTATTGCGACAGTTACTGTGGAAGCAGCACTGATAGTTGCGAACCCTGACAACTTTGATTCTATCAATGGCAGAACAGGAGGCATTACAGCGAGCGTTTTGATCAACGACACTTTGAATGGTACTCCAGTGAATCCAACTGATGTTACTTTGAGCTTGGTAGATGGAGATTCAGAATTGACACTCAATGCAAATGGAACAATATCCATTGCACCAAACACCCCAGCAGGCACTTACGAGCTAGAATACAGCATTTGTGAGAATCTTAACCCTAGCAATTGTTCAACGGCTATTGCAACAGTTACTGTTGAAGCAGCACCGATACTTGCGAACCCTGACAACTTTGATTCCATCAATGGCAGAACAGGAGGCACTACAGCAAGTGTCTTGATCAACGATACCTTGAATGGTACTCCAGTGAATCCTGCGGATGTTACTTTGACTCAGGTGGATCCAGATCCATCATCTCCATTGACGTTGAACGCAAATGGAACAATATCCATTGCAGCAAACACCCCAGCAGGCACTTACGAGCTAGAATACAGGATTTGTGAGAATCTTAATGCAGGTAACTGTTCAACGGCTATTGCAACAGTTACTGTGGAAGCAGCTCCGATAGTTGCGAATCCAGATGACTTTGATTCCATCAATGGCAGAATAGGAGGCACTACAGCGAGCGTTTTGATCAATGACACTTTGAATGGAGCGATAGTGAATCCAGCAGATATTACTTTGAGCTTGGTAGATGGAGATTCAGAATTGACGCTCAATGCAGATGGTACAATAACCATAGCACCAAACACCCCAGCAGGCACTTATGAGCTAGAATACAGGATTTGTGAGATACTTAATCCGGGTAACTGTTCAACGGCTATTGCAACAGTTACTGTGGAAGCAGCTCCGATAATTGCGAATCCAGATGACTTTGATTCCATCAATGGCAGAACAGGAGGCACTACAGCAAGTGTCTTGATCAACGATACCTTGAATGGTACTCCAGTGAATCCAGCAGATATTACTTTGACTCAGGTGGATCCTGACCTATCATCTCCATTGACGCTCAATGCAAATGGAACAATATCCATTGCAGCAAACACCCCAGCAGGTACTTACGAGCTAGAATACAGGATTTGTGAGAATCTTAACCCTAGCAACTGTTCAACGGCTATTGCAACAGTTACTGTGGAAGCAGCTCTGATAGTTGCGAATCCAGATGACTTTGATTCCATCAATGGCAGAATAGGAGGTACTACAGCAAGTGTCTTGATCAACGATACCTTGAATGGAGCGATAGTGAATCCAACTGATGTTACTTTGACTCAGGTGGATCCTGACCCATCATCTCCATTGACGTTGAACGCAAATGGTACAATATCCATTGCAGCAAACACCCCAGCAGGTACTTATGAGCTAGAATACAGGATTTGTGAGAATCTTAATTCGGGCAACTGTTCAACAGCTATTGCAACAGTTACTGTGGAAGCAGCACCGATAATTGCGAATCCAGATGATTTTGATTCTATCAATGGCAGAATAGGAGGCATTACAGCGAGCGTTTTGATCAACGATACCTTGAATGGAGCGATAGTGAATCCAGCTGATGTTACTTTGAGCTTGGTAGATGGAGATTCAGAATTGACCTTGAACCCCGATGGAACAATTGGAATAGCACCAAACACCCAAGCAGGTACTTATGAGCTAGAATACAGGATTTGCGAAAATCTTAACCCTAGCAACTGTTCAACGGCTATTGCAACAGTTACTGTGGAAGCAGCACCGATACTTGCGAATCCAGATGACTTTGATTCCATCAATGGCAGAACAGGAGGCACCACAGCAAGTGTCTTGATCAACGATACCTTGAATGGAGCGATAGTGAATCCTGCGGATGTTACTTTAAGCTTGGTAGATGGAGATTCAGAATTGACGCTCAATGCAAATGGAACAATTGGAATAGCACCAAACACCCCAGCAGGCACTTATGAGCTAGAATACAGGATTTGCGAAAATCTTAACCCTAGCAATTGTTCAACAGCCATTGCAACAGTTACTGTGGAAGCAGCTCCGATACTTGCGAATCCAGATGACTTTGATTCCATCAATGGCAGAATAGGAGGTACTACAGCAAGTGTCTTGATCAACGATACCTTGAATGGAGCGATAGTGAATCCAACTGATGTTACTTTGAGCTTGGTAGATGGAGATTCAGAATTGACACTCAATGCAAATGGTACAATATCAGTTTCACCAAACACCCAAGCAGGTACTTATGAGCTAGAATACAGGATTTGTGAGAATCTTAATTCGGGCAACTGTTCAACGGCCATTGCGAGGGTTTCAGTCGTAACGTTGGCTATTGAAATCAATAACAATGATTTAGGAATTCATACTACTGATTTTGGAGGTGATCTGGGGAATATCCTAGATAATGATAGGCTGAATGGTTTACCTATTGATCCTGAATTAGTTGAAATAGATATTTTTGAAATGGGAGGCTTGAGGGGCTTAGTGGTGTCTTCAGATGGATCACTTTTCCTATTACCTGGATTAAATGAACCTGGGACATATTTGTTGCAATATCGAGTATGCGAGTTGTTGAATCCAACAAATTGTGGAACAGCTTTTATATCAATCACGCTTGAAGCTCCAAGAGTTAATCTTTCTATTACAAAAACTTCAAATGAAATTAAAATATGGGAAGGCGATGTATTCGAATATGTAATAAGAGTTCAAAATATTGGAACATCAAATGCAAATAATGTAACCATAGAGGATAATCTTCCAAATGATTTATCATTTGTTTCAGAAACAATAGAAAGTTCCTTTGCTGGTCTTGAAGTTAATTTTATACGTCAAGAAAACAGGTTAATTTGGAATATTTCAATACTACCAATGGATAATGAATTAGAAATCAAACTTCAAGTTCGAGCCAATACGTTAAATAATAGTAGTATTGAACAATTCATTACAAATACAGTCCTAGTGTCTAGTGCCGAGCAAGACATAGATCTAAGCAACAATGTGGATACTGATGTGAACAAGATTAATCCTTTCGTTATACCTAATGTGATTACACCAGATAATGATGGTAAAAATGATCGTTTTGTGATCAATGGATTAGGTAAGTTCGTAAGTAATAGAATAGTGATATTCAACAGATATGGTGATCACGTCTATGAAAGCACAAATTATCAAAATGACTGGTCTGCGGATGGATTACCTAATGGAACCTTCTATTATGTCTTTAACGCTATGGATTCAGAAGGTAAAAATCACGAATTTAAAGGTTGGATATTAGTGAAAAAGTAGAGTAAATTAAATTTAAAATAAAAACTCCAAGAACTAAAAAAGATAGTTCTCGGAGTTTTATTTATTCGAAAATTATCAAAAGGTTAGTTCAAAATTGTTTAAAGTATTCCCAGACTTCGATAAATCAAGACCTAAACAAAAAGCTTATATTTCTAAACGGAATGTAAAATAGATGCACCGCAAAAATACTTTTAGAATTTAAGCTCATTCTGCGTTTAAAGTTAATTTCAATCGAACTCAAAAGGAATCTATTTAAATCTGAATCCTTAAAATCAACTCGTGAGGCTTGTATATTGGGATCTGTTCAGGTTGGGGAATTTTAGTAATCTTTGAAATACTGTGATTTCGGAACTATTCAACGCCCGAAATTTATTCAGAAATGATGATTTTTTTTAGCTCCTTATAAAACCCTCTTCGGATCGGAATTATTTTTAAACCAACATTTAATTCTTTTGAATTAAATCCTACAATATGATCTGTGTTGACAATGAAAGATTTATGAATTCTGATAAATTTATCAGAAGGCAACTGGGTTGCAACATCTTTCAAAATATCCCTTACTGTGTATGGTTTAGTAAGGGTGTGAACCTTAGTGTATAATCCATCTGCTTCTAGGTGGGTTATTTCGTTAGTCGGAACAGGAACTAAAAATCCTTTGTCCCATATTTTTAAAGTTAAATGTTTGGTATTGGATTGCTTTTTCTTATCAAATTCTTTGAATGCCAAATACAAAGATGACCTTAACCTGTCTAAGGTGAAAGGTTTAAGCAAATATCCTTCATAAAGGATGTTAGATATGCGATCTAAAAAGGCTTTATCTGTATATCCAGTCAAAAATACAATTGGGATTTCATAGGTGTCTTTGATCTTATAGGCGAGGTCAATACCGTCTAGATTGCCTATGATCAAAATATCCATTATAATTAAATCCGGTTGTTCAATTTCTAGATTTAAAAGGACATCACGGCCGTTCGAAATTATAGCAGATACCTCATAGCCTATCACCTGTAGTATGTCTTTCAAGTTTTCCGCCAACTCGAATTCATCTTCAACAATAAGTATTTTTTTCATGTTTAATAATAAAATTAAAGATCAAAAAAAGATATTGTATATAAGACATCTTTTAAAATATTCTTAATGAAGTGTGTTTTTATGTAAAGTAAGTGTGCACTGCTGTAAATAATATTGTAGAGACTGTGAAATTGTAGAAGCGATATGATTTTAGGGTGGTGGTAAACTATACGCATTGTGATTGAATAATATGCTGGACTGGTGAGGATTTGCAGTTTTACTTTTCTAATAAATTCCTTTTATCTTGTGAATAAGCTGATAAAATAACATGATTAAAGTCAATTTATAGTGTTTAAATTACATTTATTTTAGTGGTGAATGATTTTAATTAAAGCGTTTTGGTCTGCGAACTTTAAAGAGATAATAAAATTCTTTAGACTGAGATTGTATTGGTTAATCATTTCTTCGTCTAGTTCCTAAAAGAATCCCTTTGTTTTTTTAAAATCACCTGTATGGTAGTAGAGTCTTTTTAAAAGAGTTAATAAAATTGACTTGAAATTGATAGTGATCACTTACTATTTAATACATTGATTATCATGGATATACGGAACTTTGCCTATAACATTACAATATTCCGATTTATCTAACTTCCGATATAAATTGATATTGGATACTTATGGATATTGATCATTAACAACCTGTTGAGCCATTGAATTGAAGTTGCTGGCAAAAAAGCGTATAATCAGATTGATTATTTTATGATTCAGGATCGTTGTCCTTATTTTGGAAAAAGGATCACATTTTTTTTTTTGGATTGAGAGATTGATAAAAAAAATCATTAATATTCACCATATAATTTAAGAAGTATTTGATATTTCAGAGAATTAGATATTATTGAAAATTGTAAACCTAGTAATAATTAATAGATTACATTAATATACCCATTATTTCATAACATAAAGGTGAAAAATCATTTTTACTTGTTGAAAAACTTGGGGATATAAGCCTTTTATAAATTTATCAGGTAAAGACTATAAGATTTTGTCATTTAGTTTATATTTTAAAGCATATATAAATTATATCCTAAAAAATTATCTTTATTTGACTTTATAACCTAATTAAACCGTATTTAACGCCCTGATTCATTAGTTTAATAATTTTAGTTACAAATACTATGTTGTTGAACAAATTTTTAAGCTTAAACAATAAACAAGCGAAAATAAATACATAAATGATTCAATTAACCAAGAACCCAACTGAAACTAAAATACTGCTGGTAGAAGATGAAATAGATCTTCAATCCAATTTGTGTGAAATCTTAGAAATCAATCGATATAAAGTCGTTGTAGCTGATGATGGTGTAGAAGCACTGAAGATGCTAGAGTTGGATCATTTTGATCTCATAATTTCAGATATTATGATGCCAAATATGGATGGTATTTCCTTATTGCATCAAGTGAGATTAAATAAAAATTGGGTTAATATTCCATTTATTTTTCTGACATCAAAAGTGGGAAGTAATAGCATGAGAGAAGGAATGAATGCTGGTGCAGATGATTATCTCGCCAAACCTGTACAAATCAGAGACCTTATAAGTGCGGTAAATGCTGTGTTGACAAAGTCAAAAGATAGAAATGAGTATTTAGATTCTCAGATTGCAAAGGAAGTCAAATGGAACAAGAATGTTAGAATGCATGAGATCAATACCCCAGTGACAGGCTTAATTGGAATAATAGAATTATTGGAGTCTTCTTGGAAATCTATGCCAGAAGAGGAAGTTTCAAGAATTTTAAGTTTAGCTAAAACCTCCGTGTTCAAGTTGAAAAGTACTTTATTTAAAATTCAGACTTACCAAGAAATCATGGAGAACCCCATACTCCCATACTGTGATGATTGTGCAAGGAAAGAAAATTTAGATCAAAAGGTTTTTTCTGCTCGAGATATTATTTTGAAATCTCTTGATGAAGCATTTTTGCCTCATGAAACTTTATCTAGTTTAGAAACATTTTCATTCAAATTTAATGCACTACATCTGCAATTTATTTTAAAAGAAATTATTGAGAATGCTATCAAATTCAGTTCTACTGGTGACAGCGGAATAGAAATTAGGATTGAAAGTCAAATGATAATAATCAAAAATACACAAGAACTATTTGACATACCTATCTCATTGCTTATTCCTGAACCTTTCAAACAAACTGGGAGAAAAGAGTATGAGAAACAAGGATTGGGCTTAGGTAATTACATAGCTTCCTATTTGGCATTGAAAAATAATACTAAATTAAATTTCTGCGTAGATGAGGGGTTAAGCTATGTAGTTACCCTTGATTTGACCAAAAGTGTAGTTCAATGATTTTTCAGATCAAAATCAATATATCATTAATTGTATCCATAAATTGGCTTTTAGTAAATGGTTTTTCTAAAAAGACTAGGAAGTTTTCCATTTCTTCCTCACTGTAATTTTCTTTGTTTGTAGCAGATACTGCAATTATGGGGACATTTTTACCGTTTTCATTACTTACAATTAGCTTTGCCAGTTCTATTCCTCCAATTTTAGGCATCATAATATCCGTTACAATTAAGTCTATATCTTTTTGAGAATTCCAGTAATTCCAAGCGTCGTAGCCATTTTCAAACATGACAACTTCTAATCCTAAATTTTTTAAAAAATAATTTAAAACACATTGAATAGCCAGATCATCTTCTACTAATAATACTTTTTTCATTTCTAAACAATTTTACAATGAAAATCTAATTTTAATTAAGCAAATAGATTTTATCTCGAAAACACTTCTACAATAGAAGTCAAATTAATAAAATTCCTAGATTACCTATGTTTTTATTTAGTGTTAATATGTGAATTGATTGTAAATGTAAATGAAATGATGCCTGGGTAAATTTTGGGAGATAAATGAAAGTTTTCTTCGAGTTAAAGAATTTATAAGCATTTAATTTACAAATAAATACACATTATAATTTCCTTAATTTTTTCTTTCATTGAAAATAGTCATTTCCAACTAGTATAAGCAGGTTTTGAGAAATCTATTGATTTTAGACATGAGTTGACTATTTGTTCTCAGGCTTAGAATATGATTATAATTGCACTTTATTAAGAATGAATGTACTCAAGGAGCCAGGCTATTTTTGCCTAGAACTTCATCATGTTTTCACTATGAAATTACACATTTACTTATTGACCTTTGCACTATTGGGAACATTGTTTCAAGCATGTGTGCCTAACAAGAAGTTGATCTATTTACAAAATCTTTCCGAGCATCAAGCTCAGGAAAAAGACTCTTTGTTAAAGTATGAGCCTACAACTTACAAAATACAAGCTCAGGATATCTTAGAAGTCCAAATTATTACACAGAAAGATATTTTAACAGCTGATTTTAATCAGGGAAGGCAAAATTATGCATCAAATAACATGGTGCTAGGTCAAATTGCGCAATCAGGTGGAAGTATTTACTACACTACAGGGTATACAGTAGATGAGGATGGTTTGATCTTTTTGCCTGGAGTGGGCGAAGTTCTTGTAAGTGGCAAGAGCATAAAGGAGATTTCAAAAGAGCTTATGGAAAAATATGCTCATCTATTGATCAATGATTATCAAGTGAAAGTCAAGCTGGGTGGAATTCGCTTTGCTGCGCTAGGAGAATTCAATAAGCCAGGAAAGTATGGAGTCCTCCAAGATCGTTTGACAATATTTGAAGCCATCTCTCAAGCAGGAGATTTGACAACCATTGCAAAAAGAAATGACTTGGCTTTAGTCCGTCAGTACCCTGATGGTGCCATAGTTCATAGGATCAATCTTAACGACATCGATCTCATAAGTTCTCCTTATTACTTTATACAGCCTAATGATTTGCTATATGTTGAGCCCATGAAAATCAGAGAGCTAGGTTCTGGGGTCAATGCAACTCAGACTTTGACGCTCATTACCAGTTCTATAACTGCGGTTGCTTTGGTGCTTACTTTGATCAATAAATAAAATTTTCAAAATATTATGAACACTAATTCTTCTCCTTTTTTGAAAGATCAATTGTCCACAGAGATTTCTTTGAATGAAATTTCAGATTTTAAAGAAAAAATTCAAGATCTTCTTGCTTCTTGGAAATTATATTCTGTCGGGATATTTTTAGGATTGCTTTTAGCTTTTTTTTATATCAAGTCTAGTCCAGATATCTATCAAATTGAAAGTGCAGTCTTGATTGGAGAAGAAATGCCGAGTCTGGGCATGGATTTATTTGAGCCTATGAAATTCATGCAATCGAAAAGCAATGTTGAAAATGAAATCAGCATTCTCAAATCTTATCCTCTTTTAGAAAAGACATTGAACAGTATGAACTTGAATGTTTCCTACTATGAGAAGGGTCTTTTTACTTACAATCAAATTTTTGAACATTTTCCCATTGAAATTTTTGTGGACTGGACCCACCCACAGCTGATTGGAGGTATGTTTAGCTTGGAATTTATTGGCCATGAAAGGTTTCGAATACATGTGATCGATACACCACACGCATTGTATATACCTGAAGATCCTAAACATTTGGTCAAGTGGGAAAACTTGAGTGATTTGGCTATCTTGGAGGGTACTTTTGGATTACCTTTTGTTTACGAATTCATGAAATTGCAGGTAAATAATGTTAGTTTTTTTCCCGGTCAAACGGTTTTCTTTAAAATTCAAGATAGTCAAAGCTTGATCATGGAATTCAAGGAACAAACGAATATCAAAACTGTAAATAAGCTATCTTCAGTCATAAACTTGACCTTTCAATCTACTTCTAAAAAATTAGGTGAGCATTATCTTAACCTACTGATGGAAAATTACTTAGACAAAGAGTTGAATGAAAAAAATAGAGCAGCAGAAAAAACCATTCAATTTATAGATAGACAGCTTGCTGTTATCACTGACTCACTTTCTTTTTTTGAAGATAAATTACAACAGTTTAGAAGTCAAAATAGGGTATTCAATCTGAGTCAGGAAGGGACGATGATTTATCAAAAATATTTAGAATTGGAAAAACAAAAGTCTAGTATCGAACTGAGTTTGACATATTATAATGACTTATTGAATTATCTGGCCATTGACGAGTACGATCAAGTGATTTCGCCCTCAGCTGTGGGCTTAGAAGATCCTATTCTCAATGCTATGATAAACAACATCGTTGAACTTCAAAGTCAAAAAACCACTTTGAAAGGATATTATTCTCCCAATTCACCAGCCATTAGGGAGATCAATACACAATTGGAAGCAGCCAAGAATCAGATTGCAGAGAACATTAGATCAGCTATAAAAAATACCAAATCTTCACTGTTGGAGATCAATCAAAAGATAGTGGAAGTTGATGCTGATATCAACACTTTACCACAGACAGAAAAGCAACTTGTAGGGCTTCAGAGACAATTTAATATCAATGAAAATATCTATCTGTATCTACTTCAAAAAAGAGCTGAGTCTGAGATAAGTAAAGCGTCAAGTATGTCAAAGAACATGATCTTAGAATATGCCAGATCTTTAGATAAGCCAATAGCGCCAAAGAAAGCTAAGAATTTAGCCATTGGAGCTTTTCTAGGCTTTTTAATACCTTTCATGTTCGTGGTAAGCAGAAGTTATTTCAGCTATACAATCAAAGATCCTAAGTTCATTGAAAAGAACAGTACGGTTCCACTGCTAAGAACTATCGGTAGAAGTAACACAGAGGGTAGCCTTGCTGTACAAGATAACCCAAAGTCACTAATAGCAGAATCCTTTAGAATACTCCGATCAGACATGGCATTTCTAAAACCGAATTACAAAAAATTAAGTATTCTCATGACCTCAGCTTCACCAGGAGAGGGTAAGACCTTTTGTGCGATAAATCTAGCCAGTGTTTTTGCATTATTAGGTAAGAAAACCATTGTTGTAGACTTGGATCTTCGCAGGCCAAAACTAGCTAAGCACTTCGGTATTTCTAATAGTCAAGGTGTCAGTACTTGTTTAAGTAAGCATATACCTTGGGAAGATTTTGTTCAGAAGTCATCCGTACCAAATTTACATGTGCTTTGCTCAGGTCCTATTCCTCCAAATCCTTCAGAATTGATTGATCAAGAAGATTTTAAAATTATGATAGATCAGATCAAAGAATCCTATGACATCCTTATTTTAGATAGTCCTCCAATAGGTATTGTTTCTGAAACTTTGACCTTGACAACTTTGGTGGATATAAATTTATTTGTGTTGAGACAAAATGTCTCTGAAAAAGGAAATGTTCATCTTTTAAATGAGATAGTGGCCAAGAATCCTAACCAGAAATTTTATGCAATTCTAAATGATACAGACCACAGCTGGAGCAGGAGGACTTATGGCTATTCGTATAATTATAGTGCATATGAGTCCTATGGTTTTGATTCAGTTCCTAGATCATTTTGGGATAGACTATTGCGCAAAAAATAAAATTAAGCAAGTTTGAAGTCTTCTCTTAACTGCCATTGATACTAAAATCTCAAGCTTACATTGACCTTGGATTCATTCGATCAGCCTAAGTCATGAGGACTTTAGACTTTCTTTCAAAGCGGATCATTTATGAGACTTTTTTGATAATTGACATATTTTTTTTTTCACCTGCTTAGATTTTAATAATTAAATAAATATAGCATTTAATTATCAAATTATACCACTTTATTTAATTAAACATATTTTAGATTATACTTTTATAGGATAGTTGGATTCTCCCCTATATTTTTACTTAATCTCAGCCGGGGGGTTATAACACAGGATATCACATGAGTAATAATCCACGAAGCTGTTTTAAAAAGCCCAAAATTCACAGAAGAAAAGTTAAAGTCTAAAATAAAAACATGAAAAGAATTTTAGTTACAGGAGGATCTGGATTTTTAGGATCTCACTTATGCGACAAGCTATTACAAGAGGGGAATGAAGTGTTATGTGTTGATAATTTATTTACAGGAAGGAAAGTAAATATTGAACATTTATCATCCCATAAGAAATTTGAATTTCTAAGACATGACATCACTTTTCCATTGTATGTGGAAGTAGACGAGATCTATAACTTAGCATGTCCAGCAAGTCCTATTCATTATCAATTTGATCCCGTCCAGACTACAAAAACCTCAGTGCTTGGAGCGATTAATATGCTTGGACTAGCCAAAAGGTTGAAAGTGAGAATACTACAAGCGAGTACATCAGAGGTATATGGTGATCCTGAAATTCACCCACAGCCTGAAAGCTATAAAGGTTCTGTAAGCACTACAGGGATAAGAGCTTGTTACGATGAAGGTAAGAGATGTTCAGAAACTTTATTTTTTGACTACCATAGACAGCATGGTCTTGATATCAAAGTTATGAGAATTTTCAACACTTATGGACCTCGGATGAATCCTGATGATGGTAGGGTAGTGAGTAATTTTATCGTTCAAGCCTTAAGAGGAGAGGATATTACCATTTTTGGTGATGGCATGCAGACTAGGAGCTTTTGCTATGTGTCAGATCTTATTGATGGGATGTACAAGTTAATGAACTCAAAGAAAGGTTTTACTGGTCCTGTCAATATTGGTAATCCGGTAGAATTTACGATGCTTGAACTTGCTGAGTTGGTCATAAAATTAACTGAGAGCAAGAGCAAGCTCAGATTTTTGCCCCTTCCACAAGATGATCCACTTCAAAGACAACCTATTATTCAGCTAGCCAAAGAGGAACTTGGATGGGAACCGAAGGTGAAGTTGGAAGAGGGCTTGATAGAAAGCATAAAATATTTCAAAAGCATAATTTAAAACTTTTCCATAGGCCTTGATCCATGAGTCTGAAGCCTCTGAAATTCAAATATTAAATCACCAACAAACATTTATATCATGAATATATCCAAAATCTGCTGTATAGGAGCAGGGTATGTAGGAGGTCCTACTATGGCAGTAATTGCCCAGAAATGCCCTCAAATACAAGTGAAAGTAGTTGACATCAACCAAGCAAGAATAGACGCTTGGAACAGTGAGGATTTGTCTGCTTTACCCGTTTATGAGCCAGGTCTTGATGCCATTGTGGGCGAGGCTAGAGGTAGGAATTTATTCTTTTCTTCAGAGGTAGATTTAGCCATAGAAGAGGCTGATATGGTTTTCATTTCGGTCAATACTCCTACCAAAACGTATGGAGAAGGGAAGGGACAAGCAGCTGATTTGAAATGGATCGAAAAATGCGCTAGACAAATTGCTTCTGCATCGAAATCTAACAAAATAGTAGTCGAAAAATCAACTCTTCCTGTCAGAACAGCAGAGGCAGTTAAAGATATCTTGGACAATACAGGCAATGGTTACAAGTTTCAAATTCTATCCAACCCCGAATTTTTAGCAGAGGGTACGGCCGTTGAAGACTTATTAGATCCAGATAGGGTTTTGATCGGTGGCGATACTTCAACAGAAGAAGGCTTAGAAGCTATACAAGCTTTGGTGGATGTATATGCTCATTGGGTTCCAAGTGAAAGAATTTTAAGTACCAATGTCTGGTCATCAGAATTGTCTAAGCTTACTGCCAATGCATTCCTTGCCCAAAGGGTCTCGTCAATAAATTCCTTGTCAGAATTGTGCGAAAGCACGGAGGCCGACATATATGAAGTTTCCAGAGCTATAGGAAAGGACAGTAGAATTGGGCCTAAATTTTTACAGCCATCAGTTGGGTTTGGGGGGTCTTGTTTTCAAAAGGATATATTGAATCTCGTCTACATTTGTAGAAGCTATGGCTTGTTTGAAGTAGCGGATTACTGGGAGCAGGTCATCAAAATCAACGATCATCAAAAGGGTAGATTCGCAAAGAAAATTATTAAATCCCTTTACAATACAGTCAGTGGTAAAAAAATAACTTTTCTGGGTTGGGCTTTTAAGAAGGATACTAATGATACCAGAGAATCAGCAGCCATTTATGTCGCTGATTTGCTGCTGAATGAAGGCGCAAATATATATGTATATGATCCCAAAGTTTCAGAAGATCAAATGTACAACGACATCGATTACTTAAATACTCGTACAAAAGTGGAAAATAGGAGATTACTTCAATCCGAGTTTGATCCCTATGCTGCCTGTAAAGGAGCCCATGCCATTGCAGTACTTACGGAATGGGATGAGTTCAGAGAATTGGATTGGCAAAAAATCTATGACCAGATGCAAAAGCCTTGTCAAATTTTTGATGGAAGGAACTTACTAGATAAGCAAAAATTAGAAAAAATAGGATTTAGGGTATACGCTATTGGAAAGTCTTCCTAATTGATTTCTATCTTCTAGACAATGATAAAATCGAAAGACATCGAAAATCCTATTGATCGGCTATTTTACTTCCATAAAAGTGCAGTTTATTTGAAATTAATAGATCTTGGTACTCAAGATATTGGAATCGATTGTTTTCAAGCTTATGCTGCCCCTATGTATTGAGAATTTGTTGTGATGAATATGTTGCCTTGCTAGATTTGGTGTGTTTTGTACCAGCTAGCGAGGCAGCTTATAGCATGTTCGAAGTACTCTTAGGAATCTTGAAAGATGAATCTAAGGTTAAACTGTATGTATTGGTTTTGTATGATCACTACCAGTTCAGTTAAATGATTGCAGACATACACTCTCAAAATCAAGATTCATCTTGACAAACCCTATTTAAGAAAAAATCAACTCGAAGAATTTAACCCTGGCAACTATTTGGTTGATCCTCTTCATTCCTCTGTTAAGCATGAGTTGATTGTTGGTTAAGTTACTTTAATAGTCTCCATGAGTGTTGTTAGTTACTTTTTTGCAAATCGAGATGCCAATAGGTGGTTACTGAAGTTGATTTTAAAATTGATGTAAAGGAGTAGAAAAAGCAACTGCATTTCATTATCAAATAGATTCCATTGATTTAATCTTTTACATATATGGGGTTTTCTTTTACCTCAACCTTTATTAATGAGATATATTTAATGCTAGAAATATCGTGACCCATTTTAAATCTATTTGCCCATTTTCCTTAGTCATTTATTATTCTAGAAGTTGCTGATTTGATGAACCTATTATTTTATTCCAGTGAGTAAACAAGGAAAACATAGTTTAATATACCTGCTTGGACGTGGAGTGCCTGGTTTAATCAATTTTGCAGCACTATCCATTTATACCAGGTTACTTTCCCCAGAGGTCTATGGTCGCTATGCGTTGGCATATTCCAGCGTGACTTTGCTGAATACCCTGTTGTTTCAGTGGATAAGGATGTCTCTATTGCGTTATTTGCCAAAGTTCAGACATGAAGAAGATAAGCGAGAACTTTATGGAAGCATTGCAGCTGGATTTTTTACTGCTGGGTTTCTTAGCCTAATTCTTGTCTTGGGTACCCTATGGATCCTACCTAATGAAGAGCTAAGGTCATTGATTTATGTAGCACTTTTACTATTGTGGACAGAAGCCTTTTTTGAAATTGCTTTGGAAATTTTGAGGTCTAATCTTGAAGTAAAGCAATATGCCATCAGTTTCATGATAAAATCGACTTTTGCACTACTTTTTGGAATCACACTGCTTCACCTAGGTTTTGAAGCAAGTGGGATCCTATTGGCAATTGCACTAAGTACCATTTTAACAACAGGATTATGCTTGCGGCATATTGGCAAACTCATTTTTAAGAATTTGAGATACTTCAATAGAACGTTTTTTCTAGAGTTTCTCCAATATGGAATACCATTTACGATCACCTTTGGAATGACTTTTATATTCAATTCATCTGACAGATATTTTATCAACTATTTTTTGGGGGAAAAGGAAACGGGTTTGTATGCAGTTGCTTATGACCTAGCTCGACAAAGTCTATGGGTGATCATGACAGCAATAAATCTCGGAAGCTTTCCATTAGCCATTAGAGCATTGGAAAATGATGGGGTCAATGCTGCAAATAATCAACTGTCTGAAAACCTAATTTTACTTTTGAAAATTGCTATGCCACTTGCTTTTGGTTTCATGGCCTTGAACAGCGAAGTAGTAGATCTGATCATTGGTGAACAATTTGCCGAAGAAGCCAAAAAAATAATTCCATACATTGTTTTAGGTACTTTGATGGTTGGTTTCAAAAATTTTTACTTTGATCAAGGTTTTCAGTTGGGCAAAAGGACTTACCTTCAGATTTATCCTGTGATTTTGGCAGCTGTGGTCAATATCTTACTCAATCTGTTTATTATCACATGGCTTGGGGTTTTTGGTGCCGTTATATCTACATTGGTAAGCTTTTTTGTTGCCTTAATTGCAAGCGCAATTCTATCAAGAAGGGTGTATAAGTTACCGCTTCCACTGCTAAGTAGTCTTAAAATTCTCATTAGCTCAATGATTATGGGATTGCTTTTGTATTTAGCAAAAAATAGCATAGCATCCGCTCATTTTCGTTTGCTTTTTCTCGCGCCTGTAGGGTCACTGGTTTACATAGGTATACTTCGATTATTCAAAATCAATTTTTTTAGATGAAAATGAACCAACCTAAAGCTTTTTATCCACTAGTCAGTTATAGCTTTCATGTTTTTTTATTAATCATGTTTAGCGGAGCATTCTTTCCTTTGTTAGTTCAAGACCAAGATGGGGTATCGGCTAGTGAGTCTGGATTCTTATATACAATTGTGTTTTTAGGGATTTATATATCTTACCTAGTCAATTTTAACTTGAACTTACTCATCAAAGCTATTCTGGAAAATTCCTTGCTCTTTGGTTTGATAGTTTTGGTTTCTTTCTCTTTTCTGTACAGTGAGATAAGCGTCGTGGCAAGCAAGCGTTGTTTGATGTTTTTTCTTTCCTCTTTGATTGCGCTTAATTTAGGCCAAAAATTAAACCTACTTTATTTTTTGAATTGCAGTAAAGTCGCTCTGCTGCTCATCACCATCACATCTTTATTTGTAATCTTTTTTCTAGGGGATATAGGCAAGATGGATGATACCCAAAACATGGGAATGCATTTAGGTGCTTGGAAAGGGGTTTTTATTCATAAGAACAAATTTGGGAAAATTATGGCGTTGCAAGCTCTTCTTCATGGCTTTTTGTATTTGGTCTATCGGAAAAGGAGACATTTACTTCTCATATTAATTTCAATAATATGCATTTACTTCTCAGATTCAACTTCTGCAATTTTGATTGCCTTAGCGAGCTTAGCTTTCATGTTTGTATGTACAGTATCTTTAAAAGGAGAAAATGTCAAACTGATTGGGCTTATTGTGCTGACCTTGAGTCTATTACTTTTCGTTTTTATCGAAGTTGATTACATATTCGGACTATTTGGTAAAGAAGCAGACCTGACAGGAAGAATTCCATTATGGATTATTCTTTGGGATTTTATTCTCGAAAAGCCACTCTTAGGATATGGTTTTGAGAATTTTTGGACAAATGAGTCTATAAGCCATGAGGTCTGGACTCAGATGAATTGGAATAATATCTACCAAGCACATAATGGCTTTGTCGATGTGATAATTAGTGCTGGATTTCTTGGGTTTGTTTGGCTGATATGGATCATCTTGAAAACATTCTTTTCTGCCATCCTTTGGCTTTCCAAACACCCTGACCTAACATTTTTATGGACAGCCTCATTCTTTTTCTTTTTTATATTCTACAACATGATCGAAAGTTCGACCATCAAGCATAATGATGCTTTCTGGCTATTCTTTGTGGTCACGGTAAGCTTGCATAATAAGGTAAAAAAACAAAAATATATCCATGAAAATATTGCTATTCTACATTAACTTAAACCAAGGTGGGGTTCAAAGAATGATGGTCAATGTGGCTAATTTTTTTGATCATAAAGGAGATGAGGTGACCTTCTTTTTGGCCAGAGACCAAGGCCAATACCGAGAGAATTTGAATCCAGGGGTGAAAATTCTCAGCGCTGAGACAGATAACAGGTTCAAGCTCTTGTTCAAGCTCAGAACTTTACTTAGAAAACATGAATTTGATACCATGTTTACCGCAGTCCCTCACTTTAATATCATAGCTTTATTAGCCAAAGCCTTCGCAAATGCAAATTGTAAACTGATCCTTTCAGAGAGAAGCAATACGTTGGAGGAGTTCAAAGAATCGCCTTGGGGAATGTATAAATTGAGTTTTTTCTTGATACCTATTTTATACAGGTTTGCCAATGGTATTGTTGCCGTTTCTCATGGTGTTGCAGACGATCTAGCCAAAGTAGCATTAATATCTAAAAAGAACATCTCAGTAATTTATAATCCTGCTTTCAATCGACAGATGCATCTCAATAGACATTTGGAAGTTGCATTTCCTTGGCCTAAGGATGAAGAAACCAAGTTTTTGATTGGCGTAGGTAGACTGACACCCCAAAAGGATTTTGGTACTTTAATTCAAGCATTGAACTACATACCCAATCCAAAAGTGAAGCTGATCATTGTAGGAGAGGGAGATGAGCTTGAGAAACTGACCGCTTACTCAGAGGCTCTTGGTTTGACTGACAGGGTTTTTTTTGCTGGATTTCAGCTTAATCCCATCGCTTGGATTGCAAAATGCGATGTATTTGTTCTTTCTTCTTTGTGGGAAGGTTTTGGAAATATTGTAGTAGAGGCTTTAGCTGCTGGAGTGACTATCGTATCAACAGATTGTAAAAGTGGTCCTTCCGAGATTATTGAGCAAGGAAAATATGGATACCTTACCCCAGTAGGTAATCCAGAAGAAATGGCAAAAACCATCCAACGAGCATTGGAATCTCCTATGGATATGGCAGCTCAAATCAGCAGAGCTGAGATGTTTGATGTCGATATCATTTTAAAAAACTATGAAGTATTATTTAAAAATTGAATTGCTTGAAAATCTGTCATATGGAAAAATTACTTGCTAAATCTGATTTTCCTTTTATTGAAATACTGGGGGTTCAAATTCACAGTGTAAACAAAGAAGAAATTTTAAACTACTTTGAAAAAGTACTTTGTCAAAATCAAGACATAGCCTTGATAAATTATGTAAATGCACATGGCGTCACCTTAGCTCAAAAAAATCACTACTACAGGGCAGTGATCAACAATTCTTCCGTACTGTTTTGTGATGGCTTTGGTGTTCAGCTTGCAGGAAAAATTCTACAACGTGAAATTGGTGAGAGAATGACTCCTCCAGATTGGTTCAAGGACCTTATCCTCATGCTCATTAAACTTAAGAAGCGGGTATTCTTATTAGGGGATCAACAAGATGTGGTGTCTTTGTTTGCAGAAAGATTAGCACAAGACTTCCCCGATCTTCAAATTGCTGGCCATCATCATGGTTTTTTTCAAAAATCAGGAGAGGAGAACCTATTTTTAATTGATAGGATCAATGCAAGCAAAGCAGACTTGATTATTACTGGTATGGGTATGCCTATACAAGAAAATTGGGCTTTTGAAAACTATTCTAAACTTCATGCCTCAGCTATCTTTGCAACAGGGGCTTTATTTCGTCATTATTTAGGGATTGATAAAAGAGGACCCAAATTTATCACGAATCACGGAGGAGAATGGCTGATGAGACTTGTGTTTCAGCCCAAAAAACTATGGAAAAGATACCTATTGGGATTACCTCATTTTCTTTACTTAGTATGCAAGGAGAAAGTAAAAAATTGAAGAGCATTTACTTGGTATTGATTTTTTTATTTCAAATACCTTTATGTGTCAAATGTCAGGTCAAATCAATTGAGGAGGACTGGCATGCAGCTTATCAGAGCAATGATGACTCATGGAGACAAGCCGCCAACCAAAGAATAGATAGCCTAAGAAAGGGCGATATTATTCTTCAAATTGAATTGGATTCAAAGCATGAAAAGCCACTTACGATCTCTTTAGAACAGATTGCCCATGACTTTGCTTTTGGGACTGCTATAGATGCCCTTGATTACATAAAGCTTGAATCCTATGCTTCGATTGTAGATAGGTACTTCAATGAAGTGGTTTTTGAAAATGACCTAAAGTGGAAACAATGGTATACCCAAAGTCAAGAAGTTACCATGAAAGCCATGATAGAGCTTCATCAAAAGGGGAAAAAGATCAGAGGTCATACATTGCTTTGGGCTCCTATTCTAGATTATGATCGGTTGAAAGATGTGATGGATCTAGAAACTTATACGGACAAGCAAAAATTCATCTTCAGTCAGTTACAACATATAAATCAGCTTTTAAATGTGACAAAACCTTATATCCAAGAATGGGATGCAATTAATCATTTGGTTTCTATAGATCATAAAAATAAGTTACTCCTTGAAGATAAATATGGAATTGATTTGTATCGGAAGGTATTTGCATTGAAAGAACAAGAAGATTTAAAATTCTATGTCAATGAAAGTAAAGTGCTAACCCAAAGAGGAGAGAAGTTTGTTCTATACTTTGACAAGATCAATCAGCTTGCTCTACAAGGAATAAAGCCTGATGGGATCGGGTTTATGTCACATTTTGAACTGCACAGCCTTCCAGCAATACCCACAGTCTATCAAAAACTTGAATTATTTTCCCAGCTTGGCATGAGTATGAAGGTTACTGAGTTTGATGTTCAATATGGACAGCGAGGTCGATTGACTACTATGCCTATGCATCTTCAGGCCTTGCAGGCCAGTTTTACAAAGGATTTTATGAGAATCTGTTTTTCTCATCCAAAGGTCAGCGGGTTTCTATTTTGGGGTTTTTGGGAAGAAAACCATTGGTATCCAAACGCAGCTCTTTGGACCTCCCAAGGAAACTTGAAGCCTAACGGGGAAGCATTTTTAGATTTAGTTTATAATGAATGGTGGACAAAAGAAAATAAAGAATTTCAAGATTCTGGAATTCACCGTTTCCGAGGATTTAAAGGAACATACAAGCTGATGATCAATCTCCCCTCGGGAGAGACTCTTTTCGAAAAAATCTTCCCACTCAAGGATTCCTCAATAGAAATATCTTTGTACATCCAAGAATAACTTGGATTCAACTTTCAGGTATAAGAAGTAAGGTTTTCCTTTGGTAAAAGACCGTTGGTTTATATAAATAGGCTTTTAATTGAAGATAATGGCTTTGTTTTTTGTTCCTGAGAAATGCTCCTTAAATTTAAGGATAGTGATCTGTAATGATCAACTGTTCCACATAAGGCTTACAAAGAGTGAATGCATAAAGGCTAGGATATTTCTAGCCTTTATCTTTGAGGCATAAAAAAAAAGACCTTCAAAGAAGGCCTCTTTATTGAACGTCCGTAATAGTAATCATTTAAACTTATCCAAACAGTAATTTAGTAGGCATTTTCAGTTTTTGAAATTAAAGACTTAGCTGTCATCCAAATGATTTTAATGTCTAACCAAGGAGACCATTTTTTTAGATAGAGAACATCAAGCTTGTATCGGGAGTACATCTGATGAAATTCAGCAGTTTCTCCTCTAAATCCTCTGGCTTGTGCCAATCCTGTAAGTCCTGGCTTGAACTGATGCCTGTCCATAAAGCCATCAATTTTTGTGGAGAACTCCAAGTTCAAAGGTAGTGGATGAGGACGCGGACCTACGATTGACATTTCTCCCTTTAAAACGTTGATCAGCTGAGGCAGTTCATCGATACTAGTTTTCCTGATTATCTTACCAACTTTGGTGATTCTGGGATCATTTTTGGTGGCTTGCTGGGTATCTGCACTTTTATTGATCACCATACTCCTGAATTTATAGCAGTAGAAGGGTTTATTGTCCTTTCCATGACGCAATTGTTTGAAAAATACAGGTCCTTTGGAGTCCAACTTGATGATCAATGCAATGATAGGGAAAAGCCAGAAGCCTATAAATAGCATAAATACTGCAACCATTAACAAATCCAAAGTCCGCTTGATAAACAAGTTTAAATAGGTATATGCTTTGGAAATCTCTGTTTGCAGATCATTTGATTTTGGTGGCTTAGAATCAATAAATAGTAAATCTTGATCGTCTGGTAGTAATTGTACTGTTTTCATAATGTAGTGTTTTAATGGAAGTTTAGGCACATAGATGCTGGTGAGCAAAGCGCTTCCGCATGTATTACACTATGAAATTTAATTGATTAGGTAGCCTGTTTAGTAGGATGTATATCTACTTGTAAATCAATGGGAGTCATTAGTTAATTAAGTGTAAAAAGTAAGATTGTGAAGAATTAAAAATTCAAATAAAACCTTCTTTTTTTTAGGTTTTTGATAAAATTGATTTGTAAAAAGTGATTTATTGTCAAATAAAAGGGTTGTATGTTGAAATTAATGAATTCATTAATATATGATTTTTGAGAAAAAAAAATATGATGCTTACACTTAATCAATCATAAATGTATCCCATTCTTTGAATTAGATATGCTATATTTAAATCTTAAAAGTTAGGGGTCAAGATATATCATTTGCCATGCTCATTGAAGATAAAAATTGGATTGATTCAAAAAAGATAATTGTTTTTAAAGCTGATCAAACTGGTAATTTTATATTTCTCAACAAAGCTTGGGAAAATTATTTTGGCTATAGCTTAGAAGAAAGTCTTGGGAAATCATGCTTTAGTTTTTTTGACCATTCTAGTGTACTTCAAATCAATAATAATTTTGAGAAACTTGTCAATAATGAGAAGGATTCTTGTGAGCTTGACTGTAAAGTAATGACCAAGTTGAATGGTTTTATAGCAGTAAAAGTGAAAGCCTATAAAGTTTTTGAGAAGCATAAACTTAACACAAATGTAGTAGGCACCATGTTCGTGTTAGATAATAGCACGAATGTGAATCTGATGGATCGTTCAAGTCAGAACTTCTCTCAACTTCTTGACCATGACTTGAGAGAAGTCCATTTTCTCATGAGTGCAAATTTAGATAAGCTTGATTTTATTTCTGAGGCTATAGAAGATTATGGTTTGGACAGGAAGGAGATGATATCAAATCGATATGCTTGGAAGAATTATGTTCCTGAAGAAGACTGGGATGTGGTGCTTACTCATCTCACACTTTTGAAAAAAAATGGGAGGTCAACTTTTGTCTGTAGGACAAATACCTCCAAAGGTATGCTCTGGATTGCTGTTAGAATGTGGAGGAGCTTATCTTCTGATAGTTCGACTGATAGCGTATATCAAGGAAATTTTTTAGATGTAACTGAAAATATTATTCAAGGAATTAGTTTGCAGAAAACTGAAATAAGAACTCAAGAATTAAGTGATATTCTTCAAATTATTTCTGAAGCTCAATTAAGTTTATTTACAAATAAGGACTATAAGCATATCTTGAAGTCGATGCTCAATAAATTGATCAAACTCACTGGTGACCAATTGGGGTTTATCTGTGAAGTGATAGAGGATGACTATGGACAAAGGAAAATGCTCCCTCATGCTTTTGCTATGGCTGATGATGATGCATATATAAAAGAATATCACAAGCCAGACATGAGTTTTTCTAACTACGACTCTTTGTATGGCCATGTATTGAGATCAGGGGAGACTTATATTTCAAATGATGCGAGAAATGATAAATCTAAAATGGGGACTCCATTGGGACATCCTTCAATCAGAAGTTTTATTGGAATACCTATTTGGAAAAATCATGAGTTTTTGGGATTGATAGGACTTGCTAATAGAAAAGACCCATATTCTCTTGATGACATTGAGTTTTTGAGTCCTATACTTTTTTCTTATGGCAACTTGATTAAGTTTTCAAGAATTCTCGAAGAACAAAGAAAGCTCGAAAATGAAAAGGTACTAGCTCAAGATAGGTTCAAACTTTTAGAGCAAAACATAAGTGACATTATTTGTTTGATAAACAAGGATATGGTTTTTGAATATGTCTCTCCCTCAGTTATACATATTATAGGCTATTCTCCAGAGTTTTTCTTGGGTAGAAAGGTAGAATTTGTACTTAGTGAAATCGCTTCTACTCAAAAAAGATACGAAAAAAGTAATGGGATATACAAAAATATAGTTACCGTTATTCACCCATTTACAGGTAAAAACATCCAGCTTGAGACTATTTCAAAAGTAGTTACTGATCATCAAAATAATCTTTTTCAAATTATAAGTACTGCGAGGGATGTTTCTGATAAAGAGGAAATGTATCAAAAGATTGAGCAAGCTCTGTGGAAAGAAAAAGAACTTAATAGTCTAAAATCGAGGTTTATTTCAATGACCTCACACGAGTTTAGAACGCCTTTATCGATTATTTTAAGTAGCAGTGAGCTACTAAATTATTTTTTGAGTGAAATATCCGATCCTAAATTGAGCAATAAAATGAATCACCATGTTCAAAGAATAAATGATCAAGTAAAAAGGCTAACCTCGGTGATTGAGGATGTGCTGATAATTGAAAAACATGAGAACAAGAATATTAGAATAAATCTTGAAATGATAGATCTCCGAGATTTTATCTTAAACCTAAAATTTGATTTTGATCAAAATAATGTTTCTGCAAGGGCTTTAATCTTTCATTTTCCCAATGAAAATAGATATGCAAATAGTGACCCGGCGAAGCTTCGACATATCTTAGGCAATCTGATTGAAAATGCCTTTAAGTATTCCTTCGATGATTCTCCCAAACCAGAAGTTAGCCTCAATTATATGAGCGATTACTTTTGTTTGTCTGTGAAGGATTATGGGATTGGTATTCCTGAACCAGATCAGCCTAGAATTTTTGAGTCATTTTTTAGAGGTAGTAATACTACAAGTATAAAAGGCACTGGTTTAGGTTTGAATATCGTTCATGAATTGGTCATGGCAATGAATGGAAAAATCACCTTTGAAAGTCAAGAGAACAAAGGCACTTTATTTGAAATCAAATTGCCTTACAATTTTGATTGATTTTAAAATTCTGGTGTTCAAATGCTTAAATGAACCCTTGATCTCAATAAATTATTGTTTTGATTTATTCCAAAATTTAGAAAATTGAACTCCATAAATTCACCTTTTTTGAAATGCATTCAATTGGTTGAAAAACTGGGAGCTACCATATCTTACATCAAACTTGAGGTTTTTTCAATTTTTAAATCCCATATTTATGATCCTGCGTCACTCATTCGCTCTGGATACCTTTCACGATCCTCTTCTGATCCATGTACGGATTCCTTTATATATGTTTCAGTTAGTATTTTTGAGCCAATCTTATGAGCTAACTTTTGCTTCTCTGTGAAATGAGTGTTTAAGTGTTTTAATTTCAATAAGTTGTGAAATTTGTTAATCTATTTCAGTAGAAGGTCAATAAGGTTGATTTTTTTCAGCAATTCCAAACTATTTCAATGCCTATAAATATTTAGTTCTACCTAATCAATTCACCTAAATCCCAATATATTTTTGGGGATTTAGGTGAGTTGATAGCGTAAGGGACATTGAATTCTTTGGTTTTTTTACTTCAGATTAAAGTCAAGGTACACAGAATGCCTCTCATAAGATTCATAGAATGGCTTAAATAATACCCCATCAATGATAAATTCAAGTGGATTGCCATTGCTTTTTATAGTGTGGCTGATATCAGATACATCCAAAGTTAACTTTCTCCAATCTGTTCTAGCCTCAGGCTCTTGAGCTGCAAGCAATATAGGACCATAAAATAAACTTGCAATATTCTGCTGATCCATTACTGGATCTAGGTGGAACTGAAAAGGCATTTCAAGCTTGATGGTGTCACCTGTTTTCCATTTTCTGCTGATTGTCAGGTAAGTTCCAGGTTTAGTCTCTAGCTTTTGAAGTTTACCGTTTATCGATACTTTAAATCCCTTAGTCGCCCAAGAAGGTACTCGGATTTTGATATCCAGTTTGCCATTTCCTTTGACCGTAAGCAAGGTTTGATCCTCTTTGGGGAAGGAGGTGGATTGTTGTATGCTGAAGTTTTGCTCCGCCCAGTCCAAAGTTGAAGCAACGAACAAGTTGACATATAGTTCCTTGTTGTCAATACTTTTAAAATAGATGGCATTTTGAAGCTTTGTACTGCTCTCTATGGCTGTACCATTACAACAGGTGAACCCTGTCATTCGAGGATTGCCAAAATGCTTGATTGAGGCTGGTCTGAGTGGGACATGATAGGTATTACCTGGATTATCTTTGGCCACTGATGCTAGTATATGATTGTAAAGTCCACGTTCATAGTAGTCCATAAGCTCAGCCCGCTGATCAAACAAGAAAAGTTCATTGGTCAATTTCAGCATGTTATAGGTAGCACAAGTTTCATTTTGTCCTCCGGATGAAAACCCATTTTCAAATAAAGTAGATGGTTCTGCAATAAAGCATTCTGCATTAGCCGGATTTCTGGCACCTGCGACGCCACCAATGGAATACATGTACTCATTGACAGCCTTATACCAAAAATTATCTGCGATTTGGAAGTACTCGGGTTCACTGGAAGCCCTATACATCTCTATACTACCTACGATTTGAGGAATATGCTGATTGGCATGAAGGCTTCGAAAGGTATCCACATTTTTTGCCAAACCATGGGAGTGTTGCTCATCTCCAAAGAACATGCGGACATTGTCAAACAATTTGGCAGTTGTCATGTAGTTTTCGTTGGCTGTCAGGCGGTAGAGCCTTGCCATTGATTCATTCATGCCGCCATATTCACCTGCAATATAGGTACTCCACATATTGACCAAAGTCTCATTTGGAAGTTGACTCAAGCGAGCATAAACCCAGTCACTCATACCTATAGCAATATCCAAGGCTTTTTTATTTCCAGTCGCTTCATAGATATCTATTAAGCCAGCTAGGATTTTATGCAAGGTATAATAAGGAGCCCAAACTTGATGCTGTTGCCCTCCATAACTAGCGCCTTGCTCTAGCATGATGAATTGGTCTGGTGGGTAGGCACTGATATATCCTTTTCCCCAGTTCCAATAGTCAGTTCTGATACCCTCCTCGCTAAGGTCTGAATCAAATCCTGATTTGCCGGGTCCATATGGGATAGCTGTAGGGTCTGACTCAAAAGTTGGATGATCTGGGTGTTTGTTTCCCGATAGTTGGGCAAGGTCATAGAGTGTGTTGACCATGTAATCCATTTTTTTGAAAAATACAGCTTGCAATTCCTTGTCATAACCCGATCCAGCGTAAGCTTGAGCAATTGCTGTCAAATAGTGCCCTGTGGCATGGCCTCTGAGCTTTGTCTCTTGACTATCCCAAACGCCAAGAGGCTTGGCATTAGTTGGTTGAGTTTGGCCAAAGGCATTTCTAAACATGTATAAAAATGAATCTGGGTCAGTTTCAGCTAAAGTTGTGACAAACTTATCCCTGTTTTCTATGAATTTGGTGTCTGATCCATTTTTGTCAGTCTGAAGTGTGACCTGATCTAGGGCAAAGGAGGCTAACTTTTTGACTGGTGGAGTGATGTTTTTGGATTCTTTTACTATAATTTTTGCTTTTGGAGCAAATGAAGTTCCTGGCACTTTTCCTGTAATGGTATAAGTGCTCGCCTGAAGCACAGCTTGATTGTCCTTGTCTGCTGGCCAGATCACCTTTACCTTTGGTCCATTCAGCTGTCCTTGATACTTTCCTTCGATCATATTAGGAAGCCTTGGAAGATTACCTATGCTTGTTTCTACTTCGATGTCAGGAACCTCTATCAAATACTCATTGTAAAGTTGAGGGTGTGATGAAGGGAAGGTAGGTAATTCATCAGTTTTTTTAGCAATTCTTGTTCCTTCTTGGCTGGCTCCTTTTGTGGAATTTTGGAATATGGAGTTGACTTGATTTTCACTGAGGGCTATCCTGTAGAACCTAAAGTCATGAAGTAAAGCATTCAAATTAGGTAGTATAGGGTCAAATGATTTTCCAATGTTAAGTACGTTTTTTTCATTGTCATCTTGATCGAATATTTGACCAAGCTCTATGCTCAAGTCTTTTGATTCTCCTGCAAGTTTATTGTTAATGTAAATAGCGTAGCTCTTTGCTGGGATATTGATTACGATGGTAATATGTGACCATTTGTTGATTGGTAAACCGCTTGCTTTTACTTCAGTTTGCTTTTCCTCTGACTGCAATGAAGCATGGAAAATGCCTTCATCTTTCACTCCAAGTGGATTTACGGCAAGTTTGTTTTTCGGATTTTTCCCAAATTCAAGTAGCGTCTGACCTGATTGCTTTGATCGAGGATAGATCCAGGTAGAAATACTCATAGACTCCATGTCTGCGATGGCGTCGCTTGGAATGGTGAAGTAATCATTTGTAACCCCTGACAAGGCTAAGACCTCGCCGAATTTTTCATCCTCTTCATATTTGATGCTTGAGCCTTGAAAATTAAGGTGGAAATTGTTCCTTGACCAGTCTCGAATATTTCCTTTAAAAGTATACCTTGCTATCAATGCCGTTTCGCCAATCCCGTCTAGGATTTGATCTCCTTCTTGTGCTCGAGCATGGTTCGTTATGTCAAAACTCAGACATATGATTAAAAGCAATGATAAATTCTTAAATATAGACTTCATGGTTACTGTTTTTCCTTTAAGATAATTTGACATAGAAAGGACTTTTAAGCTTGTTCAGTGCGATGAATACAAGTTAAATCGAAGTATTGGGTAATCGATTTACTCAATCGGCAATCTTATCACAACAAGACTACATGAGCTAAATTAGTGAACCTACTGATTGGTATTGTTATCCAATTTTTAAATTGGTTAAAATAGTATTAGTCCTAGGTATTATGAGAGAAAGTATACAATCTCAAATAGCCTAATTTTGTTTGATCTCAGTTTTAATCGTGAAGAAACTAAAATATATGATACAAATTAAAAGACTTTTGTCTATTACTTTCTTGTCTCTCCTTCTGGTGCCCATAGGTAGCCAAGCACAAGGAACACTGGCAGATTACAAAAGAGCAGCTGAATTTAAAGAGAATATTAAGGATAAAGTTTATCATTCTCCAACACAGATCCAATGGCATAAAAAGGATATACTTACTTATGTAGTTCAGACTGCCAATGGCAAACGCTATATGAAGTATCATGTCAAAGATGCAGCAAAGGAATTTCTTTTTGATACTGATCAATTGGCCAAAGCCCTTTCTGAGAGAATTGATAAAAAAATTGATCCTAAGAATTTGTATATAACAGAGCTTGACTTGAAAGAAGATATGTTGACTTTCAGGCATGAACAAATTATCTGGGAAATGAAAAGACATACTGGTGAGTTGAAAAAAGTTAAAGAAGTAGATACCAGCACGCGATATTGGGGAACTAGAGACAATGAGTCTGGGAAACGGATGATTCAGTCTCCTGATAAAAAGCAAGAAGCATTTATTCAAGACCATAATGTTTTTTTAAAGGATGTTGCTACTGGGAAACAGCAGCAACTGACACATGATGGGAGGCCTGGGGAATACTACTCATCAAGTATTCAATGGTCTCCTGACAGTAAAAAATTAGCCTTGTTCAAATTCAGACCTAGTGAGGTCAGGAAATTGACCTTGATTGCATCAGCACCAGATGATCAATTTCAACCGAAGGTTTTTGAAAGAGATTACCTTAAGCCGGGCGATGCCTTGCCAATAAGGACACCTATGATCATAGATACTGATCGTGATACAGTTTTTCAAGCTGATTTGAGACAAATGGATGCTCAATACGCACTTTCTAGACTTTCGTGGAATGAGGAAAGCTCAGCGATAACATGGGAATACAATGAAAGAGGTCATCAGCGCTATACCGTATTTGAGATGAATGCACTTGATGGGAAGCAGCGTGCATTGATTGATGAAACTAGCCCAACGTTCATAGACTACAGTGGCAAATATTTTAGGAAAGACCTCAAATCAAAAAAACAAACCATCTGGTCTTCTGAACGTGATGGCTGGAGACACCTCTACCTGTATGATATGAAGGGTGGAAAACTTTTGAGGCAGCTAACCAAAGGAGAATGGGTCGTACGGGATGTGATTCATGTTGATGAAGAGAATGAGCTGGTTTATTTTACTGCAAGCGGAAAGAATCAAGGAGAAGATCCTTATCACCTGCATTTTTATAGCATAGGCATGGATGGGAAGAATCTTAAAGTGCTTACCAGTGAAAATGCCAATCATGAAATCACTTTTGATGCTGATTATAAATATTTTGTAGATAAGTATGCTAGGCAAGATTTACCACCAGTGACAGTAGTCAGGTCTTTAGAAAATGGCGAAGTAGTGGCATCTTTAGAAAAGGCAGATATCAGTGAGCTTGAAAATGCTGGCTGGAAAGCACCAGAGATTTTCTCTGCAAAAGGGAGGGATGGACAGACTGATATATGGGGAGTGATCATCAAACCTTTGGACTTCAACCCAAATAAGAAATACCCTGTGATTGAGTACATCTATGCCGGACCACACAGTGCACATGTGCCCAAATCATTTAATCCTAATTACTATGCACTCAATGAACTTGCTAGTCTTGGGTTTATTGTCGTGCAGATTGATGGTATGGGGACCTCTAACCGATCTAAGAAATTTCATGATGTGGCGTGGAAGAACTTGAAAGATGCTGGTTTCCCCGATAGAATTTTATGGATGCAGACAGCCGCAGCAGAAAGGCCGTATATGGATTTGGACAAGGTAGGGATATTTGGTACTTCAGCAGGAGGTCAAAACTCTACTGGTGCTTTGCTTTTTCATCCCGAATTCTACAAGGTGGGAGTTTCCTCTTGTGGCTGTCATGATAACAGGATGGATAAAATATGGTGGAATGAGCAATGGATGGGGTATCCGATTGGAGATCATTATGAAGATTGTTCCAATGTTACCCATGCCAAAAACCTTCAAGGTAAACTCCTCTTACTTGTTGGGGAAATTGATGATAATGTAGATCCTGCGTCTACCTATCAGCTCGTTGATGAACTTGTCAAACACAACAAGCCCTTTGAGTTTATGATGTTTCCTGGAATGGGGCATAGCTCTGGAGGACTATATGGTGAAAGGCTGAGGAGAGATTTTTTTGTAAAACATTTATTAAATGTAACACCTCCAAATTGGGATGAATATGAATTTAAGTAGAATACAGTTGATTAGAATCATGCCTTGCTTTAATATTTTGGCTGGTTTTTTAAGCTGTCTACTTGGCTTTGCCTGTAGTGAAGTATCATCACCTTTAGTCGTTGATCTATCACCTGTACGGCTTGCTTCTTCAGATAGCCTGAACGGTTGGGAGACTGAATATTGGAGCCCCCAAGAGAATTATAAAGTAAAATTTGATGAAACATCATCTAAAGGGGTTTTGATTATAGAAGCTGATACTTTTGGGATTTCTAGATGGTATAGAAAGGTACAATTAAGTCCCTACAGTACCTATAAAGTAACTGGAGCTTACCAATTGATGGGCGTAGAGGGACAAGATGAGAAAGCTGGAGCAGGAATTCGCCTTGGTCATATGAAGATGAAATTGGATACCGTACTGCGAGGAGATTCTGATTGGATCTCATTTGAGGAAGTCTTTGATACAGAAGGGTATGATAGTTTTTTGATGGAGTTGGTCTTGGGGAAATCAGGTCCTGCTAAAGGGAAAGTGTTCCTCAAAGATGTTATTGTAGAAGAATTAGGTCGAGATGTGCTTAAGCCTTCTATTTCCATTGATGTTCAAGCTCAACAGACCCCTATGGAGCCTTACATTTATGGGCAGTTTATTGAGCACATGGGAAAGTGTATTTATGGTGGGATTTGGGCGGAGCTCTTGGTAGATAGAAAGTTTTACTATGCACCAGGTGTGAAAAAAAGTGCATGGGAAGTAGTAGGTAATCAAGTAATACATGATGATAGCTATCAGTATTCAGGAAATCCTACTCCGAAGATCAATGCTAAATTGTACCAAGAACAAGGTATCCAACAAGCTGGTATAGGGTTTTTAGCCAAAAAATATTCAGGTTACTTTTTGCTGAATGTTCAAGGGGAAGTTGATATCGATGTCTATTGGTTTGATGAATCGTCAGCTAGACACATGGTTGAGATTACAGAAGAAAATGTGACAGGAGGATTAATCAAAGTTTGTTTTTCATTTGAGCCAAACAAAGTAATAGATCAAGGAGGTGTCGGTATAGTAGCCTTGGGTGCTGGTGGTGTTCATGTATTGGCTTCTTCATTGATGCCTGATGATCATGTAGAAGGTTTTAGGGCGGATGTGCTGGCCTTGATGAAAACACTGGATTCTCCAATTTATCGCTGGCCTGGGGGAAATTTTGTTTCTGGATATGATTGGAAAGATGGGGTAGGAGATAGGGACAAGCGACCCACTCGCTATGAACGCGCATGGGATGGTTTAGAGACCAATGATGTTGGAATCCATGAATTTATGAATCTGTGTCGCCTCTTGGGTACAGAAGCCAATATTGCAGTGAACACAGGACTTGGTTCAGCAGAAATGGCAGCTGAACAGGTCCAATATGTCAATGGTGGATCAAACACAAAATTGGGGAAATGGAGAGCGGAAAATGGTAGAAAAGCACCTTATGAAGTAAAACTTTGGGCTGTGGGAAATGAGATGTTTGGAGATTGGCAACTTGGTCATATGCCCATAGAACAATACGTAGAAAAGCACAATGAAGTAGCCAAATCAATGAGGGAGGTTGATCCTTCTATTGAGTTAATTGGTGTAGGATTTCCTGGGCATTGGAATGATATGATGTACGCGCATAGTTTGGAGTATATGGACTACATCAGTGAGCATATTTATAAACAAGATTGGCATTCTGGAGGGCTCTTGACACATGCAAGACAGTTAGCTGATGTGATACGTGAGGTTGCCACTGAGCATAGAAAAAGGAGTGAGGATGCTCGCACACCATTGCTTAGAATTGCCATGGATGAATGGAATTATTGGTACGGTCCTCATGTACATGGCTTGTTGGGAACAAGGTATTTTTTAAGAGATGCTTTGGGGATAGCTTCAGGGCTACATGAATTCTCTAGACAGTCTGATATATACTATATGGCAAATTATGCCCAAACGGTGAATGTCATTGGGGCTATCAAAGCCACTCAAACAAGCAGCTGGATGGAGGCCACAGGTCATGTATTGGCCATGTACCGAAAGCACTTCGGATCAATTCCATTGGTCATTCATGGCGACCACAGGCCACTTGACATAGCAGCATCGCTGACTGAGGATAAGAAGACTTTGAGTATAGCAGTAGTCAATGCGACCTATAAAAATTATAGCCTTCCAGTGGATTTGGGAAGTAGCAAAGTGCACAGCCAAGGGGAGATGATACTCCTTTCTTCAAAAGATGATATGGACTATAATGATGAAGATAATCAAAAGATTGATGTCCAAAAACTGGAGGTCAAGTGGGCTAAAGGAAACTTTGACATTCCTCAAATGAGTGTAGTGATTTTCAAGTTTGATTTAATGGAATAGGTTTGTTCTGAAATTTACCCTCTACGATAGAATAGTCGAAATGACATAGCTTTGGGGCACCACAGAAAAGATATGGATTGATTACAGAACTACCAAGAAAAATTTACACATTAATAACCTTTTCTAATTTTTTCAGAATTGACCAACAGCAAGCAATTCATCCAATTAATGGATGTCGCTAAAAAAGAGGTGTTTAATCAATTGATATGTGATATATGAGTAAACTAGTATCCAATTCATAAAAAGTGAAATAATGAATTAGCTACTATCTGATGCTATTTCCGCTCCGAATGAGCAAGTGACTAGTAGATAACTTGTCTCTTTTTTGTGAAATACGATGAGTTGATAAAACCTATTCGAAAATGAAATCCCCCTATAGCTTAAACTGTAGGGGGATTATTTTTACTTATCTTTAAGTAGGTTTACCATTCATTTTGAAAGGAAGCTCTTACCTGTGAGGAATATCTAAATCCTTCAAAAACTTCCAATTCGTCTTGTAGTTCTTGTCAACAGCATTATCTTTTAGTGCTATTCTCAGAATTTCAATGGGGATGCTATTGTTTTGCAGGATTTGGTCATGGAAGTCCTTTTCTGACATCGACCCATTGTCTACTAATTCCCCTTTAAGGGCATATAGTTGGAGGCCTCCGATCATATAAGCGATTTGATATAAAGGACCATACCTTCCCTCAAATGATCTCCTTACTTCTGCTTCAGCATTCGCTCTTTCATGCCCGACTTTGTCGACGAGAAAGTCAATGGCTTGCTGAGGTGACATTTTCTCTAAGTGATAGTTGAGGCTAAAGATGATTCTTGCACACCTGTGCATTCTCCAAAAAAGCATACCCACTTTATCTTCCGCTGATTTTGGGAAAGATTTGTCCCACAATGCAATTTCCCAGTACAGTGCCCATCCTTCAATCCAAAATGGTGTAGAAAATAAGCTCCTATAGGGCCTGTGCCTTTGCGTCATATAACCTTGAAGGTGATGACCTGGAATAAGCTCATGTTGAACAGTAGCACGAGAGAAGTGTGGGTTATTACCTCTCATGCTCATCATTTTTTCCTCATGACTCATCGTTGAAGTAGGATATGAAATTTGAATGGCTTCTCCCCCTAAAAAGAATGGGTTTATACGCTGTGATTCTGGAGACATCATGGTCATTCTCCAGGTTTCTTTTGCCAAATCTGGAATTGTCAAGAGGTCTCTTTCTTCCAGAAAATCAATAGCCTCTTCTGCAAGGAAATGGATGTCTTGAGGCCAAGTGCCTGGTTCTACATAGGTGTTTTTTACAAACTCAATGGCAGCTTTCCAATCTTTGCCATATCCTAGCTCTTCTGAAGCTTTGAGCATTTCTTCCTCACACCATGCAAATTGCTTTTCAGCTTCTCTGATAAGCTCCTCTGGGGTGTAAGGGATGAATTCAAATGCTAACTCTTTTTCCAAAGCAACCTTACCAATGGGTTTTCCGATGATTCCACTTCCGTCGTCTTTTACCAAAGTGTTTTGATAGTGATCTTTAAGAAATGCTGCATATGCTGTCATCGCTTTATCTAATTCTTCAAAGGGAGTTTTCATCCACCATGTAAATGCTGGATCATAATCGTAATAGAATCCATAAGCTTCAGTGACGCTTCTTTGAAGACTTTTGATGACATCGCTTGCCAATTCAGCTTTTTGCCAGCTATTGAATGGGTCTGTTTTAGAGAGGCTCTCGTGAAGCTTTTTGATTTCGGTTGTCACAGCTTTGAATTCACCTGCAAGTTTTTCAGCATTAGGTTTTGTACCTTTTCTCCTAGGGATGTAGAACTTTTCAAGTTGAGGGCTGAATGGGGCTACATGGGCTACTTCTTTGAAGGTTTCAAAAGCTTGATTGTGGAAAAACTGATCCTTTTCTAACTTGTTTTTAAAGATGAGATAATCAATTTGAGCATCTTTATCCAATGAACCAAAATCTAATCCTCTAAGCTTTTCGAGCCATTGCTCATAGTGAAGATTTATCCTGTTAAAATACTCATGGGAGTTCCTATTTGTGTATTTTCTATGTAATGTCCCCACATCAGCAACATAGGAAGAAGCCTCTGAGTATAGTCCTTGAGCTATTCCAATAGTTGAAGTTATGATTACAGTGAGAAATACTGCAATTGATTTTTTACAAAAAAGGGATAGATAAACCACAGGATGTGACTTTTTTGGCCCAAAATATGTTTTCCAAAATGAAGTGATTTTAAGGAGCTGTTTTTTCATATTATTCTAAGTTGTCTAAGTCATTATTTGAATTTTCCGAAAGTCATTTTTTTTCTTTTCCGGTTAAACACCTTGATTACCTTTGGCTTTCCTGACGTTTGATTGCTGAATCTAGTAAAATAATTAAAACCAAATTCCGAAATGCCAATATTGTATAAGTCTTGAATAATCTGGTGTAATTTAAATGCTGGAGCTTGTCGTAATTTTGACGAGAATCAAAAAATGATAATTATGAATTGGAATGGAGTATTACCAGCGGTGACTACAAAATTCGCCGCAGATGATAGCATAGACTATGACTTGTTCTTTGTCAATGTTGAAGAGCAAATAAAGGCAGGAGTATCTGGGATAATTTTAGGCGGAACACTTGGAGAATCGAGTGTTTTGGAGGATGATGAGAAGTTGGAGCTAACCAAAAGGACTATTGCTTACGTCAATGGCAGAGTGGCTGTAGTGCTTAACATCGCTGAGGGAGCTACCAAGAAAGCGATAAGTTGTGCTCAAGCTGCTGAAGAAATGGGAGTAGATGCCTTGATGCTTTTGCCGCCAATGCGGTATACCACAGATCACAGGGAACTAGTGGCATACTTCTCAGCGATAGCTGCGAGTACTACACTTCCAATTATGATTTATAACAACCCCGTAGATTATAAAACATACGTTACCTTGGAAGTTTTTGAAGAACTTATGCCTTATAAGAATATCCAGGCAGTAAAGGAATCAACTAGAGATGTGTCTAATGTAACCAGAATGATCAATAAGTTTGGTGATAGGTATAAAATACTTTGTGGCGTTGATACATTGACCATGGAAAGCCTTATTATGGGGGCAGATGGACTTGTGGCTGGATTAGTTTGTGCTTTTCCTAAAGAAACTGTAATCCTTTATAGATTAATTAAAGAAGATCGTTTGGCTGAGGCCTTGAAAATTTACAGATGGTTTTTACCTCTTCTTGAGCTAGATATACACCCGAAGCTTGTGCAGTATATAAAATTAGCCGAGGAAATGGTAGGTATTGGTTCTGCTAAAGTGAGAGCTCCAAGGCTAGAGTTAGAAGGAGAAGAAAAACAAAGAATCGTGGACCTCATACAATATGGCATTAATCACAGACCAGTATTGGAGAAATTTCACCTTCAGGAAGTAAATTAGAGGCGAATTAAAATTTAGATTTTTTTAATAGAACTTATCAAAGGATAATCAAAGCAGCTCATGGCGGAGCTGCTTTGTTTCTAAGTCAAGTGTTTATAGTTTATATTTTTGCAATAGGTTGAGGGGGTACATCCAGTTATATTTTTGAATTGTCTATTAAAATAAGAGATATTATAATATCCGGATTTGAATGCTGCTTCTTTTACAGACAAATCCTCTTCCACCAGTTGTCTACAAGCATTTCCAATTCTGATTTCATTGAGAAATTGTGAAAAAGTCTTTCTAGTATGCTTTTTGAAGTATCTACAAAATGCATTGACACTTAAGTTTGCTACATCAGCAGCATCAGCTAAAGTAATTTCCTTGGTATAATTGTCAATTAGGAAATCAATCACTTTGTTAATCTTCTCCGTGTCTCCCACCTTCATGTTATTTTCATAAGCTATATGACTCAAAGTGATCAATTCGTCAGTTTTTGATAAAAAATCAAACATCTTAAAGAGGTAAATCAACCTTTCAAAGCCATTTTTGTGCGTGATTTTTTGGGAAGACTTCAAAAGTTTCTCTTTGGCCTTTCCTGTGACCAATAATCCATTTTTGGATTTTTCTAAAAACTTATTGATTGGATGGAGCTCTGATAAATCTTTGAACTTCTCTCCCAATGCTTCAGGAGAGTATAAGATGGATATGTTCTGAGATTCTAATTCATTGGAGGATGCATAATATTCTTGACTGCTCCTGAAAAAATGAGGTAGATTGGCTCCCAAAATAAATGAGTCGCCAGCATTGAAACTTCCATATGAATCACCTATAAAATAGGTGCCTTTCCCTTTCAAGATTGTCATGATCTGATACTCAGAGTGGAAATGTAGATTGTCATAGAAATATGGGTGACATTCTTTAAGAACCCTTACGGGTTCGTTTATGCTTTTTGGAATTTGGTAAAGCAATGGTTTCATATCTTGCGTGTTTTAGGGTTAATATTTGCTTATTCATATCAAGTGGTCAAAAGGTATTTATGGTAAAATTGGGGTCAGTGGCTTCAACTTTTCATTTGGATTAAGTTGTTAAATCATAGAGGATTAAATATTGATACTTAATAATAAATATTATTAATCAATAGTCCATCAGACGTATCAATATTGTATTACAATCCGATAATACAGTAAAAGTCGATAGCGGTTTTTATTTATTTTAAGCTCTCTAAAAGTCGATCATCCTGTGAAATCGACAATTTACCATCTATTTTGAAGCTAAATTATTAGATAGATAAAATTGTATTACAATTGGGTAATCTGATGTGATAGTTGAAAAAGTGTTTTATTTACATTTGTTGAGTAGCGGTAAGAGCATATTAGAAAGGTAATATGCTTTGGTTTAGCTATTGTTAATTTAAAAAACTATGAAGCACATATCCCAAAAATTTAAGATCGTTTTGTTTTTCGCTTTGGTTTTTAATCTCCATATAAAAGCTGTTTTGTCTCAAGAAATTTGGGATAAAATAAAAGCCCGTCCACAAACTATGGATGTCACTGAGCGAAGAAGTTTAGAAAACAGCCATTTTAAACTAGAGCTTTTGAAAAGTTCTCATACAGTGGCCAAAATGAACCCAATTATAGACCCGACATTTGACTTTGTGCCTTCTGAGCTTTTGGAAATCAGAAGTAGGGATAGCCTTTATCATTTGGGTGATGTGAACGTCATGTATCGCTTTTCTGGTGATGCTGATTGGAAAGCATATTCATCAGCAAGAAAACGTGAGCCTGTAAAGTCAATGGAAGAGTTTAATGGTAAATCTATCAGTGGTTTGGTAAGTTCACGATTAAGGGAAGTTGATAAATTATCCATTATCAGGGAGTGGTCGATTGAAAAGGATGAATTGACTTTATCATTTGAATTTAAAAATGATTCAGAAGAAGCCATAGAGATTGGTTACTTAGGTATACCTATGATTTTTGATAATATTTTACATGGCAAAAACCTAGAGCAAGCTCACTTGGAAAAGGTTTTTTATGACCCTTATTTAGGTGGAGATGCTGGGTACTTACAAGTTGTGAGGCTTCATGGCAAATCTCCAGTGCTTTTGGTTGTCCCAGAAAAGAATGCTTCTTTCGAGGCATACAGTCCACTTTTGGATGATAGGACACCTAGAAACATTACATTTGAGGGGTTTCATGACTGGGTAATTCATAGTAAAGCTAAAGCCGAGCATGAGTGGAAAGAAGCAGACCAATGGATCAAGCCTTCCTCGAAAGTGATAGAACCTGGCCAAAGCTATAAGAGTAGTCTTAGATTCATGATTGCAGAAAATGTTCAGTCCATAGAATCCAAATTAATAGCCAAAGAAAGACCTGTGGCAATTGGATTACCGGGGTATGTAATTGCAAAAGATGTAGCTGCAAGACTTCAACTCAAAGCAGCTCAAAAAGTTGAGTCAATCCATGTATTTCCAAAGGATGCTTTGTCAATTTCTAAATCAAGTAAAAAGGATAAAAATGGTTGGGATCGATATGATATTAAAGGGTTGAAATGGGGTAGAGCAAGGGTTGAGATTACTTATGATGATGGTAGTGTGCAAGTTGTGTCTTATAAAGTAATAGATCCTGAATCTGAATTGATTGCTAAAATGGGAGCTTTTTATACCAATCAACAATGGTTCGAAGACGAAAGAGATCCCTTTGGTAGGCATCATTCAGTAATTTCTTATGATTATGAAGAAAAAGCCCAGGTCAAACAAGATTCAAGAGCATGGATTCCAGGCCTAAGTGATGAAGCGGGAGCAGGTTCTTGGCTAGCAGCGATGATGAAGCAATTGATAGATCCCAAGAAAGATGAAGTTGCCAAAATGAACACCTTTATGCATGAAGTACTTTGGGGAGGAATTCAGTATAATGAAGGTCCTAATCAATATGGTGTAAAGAAAAGCGTGTTTTTCTATGAGCCAGATTCCATGCCAGAGGGTACTTACAGCTCAGATATCAACTACAACACTTGGGCTGCGTGGGACAAAAAGCATGCAGATGATCCTGGAAGGTCTTACAACTATCCTCACGTAGCAGCAGCACATTGGGTCATGTATAGGTTATCAAGATATTATGCAGGTTTTGAACTTCAAGAATCATGGGATTGGTATTTGACTCATGCTTATCATACCTCCGTGGCTATGGTAAAACTAGCACCTCATTACGCTCAATTTGGACAAATGGAAGGTACGATATTCTTGATGATCCTAGAGGACTTGAGGAGAGAAGGCATGAATGATTTTGCTACAGATCTTGAAAGTATCATGAAGGCTAGAGCAGATGTGTGGGCTTCATTGGCTTATCCATTTGGAAGCGAAATGCCATGGGATTCTACAGGACAAGAGGAAGTTTACATGTGGTCAAAGTACTTTGGAATGGATGATAAAGCAGATGTTACGCTCAATGCCATCCTCGCTTACATGCCTACAATCCCTCATTGGGGATATAACGGATCTGCTAGAAGGTATTGGGACTTTCTTTATGGAGGTAAAATCCAAAGAGTTGAGAGACAACTGCATCACTATGGATCTGCCTTGAATGCCATTCCTGTATTACATGAATATATTCAAAAGCCAGAAGACCTTTATTTATTAAGAGTAGGGTATGCAGGGATGATGGGAGGTATAGCGAATGTGACTGAAGATGGGTTTGGTCCATCAGCATTTCATTCATACCCAGAAACTTTGGAGATAGATGGTTTAAGTGGTGATTATGGTTCTGGATTCTTTGGTTATGCTGTCAATTCCAAATCAATACTAAAGAACGACCCGATCTTTGGATGGATTGGTTTTGGAGGTAATGTGACTGAAAAATCAAATAAAATTAAGATCGAATTGACCACAGCAGCCAAACAAAAATTGTTTGTTGCTCCAGAAGGATTGATGATCAACTTGGCAGCAGGAAAGATATTAGCTGCTGAGTATGATGTCAAAACCAACCGTTTGAAAATTAAATTTGAAGCAAAAAGTGAACATGTTAATAAGGTATATTTTCACCTTGATCATCCAACAAAAAATGACTGGGAAATTGGATTAGAGCAGTTGGATAATGGCATGTATATATTTCCTTTGACTTCAGATCAAAACGAACTTGAGCTTATTTTGTGAGAAATTGTAAACTTAGGGTATATTAGAATTAGGTTAAAAGCCATCAGTCTACTGGTGGCTTTTTTTTTGATGATCTGGCATTTCAATTTTGAAAACACTATGAAACACTTAAAAACTTTAAATTTTTGGTATAATTCTTAGTTGTGTAGTAAAACTTTGGTCTAAAGGTGTAAAGAGCTAATATAGTATTGGGTTAGGCTATTTTTGTTGAATTTTTAAATAAGTGTTTTTGGTACATTTATAAGGTGTTCACAGACAGAAATTTGAATGATTGCTGCTTCTGAATTGGAACATTAAAAAATTATTAACCCAATAAATAGTATGGAAAATTTTACTAAACTAAAACATGTCGTTACCATGGGGGTACTTTTGATTCTTCAATTGGGGATCAAAGACTCATATGGTTCTAGCGTGTCAAATGAACCTATCTGGTCGAGAGGAGAGCTTAGTTTCACTTACTCTGAAAAGATGGATAGGACAGTCAGAGGGACGGTGTATTCCACAGAAGATGGTATGACACTTCCAGGTGTAAGCGTTGTACTCAAAGGTACAACAAGAGGTACTGCCACAGATATAGATGGTGCGTTTATCTTAAGTATACCCGATGAGGGGGGGACTTTGGTTTTTAGTTTTGTTGGATTTGAGACCCAGGAATTAAGAATTACCAACCAATCTGTATTTGAAATACAGCTAAAGCCAGATGTGACTTCTATGAATGAGGTAGTTGTCGTAGGGTATGGTACAATGCGGAAAGGAGATGTGACCAGTTCTATTGGAGGAGTCAAAGAAGAGGATTTTGTGAAAGGGGCAGTAAGGGATGCTGCACAATTGATACAAGGGAAAGTAGCAGGTCTGCGTGTGACTACACCGAGTGGTGATCCAGCGGCAGGAACGCAAATCAACCTGCGAGGGATCAACTCAATCAATGGGACAAATCAACCTTTGATTCTTATAGATGGAATACCTGGTGATATGAACACAGTGGCTCCAGAAGATATAGAATCAATTGATGTTTTGAAAGATGGGTCAGCCGCGGCCATATATGGTACTAGGGCTACAGGGGGTGTAATCTTGATTACCACTAGAAAAAATGATCAAGGAAGAAATACTGTAAATTATAATAATTATGTCAGTGTGCAGACGATTCAAAGAAGACCGAACCTGCTAACGGGAGATGATTATAGAAGGCTTATCGCTGAAGAGGGGATTCCCTACACTGATTATGGCGGAAATACAGACTGGATAGGGGAAATGTTACAAACTCCTGTTAGTCATAATCATAACTTAACATTATTTGGAGGAAATAGTACAACAAACTTTACTGGATCCATCAATTATAGGAATTGGGATGGTATATTCTTAAGAACGGGCCAAGAGAGACTTACTATTAGAGCTGATCTCAATCACAGCATGTTCGATGATAAGCTTAGGGCAAATGTTCAGGTCATCAACAGGGTGTTTAAATCCGAAAGAGGAGGTGCTGATGGCTATGCATTTAGGCAAGCAATGATCAGAAATCCGACGGATAGGGTTAGGGATGACCAAGGAAATTGGCAAGAGCGAAATGGATATTTTTATGAAAACCCGATCTCTAGGATATATGAATATACTTCTCAATCTAGGTTCAACGAAATGAGAATGAGTGGATCCTTGAACTATACACCAGTAGATAATCTGGATTTGAAACTCTTGGTTTCAAATGTGCAAAGCAATGACCTTTTTGGTGGTGCGACTACCTTTAACCATACGGATACCTGGTTGAACAATAGGAATAGTACAGCTTCAAGATCGACAAGTGCTCACAATGAAAACTTAGTAGAGTTTACTGGTAACTTTAATAAATCTATTGGCAAGAATTTTTTCACGGTGTTAGGAGGTTATAGCTGGCAAGATGCTGTTTTTGAAGGATTTAATGCAAGTAACTGGAATTTCCCAACAGACCTATACACTTGGAACAACTTGGGGGCAGGTGCCGCTTTGCAAAATGGTCAAGCAAGTATGGGCAGTAGTAAGAGCCAATGGCAGCTTGCTGGATTTTTTGGAAGATTTACTTACAGTTATGATGACAAGTACTTGTTTATGGCAAGCATCAGAAGAGAAGGTTCTTCAAGATTTGGTGCAAACTATCAATGGGGTTCTTTTCCTGCAGCTTCTGTAGGCTGGAGAATTAGTAATGAGCCATTTTTGAAAAATATCTCAAACATTGAGGATATCAAATTGAGGGCTGGTTATGGTGTCACAGGTACCATTGCAGGTAATCCTTACTTGTCACAAATTAGCTATAACTTCAATAGAGCTCAAGGAGCTTATGTTGGTGGACAATGGGTACAAGGATTTATTCCAACACGTAACTTTAATCCTGACTTGAGATGGGAGACTAAAATTGAATACAACATAGGGGTTGATTTTAGCTTTTTCAAAGATAGACTAAGTGGGTCAATAGATTTCTACAGGAGGGATATCAATGATTTGCTGTATAATTTCCAAGTGCCTACACCGCCTTATTTTTATCCCAATATGATGCTGAATGCAGGTAGTATGCAGAATGATGGAGTGGAAATTCTTTTAAATGTTAAGCCAATTTCAAAAGCTAAGTTTGTTTGGAATTCCAACTTTACTTATTCCACTAATCGCAATAAATTGATTGATTTGTCGAATGATATATTTGATGTTTCCAATGATTTCTTTAATGCAGGCGGAACTGGAGAACCTATTCAAGACTATACACATAGGGTTCAAGTAGGAGGTCCAATAGGTCAATTCTTTGTCTTGAAATCTGTTGGAGTGAATGAAGATGGGCTGTGGTTGATTGAAAACAGAAATGGTGAGGTCGTTCCGATCACCCAAGCAACGCAAGAAGATAGGCAATTCTATGGAAACGGAATACCCAAGCATATTGTGGGATTCAATAACTCACTTACTTATGGTAAAGTAGATGTGGAGGTTAATTTTAGAGGTGCTTTTGGCCATGATATTTTGAACTTCCAACGCATGTTCTATGAAAACCCAAAAAATACAGATTACAACTTGCTCAATACAGCCTATAATCCAGTTTATGGTCAGCGACTTGACTCTGACTTAGTCTATGTGAGCCATTATATCGAAAGTGGGAATTATTTGAAGTTGGACAACTTGACCGTTGGTTACAGTTTTCCAGGTAGAGGTGTAGTGAAGAATGCAAGAATTTATGCTTCTGGACTTAATCTGTTCATTTTAACCAAATACCAAGGCATAGATCCTGAAGGAGTAAGTGTGTTAGGCTTTTCACCTGGAAATGATGAAAGGGATAAATACCCTACTACTAGAACATTTACATTGGGTCTCAATATTTCATTCTAAAAAGATCAAAATCATGAAAGTATTCAACAAAATAGTTTTAGGTTCTGCTTTGATGATTGGGGGAAGTTTTGCTTTCCAATCATGTCTGAATCTAGATGAAAAAGTATATTCAGAGGTATTATCCGAGAATTTCAGACCAGGGGAAAGAGATATTCCTGCCATTATTGCACCTGTATACGGCTCTCTCCGGGCTTTGATGATGGGATGGCAGGGTCATTTTGATGTGCAAGAAGAATCAGCCGATGCCATAGTTACCCCTGCCAGACCAAATGGCTGGTATGATGGGGGAACCTATGTAAGAATGCATCAGCACACTTGGACATCGCTTCAGTGGCAGCCTACGAATCTTTGGCAAAGCTCATACAGAAGTATCACTACAGCCAACCGGGTAATCGCTCAAATAGAAGATGACCAAATATCCATAGAGAATGGAAGGGAAGCTGTAATTGCCGAATTAAAAGCTGTAAGAGCATTTGCCTATTATCTGCTTCTGGATAATCATGGGAATGTTCCAATCGTAACCGATTTCAGAGATATTAGTTTGCCGCAGCAAAGCTCAAGGACTGAGTTGTATGACTTCATCATTAAAGAAATTGAAGCAGCATTGCCTAACTTAAGTAAGGATGCAAGAAATTCGTATGGTCAAATTAATTATTGGGTAGCCAAAACCTTGTTGGCCAAGATTTACCTCAATGCAGAGGTATATACTGGTACACCACAATGGCAAAAAGTGATAGAAGTGTGTGATGAAATCATTGCTGGTGGTGCATACCAACTTGATGATGTGTATGCAAAAGTTTTTCATTGGGAGAATCAAAACAATGGGGAAATTATTTTTGCAGTTCCCTATGACGAAATTTTTGGACAAGGTAATACCGTTCACATGAAGACATTGGATCCTTTGAGCAGATTTGTTTATAACATGCAAGCAGGACCATGGGGAGGAAATTGCGCTGTTCCACAATTTATCGATACTTATGATGTAGAGGATGGTAGGCTTTATGACACATGGATCATGGGTCCGCAGTTCCATGCCAATACTGGAGAAATGGTGATCAATTATACCAAAGGAGTGCCTAGTATCGCTGCAACTACGTCAAGTCAAGGCTACAGAATAGGTAAATACCAAATCAAACAAGGTGCGACTGGAAGTTTGGATAATGATTTTCCATTCTTTAGATATGCAGATGTCTTGATGATGAAAGCTGAAGCTTTATTGAGACTAGGAAATGGTACTCATGCTGCTGAAATAGTCTCAGAAGTAAGGGCTAGGGCTTTTGCAAATACCAATCCTGCCAAAGCCACGGTGACAGCAGCTCAACTTGAAGGGAATAGCAGGTATCAATATGGATATCAGAATCTTGATGGAAGTATTGATTTGGATACAGGTGTGATTCCATTCGGAGGATTTCTTGATGAATTGGGGTGGGAGTTTGCTGCTGAAGCCCATAGAAGACAAGACTTGATCAGGTTTGGTGTATTTCAAACCAAGAGTTGGTTTAATCATAGACCACACCCTCAAGCTCAAGACAAAATCATCTTCCCCATACCTGAGGCTGAGTTGAATAACAATCCTAACCTTACACAAAACGCAAGTTACTAAGAGAATCAAACATGTTTTTGTATCCAGGTTCAATCTCCCTTAATGTTGGAGGCTTGAATCTGGATTTTTTTTAATCTGATTATTCGCTTTTTTGCCAGTAACGTCAATTCATTGGCTCAACAGGTTGTTAATGGTCAATATTCATAAGTATCCAATATCAATTTATATCGGAAATTAGATCAATCGGAATTTTGTAATCTTATTGGAAAAGTTCCGTATATCCATATTTTCTTACCTATATTTTTTACTTAATTTTTTAGTCATAAGTAGGCCCATTTCTCATTATTTATGATGATAATTAAAAGTTCTTATTGGCCAAAAATGTTCGTTCCCATGTTTTCTAAGTCTTTACCTATCATTTAGGTCACCGAAAAGGTCTTATTTTTATTGAAATTAGGTGTGTTTCCTATGATATCGAAAAAAACAGAAAAGCCTGTAAATCATACGATTTACAGGCTTTCAAAGGGAGTTGGACTCCCATGTTGTCGGGGTGGCAGGATTCGAACCTACGACCTCCACATCCCAAATGTGGCGCGATACCGGGCTACGCTACACCCCGAACAATACAGCAGAGAGTGGGGGATTCGAACCCCCGGTACGGAATTACCCGTACGACAGTTTAGCAAACTGCTGGTTTAAGCCACTCACCCAACTCTCTTTATCTGTGTTCTCAAACACAACTTTAATTTAGATATCCAAAAGGAAATATTTTTATATATCTATTTCTCTATGACTTTCTTTAAAGTGATGCAAATATAAAGGATTATTATTTAAATTAACAAAACACGAAATGTATATTAAGCATTAAAATTTGGCTATTTCTTTTATGAAAATTTAATCCCTTGTCTATCAATAAGAAAAATTTTCTTAAATATCACATTTTTTGTGGGATAACATAGAATCACATATCATGCGAATATAATTTACATTCTAAATGCAAGATTGCTTGAAAATGGCTGATAAGTGTTTAATCGAATTTCAGACTATTCACAATTTTCTACTTACTTTAAAGTGAATAAATATAATTTTATGTAAAATTTGAAGTATGTGTGATATTTTAAATTATTTAATAGTAAAATTATATTTTATTTGATGATAATGTAATCAACCTTACATATCTTTGATGTTATGGCGATCAGCTATATGGTTTGCTATTCATGTTTTTGAAATCATGTGGATTTTATTAAAAAATACCCCGATTAGGGTATTTTAAGTAAATCTGATTATTCATAATTTTGCGTAAATCAGTAAAAGCGTTAGGGTGCACTAAAATTTAGACTTTTTATAGGTTTGATTTTCAGTGAAATAAGAGTTACTTTCATGTTTTATTTATTAGTCAGAGAATAATAGAATTATTAATATGGTAATTAATTCGCTACACGGTACTTTTTCTATCGTGATAAATGAAAAGGATCAAGATAAATTGCTGGTAAAAGCAAAAAGTAAGGCTGAATTAACTAGAATTTTTGACGAGAATAGAGTAAGAAAATGTCAAGAAGAGAATTTTAGTTTTTTTGTCAGCATGTGTAAGCAAGAGTTTGCACATACCTTGATCATGATGATAAAAGAAATCAATTATTTGAATTTTGAAAAGTATCTGTCAGAATTAGATTTGTCTTCAGATAGGATTTTTGCTTGAACTTTTAAGCATCAATCAAACTAGGTTAGCAATTTTTGTGATTTAAAAGAGACTTAATTCCAAAAAGCTCTCAAAAATTCAGATATTCACACTCTCATTAAATGAATATCATGCATGGAGCTTATTTCGGAGTTATTAAAAATCGTTTTACCCGCTAGTTTAGTTATTTATGGTATGTATTTGACAGTTGTTTCCTTTTTGAAGAGAGAAAGAGAGAATCAATTGATTCATATCAAAACAAAAAACTCAGAATTATTAATACCAGTACGTCTTCAAGCAGCGGAAAGAATTTGTCTTTTATTAGAAAGAATTACCCCGAATAATCTTGTCAGAAGAGTAAATCAGCCTGATTTTTCTGCAAAAGATTTACATGCTCAATTGTTGTACGAGGTGAGAGAGGAGTTTAATCATAATCTTTCACAGCAGATTTATTTTTCAGATGCTACTTGGCAATCCGTGCGAGGTGCTGTAGAATCAGTAGTCACCATGATCAATACTGCCTATCAAGACATGAATAGCGAAGCTAGGGGGATTGATTTGGGAAAGAGAATTTTTCAGAAATCATTGGAAAATAGAAATGATGGCATACAAAATGCACTGAATCAGGTAAAATCTGAAATTAGCATTTACTTTTAAATTATGGGAATCAATATAAAGAAGTCACAAGCATATTTTGAAAAAGCCAAACAGCGCTACATGAATCAAGTCAATGCAATCATTGGTGAAGAGGGTAAATTAAAACAACTCATGAAAAGTGCCTCTGTAAGGTTACATCAGCTTAAAGATCATCCAAAAGTTCAACTTGCTATGGAACCTCTTATGATCTTTAAACGGATGATTTATGCTCACAAATCTGGAGAACATAAGCTCTCTATGAAAACCCTAGGTCTACTTGTACTTGGAATTTTATACTTTGTGACTCCCATAGATTTTATTCCTGACTTTCTACCTGTCATCGGTTATGCAGATGATATCTCTGTGATCATAGCTATTTTCAATGCGCTAAAGATTGAAGTTGAAGAGTTTCTGGAGTGGGAGAGAGTCAATGGAAATAAACCAATTTAAGCTAGCATGAAAAAAATCGCAATAATATCTGGTACTTCTGGATTGATAGGAATGCAGCTCATGCATCAATTGATTCAACACCCAGAGTATGCACATGTTCTATCCATCGGTAGAAGAAAATTAGCTTTAAAACATGAAAAGCTAATTCAAATAGCAGGTGATATGAATAACATGAGAGAATGGGATTTGGAGATGATGTTGAGAAAGGAAGATATTGGGGGAATATTATTTCCATTTGTAGATGCTATTAACAATAGACTGTTTGAAATTCATGCTTTCTGTTCACTAGGGACTACTATAAAGCAGGCTGGTTCCAAAGAGCAATTTTATAAAGTAGATCACGATTTTGTAATCAACTATGCAGAGTTTGTAAAAAAGCTTGGGGCTAAAAAATTTCTCTATGTCAGTGCACTCGGTGCCGATCCTACGTCAAATATATTCTATAATCAGGTCAAAGGAGAAACAGAGGAAGACCTTAAAGTTCTATCTTTTGGTTATCTAGGGATTTTTCAACCATCCCTTCTTATGGGAAGTAGATCGGAATTCCGATTTGGAGAGGAAGTTGCTAAAATAGTCATGAAACCATTGATTTGGCTAAAGCTACTCAAGAAGATACGTCCTATCTATGATCATCAAGTGGCTAAATCCATGATCGACTATGCAGTGAATGAAAATCACCTTCGGGTAGAAGTGATACCTTCTGGGACTATGCAAGAATTAACTCAAAAAGTATGATAGCCATTTTACAAAGAGTTTCCTCAGCTTCTGTAACGGTAGAGAATCAAGTAATTGGTAACATAGGTGAAGGATTAATGATCCTACTGGGAATAGAGCATGCCGATGACCATAGTGATATTGAGTGGCTATGTAATAAAATAGTCAACATGCGAATTTTTCCTGATGAGGCTCATATAATGAACAAAAGTCTGCTTGAAATCAAAGGTGAGATTCTTTTAGTATCACAGTTTACCCTTCATGCTAGTACGAAAAAAGGAAATAGGCCTTCTTATATTAAGGCTGCTAAGCCAGAAGTAGCAATTCCATTATATGAAAAAGTAATACAGATTCTGTCCACCCTAATTGGAAAGCCCATAGCGACTGGAAGATTTGGAGCAGATATGAAAGTATCCTTGACAAATGATGGACCTGTTACTATACATATTGATTCAAAAAATAAAGTATGATAAAAGAAGATATAACCATAAAAGAAGCTCAAAGCGCTGTAGATCATTGGATAAAAACTGTAGGCGTTAGATATTTCAGTGAACTTACCAATATGACAATTCTCATGGAAGAAGTCGGTGAGTTGGCAAGAATCATGGCAAGGAAATATGGTGAACAATCATTCAAAGAATCTGATAAAAATCAAGATCTCGGTGATGAGATGGCAGATGTACTTTGGGTACTAATCTGCCTTGCCAATCAAACCGGGATAGACCTAACTGAGGCAATGAAAAAAAATTTTGAAAAGAAAAATTTGAGAGATTTTGATAGGCATAGGAACAATGAAAAACTATTTTGACATGACCGTGTTTCAAAGAAATGAAAAAACAGTTTTTGCCAAAAAAAGTATGTCCAGTCTGTAATAGACCATTTTCTTGGAGAAAAAAGTGGGAGAAAAATTGGGAATCTGTAATCTATTGTTCTAAAAAATGCAAGGCAAACAAGCATGAACAAAAAAATTAAATTGATTGTTGCAAATTTCTCTATTTGATTTTTAATATTTTTTACAGTATTTGGACTATTTTTTTACATATGGTATTAAATATTAACTTTGCCCCATCATTAAACTTTCAAAGATGAGTGATCAGAATATTAAACCCATGACCTCTTGGGTACAAGTACCCAAAAATTCAGACTTTACTATTTATAATCTTCCTTTTGGAGTTTTTGAAACGAAGAGAATTTCCGCTAGAGCAGGTATCGCAATTGGAGACAAAATTGTAGATCTGTCAGTGCTGCACGATGAAGGTTTTTTTTCAGACATCACCCAATTGCCAAACGATATTTTCCAAAGAAACACATTGAATGACTTTATCGGGTTAGGGAAATCTGTTACTAAAAAAGTCAGGGAAAGGGTTCAAGATTTGCTTTTGGAAGACAATGAGAACCTTCGAGAGCATCAATGTAGGGGTAAAGCAATGGTGGGAAGAAAAGAAGCTATTATGCTACTTCCTGTTAAGATAGGGGATTACACTGATTTTTATAGCAGTAAAGAACACGCCACCAATGTAGGGGCAATGTTCAGGGATCCTGATAATGCATTGCTGCCAAACTGGAAGCATCTACCAGTGGGGTATCATGGAAGAGCTTCGTCTATCATTCCTTCTGGGATTCCTATCAGCAGACCTAAAGGTCAATTCAAAGATGGAGACATGGAAGCTCCTGCTTTCGGTCCAAGCAGAAGGCTAGATTTTGAGTTAGAGCTTGCATTTATCACTGGAAAGCAGACTAAAATGGGCGAAAGTGTAAGTACAGATGAGGCAGAGGATTTTATATTCGGATTTGTATTGTTCAATGACTGGTCAGCAAGAGATATTCAGTCATGGGAGTATGTACCATTGGGACCATTCTTAGGAAAGAATTTTGCTTCAAGTATCTCTCCTTGGATAGTTACATTGGAGGCTTTGGAATTTGTAAGAATAGAAGGTCCTAAGCAAGAGCCAAGTGTATTACCCTATCTTCAATGCCAAAAAAATCATGCATTTGATATCAACTTAGAGGTATATATCAAGCCAGAAAACAAGGAGGCAACAAAAGTATGTTCTTCCAATTATAAATACATGTATTGGAATATAGCACAACAGCTAGCACACCATACCATCAACGGTTGCAATATTAATGTAGGAGATATGTATGCCTCAGGTACAATATCTGGTCCTACAGCAGATAGTTACGGATCTATGCTAGAATTAGCCTGGAAAGGTACAAAGCCAATACAATTGAATGATGGCGATGAAAGAACATTTATAGAAGATGGAGATACAGTCATCATGAAGGGATACAGTGAGCACAATGGTGTCAGGGTAGGCTTTGGTGAAGTAAGTTCAAAAGTTCTTCCAGCATCCTAAAAAAAACAAAACAAATACTATTTTAAATCTATAAAGTCAGCATGAGTTCATTGAAAAACAGTTTCAAAAACACATGCTGACTATTTTCTTTAGATTACTAAATGCAATTGCTATTTGGGTATTTTCTTCAATTTATTCCGTTCATAAAGCACATTCATCAATCCATCTTTTAATCCAACGTCGGGCACAATCATTCGTTTGGAGGCTGCAGCTGACATCGCTGCCAAATATATTTTACTAGCAGGTATAATGACATCCGCTCGATCTGGATTTAGATTCAACTTGTTCACCCTATCATCGTATGAAAATGATTCCAAATAAGTTTTTATTTCAGTGATTTTCTCTATGCTGATATATCTTTTATTCTTGGATGGATTGCTAAGTTCAAAAATCTTGTTGATGTTTCCGCCAGTACCGATACATGTGATTTTATCTTTTTTGGATATGTGATCACTGATAAATTTATTCATGCTTTTCCATACAGCCAAAGGAATATTATCATCTAGAGCTCTTACAGAACCTATCTTGAATGACTTGGAGGCGATTTTTTGTTGTTTATTGTATATATTGAGCTCGGTGCTTCCGCCACCTACATCAATGTGCAGATAAGGCTTCTCATCTATATATGACCACAAAGCTAGATTGATCAATTCAGCCTCTCTATTGCCATCAATAATTTGAATTTTCAAGCCTACATCTTGCTTTACTTCTTCTACGATTTCCTTACCATTGGTAGATTCACGCATAGCAGAAGTGGCACACACCATATAGTCATCGACTTCATACAAGTCTATCAAAAGCTTGAAAGCTTTCATTAATTTGACAAACTTTCTTCTATTTTTTTCACTGATTTTTTGGACGTGAAATACATCCATACCTAATCTCAGTGGGAATCTCAAATACTCAAGCTTTTTGAAGTTAATTATACCTTCATATTGAGTTACATTGGTGATTTGTAGTCTAATGGCATTTGATCCTATATCTACTGCGGCTAGTTTCAAGATATGATTAAGGTTTGATGATAGCAAAATGATTTTCGGTATGATTTTCCCCACGGGAAAATCATACCGAAAATAACCAAAAAGCCTGAAATGGGACTATAAAGTTTATTTTTTTCTTGTAGAAATCAATAAAATAATGCCTGCTGCAATGCTAATACCCCCTGCATAATTTGGCCAATTTACCTCATTTTCCTTTGTTTTATTCACCTGAATAGGTCCTGCATCTATGATATTTTCTTCTGTATTGAATGAAAATCCCGAAAAGATAAACATGGCTATGCCCACTACGATTAAAATTACTCCAAATGCTTTCATAATGTTTGTTGGTTTTTTTTAATATTTACAGCAAGAAGTTTACCAAACTTTTAGCTTTTCTTTAAGGATTTGTACCTTTTCAATGAAGCCAATATACTAATAGCAAGTATGGAAATAATGATTGTAAGAGAAATATAAGCTGGTGGGTGATAAAATGCCGACACAAGCATTTTGAAACCTACAAAACCTAGAATGAATGAAAGTCCATAATGTAGGTAATGAAACATATCAAAGCTATTGGCCAATAGAAAATATAAGGATCTAAGTCCAAGGATTGCAAAAATATTGGAAGTGTATAAAATCACTGGATCATTTGAAATGGCAAAAATTGCAGGTATGGAATCTACAGCAAACAACAGGTCTGTAAATTCAATAACTGCAACGACGACGAGCAATTGCGTCGCAAACCTTTTTCCATTGATGTTCACGAAGAATTTGTCCCCATGATAATGATTGTCTACCCTGAATATTTTATGTATCAATTTGGTACCCAATGATTGTGAAAAATCCTGTGAAGCATCATCCTCATCACTTTGACCGAATGTCTTGATACCAGCATAGATCAAGAAGAATCCAAAAATTGTCAATATTACATTGATCTTTATATCATAGCCAGAAATGCTAAACGTCGGAAGAAAAGTCAACTCAATAAGAGCCACTCCAAAAAAAATAAACATAGCTCTTAAAATAATCGCTCCCAAAATCCCATAGAACAATACTTTGTGCTGATACTTGTCGGGAACTTTGAAATACTTAAACACTAGAATGAAGACAAAAAGATTGTCCACACTCAAAGCTTTTTCTATGATAAACGCTGCGTAGTAATCCGAGGCCTTTTCAAGCCCAAAATCAAGGTAAATATAGCCTCCAAATAGTAAGCCTATTCCTATCCAAACCATGGACCAGTATAGAGCTTCTTTGGTCGAGACTTTGTGAGCTTCTTTATTGAAAACAAATAAGTCTACTGCAAGTAATCCTATGATGATTACAGCGAATCCGATAAGCGCGTAGCTTTTATCTTGTATATATTCCAAAGAAATAATATTTACATTTTTTGAAAATCAATAGGCAAAAATGGTCACTTAAGAGATTTTACATGGTATTGTAGACACCTCTTTTTAACTTCTTTTTTACTTTAAAATAATTGAAAAAGCCAAGTCCCATCAGGCCGATACTTAATGCAAATGCAAGATATCCCAGATCGCTAATATGGCTAAGCACATTGACTTCCATAAGTGCTGTTCCACTAACCAAAAAATAGAGGGATGTCCGTATATAAGAGAGTAGCGTTCTATCATTGGCAAGGGTGGTTCGCTGTCTAGCAAGATAATCTCGGACGATCATTTGTTCTTCAGGTAATTTCTCTTTTTCCATGTTATACTAGCTTTGATACAAAAGTAAAAATTAATCCTCTGAAATTTGTGAATTGAGACTCACAATCCCATGAAGATTTGTTTTCTTTGCCTTCTCATTGGAAATTTCCTTAATTATCATACCGCTTTAGAGATGAACAAACCGAATTTTGACGATATTTTTATGGAATTGGCAGTAAATCTTGCCAAGAGATCTCATTGTATCAAAAAACACGTAGGGGCGGTTTTGACCAAGGACACAAGAATTATTTCCATCGGTTATAATGGGCCACCTTCTGGAACGCATAATTGTGACGAAGAATTTCCACACGAAGGATGCGCTCGTGACAGTAAAGGAAGCTGCACGTTGGCTATTCATGCAGAGCAAAATGCCATTCTTTATGCAGTCAAAAATAATACTTCCGTAGAGGGTTCTACTCTTTATGTGACTTTAGCTCCGTGCTTGGCATGCGCTAGGATAATTTTCTCTATGGGCATACATCGTGTGATCTATTTGTATTCCTATGCGGAATACAAGGGACTTCCATTCGATGAAGGTGTAGAATTCCTCAAGAAGTTTGGCGTAAATGTTGAAAAATATGAAAAAAAGCTAGTCGTTGATGATCCATTGATATAAAGTTCTGCATAAATCCTAATTTATGCTTTGATCTATATCAGGTCATGTACTTTGGAGGCATAGCCATACATTACTTATCGCCTATTGTTCGAGTGGACTTGAGAATAGTTGATATTGATTGAGATTTTTTCTGTTTAACTGGACTTTTTCTTTTATATAAATGATCAGAACATAATTCTTCAGGCGAAGATAGTGATTCCTTGCTTTGAGTTTAACCCAATACTATAGAAAATTCACCTCTGGGTGCAGCATGATCCCAAATTTTTGGAATACAGATTCCTGAATACTTTTACTCAATTTCGCAATCTCTTTTCCTTCTCCATTGCCATAATTGACTAACACCAACGGTTGATTTTTGTGAACACCTATATTTCCAAAAGTTTTACCCTTCCAGCCATCTTGTTCGATAAGCCAAGCAGCGGGCACTTTGACACCATCTTCTACTGGATATCCTGGAAGATTTGAAAATTTTGATTTTAACTCTACAAATTGATCTGTAGAGATTGTTGGGTTTTTGAAAAAACTACCTGCATTTCCTAGCTTTTTTGGATCTGGAAGCTTTTGTTGCCTAATGTAAATTACTGCGTCAGAAATCTTTCTGATTGATAGGGGAGACTCGCCCATTTGATCTAATGTTTCTTGGATGGCACCATATGAAACATTGAAGTTTGGATTTTTATTCAAAACAAAAAACACCTTAGTAATGATGTATTTGTCTTTAAGCTCATTTTTGAAAACACTTTCTCTATAACCAAATTTGCATTCATTCCAATCAAAAGTTTCTAATTCAAGAGTTGTTCTGTTGATTGCCTCTAGTTTTTCAAAGACATCTTTGATTTCGATACCATATGCTCCAATGTTTTGCATAGGTGAAGCTCCCACCGTACCCGGTATCAGAGATAAGTTCTCTACACCAGCCCATCCTTGATCTATACAATGTATTACAAAATCATGCCACACCTCGCCGGCTCCCACAGCTACCTCGATTTTCTCCTCATCTATTTGTGTAGCCTGTACACCTTTGATGTCAATTTTGAGTACCCATGCATCTATATCTTGCGTTAACAAAACATTACTTCCTCCTCCCAAGACAATGAGAGGCAAGTTTTTTGATGATGCGGCTTTGATAGCAGCTATGACATCATCTTCTGAACTAGCTATCGAAAAAAACTTTGCCTTTTTATCAATTCCAAAGGTATTATAGGGTAGAAGTGAAATGTTTTCTTGTATATTCATGGCTAAAATTCTTCCTGCGAAGTAAACAAGATTTTGTTCAAATAGAAAGGTTCGCAGTATTTTATAGTATGATTAAATTATAGTAGTATGAAAGAAATGGTTATCAATGGCGTGAGAATCAGGCCAGGACAGAGCGTAAATATTGAAATTGCAATTGCTAGATTACCGACACATACTTTGATCGATTTGCCAATTATTATCAAAAGGGCCAAAGAAGATGGTCCTGTAGTTTTGATTTCTGGAGGTGTACATGGAGATGAGATTAATGGCGTAGTAGCTGTAAAGCGAATGCTTGAGGAAGATGATATCACCCCCACAAAGGGAACTGTAATTTTGATTCCTCTAGTTAATATCTATGGATTTTTAAGTAACTCAAGGACTTTTCCAGATGGAAGAGATTTGAATAGAAGTTTTCCAGGGAGTAAAAAGGGTTCATTAGCATCTCAAATCGCATTTATATTGACAAATGAAATCATTCCCCTTATAGATTATGGTATAGATATACATACAGGGGGGCGTATGCTATCAAATTTTCCACAGATTAGAGTTGATTACAAAGACAAGAAAGGAGTAGAGTTAGCAAAGGCATTTGGTACCCATTATATATTGAACTCACCTCATATCGACAAATCATTCAGAAAAGAAGCTTATAAGATGCGTAAGAGTATTCTTGTATATGAAGGAGGGGAGTCTATGAGGTTAGATGATTTTGCTGTAGAAGAGGCTATCGCCGGTACCAAAAGGTTATTACATTATCTTGGTATGTTGGATGCCGCTCCAGAACCAAAGCAAGGATACCTTTTAACTGAAAGCTCTTGGTTAAGGGCAAAGATTTCTGGAATTTTCATGACTTCTGTAAAACTTGGAGATCAGGTAAAAAAGGGGCAAATTTTAGCCAGAATTTCAGATCCTTATGGTCAAGTCAAAGTGCCAGTCAAATGTACTACCAACGGATACGTAGTCGGGCTCAATAACAACCCCGTAGTCAATGCTGGCGATGCCCTTATACATATAGGAAAAGGAGGATTAATTTAACACCTCAATTAGAAGATTAGAATGGGTATCCGATTCCAATGTTAAAAACGGTTTGACCTTTTTCACCTAGGAATCTATTGAAAAAGTTGCCAATAATTAACCTTTGGCCTTCTGGTCTTGCAGGATCCAATGCCTTGACACCCATGTCTAATCTTAGCACCAAGAAATCAAAGTCCATCCTAAGACCTAAACCTGTACCTATGGCTAATTCTTTATAAAACCTATTGAATGCAAAATTTGCTCCTGGTCGCGTTGGATCATCTTGAAATGTCCAACTATTTCCAATGTCTATAAAAAATGCACCATCAAAATAACCATACAGCTTCCTTCGAAGCTCAAACATCCCCTCGAAAAGGATGTCACCAGGTTGCTCAAATCTATAATCAAATGAGCCATCATCATTGACTGGTGGGGTGTAGGAGCCAGGTCCTAATCGTCTCGGCTGCCATGCTCGAATCCCAGTACTTCCTCCAGCAAAGAAATATTTCTCATAAGGCAAGACCCCATTGCTAATACCATAAGGTCTTGCCATTCCAAGATTAAGTCGATAAGCAAATGTTTGCTTAGCTGAAATCGGAATATACCTTCTCAAATCAGCTTGAAACTTTAAAAATTGAAAATAAGCTAAGCTACGATCTTCTATAAAAGATCTATTGACGAAGTTTAAGGTAGTACCCCCACTTTCTACAAAAATTCTCAATAGAGAAGCTCTGTTTTTTTGAAATAATCCATACTGATTGAAGTTTACAATCAATTGACCAGAAATGCTACTTACATATGAAGGCAGAAAAGAATTGATCAGGTTATTTCCTTGATCTTGAAGACCTTCAAGCACCTCTCTGAAATCATTACTTAAATTTGATCTAATGAAATTAGCATCCAGCAAATTGACAGCAAATTGTTGTCTTAGATTTCTGGTATTCCAATTGTACGCTAGCACACCATTCAGTGCCTCCCTGTTATACTCAGGCCTATCCACGAAGTTGTAACCTATCAGGGTACGTGTTCGAGGATTGTACCTACCCAATGACTCTAGCGCAAATTTCCGCATAGGAATGAGGAATTGGGGGAAAATGATAGAAGCTGATGTATTTAGTTCACGAGACCGAAACACACCCCCTTCACCAGTCGCTGAAACTACTCCCTCAAGACCAGCTCGGAAATTAAACTCAAATACCTCTGCTCCTCTAAACAAATTTCTATTTCTTAATGAATGGCTAAAAAATGGTCCAGGAACCTGTTCTGTAATACTTGCTCCTAACTGATTTGTAATGAGGTATTTTTGGTTGGGTTGAGTAAATATCCTAGGTCGCAATACAGTTCCTAAAGTATCAAAACTAATATTTACAAATCTAAAAAGGTCCAAATTGGCTAATTGCCGCTGAGTTTCGAGTACATCATTTTTTCTATAGAGATTGTCTTTTGAAAGGAATATCCTAGAAGAAATGATCTTTTCAGAATACCGATCTCTATAGATGGAAAAATTAATATCCTTAAACTGTGAGCTGACAGCATCTCCATAGAAGGATTCGTTATTTGGGGCGTCTATGGAAAAATATACAGAATCTAGTGTATAGACTTTATGGAATTCGCTGTTGGATGGTTTTCTGATGAGCTGTTCTATCACTACTGTATGCTCCAGGGTATCTTTGTATACATTATATTCAATGTAAGATTTTGAAAAAGTATAATATCCATTCTCTTTCAAGAAGTCCTCAACCCTTTGTCTTTCTTTGGAGATTTGTGATTGTTCATATCTTGAGCCGATTTTGATTTCTGTGTTCTTTTTATACCAATCTAAGATTTTGTAGATATTGGTATCATCAGATCTGGTATAAACTGAATCAATGAAATAGGGCTCATTCTCTTCAATGACGTAGGTCAAAAATGCTTTTTGGTTTTCGAATCTTAATTGAGAAACTACTTTAGCATCAAAAAATCCATTATTGGTCAAGAAAAAATTGATTTGACGTTTCGAATCTTCGGTCTTTGAACTATCCAAAATTACTCGGGGATTTCCCGTTCTCATGAAAAAATTCCCAAACTCAAGCTTCTTCTCTGTGGCAGTTAGCCGATTATTGATTTTATTGTATTTTCTGACTTCTTGCCTGGTCAATTGCCCTTCTTGATCTTGCTTAGCCACCAACTGACTTCTTTCTCTTTCTAACTTTTCTTTGCGAGCCAAATGTTTGGTACTATCAAAGGTCCACTCACCAAACCTGTAGATTGAAACACCAAGCGAGGTATTTAGCAAAGGAATTCGGGTATTGGGTTGCTGCCTGATTAGGTTAGCAATGGCATCTTTATCACTTCGATGCACACCGTCGATTCTGACTTGATATACCAAGATTTCGTTTTCTTTCAGTCCTTTTGTCAAAGAACAAGCAGAAAACAAAAAGAGGAAAAAGATAAAGTTTATATATTTGAACTTATTCACAATTTGATTCGCTCCGAATGTTAAGCAAAAATACGCTTAAGTTTATAAAATCCTTGCAGCAGAAAAAATTCCGTAGGCAAGAAAATGCATTTTTTGTCGAAGGAACAAAAAATGTTATTGAATTACTACATGCAGACTACAAAGTTAACTACCTGCTTTATACTGAAAAATTCGCCCAAGAGTATCCTCAGGAAGTTAAGGGATTTGATGGTAACAAGTACCTAGTCACTTCAAAGTCGCTTGAATCTGCGGGTACCTTTCAATCCAATGACGGAGCACTAGCAGTTGCCGAAATCAAGCCAAATAGAGCTCCAGATCTCAAAAAGAATAAGCTTATTTTAGCTTTGGACGATGTGAGAGACCCAGGTAATCTGGGTACAATCATCCGTATAGCTGATTGGTATGGAATCGGTGAGATAGTTTGTTCTCTTGAATCTGCTGACTGCTACAATCCGAAAGTGATAAATTCTAGCATGGGTAGTTTTACAAGGGTCAATATTTTCTATACTGACTTAGCTTCCTATCTTCAGACAATAGAGTCCCCCATTTATGGAGCTTTCTTAGGTGGTGATAATATTCACCAAAGGAAACTAGTAGCTGATGGCGTAATTTTGATGGGAAATGAGTCTAATGGTATTTCCGAAGAAGTCGGGAGCTTTGTCACAGATAGGTTGACTATTCCTCGGTTCGGAAATGCTGAGTCGCTTAATGTCGCTATTGCAACAGCGATTATTTGTGACAATTTTAAACGAAACTGATATAACGACGCACTAAGCTCTTGTTCTTTACTTGAGGCTTCTGGTTAAAAAGGATACATTAAAAAAAATGGGGAATATATTTGAGAAGTTAAGGAAAGTTGGCATTAATAATTTTTTCTTTCTGATGATAGGAATGATCGTGTTGGCACGATTCTTTCCAGAGTGGGGAACCTCATCAGCCCCTTTACCACTCAAATCAATTACAGGGTTTGGTATAGTAATTATCTTCTTTTTTTATGGTGTGAAGTTGAACCCAATGAAATTGATCAGTGATCTTTCAAATTGGAAACTGCATCTGGTTGTGCAATTGAGTACATTTTTAATTTTTCCACTGATTGTATTGATACTTTATGCTCTATTTGGTGAGCCTGATTCATATACTTGGCTAGGGGTCTTTTACTTAGCTGCCCTGCCTTCTACTGTATCTTCCTCTGTGGTGATGGTTTCTATAGCCAAAGGGAATTTGCCAGCAGCAATTTTCAATGCAAGTATATCGAGTATTATTGGAATATTTATTACTCCGGTTTGGATGGAGTTCATGTTGCCTGCTTCATCGATGGATTTTGACCTGACAGACACTTTTTTTAAGCTGAGTTTGCAAGTCCTTCTTCCTTTGCTGATCGGGCTGTCTTTACATCATTATTTAGCTCCTTGGGTAGGAAGAAATTCGAAGTCATTAAAGAATCTAGATCAGGGCATTATCTTATTGATTGTCTTTACAGCATTTGCAGAGTCTTTTGCTGAAAAAATGTTTGATGGAAAATCAGCACTTTCTTTATTTACCCTTGGAGCATTGATGGTTCTGTTTTTTCTTGTAATGATGACAGTGATGCATTTTATATCCAAAGGTTTAGGATTCAATGATGAGGATCGCATAGCAGTTCTTTTTTGTGGGAGCAAAAAATCATTGGTTCAAGGAGCCGTGATGGGAAAGGTAATGTTTCCTGACCCAGTGATCTTTGGTGTGATTTTACTTCCCTTGATGATGTATCATGCCCTTCAGCTACTACTTGGTACGGCTATAGCGCAAAAGATGGGACAGAGAAAGATGAAAAAAGAGGATTTTGATTTGGCTTAATGTATCTATCCACAGGATCTCAAATAAGTAGATCACACATATTGAAATTATGATAGCAATATCATAGGTTTCTACTAGTCGGAAAAGTCACAAGAGCTAATGATCTGGAAATTAATCTTCTATTTCCATAAATTCTGTCAAATGTTGATATAAAAGTAGCTATTCGAATAGTTGATTTTTTTCAAGTGAGCACTATTAGATATGGATGTATCTTAGTAACGCACTCGGATACACACAATCACGAAGAACAAAGGATATACTCAGAGCTTCACTAAGCTATTCAATAACAAGCACACAGGATGGATATGTACCCATCCATCCTGCTTGCTTCATTTCAATTTTGAATTTAGACGAGTTTTTCTCTAAAAAATCTTATGGTCCTTTCCCATGCAAGTTTTGCTCCGTCTTCATCATATCTTGGAGTAGAATGATTGTGAAAGCCATGATTCATACCTTCGTAAAAGTAAACCTCATATTCCTTTTCATTTTTCTCTAAAGCAATTTTATAATCATCCCATCCAGCATTGACCCTAGTGTCTAAAGAAGCAAAATGAAGCTGTATCGGTGATTGGATGCTAGGAACTTCGTCTGCGCTTGCTTGTCCTCCATAATAAGGAACAGCAGCTTTTAAGTCTGGAAGTTTTACTGCCATCATGTTGGAGATCCATCCTCCAAAACAAAATCCTACTACTCCAATTTTTCCATTACAATCAGGATGATTTTTCAAGAATTCAAAAGCAGCTATAAAATCTTCTAACATTTCATCCCTGTCCCTCTTGGCTTGCAAAGTCCTCCCTTCTTCATCTGTTCCTGGGTATCCCCCAAAAGGAGTAAGGGCATCTGGAGCGATGGCTACAAATCCATCCAGCGCACATTGATGCGCTACGTCCTCGATATAAGGATTTAGGCCTCTGTTTTCGTGTACTACGACTATCCCTGGCAGTTTCTCATTTATTCCATTTGGTTTGGTGAGCAAGGCCTTCATTTGTCCAGCTCCTTTGGGAGAATCATATTTGATATAGGATGCATCAAATCTTGCATCTTCCATTCCAAATCTTTTGGCTTGTACATAATTGGGTAGTAGAAAATTCATCAAAGCAGAAACTGTAAGTCCGCCTGCTGTATATAATGATAGCCGTTCTACAAATTGCCTGCGATCAATTTTGCTATGTACATATTCATCATAAATGTCAAATACCTTTTGGTCAATATCCTCCTTTTTGATTGGTTCCATAATAGCTTATGTTTTTTGATTGTTAGTTATGAATTTAATGAAAATACAAAAGGTACATACATTTTTTACATGAAGAAGCATTTCATTCAATGAATAGATTACTTCGGGATTAGTATCAACTAATAACTTGTCCGCCTAGGCGAATCCTGTATCAATTCTTATCTGGATCTTGAGAACCCAAAATATGACTTGGATACTGTTATCTTTGCGGACCAATATGATTTACATTATCAATTCGGATTTACAATCTTAAATCAATGATTTTCTTTTGAAGATAAAAATTACACCAAACCCATGAAGTAACTTTTATTATTCTAAGTTTGTTAACCTTGTCGGTTGATGTTTGTTTGAATTTGCAATATGCAAAACGTTATTTTTCTCAAAACACATTATATAGTATCCAAAAGCATAAAAATAATGTAACCAACCACACTGGTATAGCAATCATATTCATTACCAGTCCATTATGAAAACCATTCATAATGGACCTTTTATTTACGATCCAAAGAATGTATCCACTTAGTAATGGTAGCAATAATCCATTAGCAACTTGAGCTGTACTGATCAACTGGACAGGTTTAATTCCCAATGATGCCAGACTTAAACCTAATCCTAGTATAAAAAAAATGCTTATTCTCATCTGCTTGCTCTTCAGTGCTGTAGGCCACCCAAAAAGATCACAAATCACAAGTGATCCTGCAAGGGGAGCAGTGATAGCTGAAGTAATTCCAGCGGAGAATAATCCGATGCCGATCAAGTATTTTCCAAATGAACCAAGACTAATCTCTAAACCATTTGCCAAATCCATCACATTGAGTACAGTAGATGCATTGCTTTCAGAAGCAGTGATGACTATGGCCATGGAGACCAAGCTACCCAATACGACACTAATAAAAGTATCCATACGAGCATACTTTAAATCAGTTATAGAATTCCAAGTTTTACTCACTAATGTAGAATGTAGAAAAAGATTGTATGGAACCACCGTGGTCCCTATCAATGCCACTATTGTAATGAGGTTCGATTGATTGATAGATGGTAAAAAGCCATGAAATAGGACATTAAGGCTAGGTGCTAAGCTTAGGGCAGTATATACAAAAGCCATACTCATTATAAGAACCAAAGCTGTCAAAGCTTGTGTAATACGTTTGAAATTACCAAATAGGAGTAGGCTCAATGCAATCAAACCAATGCCAAAATTGATGAAATTGAAATGATATTGACCTATGTTCAAAGTGTGTCTACTGAAAAAAATCTCTAATCCCATTGCTCCACCAGCAATATTTCCAGCTTCATAGGCTGAATTTCCTATAACAATGGCTAATAAAATGATAGAAATAGAAAATATCTTGAATATCCTGGATGGCAAAGATCGGATGATGACAGCAGCCAAACCTTCATGTGCTATCAATCCAACCCTAACGACCATCTCTTGCAATACCAAGGTGGTCACCATAGATAGTGCCAAAGCCCAGAGGAGATCCACTCCAAAATTTACACCAGCCATGGTACAGATGGTGACAGTACCTGGCCCAATAAATGCAGCTGCTATCAACGGACCTGGACCGATATATTTTCTCCAGCTCATTGGTTTTTTTGCTGAAGAGCATACACAGCGAAGCTTCCTAGCCAATGAGTTCCTTCATAATTATCATCAACTATAGATGGCAAGGAGTAATTTACGTGTTCATTTGCGATGCGGATCAAGTGACTATACTTGTCAGGATAAGCAGAGGCTAGACCATAGATGCACCATGCACGACTGAAATTCAGTCCGTCCAAATGTACCAGCTTTCCATCAGTACGATCACTCACTTGACCCGGAGTCAATGTGTAGCTTTTCTCTTTTAATTCTGGCATGAATTCCTCAATCCAAGACCCAAACTCTTCCGGCTCTAGAACTTTTCTCATGATATCAATCTCTTGAAAACATGGAGATAGGAAATCATAGCCACTTGGTTCCCAGTTCATTGGACAACCTTTATCTTCCAAAAACCAATCTCTTGATCTGGATCTGATCATTTCTGCTAATTCTTTTTCATTTAAAGTAACAGCATAATCGTAGGCTAACGATAGACCAAATGCAATATTAGTATGCTCCCCGACGCGAATCGGGTAGATTAGTTTGGGAAGGAATTCAAGATACTTCTTGACTATCAAATCTGTAAGTGGCTGCAAGTTTTTCTCTAACTCCCTTGCGATGGGATCATCCCAGCGATGAAGCTCTTCTGCCAATTTCAATACCCATGCCCATCCATAAGTTCTTTCAAAACTTTCATTTTGAGGTTGAAAAAAGTAATTTACTTCTGCGAGGATGTTGGTATAGCTCATGTTCATCTTCAATTTTGTGATGATTTCTGAACGTTGATCCAAATCAGGGAAATCATTCAAAAGTGAAATGAGCATCCAATGCCCGTGTACACTAGAATGCCAATCGAAGCATCCGTAGAAAGCTGGATGAAGCTCAGAAGGAGATTTCAAATATTGCTTAGAAGCAAGAGTCTGGTTGAGTTTATTGGGATACTCTTCCTGGATGCACTGAAGTGGCAGTTTGGATAGCCGATTGGCTTCCTCCAAGGTTAGTGAGATCATTTCTTCACTACTATCATGATTACTCATATTTTGGCAAGCCCCTAGTGCCAATAAAATAAACAAAATGTAGATGTACTTCATTAGTCTTCACTTATGGGAGTTTTCAATATTCACTTCTCAAATTTAAGTATCTTTTGACCATAATTTGAAATTGAAACAAGTGATCATTAAATCTATTGAATCCTACATTTCCATCTATTTCATCGGTGAAAGTAATAAACATAGATCCTTCAAAAATCAAATCTGTATTAGGATTTAATTGATAGGAGAGTCCTGAGCGAATGGGGATATAAAAGGAAGTGGATTGTTGATACCTATTTGGTGTATTATCTCCGAAATTTAGATTAGTCCTTGATTGAAGAATACCTACGCCGGCTCCAAGATGAAGGTTGAATTCAGGACGGATCAGAGGATATTTAGTGCCGATCAATTTGAAAGTTGGCATGACATCCACAAAATTTGCAAATCCACTAAATCCTATAGCCGAGCCATTCTCTATCCATGCATCAATTCTATTTTGATCATCTGCTTCGCGAACACCAATTCTTTGGTGACCCACATTCAGTCTTACGTCAAGGTGATCACTGACTGCCTTGCTGTAACCAAGGGTGAAGGAAGGGTAAAATTTGAATCTAAACTGCGTAAATCTGCCTCCATTATCAGCATAGATAATGGAAGGACCTCCACCCAATATGATGGAGTGGTTTGCTGCTTCTTTGTATTTGAAAAAATTTTGTCCAAGTACTTGAGTTGAATTTAAGATTAGATGCATACTTATGCACATCAAGGTAGAGAAAGCGTAAATAGAAAATTTCATAAATTTCTAGTTTTAATTCAATAACTAAGCTTCTTCATATTTAGATTTAGCTTATTTCTTGGACGGTTACAAAAAGATTGCCAAAATGGCAAATTGACCTAATCTTCGAAGGCTTTGTTTATTTCAATTTCAGTATTTCTTAATTTTTCTCTACATCTCTTCACTAATGTAGAAGCTTCTTTTACCAACTCAGAAAGTTGATCTATTCCTTTATTTCCTTCTTCAAGAATGCTAACAATTTCTTCGATTCGCTTGATGGCTTGATCGTAGCTAAGGTTTTCATTTTCCATAATCTTCTATTTTATTGATGATGCTTTCTATTTTTTTATTGGAAGTGAAAGTAGTCAAGACTTCACCTTTAGTTACATTTACTTGATGTAAAGGGAGTCCATTAACTTCCGATTTGGTATATCCTTTTGCAAAGATGGAATTAGGGTCTAGATTTATTATATTCTTGCTCAATGCTTCAAGCAGCTTTAATTCTGATTGCAACTTATTTTTGCTTACTTTTTCCAACAATTTGAGATTTTTATCAAGTTCATGATTTTCTAATCTGAGTTTGTTGAGGACATTAGTCTTTAATTGTGTTTCTTTGTTCATTAAAAATGTAGATTGACTCTGTAGCCTAATTGCAGCCAATCTTTTGATACTGTTTTCAAAATCTAGTAGATTTCTATCTTCCCACTTAAGGGCTTGAATGGTTTGTTTTTCTATGTTTTTCAAAAGCGTCAACAACCTATCTTCAAAATTCATAAAACCTGAAATGATAAATTCAGCTGCTGCTGTTGGAGTTTTAACTTTTGTGTGAGCTACGAGATCTGCTATTGTTTCATCTCTCTCATGCCCAATTCCTGTAAGAACTGGAAGGGGATACTTTGCAATCATGACTGCAAGCTCATAATCATCAAAACAATCTAAATCCATCTGAGCACCACCGCCACGAATGATTACTACAAGGTCGTACTCGGATTTGCTTTCACTTATTTGCTTCAATGCATCTATTATAGACTTTGCAGCGGCTTCACCTTGCATACTTGCAGGGAACAATTGGTAGTCTATTTGATAAGCATACCTATTCTCATCCAATTGATTGATGAAATCACCATATCCAGCTGCTGTTCCACTACTGATCACTGCAATTTTTTGTGGCACTATTGGCAAAGCAAAGCGCTTGTTGGTTTGCATCAATCCTTCCTGTGTAAGCCGGACTATAATTTCTTGTCTTATCCTCGCTCGCTCTCCTAAGGTGAAGTTTGGATCTACATCTTTTACTTGAAGACTTATACCATAAAGTTCATGAAATGTGACTGTTACGGATACAAGGATCTTCATTCCAGCTTTAATTTGCGTACCCGTGATACGCTCAAAATTCCCAGCTACAGTTCTAAAAGTATATTGCCAAATGTTTGCTCGAATTTTTGCTTTTACCTGATTATTACTTTTTTCAACTAATTCCAAATAAGCATGGCCTTGTGCAGCCACTTTCATTTCACCAATCTCTGCTACCACCCAATATTGAGCCTCAAGATGATTTTCAAGAGTAGACTTGATGAGGTTATTTAATTCTAAAAGTGTAAGCGGCTGTTGCATAAACTAAAATTAATAACAATGAAAAAACGCAAGCATAGTAATTCCTATTGCTATACTTGCGATTAAAACAGAAGAAACTTTATAACTTCAATGAAGAAATTCTTTCTTTGAGGCTATCAGATGCTTCTGCCAGAGGTAATCTTACATATTCTTCGCATACTCCAAGACATTTTAATAGATACTTAAGGCCTACAGGGTTGCTTTCTTCATACATCAAAGGGTTGATTTTCAATAATTTGAAAACTGCATTTTTTGAAACTGTAAAATCTTCATCACAAATATCCTTAAACAGTTGCGGGTATGCATTTGCCAAAACGGATATCACACCAGAACCACCGATGGCATTCATAGCGGTAGTAAGCATATCATCACCCGAAATTAATAAAAACCCCTCAGGCATACCCTCTGCTATATTCATACATTGTTCTATGTTGCCACTTGCCTCTTTCATGGCTATGATATTTGGATGCTTCGCCAATTGAAGAGTAGTATCGGCAGTCATATTGGTGACTGTTCTTCCAGGTACATTATAAAGTATAACTGGCACGGGACTAGCGTCAGCGATCATTGAATAATGAGCAATGATCCCTTTTTGAGATGGTTTGTTGTAATAAGGGCATACTGATAATATAGCATCTATTCCCTTAAAATCAGTGGTTTTGATATCTTCTAGTACCGCCGATGTATGATTACCGCCCAGACCATACACTATAGGAAGTTTTCCTGAATTATATTCAATGCATGCCTTGAGTACTTCCTTTTTTTCGTCTTTGCTCAGTGTAGCCGATTCTCCAGTAGTACCTAGTACCACCAAATAATCTGCCCCTCCTTCAATTACATGGTTTACCAGATTCTTTAGCCCTGGATAATCTATAGAATAATCACTATTCATAGGTGTAACTAGAGCTACACCAGTACCTTTAAGGTTCAACATGCTGATTTTACTTTTAAGAAATTTTCCAACAATTGTTGGATGGTTGTTTCGGTTTCCTTGCTTTGTGATTCGATCATGAGGTCTAAGTACTCTTTATTTTCATTCGAATAAAAACCTATTTTGAAACCACAGGATGAATTAACTAGCAAATAAAGCAAATATGGACTTAGCTTTAAAGTTGGAACGATAATAAAATCGAAATTTTGTGATAAAAATCCCAAAATTTTTTCATTTGGCTTACCTGAAATACTAAAATCGTGACTAGAAATTTCATTTTCATATCCTAGGATACTTCCATGGTATCCATCTATTTTTAGGTTTTCGCCAAAGTAAACTTTCAAATGATCGCTGGCTTGTTCAAAAGATTGCAAGTCATTGGCCAATATTCCTACGCTATGGATAGTATTTGGGAATGCAATCTTTCGAGTATTGAGATGTCTTGTTTTTCGAATTTCTGATTTAATGAATTCGTCTTTGATAATTTTCATGATGATATTGATCATTGATGAAATAATCAAGGGAATATTTGATTACTCCAAAGCTTGTTGAATAAGCTATGAATCCTACCTGGGCAATAAAATCAATGGTGTAGATTCCATTAGGATTTGGTCAGAAAAGGTATGTGTCAATTTACCTTTCATAAGAACTAATCAAGATGACTGAATAATGAGGAGTGTTCCGACTTATACCTTAACCATGCTTAAGAAATCTTCTTCAGAAATCAATTTTATACCTAGTTTCTGAGCTTTTTCTTTTTTACTTGGACCCATTTCTTCACCTTCTATAATAAAATCCAAAGATTTGGAAACAGACTTAACATATTGACCACCATGGCTTTCTACGAAATCAATGATTTCATCACGTTTGAAGTGGAGTAGTTTTCCAGAGGCCAAGATTTTTTTTCCATTAAGTGAATTGCCTAATGATGGCTTTTCTTTTTTCTCTAGTTCAAAACTCAATCCATGACTTCTTAACCTTTCAATAACATCTATATTTTCAGTTTCCGAAAAATACTCTCGTAGACTATTGACCAAGGTCTCACCAACGCCGTTTATAGCAAGAAGGTCTTCGGCACTTGCCTCTTTTAATAAATCTATACTTGGAAATGCTTTGGCGAGTATTTGAGCAGTGTTTTCTCCAATGTTTCTTATACCAAGTGCAAACAGTACTTTGTCAAAAGTTTGCTGTTTGGAGGCATTGATACCTTCTACCATATTGGAAATTACGCCTTCTTGAAATGTATTGGATTTGAGTTTTTTGATTTTTTCTTCTTGTTCGGTTGACAAGCTAATGTCTGCTCTTAGGATGATGCCATGTATGGTATGTTCATGACTAGAAAGCTCCTTCAGCCTTGTCATTCCGACTTGCTTTCCAATCAACAAACTTAACACCACAGGTACAGGTAGGTAGTCTTCGATTTTTGGGAATGGATAGGCTATGAGAATGCTTTCTAATTTTTGAATAGTAGCTATATTCTGAGCTACCTTCTTTTTGTTTTCTCTAATAAAACCTTGAAATGCTTTCAAAGTTTGCTCAAGTGTAGCAGAGGAATTTGCATTTAGAAATTGTTGAATTGAGCTCAGCGCTATTCCATCAGTGAGCCCAAACAATGCCTTGTGAAGTGCAACATATAACAAACCTTCATCAGCAATCTGATATTGATCTTGGCTCATTTCCAAGCCAAGAAGTTGATCTGTCCTGTGTATAAGCTCATAGATGTCAGCAAAATCTTCGATATAGCCTTGGTCAATCAGTGCGCGAATTCGCTCTGTGCCCAAAGAGTCTATATCCATAGCCCTTTTATGCACGAAATGCTCAATTCTTCCCAAAAGTTGAGGAGGGCATCGCTTTGCATTGGGACAGTAATGTTTAGCTTCGGATTCTTTTCTTATAAGGGTGGTGCCACACTCAGGACATTGACTAATATACTGGATTGGTTTGGACGAATTCTTTCTCTTTTCCAAGATGACTCCCGTGATTTTTGGGATAATTTCTCCGCCTTTTTCTACCAGGACATAATCCCCTTCATGAAGTCCCAATCTTTCTATTTCATTGGCATTGTGCAATGAAGCGCGCTTCACAGTAGTACCTGCTAGAAGCACAGGACTTAGGTTAGCCACCGGGGTGATAGCACCTGTCCTTCCAACTTGGTAAGTTATAGAAAGGAGCTCGCTTTCGGCACTTTCAGCTTGATACTTGTAAGCTATAGCCCAGCGGGGAATCTTGGCGGTAAAACCCAACTCCTCTCTTTGATCATAGTCGTTTACTTTCAAGACTACACCATCCGTATCAAGAGGAAGCTCATGTCGCTTTTCTCTCCAAGTTTCGATGTAACTCAATACCTCCTTGATTCCGAGACACTTTTGATAGGTCGGCGATACATTGAATCCCCATGCTTCTAACAAGGTCATGGCTTGATCATGTTGATTGATGTCAGCTTCATCACTGATGAGTTGGTAGAAGTAGCAATTCAACCTTCTCTTTGCTACTATAGTGCTATCCTGCATCTTTACAGTTCCGGATGCCGCATTCCTTGGATTGGCTAGTAGTGGATCACCTTGGGCTTCTCTTTCACTATTGATTTTATCGAACTCCTTTCTTGGAAGAAAGATTTCACCTCGCACTTCAAACTTTGAAGGAACATTGTTTCCTTTGATTGTGAGAGGAACATTTCGTATTGTCTTTACATTTTCGGTGACGACATCACCTTTGGTGCCGTCACCTCTAGTCACAGCACGGACTAGCTTTCCATTTTCATAAACCAAACTGATGGCAACACCATCGAATTTCAATTCACAGAAATACTCAAAATTTCTATGTCCAAGACCTTTGGCAACTCGTTCGTCAAATGCAAGTAGCTCTTCTTCGGAATAGGTATTCCCCAAAGATAACATGCGATATTCATGGGTTGCTGATTCAAATTCTTTGGTGATCGTACCACCCACTCTTTGGGTAGGGCTATCATCTGATAACAACTCTGGAAATTCTTCCTCAAGTGCTATCAACTCCTCTAATAATTTATCAAATTCAAAATCTGAGATTTCAGACTTATCCTCTTGATAATAAAGATGGTTATGATAGTTGATTTGCTTTGTAAGGTCTTCGATTCTCACTTTGGCTTCTGATGCCGTCATATGCTTGTAGCTTTGAGTATATTGCTTCTTAAGAATCAAAATTAATCTTTGTATCCGAAAGGACAAAGGATATTTCGGCTGTAAAGCAGGTTAACCATTTTAAGATTACGAAACTGATTGCCTATATTTGTTTTGAAATGATGAAAAATGAGTAAAAAAAACGATATAGAAGCAAAGATTTTGGACGTAGCTTACAAGCTTTTTATCAACCAAGGTTACAAGAATACAACCATGGACGATATCGCGCAAGAGTTGGCTATGAGCAAGAAGACGTTGTATAAATATTTTCCCGGTAAGCAGGAGTTGCTTGCGGCCTCTTTTGATTTGTTAAAAAATCGACTTTCATTAAAAGTAGAAACTATTTTGGAAAATCGATACATTCCATTCATGGCCAAATTAAAATCATTTTTGAACGTAGTGGCCAATGATCTAGCTCCAATCAACCCAGAGCTTTTGCAAGACCTTAGAGAGCATGTACCCGAGGTATGGGGAGAGTTACAAGATTATGTAAGGGATTCAGCATATTTGAGATTTCAAAGACTCATTGAGGAGGGAATTGATAAAGGGTATGTATTGCAAGGAATGAACAAAACCCTCATCGTATTGGTATATGCTTCGGCCATTCAAAACTTGATAGATCCCAAATTTTTGGCACAATTTCCTAGAGAAATGAGAGAGAATATGAACCTTGGAACCTCTGAGATTTTTGATCAGGCTATACAGATTATATATCAAGGTATATTAACAGATGAAGGAAGAGAAGAATACATACAAGCTTAACTAGCCAAATTTCCTGATAACATAAAAATAAGAGAATCACCAAATTTTCTATCTTTGCACGCTATGAATAAGAATGAATTCAAAAGATATACAGTAACGGCGGCACTTCCTTATGCCAATGGACCACTACATATTGGACATTTGGCAGGTTGCTATATTCCTTCAGACATATATGTCAGGTACTTAAGGTCACAGAATAGAGATGTGGCTTTTGTATGCGGATCTGATGAGCATGGTGTTGCCATCACTATCAAGGCTAAAAAGGAAGGTATCAGTCCTCAAGAAGTGGTGGATAGGTACCATGAGATGATGAAAAATAGCTTTGAGCAATTCGGAATAAGCTTTGACCATTATTCAAGGACTTCTTCAGAGTTACATCATGAGACTGCATCAGCATTTTTTAAGGACTTATATGATAAAGGCGAATTTCTGGAACAATCCACAGAGCAATATTATGATGAAGAAGCAGGACAGTTTCTAGCAGACCGCTACATAGAAGGTACATGTCCCAAATGTGGTCATGAAGGTGCTTATGGAGATCAATGTGAAAAGTGCGGAAGCTCTCTCAGTCCAACTGAATTAATTAACCCTAAATCAAAACTTAGTGGTAATACGCCAGTTTTAAAAGAAACTAAGCACTGGTTCTTAGACTTGGCCAGATACACGGATTTTCTAAAGAAATGGATTCTTGAGGATCATCAGGATGATTGGAAAAACAATGTATTGGGTCAATGCCGTTCATGGTTAGAGGCAGGGGAAGGCTTACAGGCTAGATCTATGACTAGGGATCTGGATTGGGGCATACCTGTTCCGATTGAAGGAGCAGAGGGTAAAGTACTCTATGTATGGTTTGATGCCCCTATAGGTTATATATCTTCTACCAAAGAATGGGCCGCAGCCAATGGGAAAAACTGGGAGCCTTATTGGAAAGAAGATGGTACTAAGTTGGTTCATTTCATCGGAAAAGATAACATCGTATTTCATTGCATAATTTTTCCAGCCATCCTGAAGACACATGGAGGCTATGTGCTACCTGAAAATGTGCCTGCTAATGAGTTTCTAAACTTAGAAGGAGACAAAATATCAACATCTCGAAATTGGGCTGTTTGGCTACATGAATACCTTGAAGAATTTCCAGGGAAACAAGACATTTTGAGGTATGTGCTTACTGCCAATGCACCAGAAACTAAGGACAATGACTTCACTTGGAAGGATTTTCAAGCAAGAAATAATTCAGAATTAGTAGCAGTCTTTGGTAATTTTGTAAATAGAGCCGTAGTACTTACACATAAATTCTTTGATGGGGTAGTGCCTTCAAGATCAGAACTTAACGGCTATGATCAAGAAGTACTGGAGTCAATGGTAGGATTTCCTGAAAAAATTGCTGCTTCAATTGAAAGATACAGGTTCCGAGAGGCATTATCCTATGTCATGGATTTTGCTAGGCTAGGTAACAAATACCTTGCAGACACAGAGCCTTGGAAAACGATCAAAGAGGATAAGTTAAGAACAGGGACTATCCTGAATATAGCATTGAATATTGCGACAAATTTGGCAATTGTAGCAGATCCATTTTTGCCTTTTACCTCTAAGAAAATGTTGGAAATGTTCAACCTAGAGTCATTGAAATGGTCTGATTCAGCTAATGACTCCTTGCTCAAAGCAGGTCATGCTATCAGCGCAGCTTCATTGCTCTTCGAAAAAATCGAGGATGAAACAGTAGAAAAGCAAGTAAATAAGCTGCTAGAAGCCAAAAAGCAAAATGAACTTGCAAATGCTTCTGTTCCAGCGATGAAGCCAATAATAACATTCGATGATTTTGCAAAATTAGACTTGAGGGTAGTGACGGTACTTCATGCAGAGCCTATGCCAAAATCTAAAAAGCTTCTAAAACTATCTGTAGACACAGGTCTTGAAAAAAGAACTGTACTGAGTGGTGTTGCCGAACATTTCAAACCTGAAGATTTGATAGGTAAGCAAGTAACTATGCTTATCAACTTGGCGCCAAGAAAGATGATGGGAATAGATTCCGAAGGTATGATCCTAATGGCTGAAGATAAAGATGGAAGTTTAAGACTTCTTCAGCCAGGACAATCCACAGCAAGTGGTTCTACCATAAGCTAAAAGCAAGTATTTTCAAAAATGAAGTAGAAAATTATTCGGCATTAAATTCAAGAGGATCGTGGGATTTACCTGCGATCCATTTTTTTGCGATTTTCTTTATTATATGATCACCTGATTGGGAGAATACTTAAGGTTTAGCTAAGTTTTTACTGAAATTCTACTGAAAGTATTTTCCAAATTCTATGAGAAATATGTCAAGGTAAATTTCTAAAAATTTGGAATATTGATAATTTTTAGCTAGTTTGTTGATCAGATTTTTAATTAAACATAGAAAATTTTATGGATATACAATCTTACGATTTTAGTGCAAATTTTGATGAGATGTTTGATACAGCAGGTACCTGTAGAGCTCATTACAAAGAATTATTAAGTTTGATCAAAAAAACGAGTTCCAAAAGATTAGGTCAATTACAATTTTCAGCTAACAAGACTCAAGTTGCTATGGGTATGACTTTCAATGTCTACCATGATAGTCAAGGAACGGAGAAAATTTTGCATTTGGACATTATACCTAGGGTAATTCCAAATTCAGAATGGCAAATGTTAGAATCAGGCCTGAAGCAAAGAATCAAGGCCCTTAATCTATTTTTGCAAGACATATACAATGACCGACAAATACTCAAGGACGGTATAGTTCCAGAGGATTTGATTTTGAATAGTAAAGATTATTTAGAACCATGTATTGGGATGACACCTCCAAAAGGTATCTGGTGTCATATTACAGGCACAGATTTAGTAAGGGACAAGTCTGGAGATTATTATATTCTAGAAGATAACTTGAGGTGTCCTTCTGGAGTGTCCTACATGCTAGAAAGTAGAGAAATCATCAAAAGAGCATATCCAGACTTATTCAACGAACTAGGTGTCATGCCTGTATCGGATTACCCTGCCAAACTGCTCAAAATGCTCCAGTTTCTTTCCAAGAAAGACAAACCAGTAGTGGGTGTTTTGACTCCTGGTATATATAACTCCGCATATTTTGAGCATTCTTACCTAGCACTACAGATGGGAGTAGAGTTGGTGTCTGGAGTAGATCTTATAGTCAAAGACAAGAAAGTCTATATGCAAACTACCAAAGGGCTTCAACAAATTGATGTACTTTACAGAAGGATAGATGATACTTTTTTGGACCCTCTCACTTTCAATCCAGAATCTATGCTGGGAATTCCAGGTGTATTTGAAGCTTACAAAGCAGGAAACATAGCCTTTGCAAACGCTCCAGGTACTGGTGTAGCAGACGACAAAGCTGTATATGCTTATGTTCCAAGAATCATACAATACTATCTCAACGAAGAACCTATCCTGAAAAATGTGCCCACATATTTATGCAGGGAAGAAAATGATCGTAAGTATGTCTTGGAGCATATTGAAGAATTGGTCGTGAAAGAAACCAATGCAGCGGGTGGATATGGTATGCTGATCGGACCGAAAGCTTCCAAAGAAGAACACGATAAATTCCGTGAACTCATCAAAAACAACCCCAATAACTATATCGCTCAACCAACGCTATCCCTTTCGACAGTTCCTACACTTACAGAGCAGGGATTAGAGGGCAGGCATGTTGACTTGAGACCATATATCCTTTATGGTGAAGATATAGAAGTGATACCAGGTGCACTTACAAGAGTAGCATTGAAAAGAGGTTCATTGGTAGTAAATAGCTCTCAAGGTGGGGGCAGTAAAGATACTTGGGTTTTATACAAATAATTAATATGTTAAGTAGAGTCGCAAATTCAATATATTGGCTGGGAAGATATTTGGAAAGAGCTGAAAACTATGCTCGCTTTATCGATGTGAATATCAATCTTTCTATGGATTTACCCCCAGATATGAATGAACAGTGGGAACCATTAGTTAAGGCCACAGGTTCTTTTGAAAATTTCAAGGCAAGAAATTTGAATTTTGATCGGAAACAAGTCATACACTTCCTGACTTTTGATGTAGAAAACTTGAATTCCATTATTTCATCGGTGACATTTGCAAGAGAAAATGCAAGAATTATAAGAGAAAATCTGACCAAAGAAACTTGGGAAAAGCTCAATGAACTTTATCATTTTGTAAAAAAGAAAGCCATTAAAAAAGAATGGAAGGCCGAAGATTTAAGGGAGTTTTTCGAATCAGTGAAAAATCAGATTCTATTGATATACGGGCTAGCGGAATCTACTGTAGCTAGATCAGAAAGTTGGCATTTTCGACAATTAGGAATGTACTTGGAGCGTGCCGATATGTCAAGTAGGATTTTGGATGTGAAATATCACATACTATTACCCTCTCCGAATATGATAGGTACTCCTTTAGACTTTCTGCATTGGACAGCCTTGTTGAAATCAGTGACTGCATTCAATACTTACAGAAGATTGTATGGGAATATAGATTCTTCGAATGTCGTGGAATTTTTGGTCTTGAATGAAACTTTTCCACGATCCATATACTATTGCTTGGTGGAAGCAGAGAAATCACTTTATAAAATCTCTACAGAAGGAAGAAATGGAGGAAGAAATACTTCTGAAAAAGTCATGGGCGAATTGAGATCAAAGCTCGAGTTCGATGATGTCACAGATGTAATCAATACAGGGTTACATGAATATCTTGATGAAGTTCAGTTGAAAATAATTAAAATTTCAAATGAAATCGATAAAAACTTTTTCCAGATAAAACATAATTTTGCAATCCAACAAATGGAACAATAATGACATTTTGCTTAGGAATCAAAACCAAACATGGTTTAATAGGTCTTTCTGATACAAGAATTACCTCTGGAAATGAAACTACCACTTCCAAAAAAGTATATAAAGTAAACAAAGAAAAGCATTCATTCTTTATCATGACCTCGGGACTAAGGTCCGTGAGGGATAAAGCGATAACCTACTTTTCTGAAACGATTGAAAAGCAAGATGACAAGTTCAAAAAACTCTATGAAGCAGTCAATGAGTTTGGAGATCAAATCAAGCGTGTGGCTAAAGAAGACAAAGAAAGTTTGGAAGAAGGAGGACTCTCTTTTAATCTATTTTCTATCATAGGAGGTCAATTAGAGGATGACAAATTACCCAAACTCTATCTTTTGTACCCACAAGGGAATTGGATTGAAATCAGAAGAGGTACACCATTTGTCATAATTGGGAATTCGGGTGCTGGAAATCCAATTTTAAAGCGTTCGTTGAATTATGAAGAATCATTAGATTATGCTTTGAAATGTGCCTTTTTGGCCTTCGATGCTACCAGAATCTCAGCAAATGATGTAGACTTCCCTATTGATACGGTGATTCTGGAAAATGATAGTTATCAAATCATCGAAAAGCGCTTCGAACAAGCTGAACTGGCTCATATTTCTGAGTTTTGGAATTCAAGAATCAGAGAAGCTATAAGCGAGCTACCTGCTGATATCTTGAAGAAAGCCTTTGATGACACTGTGTCCATTGTGTGAAATGGACAAATTATTAAAAATTGAACACAAGTCAGTTTATCATTATGAGGAACAAGTTACTCTTGGTCCGCATGATATTTTGATGTTTCCTCAGCATAGATCATATATCAAAATTCTCAGGTCTAGTTTGAAAGTATCTCCTAGTCCTCAAGGAAAATATGAAAGAATAAATGCTGAAGGTAATACTTATTATAACATTTGGTTTCAAAACGATACACAAAAACTAGAGATCATATCTTCGATCAGCGTAAAATTACTACCCTTCAATCCTTTTGGATTTATTTTGAAAAAAGGATTGGAGTTTCCATTCAGTTTATTCGAATATGACAACAGAGAACTTCCAGCATTAAGACCGTATTTGATTTTAGATAATGATTCCAATTTTATGCTGGAGTATGTTGATTTACAGATGAATTGCTCTACAGACTTAGTTTCATTTTTGACCAATTTGGTAGCTAGTATAAAAAGTAAATGGAATCATGTATTGAGAGAGGAGGAGGGAATCCTCTCCTTGAGATCTGTTTTTGCTTCTAAATCTGGTTCATGCAGAGACTTATCATGGATGCTGATGCAAATGCTAAGAACCAAAGGTTTGGCTTCAAGGTTTGTAAGTGGGTATGCATACAATCCTGAGCTAGATACAGGTCATGAGCTACACGCTTGGGTGGAAGTTTATCTTCCAGGTGCAGGATGGATAGGTTTAGATCCAAGCTTAGGTCTATTTACCGATGAATTTTATATTGCTTTAGCATGTAGCCATGATCCATTGTTGACTATGCCAATCTATGGCTCTTATTCTGGAAGTAAATCCAGCAAACTGAAAACTGAGGTGAATATTTATCATATTTAGATAATATTATACGTCGTACCCGAACCAATACAGCTGAAATTCTGTATATGACTTCGTACAATTTATAATTTAAAATATGAATCAAGTAGGAGGTCTTATTTTTCTTATTGCGCTTTTCTTATTTTCTACCTTTCTCAACTGGTATGTTTTCCAAGCTTATAAAACAATTCTATCAGGCATGGATTCGGAAAGGACAAAGCATGTTCTAAATCTGCTCTACTGGCTGATATTTGGAGGTGTTTCTATTTGGGTAGTTTACACCTTTCAGCAAATATTCAAAGCAGGGGAAATATCTTATGCACATCAGCATGTACTGAATGTGTTTTTAACAATCGTGGTGACACAATTGGTATGTACTGTTTTTCTTTTTGGAGAAGATATTTTCAGAAATATTCAAGCAGGTTTTTCTCTTTTGATGAATGGAAAATCAGCCACAAGCTTTCCCTCAAGACTGAAATGGTTGAGTATGCTGGCTTTAGCAATATCTATGGTGCCATTGACAAGTTTTGTCTATGGTATCACCAAAGGAAAATACAATTTCACGGTTCATAAAGAGGTTATTTATTTCGATGATCTTCCCGAGGCCTTTGATGGCTTTACTATTACACAGTTGTCTGACATACATGCAGGTAGCTTCAAAGATATGAAAGCTGTTAAAAAAGGAGTTGATTTGGCTATAGCTCAGCAATCTGATCTTTTTGTATTTACTGGAGACCTTGTAAATCATGAAGCAAGTGAAATAGATCCTATGATAGATATTTTTAATAAAATCAAAGCTCCATTCGGTCAGTTCTCTATTATCGGTAATCATGATTATGGAGATTATGTTTCCTGGGAAAGTAAAGATGCTAAGGCTGAGAATTTCAAAAAATTTATCAATCAGCATAGCAAGCTAGGGTACAATCTTCTGATTGATGAACACGTCACTATTGAAAAAGACGGACAACATATCATTTTGGTGGGTGTCCAAAACTGGGGCAAAGGTTTTCAATCCAAAGGAGATTTACAAAAAGCATTGGAGGGAGTAGATCCTCAAGATTTCAAAATATTACTTTCTCATGATCCTTCCCACTGGGATTATGAAGTGAAGGTTGAGCCTCGGAAAATCCACTTAACACTTTCAGGTCATACTCATGGGATGCAGTTTGGAATTGAAACTCCTATCATCAAATGGAGTCCTGTTCAGTATAGGTATCCAAACTGGGCAGGTCTGACTGACCATGAAGGAAGATTTCTATATGTTAACAGAGGATTTGGATTCCATGCCTTTTCCGGAAGGGTTGGAATTTGGCCTGAAATTACTGTGATCGAATTAAGAAAGAAGAGATGAAATATTTGAAAAAACAGATAATTATCCATGCTAAAGACCAATTTTGCTAAAAACATTAAGTTTTTAAGTTGAAATTACGAAATCATTGAAAGTATTTTGTGTATGAAAGCCCTAATATTTGGTATTATTGTCTGTTTTGATAAGTTTTTTAAATGTTAAAGCAATATTAAATTCAAAATATTCTTTGGGTAAATGATATTTCAAATAAATGATATAACTTTTCAAATATTAAGCCAAAAAATACCTACTTCTAGGTATTTTTTGGCTTAATGCTTATCGGTAAATTTCGAGTCTAAACTAGGAAAACATGAAATTCTTTTATCTAAGTAGTATTAGTGATGAAAACGGTAATTTTCAAATCCATGAAAAGGAATGTCCGTTTCTTCCTGATGCTTTGGATCGTGATTATTTAGGACCATTCAACAATGGTAAGGAGGCATTGAGAAGAGCTTTGTCAATAAATAAAAAAGCAACTATATGTGAACATTGTTGTGAAAAAAAAATCGCCAAGTCTCTATTGTCACAAAAGGAAAATTGATCATACTTGTTGGTCCTTGATAGGTAGATATTATCACATGACCATAATTTTTTTTTTCACCAGTCATTTTTTAGACATTTCAAATATCCATCATCTGGTAGATTAAACTGAAGAGAGACTTTGAATAGCTTCAAAGTCTCTCTCCAATTGCCAAAAACCAATTCTAATGTAATCAATCGGCTTTATCAAAATTTAAAATTTAAATTCACAACTGGATTTGATAATTGAGAATAATTGCTAAAGTTATTGGCCTTAGCTTGTAACTGCTGATTCAAAAAGTAATTCTCAGGATTGAAATCTAGGCTATACTTTATGTTATTTTTTTCGGCCTTTCCTAAATTCCCTTTAAGACTCAAATTTTCATTTTTGTATTTATGAAAAAGAAACTCTTGAGTGATTAGCGCAAAGCCTGATCCAAGTGCTAGGTAGACCGTTGCAGACTCGCTTTCCGCTAGTGCAGCAATACCCACACCTACAAATGCCGCTCCTGTGGAAGCATAATTTATGGTACTACCTTGCTTTGCACTTAAGTTTACTCCTTGTGTTTTTCGTTGGCCCAAATATGTTCCAATGATCCCAAAGCCAGCAGGAATAAGAGCCAAACCACTTCCTTCAGATCCATTAAAAGCTATTTCATTTGCAATTGCGAAACCCAATCCCACACTTACATTGCTCATGTTGGTAGCATACCTGCCATCACCTTTGGTATAAGGATAATTTCTAGAAGCTATGTTTCCAGCGTACAGACCAGCTCCTCCACCAAGTAGTGAGCCTAAGCCATAAACCCAAGCTTGTTCACCATTTCCTGCTGCTATTGTAGATAGCCCCACATAGCTACCTAGCAGCCCATGGTGTCGCATGATTTCAATGTGTCCCTCAGAATACCTCCGCTTTTTTTGTAATTGAAAGGCATATTCTCCTAGCCCTATACTGCCTATGGTAGAGCCAATGAATGTGGTTCTTACTTGGTCTCCATTGTTTCCACCAACCATTAGGCCTAGAGAAGCACCAAAAATTAATCCCAATAGCCTACCAGAATTATTTGCTCTGATTACCGACCTATCGATTCCTTCAAATTTCTTGGGATTGATCAGCGGACCTAGAGCCCACATACCTCCAGTGATAAATGGGATTCCAGCTGCTCCAGCACTTTCTATTGGAAATATAGATAACATTGTACTACCGTAGTAGACTCCATATCCTATACTAACAAATCGCTCTCTAAGTCTCCATTCAAAGTCATTTGGTTCTCGTACCAAGTTAATTGAAGTTGTAACTTTACTACTTTCTCTGTCCCATTGCTCCTTCATTTTCTGATAAAGATTCTGCTCTTCGGTAGACATTTTATTGTAGTAATTGAATAGAAAAAGCTCAAAATCATTTAAGTAATCAAGTTCTTCTGCGTCAAGCGTGTCTCCCACGGTTTGTTTATGCTTGATTTGCTTATAGGTTGGTTTATTTGACTCTTCCCAATACCCACGAGCGGTATAGATTCCTTGCGAGTGTACACTGAAGTTCGCAGTTAGGCAGAATACAGCTAGGAGCAGGATTAATTTTAGGTTAGTTTTCATAGAAATAAGAGAAATTAGAAATCGAATGTATCAATTATTTTTCTAATTTCTCCTAAACTATTAATCAATGAAATGTTATGTCTTTTAATCAAGAAGATAATACCTGTATTGTTTGGGCTATGTATAGGGGATAGGCATTCATTTCGATCATACACTTTTTGATAGAAAACCCCGCAGGTCAAGACTAAATGACATAGATATGAAATTTTTAAATTTTTGCTATTGGAGCAGCTATGCAAGACTCCGGAATATCAAACGCGGCGGTCAAAGCCAATGCATTCTTTCTAATTTCCCAACAAAGCTGATTTACTTCCTTCCGAATTGCTTTGGTTTTGACGCCCTCCATATACCCTTGCTCTAGATACCAACCTCGATTTTTCTCGATTGTATGCAATGCAAACAATTGACAAAGCTGAGTGAGTGCTGTTTTGACACCATAGTTTGATGTGACAATGATTTCCTTTTGAAATTCCTCGAGAATTATTCTCTCTATATAAGCTTGACCCACATTCAAAAGGTGATGCTGAACCACATTGAAAGCATCGAAAGAGTCCATTCCCTCGTCGATATGTCTCTTAATTCGTTGCGCAGCACTTGCCAAAATAGCTCTTTCCCTGTACTTGAATGCACTTAGGTGAAAATCCATATCCAATAAATGAGCCTGTTCGGTACTTCTAATGATTAATGGATTTTTTTCAGCTATACTTGTTTTTGCTTGGTTGACCACGTAATTGAATATGGTAAACATGTTCATATCACCAAACTCCTGCCTGAACTCAGTTAACCTATTTTTAGCCACCAATTGCATCAGAACTACATTATCCCCTTCGAAAGTGGTGTATACATCTGTATCGTTTTTGAGGGCATCAATTCTATTTTCCGAAAGATAGCCCTTACCACCACAAGCCTCTCTGCACTCTTGCAGTGTCGCTGTGGTAAACCATGTGGTATACGCCTTCATACCTGCTGCTAAAGCTTCTATCTCCTGGGCTTCCTCCTCAGTTCTTTCCAAGAATCTTTTGGTCAAATACCTCAATCCAAAATGGAGTGCGTAGCTAGCCGCCAATGGTGGCATTAGCCTTCTTTGGTGCATTCTGTAATTCAAAATAGGAACCTCAGCTCCACCTTCTGGCCCGAATTGCTTTCTTTTTTCTCCATGTCTAATGGCAATTGTAAGTCCAGTTTTGGCAGCGGATAGAGCAGACCTAGGAATTCCAATTCTTCCTCCGACAAGTGTCCCCAGCATGGTGAAGAATCTTCTATTATCAGAACTTATTTCACTTTCAAACTCCCCCTCATCATTGACTGAAGAGAATCTATCAAGCATTTGTTCTTTTGGAATCACGACATTGTCAAAATAGATCACGCCATTATCGACGCCATTGAGACCCATTTTTCTACCGCAATCTTCTATCTGTACACCCTTGACAAGGTTTCCTTCTTGATCTCTTAAAGGTACTATGAAAGCATTCACTCCAAAATCTTCTCCATCAATGATGAGTTTTGCAAATACGGTAGCCATCTGACCATGAACAGCGGCATTTCCTATATATTCTTTTCTCGCTTCAGGATTTGGAGTATGGATTGTAAAAGTGCTAGAATTGTGGTCGTAGGTAGCTGTGGTCTCCAAGCCTCGTACATTCGAACCATGCCCAGTTTCTGTCATCGCAAAGCAGCCTGGAAGATCCAAGCTTCCTATGTCCTTGAGGTACTTTTTATGGTGCTTATCTGTACCTAAGAAAAACACACTCATTCCCCAAAGTCCAAATTGTACTCCAAATTTTATCACTAAACTTAGGTCATGATAGGAAAGTGTTTCCATGATGGTGAAATATCCTTTCATATCATCTTTTCCACCTGCAAATTTCGGGAATGCCCAAGCACCGAGCCCATGCTCTGACAAAACCTTGCACCATGTGAGCACTTGCTCTCTTTGATCACTCAAGCTTTCATATTCCCGATAAGCAAAACTTGGATCGGAGATTATCTTTTTTACTTTTTGTATGACCTTTTGCTGATCCCCGTCGAGAAGAGAAATCATTTCAGTAATGTCAAAAGTACTATTTGCTTTATGTTTTGCTGTGATAGTCTCATGTCCTGTTCTGAAGGCATATCCAGCTTCTTTTCCTAGCAATCCCAAGGCAAGTTCTGTACGGTGAAAATCTTCAATTTCACTTTCCGAAAATTTTGCATCACGATCATACTTCTCTACCAGTTTGAGACCGATAGAGGTCAAGCCACTGTCAGCGGAAATGTCAAGGTTTTTTATCTCTTTCTTCCAAGACTTGAGCAACTTTGGTTTAGGTGGCAAAGCTGGATTAAGATGCTCTATGAGCATATTTTTTTCTAGCGGATTGATCCATTTTTGTCTGGAGATCAGCGATTTCATCTCTTCAATCTCCAATGGTGTCAGAACACTATCAGCCCACAGTGTATAGTAAAGTGGTAGAAAAATATAAATTTTGGGATTCTGGGTGGTTAATTCAGATTGTATCATATGATTGTTTGGTTAGTCTTTGATTATACTATTTTTTTGATCCTAGGTTATATTAAGGAAAATTCAAAGTATATTTTGCCATTCATTTTTGCCTACTTTGCACTTTGGATGATCGATCTTAAAATTTCGATAAACGATAAATCATTTTTACATTTGCGGAAATCAAAACTCCCAAATTTGAAGAAGTTCATTCCTTTTGATCAGGAAATTCAAACTCTACAACTACCTGAAAAGTTTAATTTCCCATTCTATTACCAACCTTCAGTCATTTCATTATTAGCAGCCCAAAAACTCAAAGAATACCTCTCAATTCAAAAAGATTGGAAGCATAACTTTGGACTTGATCAGGATGATGAGCGTTTGGCTATTGGTAAAATGTTTGGAGTGTTAGTTGTCAAAAACAGTGAAGGAGTGTTAGGATTCATTGCGGCATTTTCAGGTAAGCTTGCGGATAGCAATCATCATAGCTATTTTGTACCTCCTGTATTTGACATGCTTGCTTCTGATGGTTTTTTCAAGAAAGAAGAGGCAGTTTTGAATGATTTGAATAGCAGCATCGAATCATTGGAAAATGATGTAGATTTCCTCAATAAAAAAGAAAAGCTTGAGGAATTTCAGAAAATTGCTTCACAAAAAATAGCAGCTGGTCGTGCCAAAGTCAAAGCTGCTCAAAAGATAAGAAAAGCCATACGAACTCAAAAAGTACAAGAGTTGAATGATGTTCAATACGAGATTTTAATGGAAAGTCAGCGTGAAGAAAGTTTGAAGATGCAGTATTTCCAACGTAAGCTTGAGCTTGAATTAGCTACTGAAATTGAAAGACTCAAATCAGCTATATACCCATTTGAGCAGAAGCTTTCATCCTTAAAATCAGAAAGAAAAGAGAGATCTCAAAAACTTCAAGATAGGCTTTTTGATGAATACCAATTTTTGAATGGTAAAGGTGAATTGAAAAGTTTGAAACAGATTTTTCTAAAGGAGCTTGATTTGCCTATTCCTGCTGCTGCTGGTGAATGTGCTGCTCCTAAATTGCTCCACTATGCTTATGCCCATCAACTGACACCAATTGCCATGGCGGAGTTTTGGTGGGGAAGATCTCCCAAATCTGAAATCAGGAAGCATGGAGAATTTTATCCAGCTTGTAGAAGTAAATGTGAGCCTATACTTGGACATATGCTTCAGGGAATAGACGTAGATGATAATCCTATGCTCTCAAATCCTGCCGAAGGAAAAGAGTTCAGAGTAATATATGAAGATGAAGTATTGATACTGATAGATAAACCCGCAGAATTTCTGTCTGTGCCTGGTAAAAACGTCGTCGATTCTGTACAAAAGCGTATCAGCGACATTCATCCTGATGCAGTATTGGTGCATAGACTAGATCAGAGTACTTCTGGGATCATCCTCGTAGCGAAAACAAAAAAAGCACACCGACAGCTCCAAGCTCAATTTATCAAGCGAACAGTAGTGAAAAAATACATAGCCTTGCTAGAAGGAGAGCTTAAACAAGATTCAGGAGTGATTAATTTACCATTGAGAGTGGATTTGGATAATCGACCTAGGCAAGTAGTATGCTTTGAATACGGGAAGCCTGCAGAGACAAAGTATGAAGTTATAGATAGGAAAAATGGTAAAACGCGTGTGGTATTCTATCCAATTACAGGTCGAACACACCAGCTTCGCGTACATGCAGCACACGATTCAGGACTGGGCATACCCATAGTTGGAGACGATTTGTATGGAAGAAAAGCTGATAGACTTTGCCTACATGCAGCTTATCTGGCATTTACACATCCCAATTCCGAAGCAAGAATGGTCTTTGAAGTTCCACCAGCATTCTGATAAATCCCACTAGTGTAATTTCAAGCTGCGGCTTATTCAAAATGTTTAATTTTAAGCAAAAAATAAAACCTAAATATATGAGAATAATTAAAATTTGTTTTTCACTTATGCTTTGTGGGGTATTTGGTAGTCTATCTGCCCAAGATGCCCCAAATTGGCTTAGGTATCCTTCCATTTCTCCAGATGGTAAGCAAATAGCTTTCACCTACAAAGGGGATTTGTATACCATTCCTTCTTCAGGAGGGAAAGCTATTCAGCTGACATTTCATGAAGCGCATGATTTCATGCCCGTATGGAGCATAGATGGACAGCAGATTGCCTTCGCCTCTGATAGGTACGGGAACTTTGATGTGTTTGTAATGTCAGCAGATGGAGGTGCTGCACAAAGACTTACTTATCATTCAAATGATGAGTTTCCTTATGCTTTTTCATCAGACAATAAAGGTGTGATCTTTGGCGGATCAAGACAAGATGCAGCTAATCATAGACAGTATCCAACAGGTTCACAACCTGAGCTTTATCAAGTTCCTGTAAAGGGTGGGAGAGTAGATCAGTTATGGACTATACCTGCTGAATACGTACAAGTGAGCAAAAATGGTGGTAAGATGGTCTATCATGACAAAAAAGGTGGTGAAAATGAGTGGAGAAAAAAACATCAATCAGCTATCACAAGAGATATTTGGATGTATGATTCTGAGAAAAAATCTCATAGCATGCTGACTACTTTTGGTGGTGAGGATAGGAATCCAGTTTTTTCTCCAGATGAAAAATCAATCTATTACCTATCCGAAGAGAAAGGTTCATTCAACGTGTTCAAAATGGACCTTGCCAATCCATCTCAAAAAACTGCATTGACAGATTTCAAAGACTTTCCAGTAAGATTCTTAAGTATTTCGGATGAGGGATTGATGTCCTTTTCATATGATGGGGAGCTCTATACTATGAAGGATGGAGAGTCACCAAAAAAACTAGAGGTTAGTATCAAAACCCAAGCGATTCAAAATCCAGACAGCTTTATCAATATCAGCGGTGGAGTAAGAGAAATGTCCATTTCTCCTGATGGAAAAGAGATCGCATTCATCGCTAGAGGTGAAGTATTCGTGACCTCCGTGGAAGGTGGCCTGACCAAAAGAATCACCAATTCACCAGAACAAGAACAATTTGTTCAGTTTGCTCCAGATGGAAAATCCATAGTCTATGCAAGTGAAAGAAATGGCAAATGGACAATCTATCAAGCCAAAAAAGCAAGAGAAAAAGAAGAGCCTTTCTTTTATGCAAGTACTTTAATTGAGGAGAGACCACTCGTTGAAAATGAGCATGATAACTATCTTCCAGTTATATCCCCAGATGGTAAAAAGTTAGCTTACGTGGAAGCGAGAAGAAACTTAAAGGTAATGGACCTTTCTACTAAATCTGCTGTCACATTGATGGGACCAGAGCAGCTGATGCACATGAGAGATGGGGATCAGTACTTCACTTGGAGTCCTGACAGCAAATGGCTATTGGCTTCCTATAGCCCGACTATGGCAAACGGTGAAGTGGTTTTACTAGATGCTTCTGGCAAATTGCCTATGGAAAACCTGACCAAATCTGGATATGGAGATAGAAAACCTAGATGGGTCAATGGTGGAAAGCAAATGCTTTGGTTCTCAGATAGAGATGGTCTTAAAGGCTTTGCAACAAGTGGCGGTGCTCAATATGATGTCTTTACCATGTTTTTCACCAAAGAGGCTTATGAAAAGTTCAATTTGAGCAAAGAAGACTTCGACTTGATGAAGGAAATCGAAAAAGCTGCAAAAGGTGACGATAAGAAGGATGATAAAAAGGACGAAAAGAAGGATGATAAGAAAGTAGAAGATATAAAAATTGAGCTTGAAGATATTGAGTTGCGCAAAGCCAAGCTTACGATTCATTCTTCTTCTTTGGGTGATGCGGTGTTGGACAAAGACGGTGAGAAGCTTTATTACCTTGCTAGGTTTGAAAAGGGAATGAACCTTTGGAGCACTGATCTTAGAACTAAAGAAACAAAGATGGAACTCAAGCTCGATGCAACTGGGGGTAGTTTGGAATGGGATAAGGAGATGAAAAACCTATACCTACTTAGTGGTGGAAGCATATCAAAGATCACAAGTAATGGAACCAAGAGAGAAGCAGTCAAGATTCAAGGAGAAATGGACATGGACACAGAAGCAGAGAGAGCGCATCTTTTTGATCATGTCAATATAAGGACCAAGGGTGTGTTTTATACACCTGATATGCATGGTGTAGAATGGGATGAGTTAGCCGAGTCTTATAAAAAATACTTGCCACATATTGGTAATGGATATGAGTTTGCCGAAATGCTGTCCGAGATGATTGGTGAGTTGAACGTATCTCATGCTGGAGCCAGATACAGTAGGACTGTACCACAAGCCGATGCGACAGCAGCTTTGGGTATTTTTATGGATTATGAGCATGCAGGAATAGGTATCAAGATTGCAGAAATCATCAAGGGCTCGCCATTGGATAAGTCTTCTTTGTCTGTCAAGCCTGGTATGATCATCGAAAGCATCGATGGCGTGACCATCGCTGAAGACAAGGATGTAGCACAGTATTTCAACAGAAAAGCGGATAAGTTTACACTTCTGACGGTGCTTGACCCTAAGTCAAACTCACGTCAACAAATCACGGTAAAGCCTATCACCCTTGGAGAAGAAAACAGGTTGCTTTATACGAGATGGGTAAAGAAGAACCAAGAAGAGGTAGAGAAGCTTTCTGATGGGAAGCTCGGATATGTTCATATTCCAGGTATGTCGGATGGCCCATATAGAAATATCTATGAAGAGATGATGGGTAAGTTTCACGATAAAGAAGGTATCATCGTAGATACCAGGTTCAATGGTGGAGGTGACTTGGTTGCTGATTTGGCTATGTTTTTCACAGGAGAAAAATTCATCACTTATGCCACGGAAGACAGAGAGGTAGGCTATGAACCTACTTTCAGATGGACCAAACCAACTTTAGCCATGTTCAATGAAGCAAACTATTCAGATGGACATTGCTTTGCTTGCGGATATACAGATTTGAAAATTGGGAAAACTGTAGGTATGCCTACTCCAGGTACTTGCTCCTTTGCTGGATGGGAAGCATTGCCAGATGGTACTAGATGGGGTGTGGTACCAATTTCAGCTAAAAATAAAGCTGGTGAGTGGATGGAAAACAACGAAACAGCCCCACAATTCCAAGTGAAAAACATGCCTGGGAAAATAGATCAAGGCGTTGACCAACAGCTAGAAAAAGCTGTCGAAGAATTGCTGAAAGACATTTAAATCCAAGAAAAAGAGGGGTTTTTGAATGTTGTTCAAAAGAAAACCACATGGTTCTAAGTCAAGTAAAAAAGACTTTGAACCATGTGGTTTTTAATTTTTAAGAAATTGCTAATTAATGTCTCTAAAGAATTATACACAAAGACCAGCAGCCAAATCTTTTAAGCTATTTTCAAGATTCAGATGTAAATTGATATTGGATCCGCCCAAGCGAACAAGATATTCATGGATAAACTGTTCCGATTTTTCAGAATTGACAAATAGTAATCAATTTCGGCAATGCATTGATATCACTGGCAAAGAGCAAATAATCTTATTCGGATAATATCAACAATTATCTTGAATCAATTAGTATCAATTTAATCAACATTGGATTCTTTAAATGAATTAATCCTGATTTGAATTAATTTAAGCACCAACTTCGATGATGTAATAGTTCTTTTTACCTTTTTGAACCAATAGGAATTTGTTCTGAAGCAAAGAGGCGGAAACAGAAGCATTTGGGTCTTCTACCTTTTCTTTGTTGATACTCACACCACCACCTTGGATCATTTTTCTGGCTTCACCCTTAGAAGGGAAAATGGCGTTGCCTGATTGCTCTGCCAATAATTCCAAAACTGAAGTCGTACCTTCATAAGCAGCTCTATCGATCGCAACTTGTGGCACACCTTCAAACACTTGAAGGAAAGTTCGCTCGTCTAATGCAGCAAGATCTTCTGTGGATGATTTTCCAAATAGGATGGCGGAAGCTTTCAAAGCCATTTCATAGTCAGCTTCACTGTGCACCATTGTAGTCACTTGCTTTGCTATTTCTTTTTGTAAAATTCGCAAATGTGGAGCTTGCAGATGTTCCACTTCCATACTTTCAATGGTTGCTTGATCAAGGGTAGTGAATATCCTGATGTATTTTGAGGCATCTTCATCAGAGACATTTAGCCAAAACTGGTAGAAAGCATAAGGAGATGTCTTCTCAGGATCTAACCAGACAGACCCACCTTCTGTTTTTCCAAACTTGGTTCCATCAGCTTTAGTGATCAAAGGTACAGTCAAGGCATAAGCAGACCCACTTCCCATTCTTCTGATCATTTCAGTACCAGTGACGATATTTCCCCACTGATCGGATCCCCCAAGCTGAATGCTCACATTCTCGTTTTTCCAAAGATGGAAGAAGTCATAGCCTTGAATCAGCTGGTAAGTAAATTCTGTAAACGAAAGGCCATTTCCGTCTTCAAGTCTTCTTTTGACAGAGTCCTTAGACATCATGTAGTTTACTGTGATATGCTTTCCGACATCCCTGATAAAATCAAGAAATGAAAATTGAGACATCCAATCATAATTATTGACTAGCTCTGCTTTGTTTTCAGCACCTTGTTTGAAATCCAAAAACTTTCCTAGTTGTTTTTTGATACTAGTGACGTTGTGATCTAAAGTAGCCTTATCAAGGAGGTTTCTTTCAGCCGATTTGAAGCTTGGATCTCCAATCATACCAGTGGCACCACCTACGAGCGCAAAAGGCTTGTGACCTGCCCTTTGAAAGTGTAAAAGTGTCATCACACCCACCAAGTGTCCAATGTGTAGAGAATCTGCCGTAGGATCAAAGCCTAGATATGCTGAAGCCATACCTTTGTTAAGGTGTTCTTCAATCTCTGGTGTCATATCTTGGAGCATACCTCTCCAGCGCAATTCTTCTATGAAATTATTCATCTGATTATTTGATTCGGATTTTTAGAAGTGCAAATATAGTGCTTTGTTTGGGAAGCTTAAATAAATGATAAAAACTGATGTAAATCTCTTTTTTTGAAGTGCAAAATATTGGCTGATTTGATGTGGAAATTGTAATTTTGGAAGAATTGTGATACATTTAAGGCAGATTCTAATCATATACAAATCACAAAAGCTTTAGATGTATTCACTTTTTCTTTATTTAATGAGTGGCTTATACGTTTTTGCTGGTTTCATGCATTTTATAAAACCCAAAATGTATGAGCGTATTATCCCACCCTATATTCCAAATCCAAAATTGATGAATATATTAGCAGGAGGATTTGAGATAATACTTGGAATCGGTTTGTTGTTTGAAGAGACAAAGTCTTTAGCAGCTTTTGGAATCATTGCATTACTGATAGCAGTGTTTCCTGCAAATATTTATATGTACCAAAAAGGAGCAAAAGGAATACCTAAGTGGGCTTTATTGTTAAGACTTCCCATGCAGTTTCTTTTGATCGCATGGGCATACGTATACACTTAAAATATTGAATAGTTTTGAACTTTAGTGAATTTAATTTTGAATCTTCTCTTCAAGAAGGATTAGATGCAATGGGCTTCGAGAAGCCCACTCCTGTGCAAGAGCAGGCCATTCCAGTTATTTTGGAAGGAAAAGATATAATTGCATGTGCACAAACAGGGACAGGTAAAACTGCGGCTTTTATATTACCTGTATTGAATAAAATAGCCCAATCTGGTGGTGGTAAGCTTGATACTTTAGTATTAGCTCCCACTCGTGAACTTGCGATTCAAATTGATCAACAGATCCAAGGTTTCGCGTACTTTGTAGGGATCAGTTCAATTCCAATTTACGGAGGTGGAGATGGCGTCATTTGGGAGCAACAAAAAAGGGCCTTGGAACAAGGAGCTGAGATAGTAGTAGCTACTCCAGGAAGATTGATTGCCTTGTTAGCAGGAGGAAAAATCAAACTAGATACACTCAAGCACCTCATCTTAGATGAAGCTGACCGTATGCTAGACATGGGGTTTTCGGATGATCTTTTGACCATAGTCAATTATCTACCCAAAGACAGGCAAACTATCTTGTTCTCTGCCACCATGCCACCTAAGATCAGGACTTTTTCCAAAAAGCTTCTTAACAATAACCCTGAAGAAATCTCCTTGGCTGTAGGTAAGACAGCGGAAGGGGTTACACAATCAGCATATTTGGTCTACGATGCGCAAAAGGAAGATTTGACCAGACATATTCTCAAGCAGAAAGATTATGAGGCAGTGATCATTTTTGCTTCTACGAAAGAAAAAGTAAAAAGCCTTTATAAAGCTTTGAAAAAAGATATAGAAGTAGAAGCATTTCACTCTGATCTTGAGCAAGTTGAAAGAGAGCAGATCATGTCAAGATTTAAGAATAGGGCTCTGAAGGTTTTGATTGGAACTGATATTATCTCGCGTGGTATTGATGTGGTAGGAATTGAGTTGGTGATCAATTTTGATACGCCAAATGATCCAGAAGACTATGTACATAGAGTAGGGAGGACTGCTAGAGCCGATAGTCAGGGAGAAGCCATTACTTTTATCAATGATAAGGACAGGCACAAATTCAATCGCATCGAAGCGCTGATAGGAATGGAAATAGAAAAGTTATCCTTACCTGAAGGCTATCCAGAGGGTCCAAGCTATGGCAGTACAGCTACATCGAAGCCAAGACACAAAGGAAATTCTAAGCACAAGACAAAAGGCAATTCCCAATATAAAAACCCTGAAAAAGCCGAAAGATCTCCAAAACCCCGAGCTAGGCAGAATGTCAAAGAGATCCCAAGCTCTAATAATATAGAAAGTAAGGAACAGGCTACAAGTATAAAACCTAGACAAAATCCAAAAATTGAGAGAAGTCCTGAATTTCAGGAAAAACCCAAAAACTCGAAATTTGGGTCTAGAAAGAATGTGATTGATTAAGTTTATCATTCAAAAGATCATAATAGCTCCCACTGATGGGAGCTACTTTTGTTTTGAAGCTGACTTGATGCCTTTCTAGTTTGATGATCTTGTTGAGATTAACAAGAAAAGATCTGTGTGTTTTGATAAAATGTGCAGGAAGCATCTTCTCTGTCTCGGCCAAAGTCAAGCGACTGAGTATTTTTTGATTTTCAAGATGAAAATTGACATAGTTTCCATTTGCTTCACAGAAGAGCAAATCATCGAAGTGGATTTTGACTTGTTCATATCCTGTTTTGATAAAGATAGATCCATTGCTTTGTGTACCATTTTTCAAGGATATAAGCTCTTGAGCTTTTTGACAGGCTTTGAGGAAGCGGCTTAGATTGAATGGCTTCAGCAAATAATCTATAGCATCCAATTCAAAGCTTAGCACGGCATGCTCTGAATAAGCAGTAGTAAATACAATCAAAGAGTCGTTGGGCAGAAGAGAAGCCAGTTCCATACCAGAAATATCGGGCATCTTAATATCCAGAAAAATCAAGTTCACTGGATTATCTTTCAAGTATTCTAGTGCTTTGATTGCATTGGTAAATGTATCTTTCAAACTCAAAAAGGGAACTTTGCTTGCATGAGACTTTATTACCTCCAAAGCCATTGGTTCATCATCGATTGCGATTGCTGTGATCATCTTTACTATATTTTCTTAATACCAAACCTTCTTTTCACTACCTATTCCATTGTACTTAGTACATAGTACTTTGTACAAAGTATATACTACAACTTGACACTCAAATGTACAAAGTATTCTATTTCATTCTCTCTGATCATCAGTTCATAATCATTTGGATAAAGTAAGTTAAGTCTTTGTTTTACATTTTCTAGGCCGATTCCAGATGCTTTTTTCTCTGGATCTTCATCATTGCTTCGGTGAATACTGTTGTTGACATCTAGGTGAACAGATCCCTCAAGACACCTCAAACTGATTTTGATCCAAGATTTCTTTTGTAGACTTATACCATGTTTGAAAGCATTTTCAACAAAAGGAATCAATAGCATCGGAGCAATCATTCCAGTACAGCCATCTTCTGTTCTATTGAAAATGATTTCGATATTATCATGTTCTTTGATCCTTAAGTTTTGAAGATCAATGTAATTGACCAAATATTCCTTTTCTCTTTCTACTGGTATTTGATCTTGGTTATTTTCATGAAGCATAAAGCGCATCATATCCCCAAGTTTTTGGATACCTTCGGCAGTTCGGTCTGCTTGCTCTTGAAGTGAAGTACCGTAAAGTGTATTCAGCGCATTGAAAAGGAAATGAGGATTGATCTGTGAGCGGAGAAATGAAAGGTTTGCAGTGCCTTGATCGACTTTGACAGTTAATTTGTTCAACTTACCCAAGTAGTTATCATACTTTCTAAAGAAAAAGTTAGAAAGCGGAAAAAGAATAGCTACGATAGATAAGATAATGACGACACCCATCAAAAGAAACCGCGGGTCATCCCTCCCAATAGCAATACTTAGAAATAGGCCAATAAATACGGCAATAAGAAGGACATAGAAGGCATTAGATTCTCCTTTTCTACCTTGATTTCTCAATCTATAGATCAAGAAAAAATTGTACATTACAAGACCTATAATGGCAGGGATAACAATTACAAATATGATCGTGATAAAATCACCTGCAATTTTTTCAAACTGAAATAGAAAAATCACAATAAAAAGGTAAATCAAGACAAACCTCAAGACATTATAAAACCTAAAATCTATCTCATCTTTATTCAACAAAATCTGGTTGATGATATAGATTATTGCTAAGTATCCAGCATAGATCGCCAAAGTGTTGAAGTAGAACGGCATCATGAAATCATTCGAAAATCTCGCCCCCATAGAAAATGCTCCCACGGTAAAGAATGAAACAAAGACTATCAAACCACTATACATGGTCAATTTGAAAAGTTTTTTGTCCCTGAGAAAAATTGGAATAAGCTTCATATGGACAAAATAGAATGAAGCCAAGAATATCAGAGGAATAAATAATTTGGCAAAATATACCACGCCATCTCTTCCTGAAAAGTAGAAATCACTGGATTTCATAACATTGGACAAAATGATGCTGACAAAAAGGAAGGTGACTACCCACCATTCTATTTGTCTAAAAGGTAAAATTTTCTCTTTCATGATTGTTAAGTTAAGTGCTGTTTATGATTTTTTGCTCCGTTTATTTGAATAAGTATGAAAATTATTTTGCAGAAGCCTTTAAGTTAGCTCAAGGCTAAAATGATACTGTAACATATTCCAATCGCTATCAAAATATAATAAGTCCACTTTTCTCTTTTCATTGGCTTTTGTATGATTACTGAGGCAAGAATAGAGTAACTCCCAAAAACAGGCAAAAAAATGTGATGAAGGAGTAACCTAATGTGAGGAAGGATTAAAGTTGGGGGATGAAGAAGGGGTTATATGCTAAAGCGATATACATTGGATATATGCCTGCGGCGATATTTTTACTTGGTACTTTTGTCTTGGTTCTGTATAAAGGATGAAGGGTGAAGAGGGAAGGATGAATTTGATATTTGCTAAAGCGATATTAAGTTGATATTTGCCTCTACCTATGGGTAGACAGGTGCGGTGATATATTTACGTGGTACTTGATACATCGTACTTGGTACTTTGTCTTGCTTCTGTATAAAGGATGAAGGGTGAAGGATGAATTTGATATATGCTAAAGCGATATACAGTTGATATATGCCTCTACCTATGGGTAGACAGGTGCGGCGATATAGGCTTCCTACGAATATTCGTGCACAAAATTTAGATGTGACGATTCTTATTTTTCTCTTGTCTCGTCCTGAATTTAGTTGACAGTTTGCTCTTGTTTCTTGGCTCTTGTTTCTTGTTTCTGTCTCTAATTTCTCGTCTCTCGCTTCTCATCACTGAAATATGCTTTCGGCGAAATATTGGGCAGGATGAGTAACCAGATAAAAAGATTGAATGATGTGCATAAAATTATGCTTCATCGAATGCCTAAAATTCTAAATGGAAGCATGAATATTCCTTTGACAACATCAAATGAAAGCTCAATGGCAAATCCCAATAGTCTGAATGGAAGCAGTAGCAGCCAAATAAAAGGATAAAGGATCAATGCCAAAATAGCAATGGGCCAGCAGATGACAAATAAGATACACCAAAGTAGGAATGTAAGCATAGTTTCTAATTTTTTTAAAAATTAGCAAGTCTAATACCAAACACACTTTTCCTTCATTTTAGCCCAGTTTCAAACATTCACCATGCACGACTGTGCACAATTGAACATTTTTTTCTTAAAAATGAACGGCTCATCATGCTATGTAACAAAAGTTACTTCATGACTTTTATCAGCTATTTACATTTGTCCTATCATTTTAAAACATTAATACATGACTAGTTTAATTATCGGATATATATTGGCAGTTTTTGTTGGCGTATCCTTAGGACTTATTGGGAGTGGTGGTTCTATCCTTACTGTTCCTATTTTGGTATATGTGATGGGGGCAGAACCTGTATTGGCTACAGCATACTCGCTGTTTATTGTGGGGGCTACTTCCTTGATTGGTGGAGTTCAGAATGCGGTACAAAAGAAGGTTGATTTCAAAACGGTAATTATTTTCGGAATTCCCTCTATAGCGGCTGTTTATCTTACAAGAGCTTATTTGGTTCCATTCATTCCTGATGTGATATTTTCTAGCGGCACATTTGTACTCACCAAATCAATAGCTTTGATGGTTCTATTTGCTATAGTGATGATTTTCGCATCTATTTCGATGATAAGACCTTGTCTACATTGCAACGAATCGGAAGATGCCGAGATCAAATACAATTATCCAATGATTCTATTAGAGGGTACCTTGGTAGGGACTGTCACTGGTTTAGTCGGTGCAGGAGGTGGATTTTTGATAATCCCAGCACTGGTTATCCTTGCTCGCATGCCAATGAAACTAGCCGTAGGAACATCTCTATTCATCATAGCGGCCAAATCTCTACTTGGCTTTACAGGAGATCTTCAAAGAAATGAGGCTATTGATTGGTCTTTATTGGGAATATTTACCATTCTATCAATCATTGGAATTTTCATAGGAATAGGACTCACCAAAAAAATAGAAGGAGGGAAATTGAAAACTGCCTTTGGCTGGTTTGTATTGGTAATGGGTATTTACATCTTGGTAAAAGAATTGTTCCTATAATATCCTTATGTAATCAATGTTACTTACTCATCATGGAGTAAAATGTAAATTTGAAACGTATTAGTTCTCTGGTTAATGATTTATACTTTATGGATATACGGAACTTTGCCAATAACATTACAAAATCCCGATTTATCTAAGTTCCGATATTAATTGATATTGGATACTTATGGATATTGACCATTAACAACCGATTGAGCCAATGGATTGAAGTTGCTGGCAAAAAAGCGTATAGTCAGATTATACTTATATAGATATGATAGTCAAGAACTAAAAAATTGAACAAAAGTCACTAAAAGATGAGTTCATTATTAAAAGAGAAAGTAGAATTTCTAAAGGTATTTAAACGAAAGCATTTCAAAATTTTAAAAAATAAATAACATGTTCTTCCAACACATTTATGATAAAACATTAGCTCAAGCGAGCTACTTGATAGGGTGTCAAGCCAAAGGTGAGGCAATCGTAATAGATGCTCAAAGAGATATTGATGTCTATCTGGACATTGCTCAAAAAAACAACCTAAAGATTACCCATATAGCTGAGACACATATTCACGCTGACTTTCTGTGCGGATCAAGAGAATTGGCAGAGGTGACAGGAGCTGAAATGTACCTTTCTGATGAAGGGGGAAAAGATTGGCAATATCAATTCCCTCACAATGGCTTGAAGCACAAGGATAAAATCAAAGTTGGTAATCTCACTTTAGAAGTACTTCATACGCCTGGACATACTCCTGAGAGCATTTCATTCCTACTTACAGATCATCCAGCTACGGACAAGCCCGTGATGGTATTTACTGGTGATTTTGTCTTTGTAGGTGACGTAGGTAGACCTGACCTTCTCGAGAAAGCGGCTGGCATTACCGGTACGCAGGAAAAAGGTGCAAAGCAGATGTATGAATCGGTTCAGCGGTTTTCGGAGCTGCCTGAATATGTACAGCTTTGGCCTGGGCATGGTGCTGGTTCTGCGTGTGGAAAGGCTTTAGGAGCTGTGCCGAGCTCTACGGTCGGGTATGAAAAGATTCGAAACTGGGCTTTTCAATATGAAGACAACGAAGAAGGATTCATTGACTATCTTCTGGATGGTCAGCCTGAACCTCCAAAGTACTTTGCAATGATGAAGCATCTCAACAAAGTTGAAAGGCAGCTTTTGGTTGAGGTACCTGTACATAAGGAAGTGTCCAAAGAAGCTTTTTTGTCTGCCTATGACAATGGGCTCACTATCATTGATACACGAAGTAAAGCAGAATTTGCCAAAGGCCACTTACCAAACAGCATAAATATCCAAGGCAATAATTCATTTGCAACTTGGGCAGGTTGGGTTTTGAATTACCAAGAGCAATTCATCTTAGTGGCTGATCATGATCAAGTGGAGGATCTTATAAGGAAATTAATGAGAATAGGGCTAGACAATATCTATGGCTACATTTCTGATATTAATGCATTCGGAATTGAAATGGAAGCAGCTGATATCATTGATATAGAGGAGTTCGAATCTTATATAGAGAATCCAAATGCACAAATTGTAGATGTAAGAGGAGCATCAGAGTTTCAAAGCTATCATGTAGAAGGAGCGGAGAACATCTTCGTTGGCCATATTGTAGACAATTTAGATAAGTTTGATGCTGATAAGCAGATAGTTATTCACTGTCAAAGTGGTGATAGAGCTACTATCGCACAATCTTTACTTGCGAAACACGGGTTCAAAAACGTGAAAAATTATAGCGCAGGTATGAAAGAATGGATGGCTGAAAAAGCGGTTTCATAATATATAAACCCAATTCTCGCATCAATACCAACTCGTTTGGTGTTGGTGCAAATTGGGATTTTAACAAAAATAAAAGATCAAAAGCATGTTTGGAATGTTTAAAAACCTCTTAGGAGGAATGGATAAAGGGCAATTAAAAGAATTGATAGATACTGGTGCATATCTTGTAGATGTAAGAAGTCCTGGGGAATTTGCCTCTGGTAGTGTAAAAGGTGCAGTAAATATACCTTTGGAAAGGATTGATAGTCAATTGTCTAAATTCAAGGGTAAAAAAAGCATTATTGTATTCTGTAGAAGTGGTAACAGAAGTGGTCAGGCCAAAATGATACTAGAGCAAAGTGGAATTCAAAATGTACATAATGGCGGTACCTGGCACAATGTAGCATCTGTAGCAGGTAACTAATCCTAATCATACATAAGAAAGATGGATAGAACATTCTGGGATAAAAGATATGATCAGAAGGATTTTGAAAACTTTGACTTTATTGAATTACTTGAAGAAAATATCCACTTGAATGAAGGAGATCATCATGTTGGAATAGCATCTGTCATTAGGGTTTTCGCAATAAAAAAATAGAATAATGAAAAAAAATATGGGTTTCTTGGATAAAGCAATACGTTTTGCTTTGGCTCTTCTGGTAGGTGTCCTGTACTATACAGGAGTAATTTCAGGTACTTTGGCAATAGTTTTGGGCTTGCTTGCCATAGTTTTTATAATCACATCTTTTATTAGTTTTTGTCCTCTTTATCTTCCTTTCGGGATTAATACATCGAGAAAAAGAAAAACTTAAGCCACCATATAATCTGATTTTCAGATTTGATTTTTAAGCTATATTGTAACAATTGTCACAATCATTTATAGTAGAAACTCATACATTGATGCTCAATCCAAAATAATCATTGTATGAAATCCCATTATCAAATTGTAATCATTGGTGCTGGCACAGCAGGTATCATGTGCGCAGCTCAATTATTGAAAAAAGACAAATCTCTTGACATTGCTATCATAGATCCAGCTGATAAGCACTATTATCAACCAGCTTGGACGTTGGTTGGGGCAGGGACTTACGATTTTGAAAAAACAATCAAACCAATGAAGGATGTAATCCCACCTGGTGCAAAATGGATTCAAAATGCTGTAGATCAATTTTTACCTGAAGAATCCTCCATAAAAACCAAGGATGGTAAATCGATATCCTATGATTACTTGATCGTGGCACCAGGTTTGGTTTATGATTATTCTTTGATAGAGGGACTAGAAGAAGCTATACATAAGGGTGTCGTATGTAGCAATTACATTGATCCAAAATATACTTGGGAATGTATCAAAAACTTTAAAGGTGGAAATGCAATTTTTACACAACCTACCACGCCCATAAAATGTGGCGGTGCACCACAAAAAATCATGTATTTGGCAGCTGATTATTTTAGAAAAAACAGCATTGACCAAAAGTCAAATGTTGTATTTGCAACTCCAGGATCTGTAATATTTGGCGTAAAAAAAATAAGTGAAACATTGATGAAAGTGATTCATAGATACAATGTACACTTCAAACCATTTTACGCTCCAGTAAAAATTGATGCTAATAAAAAGATAGCTTATTTCAAGAGTATAGCTCCAGATGAAAACAAATGTGTTGTAAATGAAGGGAATGTACTTGGTGAAAAGCTTAAAGGTGATTCACACATAGAAATACCATTTGATTTGCTCCACTTAGCTCCACCTCAGACAGCACCTAAATTTGTCAAAGACTCATCACTTGTAAATGACACAGGATGGCTTGATGTCAATATCAATAGCATGCAGCATAAGCGTTTTCCAAATATTTTTGGCTTAGGGGATGTTGCAGCATTGCCCACAGCCAAGACTGGGGCAGCGATCAGAAAGCAGGCCCCAATTGTAGTAGACAATATTATAAAGTTGATCAAGGGGGAAATGGCTGACAATGCAAGTTATCAAGGCTATTCCTCATGTCCTTTGGTGACTGGTTACGGCAAGATGGTGCTTGCAGAATTCAATTATAAAAATGAGTTTACTCCTGATCCAAAGCTGAAGAGGATGTTGATTTCAGATAGTTCCAAAGAGCATTGGAGACTCTGGATGTTAAAAAAGTATATTTTACCTTACCTGTATTGGAACAAAATGTTGAAAGGGGAGGATGTTTAATATTTCCAAATCAGTATAAAAAATCTCGGATCATCACAATAGATATGTTCTTATCAAGATGATCCGAGAATTTAAAAATTCGGCTATAATTTTTTGCTACCTGAATCTATAGCCAGTTTCTGGCATTTGAGAAAAAGCTTGAGAACCTAAATCTGTCGCTATCGACCTACCGTCTAGATTAGGGTGGATTGTCCCCATTGCATTTAGATACGCTATCACTGCATCATGTAAGGTGTAGTTTTGTATTTCGACATCGACGGCATCTTTCATCCTGCACATTGTGGATATGGGTTCTCCCGTTCTATTACAAGAGGCCATAGTATATTCCTTTTGTAAATCCAATGGCTTACCTTGAATAGAAACATGAGTGATACGTTCCCCGTATGGTTTGGAGCTATCAAATTCTAAAGTCAATCCAGAAAATCTAACTAGCCACCCTCCGAATCTCTTTTCATAATCTGTTGAGAATACATTATTGATTTCCTTTTCAAGCCAATCATGGATCTGTTTTCCTGTAGCTTTACCGATTTTCATGTTTTCATTTACAGGAAGCATTCTCCATAAGTCAGCTTTTGTAATTGCGGCTTTCCCACTTTCATCTGGAACGATTGGCACCCCAAACCTAAACCCATTAGATGTAGCAAAATCAACTTTGGTTTTCCATAGTAATGCATCTGTGATGAAGTTGTCCATAGGATTTTCTACTACTAGGTATCGGTATATCGGGGCAGAAGTATGGCCAATTACTGTTTGCATTTCTTCTTGATAGGGTCTTAATTGATCGTCAATCATTTTTTGAATTTTTGGATCGGCGGGATGGTTCTCTGGAGACACTTCAATTAAATCATAGGTTGAATTGATGATTTTTTTCCCTTTTACTTCCAATTCCAGTTTGCCTACAAAAGATCCAAATGCACCAGGCTCTAGGATTTTAGTGTAAGCTCCTTCTATCGGTTCTCTGATTCTCTCATGTGTGTCACTTCCCAAGATAAAGTCTACACCTTCTACATCTGGGTTATTTGCCAGAGTTAATTGTTTTGAGATGCCGAGATGTGCGATCATAAACAGAATATCAACTTTTTGATTCTCTTTGAGTTCATGAATCATCTCTTTTAAGTTGTCTCTGACCTTAGTAAACTTAATTCCTTCGCTGTAGCTAGGGTTTTGTCTTTCTGGTATCTCGGGATCATTGTAGGAAAGAAATCCAATTTTTATCCCTTTGATTTCAGTGGTCCAATAGGGTGGAAAGATCGGTTTTTCAGTACCCTCGTCAAACATGTTTGCAGATATCACTGGAGTATCGTAACTATTCAAGAGATCTATCATTACTTGCTTACCATAAATTACTTCCCAATTTCCAGGGATAAGCACATCATAATTCATGGCTTTGACTATCGGAGGAAAAATACTTCCTTTCGACCTTACGCTCGCCCCACTACCTTGAATCAAATCTCCCGCATCTACCAAAAGTGTCCCTTTGGGGTTGGTTGCTCTGATACTGTCAGTTAGTGTTTTGATACTGGCTATGCCACCTGCCTCACGAAATGTGATAGCATTATTTTCGACAAACAACTCTTGGTGTGAGTTCAAATAAGCGTGAATGTCAGCAGTTTGTAAAATGGTAATCTTTTCGGTTTTCATTTCTTCTGATAAGTTACAAGAAAACATGGTGAAAAGGGATATGGTTAATATACTTAGGTATTTCATTTTGAATTTTATATTTAAAGAATCACAGTTTTGAAGCCTTGCTCTTGTAGGCCAAACATGTAAATCAGCCCGTTTTCAGTAATTGTCACTGATTGAGGAAGCTTTTCCTTGTCCAAGTTGAGCCTATTGATAGAAAGTCCGCAAATCAAAACTTTGAGTCCATGCTGATTTACACCTTCTTCAATCAAGGACTGTAAAGCCGTATCTTGTATGATTTCCTTGACCAATTCTCCACACACTACTATCTGGAAATCAATTTTCTTACTTTTATTCTTAAATGATTTCCCTGTCAGAATAGCAGCCTCTAAATGCTGATTTCTCATCACCAGCGAAGCATATTTTCCGTTTTTCTTGATGGATTGTTCAGTTTTTTGAATCTCTTGTGTGGTTTGAGATTGAACTGTCGATGTACTTATGGCCACTAAGACTAAGATTATAATTATGGATGATTTCATGATTTAGATTTTTGTAAATTGAATAGACGATAAACATCTGGATTGTTAATTATGAAGAACAATAAGCCTCCAAATAGGGCAACATTTTTCCATAACGGTCCATGCATGATGCCATTACCTAATTGAATGGTAATCGTAATGGGAATTAAAGTGAGGAATAAACCAATTGAAGCCCCACGTACACAAATCCCCAAGGCCAAGGCAAACCCACCAATCAATAGCACATAGCCTGAAAGTAAACCCAAGTAATATGGATCTCCGAAGAATGTGGCAAAGGAATTCATGGCTGCCATTTGGATTCGTTCTGCAACGGATTCGGGTTTCAAAAGGTGAGATATTCCTGCATTTATAAATATGCCGCTGAGGAGTATTCTAAATAGTAGTATGGACTTGCCACTTACTTTGATATCTTTATTCATACATGATGATTTTGATCACACTGATTTCCTCATAGAAGCCAAAATAATGGGATCACAGAAAATTGGAAACGCGCTGGTGTGATGTGTTTGAGAATGAGGGGCTATCTGAGATGCCCAAGTAATAGAACAAGTATAAGCTGATTGAATCAAGCCATTAAAATTGGGTTGATATTAAATTAAAAATTGCTCAAAAAGTAAGTATGATCGGGTTTGTTCTTTTTTATCTAAAAATTCTTTGGTGATCCAGTTTGCGTTAGTAATTACTTGTTGGTAAGATAACTTATCAAACTGCGAATAGAAGAAGCGTTTAAACGCTTTTTCTGAATAAGTTTTGGACTTTTTATTTTCTTTTCGAGTAGTCAGTAAACTACAAGTTGTTTTACTTTTTGATTGTTCTTGCTTTAGATTTTGTGCTATTCCAATTTGTAGCTTAATTTCTTGCTTTAGGGTACATGGCATTACCAATGCAACCGTCAAGATTACCAATAGTACTTTTTTATATGCTTTGAGGCTTATTAACAAATCGAAATTTTTGATCAATAAATACAAAAATACATTTTGTGAATTGGATTCAATGTAACATATGTCACAAATGAATTTTTATTACTTTCATAATGCTGATATTTAGAGGTTTAGTTGTTTGGTAAACCATTAATCAAATTAAGTCAATTTTTTTTACTGAATTTAATTAAAAAGAGCGAACTTTATTGAGCTAATATGTATTTTATGTTAATTCATTGATGGAATCCAATGGTTTGATTACATTAAATAGATTTTCTTAATACAAATATTATCATCGTGCCATTTGCCTAAAAAAAGAATTTGATATATAATTTGCACGAAATTCTAATTTTTTATTCTATAGTACTTTTAGTTTTTTAATATTTTGAAATTTAATTCTAAAATAAACCCAAGAAACTTTGAACTTATTGAAAGTTTCCGCAGTTTTGCGGGAAATTAAATGAGATTTGGACACAAGAGAAAAAATTATCGTTTCGGCAGGAGAGCAGTTCATGAAATATGGAATCAGGTCTGTAACGATGGATGATATTGCGAGACTTGCGGGAGTATCCAAAAAAACCGTATATCAAGAATTTGCTGACAAAAATCAGCTGGTTCTATTTGTATTTAAACAGGAATTGGAAAATGATCAATGTAGAATTGATGAACTCCCAGCCAATAGTGAGGAAGTTATAGATCATCTGATCAAACTATCAAACTATCTGAGAAAGCGGTTTTCAGAAATGAATCCATTTATCTTGAACGAGATTCAAAGGTATTATCCGGAATGTTGGCAGTTGTTTGAAGAATTTAAGACTAAGCACATTCATGCTGAGATTAAGGAAATATTAGAAAAGGGAGTAGATGCGGGATATTTTAGGCCTGAGATCAATATTGAGATCATCACAGCAATGCGTATAGAACAAATGACGAGCTTATTCGATCCTGTAAAATTTCCACCATCAGTCTATGACATGGGTCAATTACATATGGAAGTATTCGAACATTTTATATTTGGATTATTTACAGAAAAAGGGAAAAACACTTATTTAAAAAAGAAAACCAACCAGCAATGAACAGTAAGAATTTAAAATTCCTTTTTGGAGTTTGGGCTGTAATCATGATGCAAATTCACCCATTGGTGACCCAAGCACAAGACCAAGTAGTGTCTTTGACCTTGGAGGAAAGCATTAAGTATGCCCTAGAGAATAATGTAGAAGCAAAAAATGCACAATTGGAGGTATTGATCTCAAAGGGTATTATTGGAGAAAACAGAGCGGCTGGATTACCCCAGATTAATAGTACTCTGGAAATGACCAAGAACATTCAGCCTCCATTGATCATCTTACCAGCTGAAGCAGGAGAATTTTTAGGCGGAGGTGGAGAAGATGCTCCACCTTCAGGAGGGCCTGATGACATTGCTGTAATTCCATTTGCAGTTAACTATCAATCGTCTTTGTCAATCAATATCGAGCAGATGATTTTCAATGGCTCTTACTTTGTAGGTCTTAAAGCGGCAAAGACATTGAGGAAATTGACAGAGTTTGATAAAGAAAAAACAGAAATTGATGTCATTGAATCTACCAAAAAGGCTTATTTCACAGTTCTAATTAACAAAGAACGTAAAGAACTAGTAGCAGCCAACTTAGGTAGAATTAAGGAGCTTCTAAAAGAAACTGAAGCCTTATTTGGTGAAGGTTTTGTCGAAAAGCTTGATGTAAGTAGGGTAAAAGTCCAGCTTAACAATTTACAATCTGAATATGATAGGGTAGATGCAGCTGAAAAAATCAGTAAAGAACTTTTAAAAGTTCAAATTGGAATGCCTATCAATTTGGATATTGAGCTTGAGCAAAACATTTCTGATATACATTCACTTGACGAGATTTCCAGTCTTCTTGAAAACAATGGTTATCGAAGGGTAGAGGTAGACCAATTAAACACCAATTTGGAATTGGCTCAATTAGAGCTCAAAAACAATCAAGTTCAATACATGCCAAACATTGCAGCTTTTGGTACTTTTCAAAGGGTGACAGGTGCTGAGAGGTTCAATTCTTTATTAGAAAATGACCGTTGGTTTTCATCTTCATTTGCAGGCCTAAGGCTCAATATTCCAATTTTTGATGGACTAAGGAAAAGTTATCTAGTTCAGCAAAATAGGGTTAAAATCAGACAACTAGATAATCAAAAGTTCTTTTTGGAAGAAAATATTGAACTTGAAAGGCATCAGGCAAATATAACTTTAAGGAATGCAATAAACATACTCAAAGTCCAAGAAGAAAATAGAGAGCTTGCTTTAGAGGTCTTTGAAATGACTAAAATCAAGTATCAAGAGGGTGTGGGATCAAACCTAGAAGTAGTAGAAGCTGACTCAGCATTGAAAGAAGCAGAGACGAACTATTTCTCCGCATTATATGATGCATTGATTGCAAAAGTAGAATTAGAAAAAGCATTGGGAGTACTTTAATAATTAATCAAGAAAAAAAGCACATAATATATGAAATTGTCATCGAAATTTTTGATTCTACCTATTGCCATGCTTGTTATAGCTTGTGGAGGTAATGACGAATTGGCTCAGAAGAAATCCGAATTAGAAGAAAAAAGAAAGGAAGTAGCTACTTTAAATAGCGAAATTGAAGCCTTAGAAAAGGAGATTGCAAAACTGGATCCTGAGTTTGGAAAAACCGTAAGAAAATCAGTTTTGATCACTACTACTACTCCTTCAAAAGAAAACTTTAGACATTTTATAGAACTCACTGGAGCCGTACTTTCCAAAAAGAATGTAGCTATCTCAGGTGAAGTTTCTGGTAGAATCCAAGAAGTAAGAGCTGTAGAGGGTATGCGTGTCAACAAGGGCGATGTTTTAGCTACAATTGACTCTGAGTCAGTAGAACGAAACATGGATGAAGTACAGAAGCAATTAGAATTAGCGACTATTGTTTTCGAAAAACAAGAAAGACTCTGGAAGCAAGAAATTGGCACTGAAATCCAATACCTTGAAGCAAAAAATAGAAAAGAAACCTTAGAAAAAAACCTTTCAGGAATCAAAACCCAACTGGACAGAACCAAAGTTAGGGCTCCTTTTACAGGGACGATCGAGACAGTGAATGTCCGTCTTGGTGAATTGGTTCAGCCAGGTACGCCGATGTTTCAGTTTGTCGGAGAGAGTGATTTATTTATTGAGGCTGATGTTTCGGAGCGCTATGTTGGTATAGTTGGCAAAGGAGATTCTGTCGAGATTGCATTTCCTTCTATAAAACAGACCTTGAAATCTAAAGTGTCGTCCGTAGGCTCTGTAATCAATCCAAACAACAGAACCTTCAAAGTGGAAGTATTCTTACCAAGAATGGAAAATGTGAAACCTAATATGATTTCAATAGTGAAAATCAATGATTATGAAAAGGATAACGCCATCACTGTTCCAAACTACCTTATACTTCAAGATAGCAAGGGAGATTATGTTTTTGTAGTTGAAAATGAGCAATCTAAAAAGCGATACATCACCAGAGGAATGACTTACAAAGAAATTACTGAAGTAAAAGAGGGATTGAATGGTTCGGAAGTATTGGTAGATAAGGGTTTTAGAGAAGTTGGGGATAATTTCACCGTAAAAATCACAGAATAATTTTCTTATGTCCAACCAAGAAGAAAAGAAAAAAGAAATCACAAGGGAGTTTGGATTAAGTTCACTTTCAGTTGACAACCAAACATCCATTGTTATATTGGTCTTCATCATTACCATTTTAGGTTTGATGGCGTATAGAACAATGCCTAAGGAAAGTTTTCCTGAGATTGTAATCCCTACCGTATATGTAGGTACGGCATATCCTGGTAACTCTCCAGTCGATATGGAAAACTTGATCACTAGACCTATCGAAAAAGAGCTAAAATCCCTAAACAATGTCAAGGATATCAAATCTACATCTGTCCAAGATTTTTCATCTATCGTAATTGAATTCAATCCTGGTGTAGAAATATCCAAGGCAATTCAAGATGTAAAGGATGCTGTGGATAAATCTAAAAGTGAATTACCTACAGATTTAGATAGAGAGCCAGATGTAATTGAAATCAATACTTCTGATTTCCCTATCATGAATGTTAACATTTCGGGGAATTATACGGAGGAAGAGTTGAAGAAATTCGGGGAGTACCTAGAAGATGAAATTGAAAAATTACCTGAAATCTCTAAAGCTGAACTAAGAGGAACCATTGAAAGAGAAATAAGAATAGATGCTGATATCTATAAAATGGAAGCTCTTGGTGTTGCTTTTTCTGATATTTCAGATGCAGTAAGTCAAGAAAATCTAACAATCTCTGGTGGAAATCTACTCGCAGGAGAGTATCGAAGAGCTTTGAGAATAGCTGGTGAATTCAAAGATCCAATGGAACTATTGGAGATCATAGTGAAGACAGAAAATAACAAAATTGTCTATCTCCGTGATGTCGCAGAAGTTAGCGATACCTTCAAAGAAAGAACTTCATATGCCAGAAGTAACAAACTGCCAGTGGTCACGGTCAATGTGGTCAAAAGAAGTGGAGAAAACCTACTGGATGCTTCTGATAAAATCAAAGAGCTGATAGAAAGGGCCCAAAGTAATCGCTTTCCTGAAGACTTAGAAATCACAATCACCAATGATCAATCTAAGCAAACTCGCTCGCAGGTAAACGATCTTGAGAATAGTATCATTTTTGGGGTAATTCTCGTGATTTTGGTATTGATGTTTTTCCTTGGATTTAGGAATGCCCTATTTGTAGGTATTGCTATACCGCTTTCCATGTTTATTTCATTCTTGATTCTCAATGCCTTTGGAATCACTCTGAACTTGATGGTGCTATTTGCTTTGATTTTGGCACTTGGGATGCTAGTGGATAATGGGATCGTAGTAGTGGAGAATATTTATAGATTGATGCAGGAAGGAAAGCCAGCTGTAAAAGCTGCCAAGGAAGGTGTTGGAGAAGTGGCATGGCCGATTATCACCTCTACAGCTACTACACTTGCGGCATTTTTACCTTTGGCTTTTTGGGATGATATCATCGGTGAGTTTATGAAATACTTGCCGATTACTTTGATTATAGTATTGTCATCTTCTTTGTTTGTAGCCTTAGTGGTCAATCCAGTATTGACTTCTATGTTTATGAAAATACAAAACCTAGACGAAGTTAGACCGCGCAAAAAGCCATTAATCATCGCTTTAGTACTTTTTAGTTTGGCACTGCTGTTTTACATTTTCGGTTGGATTGTGATGGGTAATTTGGCAATGATTGCAGCCTTGCTTACCATTTTCAATGTATTGGTGATGCGCAAAGCCATTCGCTGGTTTCAAAATGTATTTTTGGTATATCTTGAAAATGCTTACGAAGGTGTGTTGAGCTATGCCCTTGCAGGAAAGAAACCATATGTTTTCTTTGTTGGTGTCAACTTGTTATTGGTCTTATCGATTGCATTGTTATTCGTAAGATCACCTCAGGTGCTGTTTTTCCCAGACAATGAGCCAGCATTGGTCAATGTATTTATAGAAAAACCAATAGGTACAGATACTGAGGCTACCAATAGTTTTGTATTGTCTATGGAGGATGAATTGATGGGCGTATTATCTCCTTATGAAGATATCATCGAATCTATCATAACGCAAGTAGGAGAAGGAACTGGCGATGAATCAGAAGGCCCAAGTATTGCCAATACGCCTCACAAAGCAAAGGTTACGATCAGCTTTGTCGAAAGTCAATTCAGAAATGGAATAAATACCAATCAAGTAATGGAAGAAATCCGTGAATTGGTAGAAAAATACCCAGGCGTATTGTTCACAGTAGACAAGCAAAGGAATGGTCCTCCAGTTGGTAAGGCTGTAAATATTGAAGTTGCTGGAGAGAATTTTGAAGAGCTGATTGCTTATGTAAGTGAATTTAGAGAACATCTGGTATCTGCAAATATTCCAGGAATAGAAGAATTGAAGACAGATTTGGAATTAGGTAGCCCAGAAGTGATATTGAACATCGACAGAGAGAAGGCTAGAAGATTTGGGCTTTCTACTTCTACTATTGCAAATGAGCTGAGAACTGCTCTTTTTGGATTGGAGGTATCCAAATACAAAGAAGGAGAAGACGACTATCCTATTCAATTAAGATTGAAAGATGAATATAGATATGATATTACTTCTTTGATCAATAAAAAAATCAACTTCAGAGATAAATTTGGAAACCAAAAGGAAATTCCAATTTCTGCTGTTGCTACACTTGAATATGGTTCAACATACGGTTCTGTCAAGAGAAAAGATTTGGAGAAAGTTATCACCATTTTCTCTAATGTTACAGATGGCTTCAACCCAACAGAGATCAATAATCAATTGAAAGATTTGGCAGCTAATCATAACAGGCCAGATGGAATTACGGTGAAGTTCACTGGTGAGCAAGAAGAACAAGCAAAATCACAAGCATTCTTGATGAGGGCACTTTTTATTGCTGTGTCTGTGATTTTCTTGATTATCGTGGCGCAATTCAATTCTGTAACCACACCATTCATCATCATGGCATCAGTCATCCTGAGTACCATTGGTGTGTTCTTAGGTCTGGTAATTTTCAATATGGACTTTGTGGTGATCATGACTGGTATTGGTATCATATCGCTAGCTGGTGTGGTTGTTAATAATGCCATAGTATTGATCGATTATACGAACTTAGTTAGAACACGTAGAAGAGAAGAATTAGGCCTAGGTGAAGATGAGTTTCTAGATTACGACGAACTTCTCAATAGTATAGTACAAGGAGGTAAGACAAGGTTGAGACCTGTACTACTTACAGCTATCACTACTGTGTTAGGTTTGATTCCACTGGCTATTGGTATGAACATCAATTTTGCTACCATGCTATCTGAATTTGACCCACAATTCTACATTGGTGGTGACAATGCAGACTTCTGGGGCCCAATGGCATGGACTGTAATATTTGGGTTAACCTTTGCTACCTTTCTTACGTTAGTGATCGTACCTGTCATGTATTTACTGGCAGACAAATTGAACATGTTTTTGCGTAGATTCAAATAACATGATTTAATAAAGGTTGGTGGTTTTAAATGATTAAACCCTTGGGATATTATCTCAAGGGTTTTTATTTTTGTACTTTACGAAAATATGGAAGATTTACATTGGTTTGTATTATACACAACAGCTCGGGCTGAAAAGAAAGTAGCTCAAAGGTTAGAAGATCAAGACATTGAAGTATTTTTACCTTTAGTAGAAGAGTTAAGGCAGTGGAGTGATAGGAAAAAGAAAGTTCAGCGCCCACTATTCAATGGTTATTTATTTGTAAAAACATCTAAAATAAATCTTTGGAAAAGCCTTCAAACACCAGGTGCAGTTAAATTTGTGAATTTCAATGGCGAGCATGCTACAGTTCGTGACTCTGAAATAGAGATGATCAAAAGAATTTTAGAAACAGGAGTGGCTATAGAAACTGATAATGGAGAAATAGCACCTGGACAGCAAGTCAAAATCATCGGTGGAGCATTAGAGGGAATGGAAGGAGAATGTGTAAACAAAGGAAACAAGGACTATTTTATCATTCGAGTGCCAGGGATCAACCAAAATTTAATTGTAAATATTCCGAGAAAGTTCCTATTGACTAATTAAGTGAGAATTTGTGAATATCATCAACCCGTGAGCTTCTCGGTAGTTTAACCCCAGTTCCATCAGTGCTTGTCCCTAGCAGTCAGTGTGATATTACCAATACTCAAGCTAAGCTAAAACGGTCATTTTCCAGTTCAATTGCAAAATTCAGTTTTCCACTCATGAGAGTTTGTAATCTTTGCTCTTTCTAAAGTTGGATTTTAATAAATCATAAACTTGGAACAAGTTTTAACTTTGAGACAATCAGTGAAGTTAAGTAAAATTGATTCATCATCCTTTATTCCCATCACAACTATACCAATCAGCAGCATGAAAAAAATAGGTTTACTAATCGCAAAGGGACTTTTAAGTCTTTTGCTTCTGATCGCAATTATACTGATGGCAAGCTATAGATCTGATCTAACCCTGGATGAATTAGCACCTCGCTATATGGATCAGTACAGTCACATGATCACCGTAGATCAGGTGCCCGTCCATGTAAGTATCAAAGGCAAAGGGGAGGCTATTTTTCTAATACACGGAAGTTTCTCATCCTTACATTGTTGGAAAGAATGGGAAAAAGAATTGTCACAACATTTTCTTACGGTCTCGATTGATCTCCCTGGTCACGGACTTACTGGACCAGATCCTGAAAAGCGCTATGGAATACACGATTATGCAAAGCTAGTAGCTAGCATTGCACAACAATTGGAAATAAAGGAATATCATCTCGTAGGAAACTCAATGGGTGGGGCAGTAGCGATGATGATAGCTTCTACATTTCCTGATCAAGTCCTTACTTTGAACCTAGTCAATGCAGCAGGAGCATTCAATCTTCAGTCAGAAAATGATAATGTTGAAATAGTGGAGAAGGAATCAAAATCAAGACCTACTATTTTTAAAATTGCCAATAGTCCTTTGGCTTCAAAGATACTTTTGAAATGTACGCCTAGGTGGTTGTTCAGCTTTAATTTAAGGCAAGTCTATTATGATGATTCTAAAATTCATAATGAGCAGGTGACACGGTACTACGAGCTGATGCGACGAGAAGGTAACAGACAAGCTACTTTAGATAGAATGTCCAATCAGTCTCCGTATGTGATTGAAGTAGATAAGCTCCAGATGCCCATCATGATCATGTGGGGCAAGCAAGATACTTGGATACCAGTAAGTCATGCTGATCATTTTAAAAAGATGCTTCCAGAGGCATATGTCAAAATATACAACCATACAGGCCATGTACCTATGGAAGAAAGACCGACAGAGACTGTCGCAGAATATCTATCATTCCTAGGTATACAAGCAGATCGAGATTACTTTAGTGCTCCTAATTATTATAGCTATGCATACAGATAATCTTTTGATGCTCATTTGTGCCATTCAGTTGGTTCTTTTGTTTGTTTTGATTTACCGTTCTTTTAGCCTTAAGTCTGATGATAAAGATGTGATTCAATCACTTAGAAGGGAGCTTGATGATCAAATGCAAGCTAATAGAAAGGAGATTTCACAAGGGCTTGTTCAGCAGTTTAGTTTGGTTTTTGATACGCTGCGGGCTACTTCTAAGGAACAACGTGAGGCTCTTGGTGCATTCGAATTATCCTTCAAATCAAGTGTTGGAGAATTTAATGCTTTGCAAAAAGAAAAGTTTCAAGACCTGATTCAGAAGCAAGAGCGGATGCTATCAATTACTGACGAAAAGTTGGAAAAAATGCGAGAAACTGTCGATGAAAAGCTTCAAAAAACCTTAGAAGCTAGAATTGGGCAGTCTTTTGAGTTGGTCAACAAGCAGTTGATGGCTGTGCAGAAAGGACTAGGAGAGATGCAGAATTTGGCTGTGGGAGTAGGAGATTTGAAAAAAGTATTGAATAATGTGAAGACAAGGGGCATTTTGGGAGAATATCAACTCCAAGCCATACTGGAAAATGTGCTAGCACCAGAGCAATATGAGTACAATGTGCAGGTTAAGCAAGGTGCAACTGAGCGCGTCGAGTATGCCATAAAAATGCCAGGATCAGGTCAGGATGAGCGAGTGTACCTTCCCATAGATGCCAAGTTTCCTCAAGAGACCTATTATCGGTTACTTGATGCCTATGAATTAGGCGATAAGTTGCTGGTAGATGCTGCAAAAGCAGACTTGAGAAAGGCTGTCAAAAAAGCCGCAGCAGATATTCATCATAAATATATCCATCCACCTTTCACCACTGATTTTGCAGTATTGTTTCTTCCTATGGAAAGTCTTTATGCTGAAGTGATCAGAGAAGGTGATTTAGCACAACAGCTGCAGAGGGATTTTAAAGTTATTCTGGTAGGACCTACTACCATGGCGGCTATTCTGAACAGTCTTCAGATGGGGTTCAGGACTCTGGCGATTCAGCAGCGTAGTGGTGAGGTTTGGAAGGTTTTGGGTGCTGTGAAGACCGAATTTAATAAATTTGGAGACTTGATCAGCAAGGCCCAAAAGAAGATAAATGAAGCAAATAGTGATTTGGATCAGCTCGTTGGTACCAGAACCCGCGTGATACAAAGAAGGCTAAAAGACATCGAAGAATTACCTGAAAGTGAGGGAAGTCAATTCTTAGATAAGCCATAGAATTTCCAACGCATTTTTATTTTTTAATATGATGATTCCTTCCTTTTAAATCAGCAAATGAGTTGATTTAAAAATCCAAGGACCTTTATTTTAATATACACCAATAACTTGTTTTCAGTGTAAAGGGTTGAATTTCCCATTTGTGGTAGAGTCTTAAATACACCCTATATGATTTGGCAATGGGTTTCTTTGTAGATTTTCATATTGACAACTTAGTTTATAACTAATCTGATACTTATTCGTTAGTTTTTTGGTTTAATATTGTATTTATGCCCATTTCTAATTTCACCTATTGATAACTTAATGAATGTACACATCATGAGATATAAATTTACTTTCGCAATATTTATTTTATCCATTTCTATGGCTTTTGCACAAGAAATGTACGAGGTAGACTTAGAAGAACGCAACAACTCTATCGTCATCACCAATACAGCAAATGACATGATGGAGAATGGTAATTATGAGCAAGCAGCAAAAATTCTAGAAAGCATTTTCAAGAATGATCCTACATTTCATCCTGCTTACATTGAATATTACAAAGCTATATATGGCACTAAGTATGATCATCTCAAGCTAATTGAAGTGCTAAAACAAGGCTTAACCATTTTTGAAAATGATGATGAGTTAGCTTACTATTTAGGCAATGTATACCAATCAGCCCGGAAATTTGGCGAAGCTATAGATGCTTATTCTGATGCGATATCATATAGTAAAATCAATGGAGAAGATTATCCTATCGTGTGGGGTTACCATTTCAATAGGGGAAATTGCCATTTGAAAACGGCACAATATGAAAAGGCTATCAAGGATTATTCTTATGCACTAGAGCTAAGTCCAGACAATGGAGATATTTTGACCAATAGAGGAACGAGCTATTATCAGGTAAAACAAAAAGCTTTGGCTTGTGAAGATTGGACAAGTGCGCTTAAGTTTGGAGCTGATGCGGCAAAAAAATATGTTGACCTTTATTGCAAAACTATTGATTAGGATAATTCAAAATATCCTAGGACCCTACGATAATTAAAAATATCCTAGGATCATACGATAATCAAAAATATCCTAGGATCCTGCGATATTTTGAATTATCGTTGAATTCAACGATAATTGTATCATGATAGCAATATTAAGAGCGGATATCGTCTCATCTAGGACATTGGATAATCAAGATAAATGGATCAGGCCACTCAAACAGCTATTGGCTACTTGGGGGAAGTCTCCCAAAACATGGAAAGTAGACTGGGGAGATTCTATACAAATAGAGATTTCAGATCCTGAAGAAGCACTTTTGAAAGCTTTACAGATCAAAGCATTGATCAAAAGAGTATCGTCTGGAGAAGGAAGTAAACTACAAAGTAGTATAGACATACGCATAGCTATAGGAATAGGAGAGAAGACTTATTCTGCAAAGTCAATATCGGAGAGTAATGGGCCAGCATTTATTTATTCAGCGGAGAAATTTGAGAATTTGAAAAAAGAGAATGTGAATCTGGGGATCAAAACTCCATGGGAGGAATTTGACGAAGAAATGAACCTCTACCTCAAGCTTGCAGGACTTTTCATGGATAGGTGGACTTTTTCATCAGCAGAACTTGTAGAATCCGTGCTCATGGGACCACAAAAGACCCAAGAGGAAATCGGAAAGCTAATAGGCATCAAACAAAATACGGTCAGTGGAAGATGGAGTAGAGCAAATGTAGATGAGCTGAAAGCTGTGGAGAAAATATTTAGGAAAAAAATTAATAACCTTCTTCAATGATCATCATTATCAAACTCCTTTTGGCCCATTTTTTAGGTGATTTTGCACTTCAACCAAGGTCGTGGGTTGAACAAAAAGAAAAGCGTAAAGCAAAATCAGGAAAGCTATACCTTCACATTTTGATTCACGGCTGCATCATGATGATATTACTATGGGATTGGTCAGTATGGCCAATGGTACTGACATTGATGCTAATACACGGTGTCATTGATGTGCTTAAACTTTATGCTCAAAAGGAAAAAACCAAAACATCATGGTTCATCATTGACCAAGTATTGCACCTTACAAGCATCCTTGCAGTGTGGTACATCATTTATAATCCAGCCATAGATTTAATTTATCTATTCAATAAGCCTATGCTTTGGATTTATATCCTCGCCATATTGATAGTATCAATGGTCACAGGAATCATGATGCAAGTCTTTATGCACAAGTGGGCTACTCATTTGGAAGAAGGCAATGGGAATTCCCTAAAAAATGCAGGTAAGTATATTGGAATATTGGAAAGGTTGTTAGTATTGACATTCATAGTAATTGGGAGATGGGAAGGTGTCGGATTCTTATTAGCAGCCAAGTCTGTATTCAGATTCGGAGATTTGAAAGAGAGCAAAGATAGAAAATTGACAGAGTACATCTTGATAGGTACCTTGATTAGCTTTGGTATCGCCATTGCTGTAGGCTTGGTTTTAGTTCAATTACAAAATATTCTGTAGACTCATTTTAATAAAATTTCTTTTTCATTCGTTTTTTTACCTGTATTCGAACCCAATTTGATATAAAGTACTTACCTTTGTTGCCTAAACATTTGCGATTTCGTCACCTATGGGAATGAAGATTGTAATTGCTGGAGCAGGAGATATGGGATATCACTTAGCCGAGCAATTGAGTTTTGATAATAAAGACATCGTATTGATAGATACAGACAAAGATGTACTCGACAATGTATCTTCACACCTAGATGTGCTGACAATCGTAGGAGATTCTACATCTTTTGAAGTGCTCAAAAATGCAGGTGTCAAAGATGCGGCCATGCTCATGGCTGTCACCACATCCGAAAAAACCAACATCGTAACAGCGGCGCTTGCCAAACAGCTAGGAGCTAAAAGAGTAATTGCACGAGTTCGAACACATGATTATCTTCAAGCTGATCATGAAAAACACTTTCGACAGATCGGTATTGACAATATCATTTCACCCACCATGCTTTGTAGTGGTGAAATCAAAAAGATGTTGAAAAATTCAACTTTTACAGATGTCTTTGAATTTGAAGAAGGGAAATTGAGTGTGGTAGGTATCACATTGGATCAATACAGCTCTTTGGTCAATAAGAAAATATCTGACATGCGTAAAAACCCAATATTCGAAGATATTCGAATTATTGCAATCGTAAGAGGTCAGATGACGATCATTCCAAATGGACAGACAATTATAAGAAATAATGATCATGTCTTTTTTATATCAAACAAGAAGGCAGTTGAGTCTATTCTAGAATTGCTCGGTCAGAAGAAAGTCACAGTGAAGAATGTGATGATTATAGGTGGAGATGATATGGCCTATGCTACCGCTTTGAAATTGGAAAATGACTATAGAGTTACGCTAATACACAAAGACAAAGAACGTTGTAAATGGCTTTCTGAAAGACTTGATAAGACATTGGTTATCAATGGGGACTATAAGAATATTGAACTATTGGTTGAAGAAGGATTAGAAGAAATGGAGGCATTTATTTCCGTCACTGAATCTTCTGAAACCAACATTATCACTTCCCTTTCTGCAAAAAATCATGGTGTATACAAAGCTATCGCTCACGTGGATACTAGAGAGTATATTCATATTTCCCACAGCATAGGAGTAGATTCCTTGATCAATAAAAAGCTAGTCGCAGCAAATCAAATAACAAGATTCTTAAAAAAAGGAAACGTAGAAGTAGTATCAGGAATTCAAGGGGTGGATGCAGAATTTATTCAATATGTAATCACCAAAAATAATCGAGTGACCAGAAAGGCACTTAAAGACCTATACTTTCCCGAAAGTGCAATCGTCGCAGGGGTGATTAGAGGAGAAGAGGTTTTTATTCCTGATGGTGAATTTATCCTTCAATTAGAAGATAAAGTGATTGTATTTGCATTGCCTGATGCAAAGGTTTCTCTTGAAAAATTATTTCATTAAATCATGATCCATTATAAGGCTATAGGAAAGATCATGGGGGCATTGCTTATGCTCTTAGGTTTGCTTATGCTACCTGGGGTCGGTTTTTCCCTATACTACAAAAGTAATGATCAAATCGCATTGCTGTCTTCTGCCTTTGTTACTTTGACTTTAGGTGCTGCATTCTATTTTTCTCTATCGAAACAAGATCAAAATATCAGAAAGCGAGAAGGTTATTTGATCGTAACACTGAGCTGGATCTTGATGTCTTTGTTTGGGATGCTGCCATATATTTTTAGCAATACAATTCCTGAAATTCATGATGCTATATTTGAAACTGTATCTGGACTGAGTACTACCGGTGCATCGATTCTCAATGACATCGAAGCCATGCCTGCTGGTATTTTGTTTTGGAGAAGCATGACACAGTGGATAGGTGGATTAGGGATTATTGTGCTCACGGTAGCTATATTGCCACTTTTAGGAATTGGAGGCATTGAATTGTTTGTAGCAGAGTCTCCAGGTCCCACTTCTGATAAGTTGCATCCCAGAATTCGTGAGACAGCAAAGCGACTTTGGTTAGTCTATGTTGGGCTTACCTTATTGGTTTGTTTTTTATATTATGTTGGAGGCATGACATTTTTTGATGCGATAAATCACGCATTGACTACAATGGCCACTGGTGGCTTTTCTACCAAAAATGCAAGTATGGCATTCTATGATTCGGCATTCATACAGTATACTGCTATAATTTTCATGTTTTTGGCTGGTACAAACTTTACCATTATTTATTTTGGTCTAAGGGGGAAATTTAACAAAGTTTGGAAATCTGATGAGTTTCGTGCTTACGCTTTGGCAATTGTAGTTTTGTCATTACTCTTTGTCTGGCCAATTTACTTTTACAGTGGGGAAGACTTTGAATTATCCTTCAGAAGTGGTTTGTTTCAGATTGTTTCTTTGATTACCACGACAGGTTTTGTCACAGCAGATTATACTTCATATCATCAAGGACTTACGCTGTTATTCTTTATGATGCTATTTCTTGGTGGATCAGCAGGATCGACTAGTGGTGGTATCAAGTTTGTGAGGCATCTCACTTTCGTGAAAAACACTTGGCTAGAATTCAAAAGGATCGTGCACCCAAGAGCTATTGTTCCGCTAAAAATAAATGGGGATAGAGTCACTGGCAAAATTATCACGCACATCATGAATTTTCTATTGATCTATTTGATGATTTTTGTATTGAGTTCTGTAATTATGGCACTGATGGGGTATGACATTCTAACTTCATTTGGTGCAGTAGCTACCAGTCTAGGTAACGTAGGGCCTGCTATAGGTCAAGTAGGTCCTCTCGATAACTTTGCATTTTTTTCACCAAGCGCCAAACTTTTCTTAAGCTTCTTGATGCTTCTTGGGAGACTAGAGTTATTTACAGTACTTATCGTATTTACACCTTTCTTTTGGAGGGCAAATTAAGTGGCTTTGGGAATTTCAAAGAAGAAATCTGTCCAGTGTCCATATTCACTTTCTACCCATATTTTGCCATTATGCATTTCAATAATCTCTTTGCAAAGCATCAAACCTATTCCAGTTCCGCTCTCTTGATTGGTGCCTGCCGTTGTATAAAAATCAGTTTTAAATAGCTTATCGATATCTTCAGGTTTGATTCCAACACCTCTATCTCGGATTGTAACTTTGACTTTACTATATCTACTAGAGGCAGAGACGACGATTTGATCTCCTGGTCTAGTAAACTTCATTGCATTGGATAGAAGATTTCTAAGCACAATATCAATCATATTCTGATCAGCCATTACGTCAAACTCATCTACTATTCTATTGATCAGCTTTTGGTTTTTAAAATATCCACCATGAGGCAATAAGTCCATATTTCTTTGGATCAAATCATTCAAATTGAACTTAACAGGTTTAGGTTCAAGTTTTTTCATTTGACTTCTTGACCAAAGTAGAAGATTTTCAAGTAATGTATTGTTATTGCCTAAATTTTTGGAAATCATTTCAACATAATCTGTGAACTCCTTTTTCGTAAGATTCTTCTCCTGTACCAATTTGAGTAATCCCGTCAACGAATTGAGGGGGCTTCTAAGGTCATGTGCTATGATGGAGAAAATCTTGTCTTTCTCTAGATTTGATTTTTGTAATTGATGGGCTTGTATTTCTAACTGATTCTTTTGTAATGATAGATGATCAAGATTGATTTTTTCCCTTTTCCACGCTCTGAAAATGATAAAAAACCCTATACTCACGATCAGTATGATAATAAAAAGACCTATCGATAAGTAAATTTTGATTCTAGCATTTTCTTGAATCAATTGCTGTTGCTTATTTAAAAACTCAATCTCTTCTCTTTGATTTTTGATGGTAATTCCGGCAAGATGGTTTTTAGTTCTTTCATTTTTTATAATGTTTCTTTCACTCAGCAATAAGCCTTGATACTTATTGGATAAAATTGAATCTCCTCTTGTAAAATGCATCTGATTCATCAACTGATAGATATCAATCATAGCTTCGGAATTGGGCTTTTGATGATGAAGTACCTCGGCTCTTTCAGCATAATTCACGGCCTCATCAAATTTTCCAGTTTTAATTTTTAATTCGACCAACTTGCCCAAAGCATGTATTGCCCTTACTTTATCATTTTCTATTCCATATTGATATAGCCTTTGAATATGTTGCTCTGCTTCATCATATATGCCAATAGACATTAGGATATCAGCTTTATTGAACTTTGATACAATTACTTGACGAGTTAAACCTAAATCTTCTCGTATTTGTATGGCATTATCTATTTTGGCTATGGCTTCTCTAAACATACCCAATTCACTCAAAACCAAACTCATACCTGTATAGTTGTATCCAAGTCCGTTGAGGTCATTGACTTTTTTAAATTCCTTCTCTGCTTCTAGGTAATACTCCAAAGCTTCTTCATAAAATTCTTTGAGGTAATACATTTGACCTATATTGTTCAAAGAATGGCCTATCTGAGTCGGAATATTTAACGACTTACTTACTTCAAGAGCCTCTTCATAGAGTACCAAGGCTTCCTCTTGAAGATTCATATTTCTGAAATAAACTCCTAATCTATTTAGGTTCTGAGCAAGTAGTTCTTTTCGATCAAGAAGTCGTGCAAGGCTTATCGCTTCTTGATAGTATTGCAAAGCGGAATCCGAATAGTGGATTTCTGCTACCAAGGCACTCAAAAGATCTAATTTTCTAAGCTGTGAATTAGAGTTTTTGTATAACCTATACAGGCTGTCTGCTTTTATCTCTTGCTCATCCATCTGAATTGAAAAGGAGTGAGATGGATAACCGAAAGACATTAAAAATAAAAATAAGGTAAAAAGTTTGACGCTGTACGCTTTTAATATGTTTGGGGATTGAGGCATTTTATTACTCGTTAACGCTCGAAAATTAGTTGTTTGTAGCCATTAAAAAAAATATTGTTTCAATAATCAATTAAGTTAGCTTTCATTTTAACTATTCTATCCTCTATGGTCTCAGAAGATAATATCGCCCTCAACCTATCCACCATAATTGGGAATGAAAATGGAGTAAATTGTCCTGGGGATTTTAAGATGATCTGTTGCTTATTAATTTTCCTAATAGCGTGTATTATTTTATCTTTTTCCATTTGCATATCTAACACCTCTCTGTGCGCTTGGTGAAGAAGTAAATTATCAGCATCATAAGATTCAAACACTCCATATAAAATTCCTGAATTGGACTGTAGGTGTTTTGTTGTCATGGGTTTTCCTGGATATCCTTGAAAGACCAATCCAGAAATAGTGGCTATATCTCTGAATCTCCTCTTAGCCATTTCGCTTTCGTTGATACAGTGAATCAAATCATCTGTAATCTGATCCTCTGAAAACAATATTCCTTCTTCTAAAAAGCTCTCAAAATCAAATTTTTCATCCGTCAAAAGCTCAAATCCATAATCATTCATAGCGATACTAAAAGTTAGTGGTATACTCTGACTGATGCGGTAGGCTAGGAGTGCTCCTAGTATTTCATGGATCATTCGTCCTTCAAATGCATAAAAATAGATATGATATCCTTCTTTGGAAAGGTTATGCTCAATAAGAAATGTATTGCTATCTGGAATAAATGATAACTTTTTTTGTAACTCAAGTAGTGGCTGGATAAATTGCGCCTCAGCAGTTTTATAAATACCCATTGAAGCTTCTTCAAGAATCTCTCGAATTTTCTTTGAAAGTTGGGAAGTCAGAGAAATTCGGCCACCCATATAGGCTGGAACATTATTGCTTTTCTTTTTTGAAAGTTGCACCAGTGCGATATTGTCATGTACTTTCAGAAATTCTAAATTCCTTCCCGCAAAAAAGAACCTTCCTCCCGGTTTCAATCTTGACAGAAAGTACTCTTCAATCATTCCTAAAAATGCTCCATTTTTAAATTTTACTTTAACCATTGGATCAGAGACTATGGTGCCCATAGACAGACGATGCCTCATTGCGGTCTTTTTAGACGTAACTTTATACAATCCATCTTCCAAAATTTCCACTTTTGAGAATTCATCATATCGCTGCAAACTATCACCACCTTGAGTGATAAAGTTCAAAATCCAATTGAACGCTTCTTGATCTAGAGCTGAAAAAGTAAAGCAGGATTTGATAACTTTATAGGCTTCCGATGGGTAAAAACCTTCCCCGACAGCCAAAGTTATTAAAAACTGAATCAAAACATCATATGATAATAAAGGGGCATGGATGTCTTCTATTTTTTCGGAATTTACAGCTTCTCTTAATGCCGCTACTTCCAAAAATTCTAATGAATTAGTAGGTACAAAATAGATTATGGATGGCTTACCTGGTTGATGCCCTGACCTTCCTGCTCTTTGGACAAATCTAGCAACCCCTTTTGGACTTCCTACCTGTATGACTGCTTCCACTGGCCTAAAATCAACTCCTAAATCTAAACTCGAAGTACAAACAACTAACTTTAGTTTACCCTGATGGAGAGATTCCTCTACCCATGACCTAACTTTCAGGTCTAGTGAACCATGATGAATTGCAATATATCCTGCCCAATCAGGCCTTACTTCAATGATATTTTTATACCAAATTTCCGTTTGAGCTCTTGTATTTGTAAATAACAAAACCGATTTACTTTCTTCAATGATAGGAATCACTTTATCCAATAATTGAATACCTAAATGGCCAGACCATGGGTATTTTTCTAGTTCATTTGGATAGACTGTATGAATTTGCAAATCTTTTTTTATATCTGATTTCACAATGTGTACAGGCTTCTCTTGACCTAAAAGAACTCTATGGGCATCTTCCAAATTACCGATAGTAGCAGATATCCCCCAAATTTGAAGGTTACTTGATAAAGTGCTCTGAATATGACTGATTGCAAGTTGTATTTGAACTCCTCGTTTATTTCCTAATAGCTCATGCCATTCATCTATTATAATCGCTTTCAGGTTTTTGAATAGCTTTGCATTATCTTTTTGTGCAAGTAAGATGTGAAGTGTTTCTGGGGTAGTGACAAGGCATTCTGGTGGATTCCTTTTTTGAAACTCCTTTTGTGAAGCACTTGTGTCGCCATTTCTGATTCCAATGCTCCATGGTAGCCCTAAGGAAGCACAAGACTCTTGCATAGCCGAAGCTATATCTTGTGCCAATGCACGCAGTGGAGTTACCCATATCACCTGCAAACCATTCTTCTGTGGCTTTTGCCAAGTATCCTTATTATCCTCTATAAATTGGAGGACAACTGCGAACCATAAGGCGAAAGTTTTCCCACTTCCTGTTGGTGCATTAAGAATACCTGACCTACCTTCTAAATAGTCTTGCCAGCAGCGTTTTTGAAACGAAAATGCAGTCCATCCTTTGGAATCAAAATAAGCTAATGCAGGAGAAATCCGGCTTTCTTTCATATGGCTAATTTAAAAAACATAAAACTATCTTAGCGTTCAATTTTGACTATAGTTCTAAATTTTAAATTTATTTTGTGTTCTCTTTAACTTATTTAAAATTTATTGCGTTATTGAAATATAAACACTAAACCGATGAAAAAGTTAGTCTTACTCCTGATTGTTCTCCCTGCGCTTTTTGCTTGTGAAAGCGATTCTGAAAATTTATACACTGACAATTTTATCACTTACGACTTATTTAAAGGGTCTGAATTTGACTATACAGGTAAGGTAGAAGTTAAAGAACTCAAAACAGGCCAACTTGAAATGTCTATAAGTCTAAATGGTGCCAAAACAAATGAAGAGTTTTATTTTCCAGCTCACTTACATTTTGACTCTTATGACGGTGAAGATGCACCAATAGCATATCAGTTGAACCCTGTGGATCAGAGAAACCTAGAAAGTAAAACGATATTAAGCACTTTTTCTAATGGTGAGATTTTAACTTTTGAAGAATTAAAAAAATTTGATGGTCATATTAAAGTTCATCTAGCTGAAAGTGGTCCAGATTATGCCGTTATCCTTGTCGCAGGTAATATAGGAGTCAATGATAATAGTACGGCCTCTTTTAATCCAGAAGCTATTGCCGTTTGTTCTTCAAATTATTAATGATTCTCTCTAGTTATAGCAATTTGTATTTTTAGGATTTTCACTAAACTTTGATATCCAAGGTTTAAAATTAAGTATCTGATATAAAACAATCTTAGTTCTGTTTTGAGACTAATATACACTTTAGTTGATTAAACAAAGATTCTTTGAAATATAATATTGCGAGAAATATCAAAAAAACAATTTCAACGCTTCTTCAGAAAACAATAATTAATCATCCAATTTACATACTTTGAGTTCCTAAATATTATGAAATTGTTTGACAAACACAGGGATTGAACAGAAGTCAATTGGAATGAATATAAAAGGCTAATCAATAAGTAGTAAAGACTGGGTTTAAAATTATGTCCGATTTAGCGGATATAAATTCTGGCAAAAAGATTACTGAGAATGTGAGTTGAACCACCGTCAACTTTAGCGGATAAGGATTCTAGAAAAAAGAGTAGCGAGGACGGGAGTTGAACCCGTGACCTCAGGGTTATGAATCCTGCGCTCTAACCAACTGAGCTACCTCGCCATATATTATTGTATTTTTTAAATTAACTTAACTTTTTAAGTTAATATTTAATTTCTGATATAGAACTTAATCTTTTCACGATTAGATATGGTGAGAGTTGAACTCGCGTCCGCCACAGCGGATATGAATCCTGCGCTCTAACCTCCCGATAGCTATCGGGATGAGCTACCTCGCCATATATTATTGTATTTTTTAAATTAACTTTTTAAGTTATAATGCACTGATAAGAAATTATCCCCCTTTAATATTAAAAGAAGCAGAACACCTTTCTTTTGGCATATAAACAAAATCAGAACTTTGATCGAAACTTAGCTTGATTAATGTCAATATTTCAATATATTGGGGAAACAAACTCTTAAGTTACCCTTCATCCTTATTTGTGTGAGGAATATCATCTGATTACCCTCTCAAATCGGAATGCAAATATGGTAGGTTGGCTTGTTAAATGCAAGTGTTAAAAGATAAAAAATGTGATTTTTTATTCATCTAAATTGTAAAAATATGGTAAAGAATAAGTTTGTAGCTGACTATCAAATAAATACTTCAAAAAAAATTTTATATCCTTATTTAAGTTCAGCGAGTGGTCTTTCAGAATGGTTTGCAGATGATGTTAGAATAACAGAAGACAAAGTATTTGTCTTCAATTACGACGGGGAAGATCATTATGCTAGGGTAGTAGCCCAGAGGTTAAACATGCACGTGAAATTTGATTTCTTTGACCCAGAGATTGAAGATGAGTCAGATCATTCATTTATAGAGTTTAAAATTGAAGAAAATGAATTGACTCAAACCCTTTTCCTGAAAGTGATAGATTACTCTGATTCATATGATGATGAGGAGTCAGAATCTATTTGGGAAAGTTTGATTATGAATCTTAAAGAAATAATTGGAGGATAGAGAATTGAGAAATTAGCGTTTGATTTCCTACTTTTGAAATCTTGAAAGCCAAAGTATCGTTAGTAGAGAGGCTTGAATAGGAAAGTGTTTTAATGAAAAAACTAGACAAATTGATTTTAGGGTCCTTTATTGGTCCTTTTTTACTCACATTTATTGTTGTGGATTTTATCCTATTGACAGTAAATATGCTTAAATATTTTGACGAAATCTTTGGCAAAGGTCTAAGTTTCATGGTATACATGGAATTGATAAGCTATTTTTTGATAAGTATTTCACCAATGGCGCTACCATTAGCGGTTTTATTATCCTCTCTAATGACTTTTGGTAATTTAGGAGAGCACTTTGAACTCACAGCTATCAAAAGCAGCGGTATATCTTTGTTGAGGGCTCTGCGTCCAATTGGAATTTTTGTGATAATTTTAAGCTTTTTAGCCTATTTATCCAACAATTATTTAGTGCCTAAAGTAAACTTGAAGACATTCAGTCTTCTATATGATATCAGGATGAAGTCTCCTGCACTAGATATAAAAGAAGGTGTCTTTTATAGTGGAATTCCCAACTATAGTATCAAAGTGAACCAGAAAATGGATGATATAAGGTTAAGGGACTTGATTATCTATGATCACTCAGAAGGACAAGGTAATACAAGTATTATCTTAGCCGATTCTGGTAGAATGGAGCCATTTTTCAATGAGTCTTATATGAGCATGACATTATATAATGGAATTAGCTACAAAGAATCAAGAGATAAACGATCATCTTATAATAAACCAACCGATTTTACAAGAACCAAATTCTCTGAAAATCAGATTATCTTCAACTTAGAATCATTTAAACTCAATCGAACCTCGGAAGATCAATGGTCTAATAATAGATCCATCAAAAATATCGATCAGCTAAAGGTTGGATTAGATTCCATGTCGGGGGAAATCAATAGAATAATACATGCTAATTATGCTTCATCAGAACCTTCATTTCCATTTTATACAAGGGATAGAAAGCTTTCTCCGCCAAAATCAGTAGCAGAAAGGAAAATGTATGATGATTCATTGAGAGTAATTAAAGAACAAAAGAGTGAGAAATTAGACTCCTTAAAAAAATTACAATCTGAATTTTATGGAGATTTGCAACACAATAATACATATGAAAACCTAAGTCTTGATGTGAAAATTGATAGTGCAAATTTAATTCCAATTCAAGATCAGCAAACATTTAACTCTTCAGATACTACAAAACTTGAAAATTCTTATTCAAGAACACGTAATGGAACATCACCTACAAATAACATATCTCAAACAAGTAGTCAAAGAAAGAAATTAGCAGAAATCACCGCTAATAATGAGAAGCTGAATACACTAAAATCTGACAGCTTAGAGAGGAAAAAGCAAATTCAAAAAGCCCCTGAAAAGCCAAGACAGTTTACAGATGCGCAGAGGGCTAGATTAGACAGTATCATCCTTCAAGGGAGTTATAGGCCTCGTGCTGCTACTACGGCACTCATGAATGCGCGCACATTGAAAAACTCATTCAATCGTAAGGTTTTTGAAATCAATGATATAGAGAGAGAGCATAGAAGATATCAAATAGCATGGTATCAAAAATACACCACGGCTTTTGCATGTATATTGATGTTTATGATAGGTGCTCCATTGGGAGCAATAATCAAAAAAGGTGGGCTAGGAATGCCTGTTTTGGTATCAATAATATTCTTTATAATATATTACATGCTGACAATCACAGGGGAAAAATGGGGAAAAGAGGGTATGGCTGATCCATTACTAGGCACATGGTTCTCAATTTTGGTCCTAATACCATCAGGATTATTTTTTCTAAGGCAGGCAAGAAGGGATGCGAGATTGTTCGAGCCTGATGTATACGTAGAAATGTTTAAGAGCTTGAAAAAGTGGTGGAAAACAAAATTTGGAAAAAATCAAGACCCTCTTTTAAATTCCGAATAAAGCAATTACCTTTGTAACTGTTTAAAATCAAAATTAACTAATCATGTATTTAACTACAGAGAAAAAATCAGAGTTATTCAAGAATCATGGTAGGTTAAAGTCTGAAACTGATACAGGTTCTCCTGAGTCTCAGATCGCTTTGTTCACATTCAGAATCAAGCACTTAACTGAACACTTGAAATCAAACAAAAAAGATCACTCATCTAGATTGGGTCTTTTGAAACTAGTAGGTAAGAGAAGAAGTTTGCTAAACTATCTTTACAAAAATGATATCGAAAGATATAGAGCTGTACTTGCTGACCTAGGAATCCGTAAATAATATTATACTTATTGTAAGGTTCTCTTTTTTTGGAGAACCTTACTTTTTTGCTTCCCCCCAGATATTAAACCTTACTTTTAAATCTATTACCCATTTATTCTTAACAAAACAATATGTTACCAAATCTTATTTCAAAAACTATCAAGCTTCAAGATGGTAGAGAAATTATTATTGAAACTGGTGCCTTAGCTAAGCAAGCTGATGGATCCGTGGTTGTCAGATTAGGCAAAGCTATGCTTTTAGCTACTGTAGTTTCAAAAAAAGAAGCAATTGATGGAGTGGACTTTCTTCCTTTGTCAGTTGATTATCAAGAAAAATTTGCAGCATCAGGAAAAATCCCTGGTGGTTTTCTAAAAAGAGAGGGTAGACTTTCTGATTACGAAATATTAATAAGTAGAATAGTAGATAGAGCTATCCGTCCTATTTTTCCAGATGACTATCATGCAGACACCCAAGTAGCAATCACCTTGATGTCATCTGATTCAGAAGTTTTACCTGATTGTCTTGCTGGTTTAGCTGCTTCAGCTGCTCTTGCAGTATCTGATATTCCTTTCAACGGCCCAATCTCTGAAGTAAGAGTTGCCAAAATTGATGGTGAACTGATCATTAACCCTACACCATCTCAATTAGAAAAGGCTACCTTAGAATTTATCGTAGCTGGTTCAGAAGAATATATTTTGATGGTAGAAGGTGAGGCTGACGAAATCTCCGAAGATGAGATGGTAGAAGCAATGCAGCTTGCTCATGATGAAATCAAAAGACATTGCCAAGTTCAGAAAGAATTGACAAAAGAAGTTGGTAAAGAAGTAAAGAGAATCTACAATCATGAAAAATCTGATTCATCTTTATATGAAAAGATGCATGCAGAACTTTATGAGAAATGTTATGAAGTCGTAAGCAGGCAGATTGCCAACAAATCAGAAAGATCTGAATTAATCAAAGCTATAAAAGAAGAATTTATTGAAAAACTTGGAGAAGATCATGAGTATGAAGAAAGCTTGATTGGTCCATATTTTTCTAAAATACATAAAGAAGCTGCCAGAAACCTTACTCTAAATGAAAAGAAGAGATTGGACGGTAGAAAACTTGACGAAGTAAGACCAATTTGGTCAGTAGTAGATTATTTGCCATCTGCACATGGTTCCGCGGTATTTACCAGAGGAGAAACTCAATCAGTGACTACCTGTACCTTGGGTACAAAAATGGATGAGCAGATGATAGATGGGGCAGTAATATCTGGATACAACAGATTCTTTTTGCATTATAATTTCCCGGGGTTCTCTACTGGAGAAGTTAAGCCTAATAGAGGTCCAGGAAGAAGAGAAGTCGGACATGGCAACCTTGCCATGAGAGCATTGAAAAAAGTTCTACCTGCTGAAGACGCCAACCCTTACACCATAAGAATTGTATCGGATATTCTGGAATCCAATGGCTCTTCATCAATGGCAACAGTATGTGCAGGCACTCTTGCACTTATGGATGCTGGTGTTCAAATCAAAGCGCCAGTGACAGGCATTGCCATGGGAATGATTTCTGATTCTAGTACGGGCAAATACTCTATACTTTCAGACATTCTTGGTGATGAAGATCACTTAGGAGATATGGACTTCAAAGTGACTGGTACTGAGAAGGGTATCACCGCTTGTCAGATGGACTTGAAAGTAGAAGGATTGGACTATAATGTACTCAAAGAAGCCTTGTATCAAGCAAAAGAAGGCAGACTGCATATTTTAAGAGAGATTTCTAAGACCCTCTCTGAACCAAAGCCTGATTTGAAACCACATACACCTAGATCATTTGTAATGTCTATTCCGAAAGAATTGATAGGAGCTGTGATAGGACCGGGAGGTAAAGTGATTCAAGAAATTCAGAAAGATACGGGAGCGACAATTGTAATCGAAGAAAAAGATAATGCTGGTAAAATTAACATTTTCTCCAATGATCAAGAGTCGATGAATGCCGCTATCTCTAGAATAAAAGGAATTGTGGCTCAACCAGAAATTGGGGAGACATATACAGGGAAAGTTAAAAACATTATGCCTTTTGGTGCGTTTGTAGAATTCATGCCAGGGAAAGATGGTCTTTTACATATCTCTGAGATCAAGTGGGAAAGGTTAGAAACCATGGACGGGGTGCTTGAACCTGGAGAAGAAATCATGGTCAAGTTGATAGATGTAGACAAAAAAACTGGAAAATTCAAATTATCTAGAAAAGTACTACTACCTAAGCCAGAGAAAACTGACAAATAAAATAAGGTTTGAGTTAAACATTTTGAATAATTTGAACTTTAAATAACAAAAAATCTGTTGATAACAGAGTCCTATAATTATAATTAAACATTATTCTTGAATGAGGCAGCTAAAAATTAGCAAACAGATAACGAATAGAGAGAGTCAGTCCTTAGATAAATATCTTCAAGAGATTGGTAAAGTAGACCTATTGACAGCTGATGAAGAAGTGGTATTGGCCAAAAGAATCCGTGAAGGTGATCAGCTTGCTTTAGAAAAACTTACCAAAGCTAACTTACGATTTGTCGTTTCTGTAGCCAAGCAATATCAAAATCAAGGCCTTTCTTTAGGTGACTTGATAAACGAGGGAAATCTTGGATTGATCAAAGCCGCTCAGCGATTTGATGAAACAAGAGGTTTCAAATTTATCTCATATGCTGTATGGTGGATCAGACAGTCAATTTTACAGGCTCTTGCAGAACAATCCAGAATCGTTAGACTTCCACTCAATAGAGTAGGATCTTTAAATAAAATCAGCAAGACCTTTTCTGAACTAGAGCAGAAATTTGAGAGAGAACCTTCTCCTGAAGAATTGGCGGAAGTACTTGAAGTGACTGCAAGTGAAGTTGTCGATACCATGAAAATTTCAGGTAGACATGTTTCCATGGATGCACCATTTGTCCAAGGGGAAGAAAATAGTCTATTGGATGTTTTGGAAAATGATGGAGATGAAAAACCTGACGACGGTCTTCTCAATGAATCTTTGAGAAAAGAAGTACAGCGTGCACTGTCTACTTTAACTCAAAGAGAGGCAGATGTTATCACACTATATTTTGGCTTGAATGGTGAACATGCCATGACACTAGAAGAGATCGGAGAAAAATTCAATCTAACAAGAGAAAGAGTGAGACAGATTAAAGAAAAGGCAATCAGACGGTTAAGACATACCTCTAGAAGCAAAACTTTAAAACCATATCTAGGTTAATTCATATTAGCTTTAAGAATTGCATAAACAAGAAGAGGGGAAATATTTCCCCTCTTCTTGTTTATGCATTTTTCACAACTAGCATGAAGTCATGAGGAAATAATATGACATAAGACGTATTTTAAAAAACCTAAAGTGATTTTTTATGGAATTTTAACACGATTATACTTTGTTGTCTATTTTAAATTAACAAAATTTGCCAACCTTAAATTTAAATCTCAATGAATAAAGATATAGAAAAAGTTAAAGTCTTAATCATAGGTTCTGGACCAGCAGGATATACCGCTGCAATTTATGCAGCTAGGGCAGGTTTGAATCCAGTTTTATATACAGGTAGTCAGCCAGGTGGGCAGCTTACTATTACCACAGATGTGGAGAACTATCCAGGATATCCAGATGGTATCATGGGACCTGAAATGATGGAGGATTTTAGAAAGCAAGCTGAGAGGTTCGGAACACAAGTAAGGTATGGACTAGTTACAGAAGTAGATTTCTCCAAAGCACCACATAAAGTTATTGTCGACGAACAAGTAGAAATACATGCAGATACTGTAATTATTTCTACAGGAGCCTCTGCAAAATGGCTTGGTTTAGAAAGTGAAGAGAGACTTAATGGTAAGGGAGTTTCGGCTTGTGCAGTTTGCGATGGATTTTTCTTTAGAGGTCAAGATGTAGCTATTGTAGGAGCAGGAGACACAGCTTGTGAGGAAGCTTCATATCTAGCTAATATTTGTAATAAGGTCTATATGATCGTGAGAAGAGATGAAATGAGGGCTTCGCAGATCATGCAAAAAAGAGTAATGAATAATCCTAAAATTGAAATACTTTGGAACTCAGAGACTGAAGAGATCTTAGGAGAAGAAGAAGTTGTTGGTGCCAGAATTTTAAATAATGTCACAAAAGAAGTATCTGAAATCAAAGTTTCAGGTTTCTTTGTGGCCATAGGACATCAGCCGAACACAGGGATTTTTAAAGATTTCATCACAATGGATGAATCAGGTTATATTAAAACTATTCCAGGCAGTACTAAAACAAACATTGAAGGCGTATTTGCGTGTGGTGATGCTCAAGATCATGTTTATAGGCAAGCTGTCACGGCAGCAGGCACAGGTTGTATGGCAGCATTAGACGCTGAGAGGTATTTAGCAGCTGTAGAGTAGGGTTAATAAGTAAGCATGTCGAATATCAAGAGTATATTATTGATACTATTAATGAGCATAAGTTTTTCTACAACTTATGCTCAAATCTTTCCCAAAATCATCAAAAAACCCAAAGATCAGGAGAGTGCATCAAAAAATCCTTTGCAAAGGGATTTAAGACTTTTTGATTCTCAAAAGTTTTTGCAAGGATTGACGAGAGAGACAGATTCATTGTTGTATTTGGATTATGTAGATATCAAGAAGAGATTAAGTATCGTTTCAGAAGATACACTCTCACTGGTATGGGCACCTACCAATCAACTTGTGAAGGTTTCAGAACAGATTCAAATTGATAGTATTTGGGTCACAGCTTATGAATATTTCTCTTCATGGGATAGTCAAAAGATCAATATCTATAACTTCAATCCAAAAGAGTTTAAAGATACAGTATATGTAAAGCTTTATGATCACTTTTTCGGAACTACTTATTCCATGCCTTTAGATGAGACAAGAGTAACTTCAGAATTTGGATTTCGGAGATACAGATGGCATCATGGAACTGATTTGAAATTGACCACAGGTGATCCAATTTACAGTACATTTGATGGAATCGTGAGAATAAAATCCTATGATAGAAATGGCTATGGCTATTATGTAGTAGTAAGGCACAAAAATGGACTTGAGACCTTATATGGACACATGTCAAAAATCCTCGTAGAAGTAGGTCAAGAAGTGAAATCAGGAGATGTATTGGGATTAGGTGGGAGCACTGGTAGGAGTACAGGCCCACATCTTCATTATGAAGTCAGGTATCAAGGACTTTCTATTAATCCTACATTACTTTTCGATTTCGGAAGTGGAAAATTGAAATCGGATGTTTACATGATAACAGCTGCAAGCTTTGACCACGTAGTAGAAGCACAAAAATCTGTATATCATAGAGTAAGAAGTGGTGAAAACCTCAGTGTAATTGCCAGAAGATATGGGGTAAGTGTTGCTACATTGACTAGACTCAATGGTCTGACAACTCGATCTGTTCTGAGAGTTGGACAAAATTTAAAAATCAGGTAAACTTTTTATATTCCTATAGACGTTGTCTTAGAATGAATGAAAAGATGAACAAACTGAAGTTAGATATATTGGTATTTGCCGCCCATCCAGATGATGCAGAATTAGCATGTTCTGGTACTATAGCAGCATCCATAGCTCAAGGCAAAAAGGTAGGGATAGTAGATTTTACTCAAGGAGAGTTAGGGACAAGAGGTACACCTGAGATCAGACTTCAGGAGGCCCTGGAGTCATCAAGAATACTGAATCTTTCAGCTAGAGAGAATTTAGGTTTTAAAGATATTCTATTTATGGACGATACACACCATCAGCTAGAAGTCGTGAAAATGATTCGAAAATATCAACCTGAAATCGTTTTAGCTAATGCGATAAGTGATAGGCATCCAGATCATGCCAAAGGAGGGGAAGTAGTCTCCAAAGCTTGTTTTGTTAGTGGATTGAGGAAAGTTGAGACTATACTTGAGGATCAAGTCCAAAGTCCATGGAGACCAAAATATGTCTACCATTACATTCAAAACAATTATATACAGCCCGACTTTGTTGTTGATATCTCTGAATTTTGGTCTTCCAAAATAGAAAGTATTATGGCTTTCAAGTCGCAGTTCTATGATCCTGAAAATAAAGAACCAGAAAGCTTCATTTCTTCGAAACATTTTTTAGATTTCATTGAGGCTCGAGCACGCGAATTCGGCCACAGTATCAATGTAGCTTATGGGGAGGGATTTACCAAAGAAAGAATGATCGGTATAAGTGACCTTTTTGATTTGAAATAAATAAAGGATAGCATCACGGTGCTATCCTTTCTAGTTTCCACGAAAGATCGCTTTGCTGTCTATATCTGATCCGATCATGAAGTCTACTTGGTCTACCTTGCCAAAACTCCGCCTCTTCAATTATAACTCTGAAACCTCCCCAATGAGGTGGTCTTTGGATTTCTTCTTTCTCGTAAATTTCTAAATATAGTTTTTCGTTTTCTTCTAAAAATGTCCTGTTGGGTATAACTTGGCTTTGAGGTGAAGCCCAAGCGCCAATTTGTGATGGAAATGGACGTGAAAAAAAATAGTCATTTGATTCTTTGCGACTTACCTTTTCTACTTTTCCCAAAAATCGAACCTGACGTTGCAATTCTGGCCAAAAAAATGTCAATGCAACTTTGGGATTGTTCGCCAATTCTTTTCCTTTTTCACTTTCATAATTTGTGAAAAATACCAAACCATGATCTATTCCTTTTAAAAGAACTATTCGCGAATTAGGGTATCCATTCTCTTTTACAGTAGACAAGTTCATCGCATTTACTTCAAGTACTTTTGACGCAACGGCTTCTTCAAACCATACTTTGAATTGGATCAAAGGCTCAGCAGCCACATCCACTATGTCTAGTGATTTTAATGCATAATCAATTCTAATATCAGATAATTTCATAATTCATGTAAAGAAAACCTTTAGTAAACTAAAATATATATAGATTTAATGTAATTATTCCACTAGGGGATTCAATTACATAATCTGTGATAAAATTAATATTCTTATTGCATTTAAAAAATTTAGACATATATTAACATTCTTTAAAAGACAGATTTTGATGGAAGAAAACGCCCAGAACCAGATCAAACCAGGAACCTTGCTAATTTCTGAGCCTTTTTTGCAAGATGAGAATTTTGTAAGGTCAGTGGTATTACTTTGCGAAAATAGTAAAGGAGGCTCATTTGGTTTGGTTTTAAATAAATTGTCAATCTTGAAAGTAAGTGAATTGATTGATCGATTGAGTTTTTTAGATTCAGATGTATATGTTGGAGGCCCCGTTGAGCAGAACACTTTTCACTTTATTTATTTTGGTGAGAGGATGCTTGATGGAAGCGTTCCCCTTGGTAATAACTTGTGGTGGGGGGGAGATTTCAGCCAATTAGAACAGAAAATTATCAATTCTGAAGTAGACCTAGAATACGTAAGATTCTTTATAGGATACTCAGGTTGGTCAGAAGGTCAATTGGAAGAAGAAATTGCTGAAAAGACTTGGATTCATACACCTTGTACTGAGACAGAAAGTATATTTAAAGCAAGTCCTGAAGAATTGTGGAGAATTATTCTGAAAAATATGGGAGGAGAATATCAGATTATGGCAAATTATCCAATCGACCCAAGATTAAATTAAACAAAATGATTACTTTTGTTTATACTGTATTTGAATAAGTACTACTTAAAACTATGAGCACAGATAAAGAAATGTCCGAAGAAGACAAGGTGACCCAAGCAGCTGAACATGAAGCCACAACGGGTAAAAGTGAAATTTCAGAACCACATAACCTTGATGAAACTACAACAGAAGAACATCACGAAGATAATGAATCAAATGAGGAGTTGGATTATAGTAGTATGTCCAAAGAGGAACTGTTAGCTTCACTCAAAACAATAACTTCATCTCCGAATTTTATAAAATCAGACAGTATAGTCAATGATCTTAAGTCACATTATGATGAATTTTTTAATAATGAGAAGGAGGTTGCATTAAAAGATTTTTTAAATACTGGTGGAGTAGAAGATGATTTTGAATATAGAAGAAGTAATGAAGATTCTATTTTCTACGCTCTGGTTCATGATTTTAAAACAAAAAGAGCTGATTTCTTTAAGGAGCAAGAAAGACAAAAAGAAAAAAATCTTTATACTAAGAACTTAATCCTTGATAAATTAAGAGACTTAGTAGACGGAGAAGAAACTACCCTAAGCATCAATGCCATAAAGCAAATTCAAGAAGATTGGAAATCCATTGGTCAAGTTCCTGCTGCTCAAAATAAAAGTCTCTGGGCTTCTTACAATGCCTTAATGGACAGATTCTATGACAATAGAAGCATATATTTTGAACTCAAAGAATTAGATAGAAAGAAGAATCTTGAACAAAAACTAGAGATTTGCGAGAAGGCAGAAGCATTAATTAAATTGGATAATTTGGCAGAGGCGATCAAATCTTTGAATGATCTCCATGAGGAATTCAAGCATGTCGGACCAGTACCTCGAGAAGAGCAGGAAGCTTTGTGGAATAGATTCAAAACAGCATCTGATACTGTGTATGGTCGTAGAAAAGAGTACTTCGAAAGCCAAAAAGGAGTATACTTGCAAAATCTAGAGCTCAAAAAACAACTGATCGAAAAACTGGAACCATTTAAAAATTTCCATGCTACTAAAATCAAGGAATGGAATATAAAAACCAAAGAAGTATTAGCTATTCAAAAAGAATGGGAAGCAATAGGTCCAATACCAAAAGAGGAGGGAAGAGAAGTTAATAAAGACTTCTGGGGCACATTCAAACAATTCTTTCATAACAAGAATTTATTTTTCAAAGAGCTCGACGAAATAAGAGCCAAAAATAAAGAGAAAGCAGAAGAATTAATAGCTAAAGCTGAAGATTTAGTTAATAGTACAGAATGGCAAGAGACGGCCAATAAGATGATTTCACTTCAACAAGAATGGAGAAACTTAGGCCCAACTCCTGAAAAGTTCAGAGATCAATTATATTCAAAATTCAAAAAAGCTTGTGATACCTTCTTTGATAATAGAAGATCAGCCAATAAAGCTGTCAATAAAGAATTTGAAGTTAATTTAGTAACTAAAGAAGCCCTTTGCGCCAAAATCAAAGAAGAAGCAAAGACAGCCAATAAATCTGAAGAGAATTTGGAAAAAATGATTCATGAGTTCAATGCCATCGGTTTTGTGCCTAGAAAAAACATGAAAGACATATTGACCAAGTTTAATGAAGCAGTAGATTTTTATGTGAAAGAATTGGGTATAGAAGGAGGCAATAAAGATGAGTTCCTTTTCAGACTAAACCTCAATAAACTTCAATCTGATCCAAATGCTAATAGAACGTTGAACAAGAAAGAGCATGGTATCAGAAAGCAAATCTCCGACTTGGAAAATAATATTACGCTTTGGAAAAATAACTTGGAGTTTTTTGCAGACTCAAAGACAGCGGATAAGCTAAAAGACCAATTCGATGATAAAATCAAGAAAGCAGAAGCGGAAATTGATAAATTAAAGAAAAAACTTTCTATCATTCGTGAATTTTAATTCACTCATAAATAGGGAGATAGTTTTATCTCCCTATTTTTTTTGCAAATAGGTTTTGGAGATAAAAACAAAGCATCTATATTTGCAGTGTCAAAAGGGGAAAACGATCCCAATCAGACAAAAAAAGAAGCCTCTTTAGCTCAGCTGGTAGAGCAACTGACTTGTAATCAGTAGGTCGCTGGTTCGATCCCGGCAAGGGGCTCAAAAGGGTAGCAAAAGCTACCCTTTTTTATTTTTAGCTTTTTAAAAGATGGATACATATTGTGTTTATATACTTTATTCGAAATCGGTGGATCGATATTACATTGGATATAGCATAGATATGCTTTCAAGACTTGATCAACATAATCGTCATGTTTTTAAAGGAGCTTTTACGGATAGGGCAGAAGACTGGGAGATATTTCATACAATTGTATGTATGAGTGAAAGGCAGGCTAAGCTTATAGAAAAGCATATCAAAAAGAATAAGTCAAGAACCTATCTAGAAAATTTAAAGAAACATCCTGAAATTTCAATTAAACTTCTAGAAAAGTACTGACGAATACCTCTTTATTCCGATAGCTATCGGAATGGTAGAGCAAATGACTTTTCCGATAGCTATCGGAACAGTAGGTCGCTGTCCCGATAGCTATCGGGACCGGCAAGGGGCTCAAAAGGGTAGCAAAAGCTACCCTTTTTTATTTTTAGCTTTTTAAAAGATGTATACATATTGTGTTTATATACTTTATTCGAAATCGGTGGATCGATATTACATTGGATATAGCATAGATATGCTTTCAAGACTTGATCAACATAATCGTCATGTTTTTAAAGGAGCTTTTACGGATAGGGCAGAAGACTGGGAGATATTTCATACAATTGTATGCATGAGTGAAAGGCAGGCTAAGCTTATAGAAAAGCATATCAAAAAGAATAAGTCAAGAACCTATCTAGAAAATTTAAAGCAACATCCTGAAATTTCAACTAAACTTCTAGAAAAGTACTGAAGAATGCCTCTTTATTCCGATAGCTATCGGAATGGTAGAGCAACTGACTGTTCCGATAGCTATCGGAATGGTAGAGCAACTGACTGTTCCGATAGCTATCGGAACAGTAGGTCGCTGTCCCGATAGCTATCGGGACCGGCAAGGGGCTCAAAAGGGTAGCAAAAGCTACCCTTTTTTATTTTTAGCTTTTTAAAAGATGTATACATATTGTGTTTAAATACTTTATTCGAAATCGGTGGATCGATATTACATTGGATATAGCATAGATATCCTTTCAAGACTTGATCAACATAATCGTCATGTTTTTAAAGGAGCTTTTACGGATAGGGCAGAAGACTGGGAGATATTTCATACAATTGTATGTATGAGTGAAAGGCAGGCTAAGCTTATAGAAAAGCATATCAAAAAGAATAAGTCAAGAACCTATCTAGAAAATTTAAAGCAACATCCTGAAATTTCAATCAAACTTCTAGAAAAGTACTGACGAATACCTCTTTATTCCGAAAGCTATCGGAATGGTAGAGCAACTGACTTTTCCGATAGCTATCGGAACAGTAGGTCGCTGTCCCGATAGCTATCGGGACCGGCAAGGGGCTCAAAAGGGTAGCAAAAGCTACCCTTTTTTATTTTTAGCTTTTTAAAAGATGGATACATATTGTGTTTATATACTTTATTCGAAATCGGTGGATCGATATTACAAAGGCAAAGACTTATGACCGTTGCATCCAAGAGATATACTGGAACCTTGATTTTAAGTTTGACATGCCTGAGTGATGCCTGCTGTCCTAAACTTCCTATAAGAGAATAATAAGGGTCTTTAAAAAGATCAGCATCTCTCCGCTTGTTCTGATAGCTGATACTTGACTTGGAAGGAGCCTTTGAAATTCCAAGATGGTTTAGGTCCCCCGTAGCTGAACGAAGACCATTGGATATATCTCTTACCGATGTGCTTTTTGCAAAATGACAGAAGAGCATTTATACTAGATGTGTCCAGCTATCAAAACCTTTACAACCCTTATCTGTCTGCTTATCTTTAACCAGTTTTTTGAAAATTGAACGGTCAATCTTTTTAATAATCTGAGAAAACAATATGATATTACACAGGAGAGGTCTTTGTTTTTGGTGCAAACCCAAAATACACATTTTGGGCAAAGATTCAGACCTCTCATATTTTATTTAGGACGCTATTGATATAAAAATGATTAATCTTACCATGGATTATTTCTTGTCAGCTTAAAGTTTATATGCCAATCTAAATCCAGTCATAATTGCTCGCAGATTAACTTGATCGGGAACTATTAAAGTTGTTGAGCCACCAGGTACAACTCTTTTGTACATGATATAGTCAAAATCCGCAAAACGATATGAAAGGTTAAATCCTAAATCAAACTTCTTTGATAACGATATACTTGTCAATAAACCACTCTCAAGATATAGACTGTTTGATCTTGGTCGATCTCCTTCATGAATAAAAGTTATTCCTTCCCATTCAACGCTCTCTAAATTGTAAAATGGAAATGTTAATCGAGAAAATCCTATTTTTTGAAATGGGCGAAATTCAACTGATTTGTTATTTAAAATAAATCTGTAACCTATTAGATAAGCTAAGTTTTGTACCTTATATTTTTCGTGAAAATTAACCTCCATAGGAAATTGATTTCTACTTAAATATTTATTTGCCAATTCTACATTAATAGCATTTGAAGATTGTCCAAAAGATAAACCATGCACCCAGAACCTTCCTGCGAGAAAGTTGATCTCTAAATTTATATCACCTCCTCGTCTAGCATGTGCATGGTTTTTTTTTGAAAAATATCGAACATCTAATTGTTCATCACTTCCTTTTTCAAAAACCTTTTGATCAAATCCTTCTGTAGATGTTGAGGCAAACTTCCCAACGGGTATAAGTACACCACCACCGATTGAAATTTCAAATCTACCTATATTGGTTTTGTTGTTTTGTGCCAATATATTGTTTGAAAATAAAATAAAGAATATAAAAATGATAAATCTAGCCATGGATTATTTCTTGTCAGCTTAAAGTTTATATGCCAGTCTAAGCCCTGTCATAATAGCTCGCAGATTTACTTGGTCCGTCACTAATATTCTACTTGAGCCTCCGGGGACTCTTCTTTTTATCATTGAATAGTCATAATCAGCGCATCTATAAGATATATTTAAGCCTAATGTTGTGTTTTTGAAAATGATTATGTTCGTAACAAGTCCTGTTTCGAAATAAATAGAATTTGATTTTGGACGATCACCTTCGTGTATGAAACTGTCTCCAAATTGCGTGTTTTGTAAATTATAAAAAGGAAAATCCAATCGGGAATATCCTACTTTTTGATAGGGTCGAAAATCTATATTTTTGGTGGTAAATTGATAGCCTAAAATATATCCTATGTAATTGGTTTTGTAAGGTCTATGAAGTGTAATTTCCTTTGGGAATTGCGCATCAGTAAAATATTCGTTTGCCATTAAAGAGTTAATAGTATTAAAAGTTGTTCCCAAATCAACTCCATGAACCCAACTTTTTTTAGTCAAGTAATTGATTTCAAATAGGAAAAGCAAAATAGAAGTAATGTGTATATGTTTCATAAAAAAGAAGTTAAAATAGTTTAATGCATATATAAAAATTTAATCTCGTAAAATCAAATTTCAAGGGAATAAAAAGGAGTTATTAGTTTTTTTGTTAAGTTAATATTCTGTTCTCCCATTCTGGAGAAATCCTGTAATCTTTTGCCTAGGTGCCAACCTGCTATATGTAGGATTTTGATCATAAATCAAAAGTAAGTTTTTTGTGTTCACAGGAGTATTTTCTGTGCAGGCACAAGTGGAAGAATTGATTCCACTTTTTTAATACAAGAGGGAGTAGCAAGCTACTATGGAACCCGCTTTCATCTGAGAAAGACAGCAAATGGTGAAGTGTACAACATGGAACATTTGACTGCAGCCCATAAGAATCTTCCATTCGGCACGATGCTTAAAGTCGTTAACCTGAAAAATGAAAAGGAAGTATGGGTACGTGTCAATGACAGACTTCCGCTTTAATTTTAGCTTTTTAAAAGATGTATACATATTGTGTTTAAATACTTTATTCGAAATCGGTGGATCGATATTACATTGGATATAGCATATCTAGAAAATTTTATGCATGTATTGATAAATAAAAGTTTGATTTACAGATACTTTTTTGGAGTTGGATTGGCTTTTTTAACATCTTGTAGGAGTGAAGTCGTGAATGAAAACTCTTCTGCCTTAAAGTATTCCATAGATACGGTTTACATAGATTCCAAAGATGAAATTATTTACTTGAAAAGGAAATTGTATACATCTGATTGTTCTGAATCTGATGGGATGTTTTATAATCTTAACGATGCAACCAATCAAGTCGAACAAATCAATCTGAATATCCTATTTAACATAATGTAAATTATATAACTTATGATTGTCTCCATATTTTCTCTGCAATCAGAATTTCTCAATCAATCATCCTTTAATCTGCCTTTTCAAAAAAATGTATAAATTAAGTAAACACAAATGAAATACTCTTTTTAACAATCTGATTATACGCTTTTTTGCCAGTAACTTAAATTCATTGGCTCAACAGGTTGCTAATGGTCAATATCCATAAGTATCCAATATCAATTTATATCGGAAGTTAGATAAATCGGAATTTTGTAATGTCATTGGCAAAGTTCCGTATATCCATATTTAACAAATTCTTTATAATTCAATCAATAATTCAAAAAATGAGCACTTTTTCTGTTTTGTAGTAGACACGTAGTGGTTTTGTTGTGTCGACTTGAAAGAATTGATGTATAAGTATTTTTTATAATAACTTATTTTCTCTGCAACTTCACTCACAATGTTTATACAGACATTTTACACTATTTGATTTTACTACAGTAAACCAAAACCCTAAAGAGTGAAAAATAATAACACAGCAGAATTGAGTGAAATTCTTATAGAAAAGGAAGTTTTCTATAAAATCTCAAATGTAAATAGAATGAGACCTTTTTTCATGAGTATACTTAGCCCCTCCAATCACTGGATGTTTGTGGGTAGTAACGGTGGAATCAGTGCAGGTAGACAAAACCCAGAAAATGCTTTATTTCCTTATTATACTGATGACAAAATCATAGAATCCTCAGAATACACTGGATCCAAAACTATCATTAAAATTGGAAACTTGGTCTGGGAACCTTTTTCCATTCATTATGCTGACAGATATCAACTAAGTCGAAGCATATATAAAAACGTCTACGGTAATAAAGTCATCTTCGAGGAAATAAATCATGATCTTCAATTAATCTTTCAATATGAATGGACTACGAGTGATGTTTTTGGATTTGTAAAAACCTCCAAGCTAACCAATCTTAGTGACAAGCCTGTTGATCTCAAAATACTAGATGGAATTCAAAATATAATACCTTCTGGTGTCGGTAGTGCTTTACAAAATGATAGAAGCAATCTCGTAGATGCATATAAAAGAAATGAACTACATAAAGAAAGTGGTATCGGAATCTATGCTTTAAGTGCTATTATTGTTGATAAGGCTGAGCCAAGCGAAGCTTTGAAGGCTAACATGACTTGGTCGATAGGTCTCAAAAACACGAAGCACCTCCTCTCCTCTCTTCAGTTGAGTGCTTTCAGAGATACTGGTGAGATTTCTGATGAGTTTGATGTGAAAGCTGAGAAAGGGGCTTATTTTATATCAACTGACCTAAGGTTATTGGCCAAAGGTTTTAAAGAATGGATAATCCTATCCGATATCAACAAATCAGCTACACAGATCATAGCTTTAGCTGAAAATATCAAGAACTCGCATGAACAAGATCTAATAGAAGAAATTAAAGTAGACATTCTTAAGGATACCAGAAAGTTAATCAGCTTAAATGCAACTTCAGATGGTTTGCAACTTACTGCGGATTCATTAAGAGATACCAGACATTTCTCCAATGTCATGTTCAATATCATGAGAGGCGGGGTATTTGATCATAATTACCAAATAGAAAGATTTGATTTTGAAAACTACATATCCAGAGCAAATTCGCATATTTTTGATAAATACAAATCTAAAATCTCCAAGCTCCCTACCCTTTTCAAGGTTTTTGAACTAAGATCACTTTCTATTGAAATTGACAACCTAGATTTCAATAGACTATCCATGGAATACTTGCCACTCAAATTTAGCAGAAGACATGGTGATCCTAGTCGACCTTGGAATCAGTTTTCCATCAATACTCAAAATGAAGATGGTACAAAGGTTCTTGACTATGCGGGAAATTGGAGAGATATATTTCAAAACTGGGAAGCTTTAGCCTATTCTTACCCAGAATTTATAGATGGAATGATATTTAGATTTTTGAATGCCTCTACTTTTGATGGTTACAATCCCTATAGAATTACAAAACATGGAATAGATTGGGAAAAAATTGAAGCTGATGATCCTTGGTCTTACATTGGATACTGGGGTGATCATCAAATCATTTATCTTTTGAAATTTCTTGAATTCGTTGAGAAATTTGATCCAAAAAGGTTAGAAAGTTACTTTTCTAATGAAAGCTTTGTCTATGCTAATGTACCTTATAAAATCAAAGCTTATGAAGATATACTTCAGAATCCCAAAGACACTATAGACTTTGACCACCAGCTAGATCAATATATTCAAAACAAATGTTCAGTAAATGGTTCTGATGCTGCACTTATTGAGGACCAAAATGGGTTTATACATCATGTATCTTTTATAGAAAAAATTCTAGCAACCTTACTTTCTAAAATCTCCAATTTTATTCCAGAAGGCGGGATTTGGATGAATACTCAACGTCCAGAATGGAATGATGCCAACAATGCCTTGGTTGGAAATGGTGTCTCGATGGTTACTTTATATTACATGAGACGCTTTTTAAGTTTCTTCAATACATTGATAATCAATAGTGATATCAGTGAATTCTTAGTTTCTGATGAGTTATTGAATTTTTTCCAAAACCTAAACGCTTGCTTAGAACACAACAAAAACAAGCTAGAAGCATCAATTTCTAATCTTGATCGGAAAATCATCATGGATGGGTTAGGTCGTGCAGGAAGTAATTATAGAGTTTTAATTTATAAAAAATCATTTCAAGGAAAGAAAGTTGCTCTTCAAAAGGATGATTTGATAGCTTTCAATCATTTGTTCTTAGGCTATATTGATCATACTATCCGAGCCAACAAAAGGACTGATCAATTGTATCATGCTTACAATTTGATGACCATAGATAATGATTCTGAAGTGTCTATATCCTATTTGAGCGAGATGTTGGAAGGTCAAGTTGCTGTTCTCAGTTCAGGATTTTTAACATCCCAAGAAGCTTTGAATACTCTTGATGCTCTTAAGTCTAGCCAACTTTTTAGAGAAGATCAGTACAGCTATTTACTATACCCAAATAAAAAACTCCCTGGTTTTTTACAAAAAAATAATATTTCAGCAGATCAAATAAATACCTCTGCTTTTTTGAAACATCTCAATGAGCTAGAAAACAAAGAAATCATTGAAAAGGATATACATGGATGCTTTCATTTCAATGGAAGTTTTAAAAATGCTCAAGATCTACAGCGAGCATTGAATAAAATAATGGAAAACGGGATTCATGTATCTGAAGAAGACAGAGGACAAGTTTTAAGTATTTTCGAAAAGACCTTTAATCACAAAGCGTTTACTGGTCGATCAGGTACATTTTATGGATATGAAGGTCTTGGCTCAATCTATTGGCATATGGTTTCTAAGCTCCTTTTGGCTGTGCAAGAATGTTGCATTCTAGCCATTGAGAAGAAGCAAAGCAATATTTTGATCGGGAAATTACTCGAGCATTATTACGAAATCAATGAGGGAATTGGAGTACACAAGTCCCCTACTCTCTATGGAGCATTTCCCACAGATCCTTATTCCCATACACCTGGTAACAAAGGTGCGCAGCAACCTGGAATGACCGGTCAAGTAAAAGAAGACATCATTTGCAGATTTGGAGAATTAGGACTGATAATAGACAAGGGTAAAATTGGCTTTTTACCAAATATGCTTAGGAAAAATGAATTCCTAATGGAAGAGCAAAAATTCAAATATTTTGATCTTCAAGGAAACGAATCTGAAATTTTGATACCAAAAGATTCTATAGCTTTCACTTACTGCCAGACACCTGTTATCTATCAACTTGCAGATAAAGATGTAATTAAAGTGGATTTTAAGGATAATAAATCCACATTGATAGATGGCTTATTCTTGGACCTAGATACAAGTCGAGAAATATTTCATCGATCTGGAAGCATTTCAAAAATCTGGATTTCATTGAATAGCTCCAGGCTCAAGTGATTTTTATATTAAATGATACCCAAAATGAACCCATTAATTCCAGAAAGAGTTGAAAAACTTTTGAAACAAATGACCTTGGAAGAAAAAATAGGTCAAATGTCACAAGTTCGTCATTTTGATGATATTCAGCCAGGTGATGTTAAAAGAAAGTTTATCGGCTCAGTGATACACACTCAGGGTCCAGTACCTGGCCTTGATGCATCTGCATGGCAAGAAAAGTTTATTCTATTACAGAAAGAGGCATTATCTACACGTCTTCAGATCCCACTTTTCTTCGGAGTGGATGCTGTACATGGTCAAAACACCTATGAAGGCGCTACAATATTCCCTCACAACATTGGTTTAGGAGCGAGCAGAAATGTTGATTTAATAGAGAAAATTGCGAGGATTACAGCTTTGGAGTCTAGAGCTACAGGTTTTCAATGGGTGTTTTCTCCATGTGTGGCTGTTCCATTTAATGAAAAATGGGGTCGTGTTTATGAAGCATTTTCTGAAGATCCAGAACTTACTAGTTTACTCTCCAAAGCATCTATCTCAGGCCATCAGAATGCTACGAATCACCGAGGCGTTATGGCTACTGCAAAGCATTTTATTGGTGATGGTGCCACTGATTTTGGAAGAGAAGGAGGTAATGCCACCTTGGACAAGAGTGAGCTCATCAGCAGATTGCTCCCTCCCTACGAAGCAGCCATTGAAGCTGGTGTAGGTTCAATCATGGCATCTTTCAATACATTGGATGGTATTCCGATGCATGCTCACAAAGCACTCCTGACCGATCTCCTTAAAGAAAAGCTAAATTTTGATGGAATTTTAGTCTCAGATTGGAAGGCATACTCAAGATTTGGGGGAAATGAAATCGTCAATGCAGGAATAGATATGGTGATGGCTGTTGATGGAGATCTCGACCTTTTTCAAAATGGTCTCAAAGCAGGGGTAGAAAATGGAAAAGTTTCAATAAAGCGAATTGATGATGCTGTAAGAAGAATTTTAACTCAGAAATTTAGATTTGGACTCTTTGATCAGCCCTTTCCAGACAGAAGCCTAATCACTCAAATCGGAACACCTTCTCATCGATCTGTAGCACGTCAAGCTGTCCGTGAATCATTGGTTTTGCTGAAAAATGAGAAAGCCTTACTTCCGCTCAATAGAAAAAGTAAAATCGCAGTAGTGGGAGAAATGGGAAATAATTCGGGACTGCAGTCAGGTGGTTGGACTATCAATTGGCAAGGGACTACAGACAATTATACAGGTGCTACCACCATTTTGGAAGGAATAAGAAAATTCAGTGATTCTGAGGTATATTTTGATCCCGATGGAAAAACTGAGATCCCTTCAGTAGATCTAGCCATTATCGTTGTGGGGGAATCACCTTATGCAGAATTTTTTGGAGATATCGGAGGTGAGATGAACAATTATCAACATACGCTGACCCTAGATCATCAAGCCTTGATTCAAACTTATTCAGATAGAGGCATACCTATAGTCATCATCCTGATCACAGGAAGACCCTTGGTGGTTCGAGCACAGATTGACCAGTCAGAAGCATTTGTAGTGGCATGGCTGCCAGGTTCGGAGGGAGATGGTATAGCCGAAGTTCTTTTTGGTCAATTTGATTTTTTAGGGAAATTACCTCACACCTGGCCTGATTCACTGGAGAATTACGAAGGTAGGTTTGGACCAAATTTCTGGGATGATACATGTTCTCCAATTTTCCCCATGGGATTTGGATTAAGGTACTTTAAGTAATTGATTTTAAACTATTAAATATTACAATCATGAATCCTTACTTTAATTATAATCGAATCTTTTACAAGTCATTGTTATTTTTAATGATTTGTATACTGTATTACTCATGCAACACAAAATCACAAGAAGATAAAAATATCCTATACATGAAAAAACAAGAATTGACAGCAAAAGACATTTTAGGGAATCCCGATTTCCAAGCTATATCTTATGAAGGCTATAGAGAAAACTCCAGAGAAATACAGCCTAGCGTGGCACAGCTCAAAGAAGATCTTGAGATCCTTTCAGCTATGGGGATTAAAATCTTAAGAACATACAATGTACAATTTGCTCATGCCTCTAACCTACTTCAGGCCATTAGAGAAATGAAAGAAGAAAATTCTGAATTTGAAATGTACGTCATGCTGGGCGCTTGGATAGATTGTAAAAATGCTTGGACAGATATGGAGCCAGACCACTATGTAGAAAGTGAGCAAAACGAAGGTGAGATTGAAAGAGCTGTGGCATTGGTGAATAAATATGCTGATATAGTCAAAGTCCTTGCTATAGGAAATGAAGCCATGGTGAAATGGGCCACGAGCTATCATGTGCAACCATCGGTCATTCTCAAGTGGGTAAATTATGTGCAAGACTTAAAAAAATCTGGACATTTACCTGCAGAACTTTGGGTTACCAGTTCTGACGATTTTTCCTCTTGGGGAGGAGGTGATACATTGTATCATACTGAAGATTTGAAAAAGCTTGCTCAAGCCGTAGATTATATCTCAATACACACTTATCCATATCATAACACCCATTATAATCCAGCTTTTTGGAATGTTCCTCATGAAGAATCGCACCTTTCAGAGGTTGAGAAAGTGGATGCGGCCATGGTGAGGGCCAGGGATTTTGCCAAAGCTCAATATGACTCTGTACTTGCCTATATGCAACATATAGGTATAGATAAGCCTATTCATATAGGAGAAACAGGATGGGCAAGTACATCAGATGGATTCTATGGTATAGAAGGCTCTCGAGCTACAGATGAATACAAGCAAGGCAAATACTATCAGCTGATGAGAGAATGGACAGATGCAGCAGGTATCTCTTGCTTTTACTTTGAAGCTTTCAATGAGCCTTGGAAAGATGCCAAGAATGCTCAAGGATCTGAAAATCACTTTGGTTTATTTTCAGAAACTGGTCTAGCGAAATATGCCATTTGGGATTTGGTAGATCAAGGAGTTTTTGATGGTTTGACACGCGACGGAAATCCTATTATCAAAACCTTTGGCGGAAACAAGGAAGAACTTTTCAAATATGTACAAGCTCCTCCTGCCATGTGAAAAGCATTATACAATAACAAATAAATAACCACCAAAACCCAATAACCATGTCTCAAATTTTAAAAAAGGTACCCATAGGGCAAAAGATAGCCTTTGGAGTTGGCATGCTAGCCAATCAGATGTTTCCCGCTGTATTAGGGATTTTTATGGTCGTTTTGGTCCAAGATTTAGGGTTTCCTGGCTGGATGTGGGGAATCCTCTTTTTCCTGCCCCGAGTATTCGACTCCATCACAGACCCTATCATGGGTTTCATCTCTGACAATACTAAGTCAAAATGGGGGCGTCGAAGACAATATGTCTTCATAGGTGCTGTGATCATGGGGATTGCATTCATCGTCATGTGGCAGCTATATCGGGAGAATGGAGTAGAATACAATTTTCTCTATTTCCTAATTTGGTCATTTGTATTTTACCTTGGACTGACGATATTCAGTGTACCTTATGTAGCAATGGGATATGAAATGAGTAATGACTTCCATGAGCGTACTGATATCATGGCAATTGCTCAATGGATTGGTCAGTGGGCATGGGTCATAGCTCCTTGGTTTTGGGTCGTGATGTATGAGCCTACCTGGTTTGAATCCGCAGATGTTGCCACGAGGCAATTAGCCATATGGGTTGGAGTTGTATGCATGATATTTGCCATGGTTCCAGCATTTTTCATCCATAGTAAATCTACTTTAAATGAAAACTACTCTCCACTGACGATCAAAACCATAGGTGCTAGCCTAAAGGAAATAGTTCAAGGGTTCAAGGAGGCATTTACCTCTCTTCCATTTAGGAAACTTTGTATAGCTACATTTTTGATTTTCAATGCATTTAATACCATTGCAGCATTTTCATTTTTTATTGTAGTCTATTACCTTTTCAATGGAAATGCAGGTGCAGCGGGTATTTGGCCCACCCTGTTTGGGAGTGTAGGTGCCTTGGTCACTACTTTCATCGTGATTCCCATTGTGGCTAAAATTTCCAAGAAGATAGGCAAAAAACCTGCCTTTATCTTATCCCAGGGTATTTCAGTGATTGGCTATATCCTACTCTGGTTTCTCTTTATTCCTGGTAAACCATACATGTTTCTTTTTGCTTTGCCTTTTTTCTCTTTTGGAATAGGAAGTCTTTTCACCTTGATGATGTCTATGACCGCGGATGTTATAGACCTAGATGAATTAAGCTCAGGAAAAAGAAGAGAAGGCGTATTTGGTGCCATTTATTGGTGGATGGTGAAGTTTGGCTTTGCTATAGCAGGTCTTTTAAGTGGTGCCATTTTGTCTATTGTTGGTTTTGACGCCAATTTGGAAGTTCAAACAGAAGAAGCTATCACAGGTTTAAGAGCATTTTACTCTGGCTTACCTATTTTGGGCACCCTAGTAGCCATGTATGTGATGAAGGATTATGATCTATCAGAGAGTAAAGCCAATGAGATAAGGGCTATTTTGGACGCTAGGAAGACTAACCCACCAAGCAAGATCACGACAGTATATCAGCAGTATGGAGCAGTGCAACCACTCTCCAATTCCAAACTAGCAACTGATCTGGACTTCTCTTTGCTCTCCAATATTGAAATAAAGGGGGTTTTTAGCAACCTTTTGAATTCTCAAGTTCATGGAATTTGTTTTAGCCCATATCTTGAGGGTCAAAACATTGGGGATCATCTGTCAACATCTCAGATCCAACGCAGGATGAAAATCATTGCACCATTCACTAAATGGATTCGCTCATTTTCGTGCACTGATGGCAACGAGCACATTCCAATAGCAGCAAAGATCATGGGGCAAAACACCATGATAGGTGCCTGGATAGATAGCGACTACTTACGAAACGAAGAGGAAATCAATGGATTGATCCAGCTAGCTCAAGATGGAAAGGTAGACATTGCCGTAGTAGGTAATGAGGTGCTTTTGAGAAATGACCTCACGCTAGATGAGCTGTTAACCTATATCCAAAAAGTAAAAAAATCACTGCCAGGTGTGCCAGTAGGTTATGTAGATACCTATTTTCAGTTCAAAAATAACCCTGAACTAGTTGATGTATGTGATGTAGTGCTTATAAACTGCTATCCATTTTGGGAAGGAGTTCATATAGAAAATGCCACGGCTCAGTTGAAAGGAATGTATGATATCGCTAAAAATGCAGCAAAAGGTAAAAGGGTAATCATCTCAGAAACAGGCTGGCCAAACCAAGGAACTACAAATCATGAGGCCATACCATCTCCAGACAATTCCATGAAGTATTTTATCAATACCCAGCGCTGGGCAAAAGAAGAGCAAGTGGAACTATTCTATTTTTCATCCTTTGATGAGTCGTGGAAAGTCCGTCATGAAGGTGATGTTGGACAAGCTTGGGGAATATGGGACAAGAATGAAAAACTAAAATTTATATAATTATGTCGTTTAATGCTGACAAAATTTTGGCACTAGCGGGAAAAGATTTAAATAACTTATCCCTTTCTGAACTGGTTTTGCAATTCAGGAAAACAATAAATCTTGGTATTCATGGGCTTTGCTTCAGCCCTTATGAAGAAGGTCAAGAGCCAGGTGATCAATTGACAGAAGATCAAATAAGACGTCGTATTGAGATTATCCGGCCACATACGCAGTGGATAAGGTCTTTTTCCTGTACTGAAGGCAATGAGCTTATCCCAAAAATTGCGAAAGAATATGGTCTAAAAACCCTAGTCGGTGCTTGGCTAGGCAAGGATCATGAGGTAAACAAGAAAGAAATTGAGAATCTTATTACCCTATCTAATCAAGGTTTGGTAGATATCGCTGCTGTAGGTAATGAAGTCATGTATCGAAAAGACCTTAGCGAATCCGAGCTTCTTGAATTTATACAAAAAGTAAAAAATGAACTTCCTCATATACCTGTCGGATATGTAGATGCATATTATGAGTTTGAGCACAGACCAGCTATCACTGAGGCATGTGATGTGATTCTCGCGAATTGCTATCCATTTTGGGAAGGTTGTGCACTAGAATATTCCTTAGTTTATATCAAAGACATGTACCATAGAGCACTCAAAGCTGCCAATGGCAAAAAAGTAATCATCACAGAAACTGGCTGGCCTAGTCAGGGTACACCTCTTTATGGTGCCATTCCTTCTGATGAGCATTTTATGAAATACTTTATCTCTATACAGCAATGGTCAAAAGCGGAAAACATTGAAGTCCATTACTTTTCGTCATTTGATGAAGCGTGGAAAGTTGGCGCAGAAGGTGATGTGGGCGCATATTGGGGATTATGGAATATGCATGAAAAATTGAAATATTAGATAGACCTAATAGATAAGGGTGGTTTTTGAACATCAGTCAATACCACCCTTTTACATCTTCTCACTTATGATGGTTTCGATATTTTTCCAGTCTCCTTGCAATGCATCATCCAAGTATCTGTTCCACTTTGCTTGCATCGAAGCATCTCGTCCATGATTTGTTTGGCTGTCATAGAGTTTCTGTAAAAGGCTCATCTCTCGGTAGGCATCCAAATAAGCACTATTGACAAGCCCCTCATAATTTTCAGGATTTAAATCAAGCTTTTTCAATTTGTATTGCAACCTATCCCCGACTACTTTGGTCACATCAAAGTGACGCTGCTCATGGTTCAAGGAATAATCATCTTTATTCTTTACCCATGATTGATCCGGAAGCATATATACTTTTATGATCAAAGGTAATACGATAGTTGCATCTTCTACATAAGGTTTGCCTTCCATGGACAAACTTGTAAAAATCAGTGCATTATACTTATTTATAGCATGCGGTTTTGCTGTAAAATCTTGCCATCCTAATCCTCGTTTTGAATTGTAAAACACTGTATCAGAACTACTTTTAAGAATTGGCTGATTGACCTCTAACCTTACTTTATTTGCCAAAGATCTGTTGGTCATGGCTTGTGAATTGATCCACTGATCAAAGTATTTCAATGCATTCTCAGATGCTTGTTGTATAACATTTTGAATCAGATCCACCCTATTTTTAGATCGCTTGTAGCTCATCCCTCCTTCAAAATCTAAGAGGTGAACTGGATCAAAACTACCTTTGGCATAGAAGCCAAATTTTATTTTCAATTCCCCTTCTACAATTTGATTGGAGTTTAAATTTTCAACTAAATCATATTTTTCAATTTTGACTATGATTTTTTGCAACTGAGGATTTCTAGATTGAATGGAATTTGAAAAATAGTTTTGCAATTCATGTGCAAGTGAATTGGGGAAACGTGCATTTACCATTTTATTACCTTCTCTATATACCAGACCAATCTTTTCACTTTGCGGTCGGGTATCATGCACCTCTGCAATTTCATAAATCGAAGAATTTATAAATTCCGGTTGAGGTGTCAAATTGAGCATAATTTCCTGTGCATTACAGAAGTACACATTTGATACAAAAAACAATACAATTAGGCTTAGTGCTTTGGTCATACCTCAAAAACTGCATTATGACAATTAAGGTTTTTAAAAATCAGATTTGGAACTATAAACATTGTTAAAAAAACCAAAATGATCACAGCTTATATTAGCCATGATCATTGGAAATTCTTATGGATGAGGCTTATTTGATAAACTCAAAGATATGAAAACCTGATATGGCATTACTCCTGCCCGTATCTATATGAGTATGATCCCAATTAAAGGATAATATCATTTTTTCGGCGGTGATGTTCTGAATAGTAATTTCTAATCCATCGCCTCTTTTAATCACAGTCTTGTCAGAACCGATAAATTCCCAAGAACCTTCTTCTGGCCAAATGATTCTTCCATTTGTTGAATTGTATATACTAGTTGAAAAATTGAGAGTCAAGTCTTTGTAAGTATTCGTTTGGTTTACATTATCGACTGTGGCTCGCTCCAGTTTCCAAGTTCCACTTTTTAAATATTTTTCATTAAGATCTTCTTTAGAAACATCAGGCTCTTCTTTCTTGGTGCAAGACCATGTCGAAAGTTGAATGCTGCATATCAACAAAAATAGGATTGGCAAGAAGCGGTAAGCAGTTTTTACTTTTTTCATAACGGTAGGTCAAAAGTAGAATCCTCCTCCAAAAATAAGTGGCTATTTGTAGCGAAGGTTTACTTTGGGTTTTGTGTAAATAAAGATTTTAAAATTTCTTCAAGATATGCTTTATTATCTAAATCAAACCCCATTTGCCTACATCAATACTACATCAACACAGGATGTGGTATGCAATTAAAGTACATCAAAACTTTGCTTCAATTTTTTTTTTGATCCATAAAAGTTAGTAATTATGATTCTTTTTGCTCTTTTATCACATCATTTGATAGAAAAGTTATTCAAATAATTTAGAAAAATGAACACCTCATTTTTGCTATGTTTAAACTAAGTAGAATGATAATTAAAATACTCAATTGGTGAGAATTTAAATGTTAAAGCTTAATTTTGAAAAATACGGTCAAATTCAAAAATGAACTAAATGAATGAAGATTTGGATGTTTGATCTGACCTTTGTGAAAAAATATTTACAACATAGATTAATATGACTTTAATACATGGAAGGCAATAGTCTGACACCTGAACAAGAAAAACTCAACGTATTGAGGCAAGTTTTGCCAGAAGTCTTTTCCGAAGGAAGAATAGATTGGGAAAAGCTAAAAGCTACCCTCGGAGAGCATATCAACTTCTCCAACGAACGCTATGTGCTCAATTGGGCAGGAAAAAGTGATGCGTTCAAAATATTGCAAACCCCAACCACCAAAACGCTTGTTCCGGCTAAAGAAGAAAGCGTAAACTTTGACGAATCTCAAAACATTTTTATTGAAGGCGAAAACTTGGAAGTGCTGAAAGTGCTGCAAAAAAGCTACTTCGGCAAGGTGAAAATGATTTACATAGACCCACCTTACAATACAGGAAACGATTCTTTTATCTACCCCGACAAGTTTAGCGAAAGCAAAGCCGACTATGAAAAGCGCGTAGGCGACAAAGACGAAGATGGCTATATGACCAAAGATGGCATGTTCAAAAAGAACAGCAAAGAAAACGGACAATACCACAGCAATTGGCTCAATATGATGATGCCAAGATTGTATTTGGCTAAAAATCTTCTTCGACAAGATGGAGTTATGTTTGTCCATATTGATAATAATGAAGTTCATAACCTTAGAATGCTATTGAATGAGATTTTTGGAGAAGAAAATTTTATCGAATGTATCAATTGGAATAAGAGAGTTCCAAAAAATGATAAGGGAATCGGTAGCATCCACGAGTATGTTCTAATTTATGTAAAAGACAGTTCTTTAAAACACGAATTTTTAATGGCAAAAGAAGGACTACAAGAAATTGAAGACCTTCTTTCAAAAATTAAAAAGAAAAAAATGCCTTTAAATGAGGGCGAAGATTTAATCAGAAAACTATATAACAAAAGAGGTTACGATAGAGGGATTACGCTTTACAATTCTCTAAATAGTGAATATAGGCTTTGGGGTAAAATAAATATGAGTTGGCCAAATGCAAATACATTTGGGCCTAGATATGAAGTAAAACACCCAAAAACAGGAAAACCTGTAAAGATTCCAGATAGAGGTTGGCGTTGGAAAGAAGATTCATTTAATGATGCTGCACTAATTGTTGATGGTAAGTTTACAAATGTTTTAGAACTACACGATGGGTCATTTTTATGTGGTAAAATTTGGTTTGACAAAGACGAGAATACACAGCCAAGCTCAATTAACTATTTAGATGAACTCGATAATTTGTTGCTCAGGTCAATAATTTCTTTAAAGAGTGACGGTGGAATTGAAGTTGAAAAACTATTTGAAGGTAAAAGCTATTTTTCATACCCAAAACCAACTTCTTTGGCTAAGCTTTTAATCAAATCTGTCAAGAATGGGCAAGATGATATAATTCTCGATTTTTTTGCGGGTAGCGGAACAACTGCCCACGCTGTTATGGATTTGAACAAAGAAGATGGGGGTAATAGAAAATATATTTGTGTTCAATTACCCGAACTTTTGGAGGAAAACAGTGAGGCTTTAAAAGCAGGATTTAAAAATATTGCTGAAGTCTCAAAAGAAAGAATTAGAAAAGCAGCAAAGGCAATCGAACAAGAATTAGAGGTAGAGAAAGAAAAAAAGAAAAGTCAAATTCAATTTGAAACGAATGTTGATACAGAGATTGATTTAGGTTTCAAATCGTTAGTTCTAAGTGACAGCAACTTCAAACAATGGAAACAAATAGAGGGTAAAGACGCCAAAGCACTTGCCGAGCAAATGAAACTGTTTGTTGATCCTGTCGCTGAGCATGCCACCATAGAAAATATGGTGTATGAGTTGTTGCTAAAAAGCGGCAAAGACTTGAACAGTAGGATTGAGAAAAAGGATGGTTATTTTCTAATCAATGGAAATGAGATGGCATTGATATTAGAAAAAGTGAGTCAAGAAATTATTGATGCGGTAATTGCTAAAAAGCCTGTCAAAGTTATTGCCTTAGATAAACTTTTTAAAGGCAATGACCAATTGAAGACCAATACCGTACTGCAAATGAGGGATGCAGGGGTTGAATTTAAAACTATATAGCTATGCTTCAAAATATAAAAATAGAAGGATTTAAGTCTATCAAAACATTGGATTTGAAACTAAGTCCAATAAACCTATTGATAGGTTCAAATGGAGTTGGTAAGTCCAATTTCATTTCCTTTTTCAAGTTGGTCAATAATATCTACGAACAAAGGCTACAACAATATTCCCTAAAAAGTGGTGTTGACAACCTGCTTCATTATGGTCGCAAAAACACTGCTGAAATTAAAGGATATTTAGATTTTGGGAATAATGCATATGAGTTTTTACTATTTCCAAGTGATGATGGGACATTGTTTATTGGAACAGAAGATAGCATACTCCCCGGAAACACTATATATCAAAAATCATATTCTTCTGACTTTATAAAAGAAAGTACCATAAAAAACTCTGCAACAATTAGAAATAAGTATTTGCGAGAACATTTGGTGAGCTACAAAATTTACCATTTTCACGATACCAGTAGTTCAGCTCCTTTACGCTCATTTGCAGATATTAGTAATAATAGAATACTGAAAGAAGAAGGAGAAAATTTACCTGCATTTCTATATTACTTACAAGAAAAGCATCCTAAGCACTTCAAAATGATTGAAATGGTTGTTAAATCGGTTTTTCCTTTTTTTGATAGATTTGATTTGGCTCCGTTTTTCTTAGATGAAAATAAAATTGAGTTAGAATGGTACGAAAAAGAACATCCTGAACATCCGTTTTATGCAAGGCATTTTTCTGATGGCACTTTACGTTTTATAGCGCTGACTACATTGTTTTTGCAACCAAATTTACCTAAAACTATTATTATAGATGAACCTGAACTTGGCCTTCATCCTTTTGCTATTTCTAAGTTAGCAGGAATGATAAAAAAAGCTTCTGTTCATTCTCAAATTATCATTGCCACGCAATCAGTAAATCTTGTCAATGAATTTTCTGCTGATGATATCATTGTAGCCAATAGAGAAAATAATCAAACTGTATTTAAACGGCAATCCGAAGAGTCACTTAAAAATTGGTTAGAAGAATACTCTATCGGAGAATTGTGGGAGAAAAATGTAATTGGTGGTAGATTATGATGAGAGGAATTTACATAATCTGCGAGGGGCAAACGGAAGAAGAGTTTGTAAATGGTATTTTGAGACCCTATTTCAATACGTATCAAATTTATGATGTGCGTCCTATATTAATGACCACAAGCAAAGGCCATAAAGGAGGTGATGTGAACTATGATAGACTAAAATTCAATATTGATAAGTTGTTAGGGACGGAACAAGACATACTTGTAACAACTTTTGTTGATTTTTTTAGACTAAAAGGCGATTTTCCCAAATTTAAAGAAGCTCTAGTAATCCAAAACAAAATACAGCGAGTTGGTTTTTTAGAACAGGCTTTAGCCGAAACAATAAGTCATCAGAGGTTTGTTCCTTACATTCAACTACACGAATTTGAAGGCTTATTATTTGCTGCAAAAGATGGATTTGAATTTTTGCCAGATTTAAAGCAATCCAACCTAAATAAGCTATTATTGGCAGTTGAGGAAAAAGAAAATCCTGAGGAATTGAATGATGGCGAGTTAACAGCACCCTCTAAAAGATTAGAACAATTAATACCCGGATTTGACAAAAGCAAGCCGTTCTATGGTGGTTTAATAGCAGAAGTGAATACAATAGATGCAGTCCTTGATAGGTGTTTAAGATTTAAAACTTGGGTAGAAACATTAATTGAAAAAGTAAAAGTATAATCGGGACATGAAAAAATTAAATGAAATATTTTCGAAGCTCGGATTAAATAAGGAAAATGGTCTTTTTCTTACAAAAGAAGATGCCTGGAAAAGCGAAACTTCGTTTCCAAACAGAGTAAAAAGGCTGATTGAAAGAAAAATTGAACCTGATGCATTTTTCTGTTTCGATAATAAACCAATGATATTGTTTTTTGAAAACAGAGAAAACAAGTCTGAATTACACGAAGCTATTTGGAATTTTAATGAATGTCCGATTGCTATAATTGTTGATAAGGGAACTGTCGAGATTTTCAACGGATTCAACTTTCTAAAAGAGAATAAATCATTAGAAAAATTAGGGGAAATTGACAAACTCAATGACTTTACATATTTTGAATTAGTAACTGGAAAAACTTGGGAACAATATAAAGAGCATTTAGATTATAAAAACCGAGTTGATTATCATTTACTCCAAAACATTAAAGCTGCACGTGAAATTCTTGTTGCAGGTAATGAACAAAGAGCCAAACTTGTTAATGCAATTTTAGGCAAAGTCATTTTCGTTCGATACTTAATTGACCGAAAAGTTAAAATGAAATTTGACGGTAAATTACGAACTTGGTCTAATCCGGAGTTTTGTGAACTCCTAGATAACCCTCAAAAAGTACAAGCATTTTTTGAATACTTAGAAGATAAAGACAAGGGTTTTAATGGTGATTTATTTCCTCTTTCGCAAAGCGAATATAACCAGATAAGCAAAAATGATTATCAAATCTTAAAAAGATTGTTGCTTGGAGATGATATTGCTAAAAACCAACCGTCTTTATTTGAATTATATGATTTCTCTATTATCCCCATCGAATTCATTAGCAATGTTTATGAACTGTTCATAGGACAGGATAACCAGAAAAAAGAAGGTGCTTATTACACACCACTTTTTTTGGTTGATTACATTCTAAAAGAAACGGTAGAAAAACACTTATCCGACACACGTAAATTGGATGTTCAAATCAATGAAATTCTATCCAAGCAACTGGGCAATTATTCCTACTGTAAAGTGCTGGATCCCGCTTGTGGTTCAGGGATTTTTCTTGTTGAAACGCTTCGGAAAATCATTGAAAAGTATATTGATGATACAGGGATTGATACAAAATCACCAAAATTTAAAACGGCAATAAAAAATTTAGCCAAGGAAAATATATATGGTATCGACAAAGATTTAAGTGCTGTCCAAGTTGCTATATTTTCAATCTATTTAACCTTGCTTGACTACTTAGAACCTGCTGCAATTGAAGATGCATTTAAGTTTCCACATTTATTAAACACAAACTTCTTTGAAGCCGATTTCTTTGATGAAAATGCTGAATTCAATATACTATTTAAAGAAATTGAATTCAACTACATTTTAGGAAATCCGCCTTGGATGAGAGGAAAAGGAGAAAAACATAAGCCATTATTTGTTGAGTACATTGAAAAAAGAAGAAAATTTGAAATAGCATTTGATGCTCCAAAAATTAAAATTGGCAACAAAGAAATTGCGCAAGCATTTTTATTTAGAAGTAGTGACTTTTCAAAATCAGCAACAAAGTGTTCCTTAATAGTAACAAGCAAAGTTCTATACAATCTACAAAGTAACGCATTCAGAAAATACTTCCTTCATAACTTTTTTATTGAGAGAGTTTTTGAATTAGCACCTGTGAGACGAGAAGTGTTTGATAAGTCAAATGATAAAGCAATTGCCCCAGCGTGTATACTCTTTTTCAACTTTGCACAAAACACTCCAACAGACGATAATGTGATTGAGCATATTGCGTTAAAACCAAGTCGTTTTTTTTCTCTTTTCAAAATATTCACTATAAACCGAACTGACTTTAAGGAAGTACAGCAAAGTAAACTGAAAGAGTTCGACTGGCTTTGGAAAGTATTAGTATATGGTTCTTATCTTGACTTTAATTTTATTAAAAGGTTGAAATCTGACTATATAACATTAAAGGATACAATAGAAAAGAGTAACGATTTAATCATTGGACAAGGTGTAATGGTTGGAGGTGGTGATAGCAATGATGCTTCTGATTTAATTGGAAAACCATTTATAGATACTCGTTCAGATATTAGACAATATTGGATAAATCCCAATAACAAAAAGAAATGGGAGTACGAAACTGTTCATAGAGCAAGAAATAAAGAGCTTTATAAGGCTCCGATATTATTAATTACAGAAGGAGTAAATAATGAATTGAAATCTGTTTCTGCTGTTTGTTATCGTGATTCAGTATATAAAAGCTCTTTAACTGGAATTAAAGGAAGAGGAAAAAATACAAGCAGTACCTTAAAACAGATATCAGGAGTATTAAATTCATCTTTCTTTTCCTATTTTAATTTGATGACTTTTAGCTCTTCCGGAATAGAAAGAGAACAGTCCCACGATGAAGAGAAACTAAGCATTCCTTTCATTGAAAACGATAATATAGCTTCTATTGTAGCAGACATTGAAAGTCATTTGTTCAATCACTGTAGTTCTGAAAACTTTTTAAATGACCCTTCTATAGAAATAGAGATACAAAAAAAGCAATTAAAATTAGAGAGTTGCATTAAAAATTCATACTCATTAACGAAAGAAGAAGTTGATTTACTTGATTATACTCAGCAAGTAATCATACCAGTAATAATGAGACATAGCAACTATGAAAAATTATTTACTTCATTTAAAGAGAAAGATGTTGATTTGGAGAGCTATGCACAAATTTTTCTCAACCGTTTCCAATCAAACCTGGGTAATAAAAACCGAAAGTTTATTGTTGAAATATGGCATACCAACCAACTAATTGGGATGTTCTTTAGAGTGATATCCGCTGAGGAATTTAAGAAAGAAATAATTTGGAAAGACAATCAACACAGCGATTGGGAAATACTATCACTCCTAACAAAAATTAGTTCTGAAAAAGTTACAGATAAACTGTTTGTTCAAAAGGACATAAGAGGATTCGAAAAAGACTATTTCTATATTTTCAAACCGAATGAGAAGCGACTTTGGCACAAAGCCATTGCTTATTTAGATGTAAATGAGTTTGCTGATGCCATTCTTAAAGCGGGGAGGATAGGAAAATGATGTTTACAGAATTAAATGCCTCCGGCTACGAGTATAATGACATTTTCTATAATGCTGAATTTGAAGACATCCTTTCAAAAATCATCACTTGTTATAATTTAATGCTTGCGGACAATGTATCTCTTACCAATGATGAGAATGCGATCAGGGATGTATTAGTTAATGACTATATAAACAATCATTTAATTAAAAGAAGGATTGATTTTAGGTATATAATTAATCCTGAGGTGCCACTGGCATTAACGACAGGAAGACCAGATATAAAAATCCAACATCCTGACCCTTTTCTAGAAAGAGAAGCATATTACATTATTGAGTGTAAAAGACTTGATGCAACAAATCCGAATGGAACAACAGGTTTAAATGCAAAATATATTGAAAATGGAATGTGCCGCTTTGCGTCCTCTTTTTATTCATCACACTATAAAACAAACGGAATGATTGGTTTTGTGGTAGAGGAATTAGATATAAATGAGAATGTTTCTTCAATCAATAAACTGATTTCAACAAATTTTTCAAAAGCAAATACAACTCAAGACTTGCAATACAGGATAATTGTTAAAGATTTTGAGTTTTCATATTGCTCTTGTCATAATGTAGATGAAAATAATGTGATACTTTACCATCTAATGTTTGATTTTTCTGAAAATATAATAAAATGAATCAAGTAAATATTATTGAGGGAGTAATTATTGGTGCAGTTGGCGGTGCAATAGCCGGGTTAGTAATTTGGCTAGCTGAATTGTACAGACAGGAATTACTTAAATATTATCATACAAAACGAGTTGAGAATTGGTTAAAAGAATCTAAAAATGTTTGGAGAAGTACGACTGCAATTGCAAGTGCAAATAACTTAACAAAAGATAGAGTTTGCTTTATCTGTAGCAACAGCAAAGCAATAAAATTAAATACAAAAGATGGCAATGAATCTGATGAAAAATGGTGTCTAAAATCAAGAGAAAATGAAATTAACCTTTGAATCCAATCTCAACTATCAGCAGGAAGCCATAAAATCCATAACGGATTTATTTGAAGGGCAACCTCTAGAAGATTCTATTTTAGAATTTGACCTAAAAGAAGAAGGTACTTTGAATTTGATAAATGGAGTAAGCAACAACCTTATTTTATCGGAGGAACAAATCCTTACGAATCTACAAAGTATTCAAGCCAACAACGAAATAAATGTTTCGGATAAATTGGAAGGGATGCACTTTTCTGTAGAAATGGAAACAGGCACAGGTAAAACTTATGTGTATCTGCGTACCATTTACGAGCTTAATAAATTATATGGCTTTAAAAAGTTTGTAATAGTCGTTCCTTCGGTGGCCATTCGTGAAGGAGTTCTAAAAAACTTGGAGATTACTCACGAGCACTTTCAAACGCTTTACGACAATGTACCTGTTAATTTTCAGGTCTATGACAGTACTAAAGTTTCTACATTGAGAGGGTTTGCAACCACAAATAACATTGAAGTTTTAGTCATCAACATTGATTCATTTGCCAAAGATGAAAACATTATCAACAAACCAAATGATAAGCTGAATGGGCAAAAGCCAGTTGAGTTTATTCAAGCTACCCACCCTATTGTAATTGTGGACGAGCCTCAAAATATGGAAACCGAAAAGCGTATTGCAGCTATTGAAAACCTGAAAGCACTTTGTACGCTTCGCTACTCGGCAACTCACAGAAATCAATATAATCTTACTTACAGCCTAAACCCTGTAAAAGCTTATGATTTAGGTTTGGTAAAGCAAATTGAAGTAGATTCTATCATTGAAGAAAATGCATACAATGACGCTTTTGTTTCAGTAGAATCCATCACAGCTAACAAGACCAAAGTAACCGCGAAAGTTTCCATAAATAGCAACGAAAGCGGAGGCGTAAAAAAGAAAACCATTACGGTAAAAGTGGGTGATGATTTATACAAATTATCCAACGAAAGAGAAATTTATGCAGACGGCTATATCATTGAGGAAATTGATGCAGTAAACCAATGTATTTCCATTTCAAACGGAAATTTACTTTATAAAGGCGACAGTCAAGGCGGATTGACTGATGAAGTCATGAAGTTTCAAATTCGCAAGACCATCGAAGAACATTTAAAGAAAGAAAAACGGCTTAATAAATTTGGCATAAAAGTTTTGTCCTTGTTTTTCATTGACAAGGTTGCAAATTACCGTAGTTATGATGCAGCAGGAAATCCTGTAAAAGGAAAATTTGCTGAATGGTTTGAAGAAATTTATCAGGAATACATTTCAAAACCAGCTTTTAAGGAATTAGATAAATTCCCTGTGGAAGAAACGCACAACGGTTATTTTTCACAAGACAAAAAAGGTGCTTTCAAAGATACATCTGGCGAAACAAAAGCTGATGATGATACTTACAGTCTGATAATGAAAGACAAAGAAAAGTTATTAGATATTGATAATTCGCTTCGTTTTATATTCTCACATTCTGCACTGCGTGAAGGTTGGGACAACCCCAATGTGTTTCAGATTTGTACCTTAAACGAAACCAAGTCAGACATTAAAAAGCGTCAGGAAATTGGTAGAGGTTTGCGTTTGGCAGTGGACCAAACAGGAAAACGAACCTATGACCAAAATATAAACCGTTTGACTGTAATTGCCAATGAAGCTTATGACGATTTTGCCAAAGCATTACAAAAAGAAATTGAAGACGATTGTGGCGTTGCATTTACAGGTAGAATCAAAAACAAGCAAACAAGAACAGCTATCAAGTATCGTAAAGGTTTTGAAGCTGACCCGAAATTCTTGGAAATATGGGAAAAACTGAAAAAGAAAACCACTTACCGAGTTGACTATAAAACAGACGAGTTAATTACTTTAGCTGCAAAAGCCATAAAAGATATACCTGAAATCAAATCTCCTTCCATTCGTTCAACAAAGATTGGAATTACAATGACTGAAGAAGGCGTAGGCACAAACTATGTTGGTGAGAAAGTAGAATCTTATGGTGGTTACTCTTGGAAAATCCCTGATGTTTTGGGTTATATTCAGAGTAAAACAGAATTGACCCGTTCCACGATTGAAGAAATATTAAGCAATTCAGGTAGAATTATGGATATTTTAATCAATCCGCAATTGTTTTTAGACTTGGCAACAATAGCCATAAAACGAACGCTGTACGATTTAATGATTGACGGAATCAGGTATCAAAAAATCGGTGGCTCGGAACCTGCCAGTTCCGAAGGCTGGTATGAAATGGCATTGTTTGAAGCTCAGGAATTGGAAGTTTATTTGAACGACTTTTCATTTAAAGTTTCAGACCCTTCTAAAACCATTTATGAGGAATTTGTCCCTTTAGATTCAGGAGTTGAAAGCAAGTTTGCGCAGGACTGCGAAACCAGTGAACAAATAAAATTCTACTTCAAATTACCGAATTGGTTTAAAATCCCAACACCGATAGGAAATTATAACCCTGACTGGGCATTGGTCTTTGAGGATGACAACCTGCCTGACGGCAAGGCAGGGAAAATTTATTTTGTAGCCGAAACCAAAGACACGGGTACACCACAAGTTGACTTGTCAAAATTAAGTGGTGACGAGCAAATGAAAATCAAATGCGGCAAGGCACATTTCAACGAGTTTGACGACTTGGAATATAAGGTTGTTAATAAGGTTGGACAGTTAATTGAGTGATCTGACTTAAAACAGATGAAATATTAAGTTAATCCCTCAGCAAGCGGTTCATGAAGTTATCCCCCTCCTACCTTCACATAAGCTCCTCCAATACAGCTTCATAGTCATATTGAAGGTCTTCATGAAGTTTACTAATTAGGTTTTGGATTTTACGCAATTGGGCATCATAGAGATTTTGGATGACTGGATGTCCATGTCTCAAATAACCATATGCTTTTAGATTCTTGCAAAAAAATACAATCAATTCTATTTGTACAGTGGTATCATTTTTAAGCTTGAGATGTTTGTTGAGTTTTCTGCGCAATGCTTGAGCTGCCTTCTTTGCTGCATGAAAATTATTCGAATTGGATTTTGAGAAATCTAGTTCAAGTTCCTCTTGAACCATTTCTACAAATAACCGTGGATTATCTCTCTCGAAAAGTTTGAAAAATAAGTAAGACTTATTGTCACGACTAAATTTACTCAAATCAATGATCAGGTTTGTTAGTTCCTGATCATTGAGATATGATAATTCTTTCTTGATTTGAACAAGACTTGGAATTTTCATGAAAATGTAGAATTATGCAAGTTTTACACTAACTGCGCTGAGACCTTTAGGAGTCTTCTCGGTTTCAAAGTTGACCTTATCATTCTCCTTGATTTTATCTACACAGCCATTAATATGAACGAAGATACTTTCTTGAGTTTGTTCATCTTTTATGAAGCCATATCCTTTGGATTCATTAAAAAATGTAACTTTTCCTTTTCTTACGCTCGCATTGTCATCTTCAGATGCAGCATATTTGGGAACTCCGATCTCGATACTATCCACATCAATTTCAGTACGTTTTTTAGTTGGATCCGGTGGTGTATCCACTATATTTCCATACTCATCGACATAAGCAATCATATCCTCAAAGTCGGAAGATTTTTCCCCTGACTTTCTAGCATCTTTTCGATCTTGCTTCTCTTGTTTTTTCTTTTGTTTTAACTTTTCCTTCTCTTTCTTATTAAAGGTATCTCTAGATTTTGCCATATGTTACAAAATACTAAGTTTTTTTGAAGAATTCCTATAGTAAGTGGATAAGTATTTATGCATTTTACATTTTTATTTTTTTTGAAAAGTATGCTTAGACAAAGAATCAACATTTTGCTCCAACATTGAATCTCAATTAGCAGTTTTGGCTATAATTGAAGACATTTACCATCATGAGAGAATTTCAGTCTATTTTAAGCTCCTATTACGAATATAAAGCAGCGGGAATTCAAGCTGCCTTAGCTACTGTGGTGAAAGTCGAAGGTTCTTCTTATCGTCGACCAGGTGCGAGAATGCTGGTCTCTTCATCTGGAAAAATTACTGGAGCGATCAGTGGTGGATGTTTGGAAGGTGATGCACTTAGAAAAGCCCAAGCGGTGATGTTTACCAAACAATCCATGCTTGCAATTTATGATACCACAGATGAGGATGACCAAAAGTTCGGATTAGGGTTAGGATGTAATGGAATCATTTATGTTCTCATAGAACCACTTGACTATACCAATCCTTACAACCCTGTAATTCTTTTAGAAAAAGCCATAGAAAAACGGGTTATCTCAAGGCTGCTGACAGTTTTTTCGACAAAAAAGACCCGTGAAGTACAAATAGGCACTGTGATGCTTGCTCGATCAGACGATGAAATCTTTAAGCAGCATTTTATTCCTGAAAATATTCAATCTGAGCTGAATCAGGTGCTATCCAGAAAGTCAGATATAGTTTCCAAAATAGTTCCGTTGAATGGGAAGAATGACTTGGAAGTATTTATAGAATTTGTGCCACCTACTTTACGAGTTGTTTTATTTGGAGCGGGGAATGATACGATCCCTCTTGCCAAAATGATCGATATTTTGGACTGGAGTCTTATTTTGGTAGATGGTAGGAAGCAATATGCCTCCCCGGAGAGGTTTCCTAGTGCTCAACAAATCGTGGTGGCAACTGCAGATGAGGCTGTGGATGGTTTAAGTTTTGATTATCATACTGTGGTGCTTCTCATGACGCATAATTTTGATTATGAAAAAGAAGTACTAAGAAAGCTAATCGGACACCCACTCCCCTACATTGGCATCCTAGGTCCACAAAAGAAAAGTGAAAAACTTTTATCATTTTTCACTACAGAAGAACGAAAACTTTTGAGTGAAAAGATTTTTGGACCAGTAGGATTAAACATCGGTGCCGAAGGTTCCGAAGAAATAGCACTTGCGATCTTAGCTGAAATCAAAGCTGTTCTAAATAGAACACAACCCTATTCATTAAAATTAAAATCAGGGCCAATTCATGGATAAATTTGAATTTCAAGAAACAGGAGTTATAATCCTAGCGGCGGGCAACTCCTCAAGACTTGGAAGTCCAAAACAACTTCTAACAGTTCATAATGAGACGTTTTTGGAATTGTCAATTAAAGTGGCGAAACAAAGTTTAGCCAAGCACATCATGGTGGTACTTGGAGCAAACCGTGATCTGATTTATAAAAAAATTGACCTCTCTCAGATAGACACTGTGATCAATCACAGTTGGTCAGACGGTATGACAAGCTCGATACAGCTAGGCTTGCAGCACATGATAGATCACTATCATATACAGCGAGTAGCCATCATGCTTTGTGATCAACCGTTTGTAACTTTTAATATCCTCAACAACCTGTTGGGAATTCAATCAGAAAAAATTGGGGTTTCAAGGTATCAAGATGCACTGGGTGTGCCAGTTAGTTTTAGCAAAAAATATTTTGAAGAGATTTTTTCCCTTAAATCAAAAGAAGGTGCAAAGAAAATAATTCTTAAGCACCTTCATAATTGTGAAATTTTAGATTTTGAACTAGGTTCAATAGATATTGATACTTGGCAAGATTATGAGAAATATATCCATAAGCTTTAAAGTTTCCGAACCCAGATATTTCTATAACTTACCAAATCTCCATGATCTTGTAGTACAAAAGGCAACTCTTCTTCATGGGCTCTATAATTCGGTATTCCTATGTACTCCGTAGGACCTTTCAATTCGACTGCGTTTTGTACCAGCACGCCATTGTGAACTACTGTTACCTTAGCTGGACTGATTACCATTCCGTCTTTGTTAAACCTAGGTGCAGTGAAGAATATGTCATAAGTATTCCACTCACCGGGAGCTTTCATCGCATTTACCAGGGGGGGGAACTGTTTATAGATGCTTGCTGCTTGACCATTGGTATAGGTTTTACTTTCATAAGAGTCCAAGACCTGAACTTCATAGAGCCCCATGATGATCACTCCGGAATTGCCTCTTCCTTGACCTTCACCTTTGATTTCGGTAGGCGATGACCACTCGATGTGAAGTTGCATATCTCCAAATGCTTCTTTGGTTCTGATATCCCCCGTGCGTGGCTTCACCGTCATTGTCCCATCTGCCAAAGTCCATTGGGCTTCCCCGCCTTCTGGACGATTGCTTTCAAACTTACTCAAACTAGAACCATCAAAAAGAACTATAGCATCATCAGGTGCCAATCTATTCTCTTTTCCAGGAGTCACTTTCCTAGGTACTGGTGTATAGAATTCAGTAGCTTCTGGCGGAAGTTTGATCTCTTTTTGTTGAGCAAATAATGGCGTGGAACTCATTGCCAAAATAAAAATGGCAGAAGGCTTTAAGATTGATTTCATTAAGTATAACAAGTTAGGTTTATGTTAAGATTTTTTTTAAAAATAAACAAACTTTTCAGTTTAGCTAGTACTTTTCTTATTGAATGGTCAATAAAAAAAGATAGCATTCAATTTTCTGACTTACTTCCACATCTGCTTTTATAAGTTGAATCCTCGGTTGTGAGCGGTAATTAGAGATAAATTTCCGAAATTGCACAAAAAAAATCGTGAATACTTCGGTTCTGTTAATTACACCTCCATTTACCCAGCTCAACACACCTTACCCTGCTACAGCGTATATCAAAGGATTTTTGAATACTTTGGGCGTTGCCTCTTTTCAGGTTGACTTAGGCTTGAATGTGATCCTAAAGGTTTTTTCAAAAGAACATCTCTACAAAATATTTGAAAAAGCAGAAGGTAGAAGACATTCAAATACTTCCAATCAAAGTCGAAGAATTTTAAAGTTGAAAAAAGAATACTTGAAAACAGTAGACCAAGTGGTTACATTTCTTCAACATAAAAACCCTACTTTAGCCTATAACATATGTGATGGGGATTTTTTGCCTCAAGGTGAACGATTTGCTCAGATTGATGAGTTAGACTGGGCCTTTGGATCTATGGGAATTCAAGATAGAGCGAGACACCTTTGTACACTCTATTTGGAAGATTTGGGAGATATGATTCAAGAGTTGGTGGATCCAAATTTCGGGTTTAGCAGGTATGCCGAGAGGCTTGGAAGATCCGCAGTTGACTTTGATCCTATAGAAAAGGCCTTGAAAAATTCAGGATCGTTTATAGATGAGTTGATTTGCCAAGAACTTGAAAGTGCCATTGAGGCGACCAATCCAACCCTAGTCTGCATTACAGTTCCTTTTCCAGGAAACTTATTTGGAGGTCTGAGATGTGGTCAATTTATCAAAAGTCAATATCCGAATATCAAAATCGTGATGGGAGGTGGCTATCCCAATACAGAATTGAGGTCTCTAAAAGAACCTAGAATTTTTCAATATGTAGATTTCATAAGTTTAGACGATGGAGAAAGACCATTAGAACTGCTCATTCATCACCTACAAGGTGAGGTTACAGTGGAGAATCTAAAGAGAACCTACGCTTTGAACAATGGTCAAGTGTATTATTACAACGCTTCAAAACAAGCAGATATCCCATTCAGCAAGACTGGAACACCAGATTATACAGATCTTCGATTGAGAGATTACTTATCTGTGATAGAAGTCGTAAATCCCATGCACCGATTATGGTCTGACGGCAGGTGGAATAAACTTACAATGGCTCATGGATGCTATTGGAAAAAATGTACATTTTGCGATATTTCGTTAGACTATATCAAAAACTATGAACCAATTTCGGCCAAATTGATCTGCGATAGAATAGAGCAAATCATCTCCCAAACTGGTCAAACTGGCTTTCATTTTGTAGATGAAGCAGCACCTCCAGCATTAATGCGTGAGTTAGCTATCGAGTTAATAAAAAGAGAATTATCAATCACTTGGTGGACAAATATCCGATTTGAAGAACGATTTACTTATGATCTGTGCAGGTTGCTCAAATCTTCTGGCTGTATTGCTGTATCAGGTGGATTGGAAGTAGCATCTGATAGATTGCTGAAGTTGATGCAAAAAGGTGTAGATGTGGCTCAAGTAGCTCGTGTAGCACGAAACTTTACAGAGACTGGCATTATGGTACATGCCTACCTCATGTATGGGTTTCCCACACAAACGGATCAGGAAACCATAGATAGCTTAGAAATGGTGAGGCAATTATTTGAAAATCAAGTCATTCAATCTGGATTTTGGCATCAATTTGCAATGACTTCACATGCACCCATAGGCATGAATCCTGAGAAATTTGGAGTGATGAAGATTGGACCTAAAGAAGGTCTTTTTGCAGACAATGATTTGGAGCATGTAGATCCCACTGGTGCTGATCATGATATGTATGGAAAAGGTCTCAAAAAAGCTTTATTCAATTACATGCACGGTATATGTTTTGATTTTCCATTACAAGAATGGTTTGATTTCAAGATTCCCAAGACCACTATAGCTAAGAATTATATTTATAGTGCTATTTCATCTCCAGAACTAGCTAGTCCCAAATTGAACTCAAAAATCATTTGGCTAGGATCATCACCTGAATTAGCGAAATTAGTCTTGAAATCAAAAAGCAAAAAATCAAACACTCAAATCCTAGAGGTAGAAAATCTTAATGGAAAAATTGAAATAACTTTACCAAGCCAAATTGCTGAATGGATGGTCAATAGCATTGGGCAAATGATTCTAAAACCAGATCAAGATTGCTTAACATTCGGGAATTTCAAACAATCCTATGAAGAATGTGGTTTTGGTGATGTGGAAAAACTTATACATTCTGAATTGTGGATTGACCTAATGGATGGAGGTTTAGTAGTCGTGTAAAAAAAAAAGATCTCCATAAATGAAAAATCCAGCCTAGAAGACTGGATTTTCACTCACTTTAACCACTAACAACCATAAAACAAATCCATTATGCCTTCTGCTTTGAAACAGAGTCGAGCACGATGAACGATGAAAAACATCAATTTGTTGTAGTCCGTACGGGAATCGAACCCGTGTTTTATCCGTGAAAGGGATACGTCCTAACCCCTAGACGAACGGACCATTTGAAATAAAGAAAAAAGGTTAAAAGATTTGTAGTCCGTACGGGAATCGAACCCGTGTTTTATCCGTGAAAGGGATACGTCCTAACCCCTAGACGAACGGACCATTTTTCGAATCGTTTAACCCCTTTTCTCAATGGTGATGCAAATATAGAGGGTTAAATTCACAATCCAAAACCTGACGATAAAATATTTGGTATCTTCATCCAAAACCTTGAATACGAGTAGGAAAATTTTTAGCAATTCATGACTTATCTACTTTTAATTGATCCTTTGCTCATTTTCTTTCAGGTCGTTATCTTCAAAGCTATTAGATCCTTTAGACAATGTTGAGCTGGTTTATTACCTTTGCTGGTGTAAAACAAAAGAGCGTAATGAACAAAAAACGAGTAGTCGTAAATGGCTGTGGAAGAATTGGCAGATTGGTGATCAAACTTCTCTTGGAGAATGAAGATATAGAGTTAGTCGCAGTAAATGATCTCGCTGATCCCTCTACCCTAGCCCACTTGATACAATTCGACTCTGTTCATGGTAAGTATCCCGAAAAAGTCACACTGGTCAATAATGACCTTGTCATAAAAGGTAAAAGGATAAAGATCTTTGCAGAAAAAAATCCAGCTCAATTGCCTTGGAGAGAATTGGATGTAGATATAGTCCTTGAGTCCACAGGTAGATTTACTGACCATGAAGGTGCAAGCTTGCACTTGAAAGCTGGTGCAAAAAAAGTAATCATTACAGCTCCCTCTAAGTCGGAAAATGTCCCAACAGTGGTCCTTGGAGTGAATGACCATATTCTGAATGGTGGAGAAGACATCATCTCCAATGCATCCTGTACGACCAATTGCCTTGCTCCAATGGTGAAAATACTCAACGATCACTTTGGAATAATCAAAGGCTATGTATCTACAGTACATTCCTACACCAATGACCAAAATCTTCATGATGCGCCTCATAGAGACTTGAGGAGAGCCAGAGCGGCAGCATATTCTATCATTCCTACTACTACACACGCAGCACTCGCCATGGAATTAGTACTCCCAGAACTCAAAGGAAAAATTGAAGCGTCCGCCATGCGTGTACCTGTACCAGATGGATCTCTTACTGACCTGATTGTATTATTGAATGAAAATGTAACTACTGGTCAAATCAACTCTATTTTTGAACAAGAGTCAAAAGCTGCATTTAAGGGCATATTAGAATATACAAATGATCCACTCGTCTCTATTGATATCATTGGTAATCCACATTCATGTATTATCGATGCAGGGCTGACCTCTGCCCAAGGAAACTTGGTGAAGCTAGTAGGTTGGTATGATAACGAATCTGGGTATTCTAATAGATTAGTCGATTTGGTGCTTAGGTTGAGCTAGCACATCAAAAATCAGGTCAAGCCTTTTTCTGAAAGATTTGACCTGATAAGTTTAAATACTTTCGATTCTGACATTTTTCCTCAAGTATTCATATGTTTCCTCCCAAGTATCCAAAAATGTCTCTAGGTGAATCAAAAACTCACCCTTAAATCCATTTTTTTCTAATATCAATTTGCCTTGCGAGAGGACTTCTTCTAGTTTTCTGATTTCAAACAAAGCCAAAGTTGGTTTGACTTTATGACGAATTTGCTGAATCGTCTCATTTTCTTCTTTCTCTGAACCTTCTATGTATTTTGTCCGAAGGTCTATAAGTGACGTGTAGATAGCTGATACGAGTTCATTCTTGAACTCAAGATCACCTTCTGCCATCTCATCTATCTTTGATAGATTGATTGGTTCAATATTATTCATTTCCTAACCTTTATTCGAAATATATGTCCCAGCAATATACCCTGTAGTCCAAGCTGCTTGAAAATTGAAACCACCTGTGATGCCATCAATATCCAATACTTCTCCTGCAAAATACAGTCCTGAAACCAGCTTACTTTCCAAGGTATTTGGGTTCACTTCATCTAAAGAAACACCTCCAGCAGTCACAAATTCTTCTTTGAATGTGGTCTTTCCATCGATAGTCACAATATAACAAAAAAGATTTTGGATCAACCTATTCAATTGCTTTTTTGAAATATTAATCCAAATCTCTTCAATACTGATTTCGGATTTTTCCACAAAATGTTCCCAAAGTCTACTTGGTAAACCAAAAAGCGGGTTTGAACTGATCTTTTTCTTCGGATGCTTTGACTTGAAACTATTCAAATCTGTATGTAAACTTTCTTCTGTCCAATTACTCACCCACCTGATGTGTGCTTTAGCTTTGTAGGATGTGTCCGCTAACCATCTTGCACCAAAAGCGGAGAGTTTTAGTACTGCTGGACCGGAGATTCCCCAATGTGTGATCAATAAGGGACCTTGATAAGATAATTTAGTGCCTTCTAGCTTCACAAATGCATCAGGTACACTTATGCCCATCAGGGATTTGATGGGGTCATGGGGAGTATTGAAAGTGAAAAGTGATGGGATAGGTGGATTAATTTTATGCCCAAGCTTACTCAAAAAATCAAAACCCTGGAGCTTTGGACTACCTCCTGTGCATACTATTATTTGATCAAAATGGAGCTCTTCATTTTGAGAACTTTTAATTTTGAAGCACCCTTCATTTTTCTCAATTGAAGCAACACTGAATTGATATTTTATAATCACATGGAGCTTAGACGCCTCCTTTTCTAAGGCTTTGATGATAGATTCAGAATCATCAGAAACAGGAAACATCCTGCCGTCTTGCTCAATTTTTAATTTGACTCCTCGTGACTCAAACCAATCTATAGTGTTTTTAACAGAAAATTTCTCAAAAGAAACTTTCAAAAACTTTTCACCTCTAGGATAATTCTTCACCAATAGTCTATTTTCAAAAGCTGCATGGGTTACATTGCATCTACCGCCTCCAGATACTTTGACTTTTGATAATGATTTGCTTGTTTTTTCCAATATGGTGACTACACAGCCTTGTGCCGCTGCATGAATGGCTGCAAAATATCCTGACGCTCCTGCCCCTATCACTGCTACTCTGTTCATCTTCCTGATTTTAAAACCTAAAATTATTAATTATTTTAAGAAAAAATAGGTTGATTTATGCACCAAAGGTCGCTATTTTGGCAAAAGATAATTTCAACGCTGCATAAAAATGAAAATAAACCCAATGTATAAAATTTTCATACTCATTCTAATGAACTGTTTTATAAGCCATTATTCGCTGATGGCACAAGTTCAACCAAATCTTGGAGGAACCTCTAGAATCATGAACAGTGCGCTGGCAGAGATGAGAAAAGGTGACTACGAAAAAGCCAATGCATTCTTTAGGCAGATTATCGATTCTAATTTGCCCATACCTCCAGAAATGCCATATTATTTTGCTGAGACACTTTATGAATTACATCAATATGACAATAGCGCTAATTTTCTCAATAAATACCTTCAAATTAATGGATTGAAGGGAGAAAATTATGAGAATGCCAAAAAATTGGAGGCTAAATTGGTAAAACCTCTCCATGAAATTAAAACTTGTGAACTTTGTGACAGAAGAGGTTATAGATTCAAAACTTGCTTTACATGTGAAGGAAGTAAGCACCTAGAGCAAGATTGCAGCTACTGCAAAGCTAAAGGAATCGTAGGCTGCAACAAATGTATGGGGTCAGGATTGATTACGAAAAGAAATGTTTTCAACATCGTAGAATATCATGAATGTGATAAATGTACAGGAGAAGGAAGACTTACTTGCCCTACTTGTACAGGAGAAAAAATAGAGCACAGTACCTGCAGAACTTGTAGAGGTATAGGGCATCTTCAATCTGATCAGGTTTGTGATCACAAATCTGACGAACCAAGACATATGTCGTTTGTTTTCCAAAAGCTAAAGTCTCATTGACGTACTTAATTGAACTAATTGGTGTTAATTAATTAAAATTCAGTATAATATGACAATAAAATAGTGTGTAGTTATATATAAAAAAGGGAAGAATAATTCTCCCCTTTTTTTATATTAAAAAAGCAACATCTATCAATCAGTTGCAATATTTTTCTATAACCTCAGATGCAGCACCAAAATCCAATTTTAAGGCCATTTTCAAATCTTCACATCCTGAGTTTTTCTTGTCTGTAGCAATTTTGAGTAAGCCTCTATTGTAATAAGCCTGACCAAAGCTATCATCCATTTTGATCGCAGCCCCATATTCCTTGAGTGCTTCGTCTGTATTACCCAATTGATGTAAAGCCCTTGCTTTCATAAAATAAGCCATAGCTGAAGCCCCTGGTACTTCGACTGCATATTCTGCATAAAGTAAAGCTCGATTATGGTTTTTGTTTTGATGATATAAGCTTGAGAGGCTAAGTAATATTTGAGTATTCTTACTATCATTTTCCAATGCTGCTAAAAAGTCCTTCTCTGCATTTTCAAGGTCACCAAGTGCCTCGTAGGATCTTCCTCTGTTGTATAATGCATTAGCATTTTTAGGCTTGGTAGATAGAACATTGTCATAAGCCTTTATAGCTTCTTGGTATTTTCCAGCTGCGTAATAGGTATCACCATCATTGGTGTTTTCTCCACAACTGAACATCGCAAATACTAATAAAATTAATCCAAGTCTTTTAATCGATATACTCATATAATTATTCATTTTTCGTCGTCTCAAACTTTAGACGGCAACATTATTTTCTCTCAACGCATCATTCAGAGAGGTCTTTAGGTCTGTAGATGCTTTTCTTTGTCCAATGATTAGAGCACATGGTACTTGAAATTCCCCAGCGGGAAACTTTTTAGTCAATGAACCTGGTATTACCACCGACCTTGGAGGAACATAGCCCTTATATTCAACGGGCTCCGAACCAGTTACGTCGATGATTTTGGAGCTTGCTGTCAAAGTCACTCCTGCACCTATTACAGCTTCTTTTCCAATTCTAACTCCTTCGACGATTATCGCTCTAGACCCAATAAATGCCCCATCTTCCACGATCACTGGAGCTGCTTGTACTGGTTCCAACACTCCACCTATCCCTACTCCTCCGCTCAAATGAACATCCTTTCCGATCTGGGCACAAGAGCCTACCGTAGCCCATGTATCAACCATTGTGCCACTGTCTACATATGCCCCTATATTCACATAAGAAGGCATCATTACTACGCCTGATGCCAAGTAAGCTCCATAGCGCGCTACAGCATGCGGTACTACCCTTACCCCTTGCTTAGCATAGTTAGTTTTCAAAGCCATTTTATCATGGAATTCGAAAGGTCCCACTTCTATTGTATGCATTTTTTGGATAGGGAAATAAAGAATTACTGCCTTTTTTACCCAATCATTTACTTTCCAAGAACCGTCCTCTAGTGGCTCGGCAACCCTTAAATTACCTGAATCAAGATCTGATATCACCGATTTGATAGCAATCTCTACATCTTTCTCCTTTAGCATTTCTCGGTTTTCCCAAGCTTTTTCAATTATTGTCTGTAAGTCCATAATTATTTATTAGTTTCGTTTGTTTATTTTAATTAATAGTAACAGTGGCTTTATGTCAAAGTATGAAAGATCAAAGATCGTAATCGCTTCCACTCTAAAACCACTCAAAGATGCTAGGTCTTTTTATCGATTTGCACTTTCGCTGCGTGAAACAAATAAATACGACATTAACATCATAGGTTTTTTGAATAAAAATGAAAAAGATGAACAAAATGTTACATTTCATTCAATTTTCAATAATCAAAGAACTAGCTCTAAAAGGCTTCTGATAGGTTATAAGTTCCTTAGACTTCTGTACAAAATAAAACCCAGTACTATCCTTGTCACCACGTTTGAGCTCTTGCCAATGGCAGTTTTTTATAAAATTTTCAGCAATTCAAAGCTTATTTATGATATTCAAGAAAACTATGCGCTGAATGTAAAGTTTGGTGCAGGAAAGCAAAATATCTTTAAAACCTTTGCAATGAGTCTAATAAAAGTAATTGAATGCTGTTCAAAACCTTTTATTGACCATCATATCTTTGCTGAGGCATGTTATGTAGATGAATTTCCCAGCATCAAAAATTTCACCATCCTTGAAAACAAGTTCTCAGGTATAATTAGGCAATTATCGCCTATTCATTTTCATAAGAATCGTCCTTTGTGTTTTCTTATGACGGGAACTATTACACCTTCTTATGGATCTTGGGAAGCTGTTCAGTGGTTCAAGTCTCTGTTGAGTTTTTATCCCAATCATAGGTTACGAATCATGGGACATGTACCCATACAATCATTCTCTGACAAATTAAAACTTGAAGTAGATTCGATTATCCAAATCGAATACTTACCCAGTGAAACACCGCTTCCATATGAGCTAGTTTTAGAGGCCTATGATGAAGCTGATATTGTCTTATTACCTTATAGAAATTTGCCAAATATAAGTCCAAAACTTCCCAGCAAACTGTTTGAGTGTTTAGCATTGGGAAAAGTATTTTTGATATCACCAAATGAAAATTGGGAGCAAATAGCCTCAAAATACCAAGCTGGATTTTCTGTTGATTTTTCAAATCACCAAAAATTCAAACAATTAATGGATGACATATATACCAACAATTTTTATATTCATGGAATAGATGAATTTCCGTTTTGGACTCAAGAGGAAGCTCATAAATTAGATCAATTGTTCAGCAAATAAAGTTACCTCACCCGAGCGAATCTGATGCAGTTTTAAGGCGTGCATCCTAGTATTTTTCCGCTAGCAATGATGCGGTTTTCTTCTTCTTGAATTCTTTTACTCTACTTTCATCAAGTGCTTACATCCCATTTACAAATCTAAAGACTCACGCTAATTGTACAGCTTGGCGGGTAGCAGAATTATTTTTTTAGGCAATTTATTGATTCTCAAATCACATTTCCATTGTGGAAAGTTATCCACCGTCTTATTCAATAGGAAACCAATTTCTGAGTTATGGAAACTTATATTTTTTCAGATTTCCCTATGCATATACAATTTCTTTATGGATACATAGTACTAAATATCAGGTGATTGTAATAAAATTTAGTTTTGCCAATATTAATATTTAGACAAGGCTAAATTCAAATAAACATTAAAATTTGACTTATCCACAAGTGATTTAGCCTTATTTAAATTAATTTTTAGATTGGTCGAAAAATACTATCTTTGTATCAAATCATAGGATATGAATAAATTTAGCTTTGCAGAAGAGAACTACATCAAGACCATCTATGAACTAACTGATGCAGGTAAAAAAGGAGTATCTACAAATGATATCTCTGCTGCAATGAAACTAAAGCCTGCCTCTGTAAGTGATATGCTGAGGAAGCTTGGTGAAAAAGGAGTCATAGATTATAGAAAGTATTACGGTGTACACATCACAGAAGAAGGTAAAAAGCACGCCTTGTCAATCATTAGAAAACAGAGACTTTGGGAAGTCTTCCTAGTCGAGAAATTACGATTTACGTGGGATGAAGTGACGGATGTAGCGGACGAACTTGAGCATGTTCAGTCTAGTATTTTGATTCGCAGGTTAGATGAATATTTAGGTTTTCCGAAATTTGATCCTCACGGAGATCCCATACCTGATGAATACGGTGATGTGCGTGTCAGGCCAAGAATTCCACTTAATGAAGTCGAACTGAATGGAAGTGGTCAGATTGTAGCTGTAAAAGATAGCAGCGCTGCTTTTCTCCGCTACTTGGATAAGGTAGGCGCATATATAGGAGCTAGGATTAAAGTCATCGAAAAAGTAGAGTTTGATGGTTCTATTGAAATCTTAGTGGATAATAAGAAGACGATTTTTATGTCTAAAGATGTAGCAGGAAATATTTTGATTATGGTTTAAAGAATTGAAAAAAAAATGATGGACAAGCAAATATTGATGGATTTGGTTACTAAAACCATGCCTTATGGAAAGTATAAAGGCAAATTACTTTGCGATATTCCTGAGCATTACTTGGTCTGGATGCATGGTCAGGGTTTTCCAGAGGGGAAACTAGGAATGTGGCTCAATACGCTTTACGAAATCCGATTGAACGGACTGGAAGATATTCTTCATCAGTTGAAAAGGCTTAAGCATAGCTAATCTGGCTTTCTTTTGATGACATAGTTTTTTACAGGACTTTGCATTACAGCTTTTACTATTTTACCGTTCTCGTAGTAAAACTTATTTTTGTTCCCATTGACAGAGACTTCGTAGTAATCTTTCATTTTGGTAACTTTGGCGGGGAGACCAAAATTTTCAGCGATGGACAAATCTATTTCAACAGGTTCTTCGAAAAACATTTTGGATGAGCTAAATAAAAATGGCCTATAAAATGTGGTATCATTTTCAAATTGATAACTAGTTGCTTTAACATGGTATTTATCATCCTTCCAAACAATAGAAGATGCAAAATCTCCCTTATTACTATTTGTCTTTGAATTCGCTCGCTTTAGTTTTTTCCCATCAAACTCAGACTTTATTGAATAGTCGAGATTTACTCTACCAAAAAACCAAAAGCTTACTTTGCTTTGCAGATCATAAAATTCCTTATTAAGACTGACTTCTCTGTACGCCTTCATCTCCCCTATCGATATCCCTGCTACAGTAATGTCAAAATGAATGGTCTCTGCTTGTCCTATACAAATTGAATTTTGTGAGAATAGCAAAATTGCAATTAGACAGCATTTGAATGATTTTAGACTTGTTTTAGGATATGTTTGAAGAAAATAATGAATCACCATTTGATTAGTAAATTTAATTAACTCAAATAATTCTGAAACAATTTTGATATACTGTTTGAATATAAAAAGTAATATAATCTAAACAAATGATTAATACTAAGATTCAACTAGTTATCCCATTGATTGAAATAAAAAATTAAGTTTCTGGAATATGATCTTGTATTGCATGATATTTGAACTTTTAAAATTTGTTTAACATGGTATGCATATTTTATCTATATTTTGTGCGCTTGTGAACAAAAATATTTGCTACATTCAAAGTTTATAAGGTTTTAAATAAATGAGGGTTTTGGTAAAACTTGTATTATTTAAAATTAACCCTAAATGATTAACATGAGAGTATATAGTATAATTATAGGTTCAGGAAAATACATTCCTACCTTAATCCAGAAGAATGAAGATTTTTATAGTAGAGACTTTGTCAATGAAAAAGGATTAAAAATAGAGAAACCAGTAGCAGACATCGTTCAGAAATTTCAAGAAATCACCGACATCCGTGAAAGAAGATACCTAAGTCCGGAATTAAATACCTCAGACATGGCTTATTTTGCGGCCAAGGAAGCTATAGAAACGTCAAGAATTGATCCTGAGACGTTAGATTATATCATTGTGGCTCATAATTTTGGTGATATTTTGCATGATAACATCAAATCTGATATGGTACCTACTTTAGCATCAAGGGTAAAACACAAGCTTCAAATTTCCAATCCGGATTGTGTGGCTTACGATCTACCTTTTGGTTGTCCAGGGTGGGTTCAAGGCCTCATACAAGGCAATTACTATATCAAATCAGGCGATGCCAAAAGAGTTTTGGTAGTAGGTTCTGAAAACCTCTCTAGAATAGCAGATCCTCATGACATTGATAGTATGATATACTCAGATGGTGCTGGTGCAGTAATACTTGAAAGTAAGGAAAGTGAAACACCAATTGGTATATTGTGTCATAAGACGAGAACAGATACGCTCAATGAAGCGCATTTTCTCAAAATGGACATTTCCTATCATCCAGAATTTGAAGATAACACACTCTTTATGAAAATGAATGGTAGAAAGCTTTATGAATATGCTCTAAATACTGTTCCTGCATTGGTCAAAGCTACTATCGATAAATCTGGTATAGATATATCCAAGATCAAAAAAGTCCTTATACATCAAGCTAATGCAAAAATGGATGAGGCTATCATTCAACGACTTTTTAAACTATACGAAAAAAAATTGGATGATTCAGCTTCAATCATGCCAATGATCATTTCTAAACTGGGGAACAATTCTGTAGCCACTGTACCTATCCTTTATGATAAGATAGTCAAAGGAGAGCTAAAAGGGCATCAGCTAGCATCTGGAGATTACATTGTATTCACCTCTGTAGGAGCTGGCATGAATGTAAATGCAATCGTTTATCTTGTACCTTAACGAATTGCTTCTTAATTTTAATTATTGAATATCCTAAAACGAATTTTTATCAAAACTTAGAAATCTTGAAAATACTTGTAATTGATATTGGCGGGTCTAATGTGAAAGTTAGGGTTAATAATGGAGAAGAAAGAAGAAAAATACCATCTGGTAATTTTATGACTCCCACTCATTTGGTTCGTGAAGTTATGCGAGAGACTTCAGATTGGGAATATGAAGTGATATCCATTGGCATCCCAGGAGTAGTAAAGCAAGGTAGAATCGCAACCGAACCCGTAAACCTTGGAAGTGGCTGGCGTGATTTTGACTTTGAGTCGGCTTTTGGTAAACCAGTAAAAATCATGAATGATGCAGCTATGCAGGCTTTGGGGTCATATGAAGGTGGTGTAATGCTCTTTTTGGGTTTAGGAACTGGTTTAGGTTCAGCCTTGGTTAGCCATGGTCATGTGATTCCTATGGAATTGGCTCATCTTTCTTACAAAAAGGGTGTATTTGAAGACTACGTTGGCAAAAGAGGATTTCAAAAACTTGGTGCATCCAAATGGAATAAGCATGTGAACTATATAGTGCGCAGGTTTGACATTGCTTTCAATCCAGATGAGATCGTGTTGGGTGGTGGAAATTCGAAGCACATCACTAAAGTACCTCATAAATGTAGGCTTGGTAATAACCACATGGCCTACGAGGGAGGATTGAGAATGTGGGATAATAATTAAAAAACATTCAAATTAATGAGGTGACTTGTCCTCAAATCCAATGCATAATCTTGGATAAAAAAGTATCCATTCACTTTTCAAAGTTTAGATATCTATTGATTCTTGGTCATATTTACGAAGCAAGAATCAATAGATGTCTGATTTGCAAAATTTATATTGCGTGTATTTTTTTCCAATCCAGTTTCCACATGCATTATTGGGTATGACTATCTTGGTATCTCTGGTCTATTCATTCTGAAATTAGGAGCTGATATGGAATGAAGAAATGCAATGATTTGCTCTTTTTCTTCCTGACTTAGGTTCAATTTAACCAGTGTATGAGAAGTAACAGGGAAGTTGGGATCGAATTCTGAGCCTGGTCTAGGCTTAGGTCTAGCCATTCCATTGTCGTACATTTGCAGAATGCCCATGATGTCATTGAAAAATCCGTTGTGCATCCATGGTCCTGTGTACATCACATCTCTCAAAGACGGTGTTTTAAATTTTCCTATATCCGCCGGATCATTGGTGAAATCAAATCTGCCTAAGTCCTCAAACTTACCACCATAGAAATGAAGTCCTAAATTGTGAAATTTATTATCTGTAAAAAAAGGACCACTATGGCAATTGATACAGCGAGCCTTTGTTCGGAACAAATGCATTCCTTGTATGGCTTCATCAGACATGGCATATTTATTACCCTTCATGAAATTGTCAAAATCACTATTTCTACTAGTCAATGAGCGCTGAAAGTAAGCCAGAGCAGTTGAAAGTCTTTCAGTTGAAATTTCATCATCACCAAAAGCTTCAGCAAAGTATTTTTTATAACCTTCTATCTTGGAAAGTTTTATAGGAAGGAAATTAACTTTTTGATGCATTTCAATAGGATCTTCTACAGGCATGAGTGCTTGTTCTTCAAGGTTTGCTGCTCTACCATCCCAAAAAAGTGGCTCTGTCTGCCAAATGTTATTTAGTCCAGGAGAATTTCTTTTGCCTACTTGGTGATTGTGCCCCACTGATTGAGACCTGCCATTAGACCAGCCTAGCTCTGGATCATGACATGTGGCACAACTGATTTGGTTTGAAGAGGAAAGCCTAGGATCAAAAAATAATACTTTCCCTAGTTCTATAATTGGTTTGAGAGAATCCACATTTCTGTAGGGGTTTTCTGGCATCAAACCAATTTCTCTAAATTCTATATCCTCATCTACATTTGGCGCTGGCCAATATTCCGAGGATTGAGAATAAATTTCCCTCAATTCTTCAGCTGTGTAATGTTCATTGACTTGAATCCAAGCAATGCTGGTGAGTAATACTAAACTTGAGAAAACAACTAAAAGGCGATTATTCATTTTTATTATATTTGGGCTTTTTGATTAGTGGATAAAGTATAGACTAATTCCAAATGAGTTTCTTTGATTTCCTCTAGAAAGAAAATATCCAGACAAATACTGCTGAGAATTTTGAGTAGTAACTAAATCTGCATACAAAGATGGGTTCAATTCAATTTTTTTAAATTTTATTTTGGCAGCTATCTCTGGTATAATTTCAATGAAATCAGTACTGAAATAATCAATATTTGGAATGAAAACACTATTACTGACGATATTGATCTGACTCTGTAAAATATTGACATCTTTCAATACATTCATTCGGTAGTTTCCCTTGAGACTCGGAAGCAATTGAACTTTTTCATTTATAGAAATAGGCAACTGAAACCCAGTTCCAAAATTCATATTGGAAATTTCGTAAGCATGCGAGGCATTAAAGTCTCTTTCTGCTAAATGATTGACACCAAAATCAGCCAAAATGGTGAAAGAGTTTAAGTTTTTAAATTCATGAAGTAGGTTCAAATAAAACCCCAAATTATCCTGCTGATAATTATTCCCCGCAAACAAATTATTGAAATCAGTGCCATAGTTTTGGAAGGCTTCTGCGCTTAACTGGATGACGCGAGAGGAATTTGAAAACTGTGCAAAGAACTTGTTGCTAATAATCTCTTGGTCAAATACGCCTATCTCCTCGAAAATTCTCTGAGAACCATCTATTCCTAATCTTATAAAGCTTTTGCTGTTTTGAGTATAATTTATTTCATTGCTCAGGATCCATTGAGATTTTTGGAAGTAGTATGCCAAAGAGTATCCATATCCATCTTCTAGTAGTTCATAAGTAGGTCTTCGCATTAAATTAAAACTGGCGCCTCCCATCATGGTATATAGGTTATATTCAGTTCTTCCAAAACTATCATTGCTTTGATTGAAATTTGAAATATTTCCTCTTTCTATGGCACGCCTAAGATTTCCTCCAACAGCAATTTGATGACCTGGAATAAATTGATAAGCAATTTGTATTTTAGGATTGATATAGAAGTAATTGATCAAGGGTCTAGGATCACTTCCTCGGCTATGGGTTTGAAGAGAATAATCCACCCCTAGGCCTAGTCCCACTTTTTCGTCGAAGAAATATTTACTCGCATTGACATAGGAATCAAAAACAACATTTCGCCAATTGCCTTTCTTGATGTTGCTAAAGTAATATGGATTAGAAAACACATCTCTGGTCTGCTTCCACCCTATGCTATCTTGACGCTGATTTTGATACTGAAATCTCCCTTCTATCATCCAACCCTTGACAGATCTGTTTCCCATGGATGAAAAACCATAGGTTCTACTATTCTCTGGCATCTGAACAGTATGAAAATCACCATCTGTCTTACTCCAAAATATACCACTATATCCAAACTCACCTCCAACAAGAGAAGATCTAAGCGGAAGATGTGCTATGTTTTCAATATAATTCTGCGTACTCTTCAACAGAAACTTTTCTTTCAAAGAATCTGATTGTCCGAGAGCTATATTGATATAGACTATGGTGTAGCAAAAGAGGATAATTTTTTTCATACTTAAAGACTGGTCCTAACTAGAAGGAAACAAGAATCATAGAAATTGAGGGAAGGATCTTCTTCCCTCAATTTTTACATTATTTTTAATCAAGAAATCCTCTTGGATTAGCTTTTTTAGCACCGAAATCATTCTCAGAGTTGTTAGAATCCTTCAATACTTTTCTATCACCAAATGAGTTTGCGGTCAATCTGATACCAGCTTCTGATGACCATGCACCACCAGGCACATAGAAGAAACCAGCATCAATATCGTTAGGGAGCATTTTAGGGACTTGATTGGTTGGGGAAGGCTGGCCTTCTACGCCATCTATCACCAATGATTTTGGTACTTGATGTCTTAGAACTGTATTATTTCCAATCGTTGTTGTATTAGGAGTAGGATACCTAGGGAATGTTCTAATGTCAACATCGCTTTGAATCAGAACTATTGCTTCACGTCCATTATTGTCAAGGATCAAATCAGTACCCATCCAGAGAATGTTTAGCATATTTGGAACATTTGGATTATCAAGGTCTGATGCCAAAGGCTGAGGCACGTCATTGCCCAGATAAACTTCAAAATCTGCACCACTTAGATCTACCGTCAGATCAGGATTGTTTACAGAAATAGTAGTTCCATTATTCCCAGTGAAAGGAGCTTTGTGATTTAGGGCAGTGCTGGCTAAAACTACACTTTTACCAGGTTGAACTGGATATTGCTGTCCAGAACCAGGGAATTGGAAAAGCCATTTTGGATATACATAGTCATTGTTTGGATCTCCAGTCGCTGACATACCCACTGATTTTGACCAATCCCACTGACCATTTGGAAGTGTAAAGTCAGCAGGTGTATTGGAATTTCTACCAGCTATACCCATGATATACAAACCATCCATATACTGCACTTCTGTAGAATTATTGAAAATTTCAATAAATTGATCTCTAAACTGAGCACCATCTACCCTATCAGATCCAGCGAAATACACTTGCTTGATGACTAAGCTTCCTAATCTACCAGAAACTAGCTCTAGTACAAATGAAGATGCATTGGGATTGATTTGAACAGCAGTCATGTTGGCATTGAATACTACTTCATCTCCATCAGGAAGATATCCAGCAAAGCTAAAGAATGCTTCAGAACTCATCGTAATCGTGCCAGTGATATCATATAGACCACTTGGAACTGATTCTAGCAACAACGTTCCATCTGCACCAGTCACTCCTTCGAATACTTGCTGTGAAGTAGTATTTCTAATACTTACAGTAACCGATGAAGCTGGTTTATTATCAAAATCATCGCTATAAGTAGTTTGGATGGTCACATTAGTTGGTTCCACTCGGGGTGTATCATCACGCTCGCCACATGCGATAGCTATTAGAATGAGTCCAAAAAAGGAAAATTTAGAAAAGAATTGCTTCATAATTTATTTGTTTAAGTTAATAAGTGAATTTTAATTCAAGTCCGAAATATGGATCTTGATTGAGTAGTCCAAGGAAAACCCCTGTTGTTCGATCAAGATTTTCTGGTCTAATGTTCAGGAAGTTATTGGCAAAAAATGTAAACCTTACTCCTTTACCTAGATTTTTGCTCATGTTAAAATGTGCGTTGTAGTAGACAAATTTTGGTTCTCTAAAATATTGTCCTCTTTGTTCTGTCCTACTCATTACATCGTAGATTGAATTGTCCCTTTCATTTTCAGGGATTTCGAAGTATTCCAAGTTCTCATCCAAGTAGCCAACTGCCCTATCCGTGGAAGGAAAAGACCTGATATAATTATACAAAAACACCTCTCCTCTCAAAGCCATGATCAAGCCTAGCTTTGAAATATGGTGATTGATTGTAAACATACCTTTAGCATTACCACTCTGACTTTGGGTACCACCATATACAGCAAACCAAAACGGATCTCCCAATTGATAATTGGTTCTCTGTTGATATTGAAGAGCATCAGTAAAAAAATAACTGTCGTAGTAAGTCATCATAAATTGAAATGATGAATTGATTGACTCTATTTTCTCAGTAGAAAACAAAAATTCAAATCCATAACTTTTATCATTTGACCTGTTGAGTATAGATCTTTGAGCTACAGCATATCTTCTTGATTCGGAAGTAGGTTGATAGATTGGCTTTTGATTTTCTCTCAGCTCAGTAATCTCATATACAGGAATGTCAAGAGGAACCCAATTAATATTTACAGAAAACCCATTATTGGAGTTGTTCAAAAAAGCTGTAGCTCCTAGATCAAAAATGCCCTTTTTATACTTTAGGCCAATTTCTCTTTGCCTAGTACTCATAGGCCTCAATTGACTTGCATCATTTGGACGCTGATAGGTATATACCAGAAAGAGAGATTCAGCTTCTCTACCATTGAAATAGTTGATCAATGGAATATCTTGAAATTGTGGACCTGGAAATAGGTGAATTAGACCTGGAGCTTTGAATGACAGTCCAAATCCCCCATAAATAAGCAAGTCTTCGCTAACTTTATAGCTAGCATTGATTCTGGGTGAATAGCTCCAATTACCGACTTGATTGTCCAATCTCAAGCCCGCAGTAAACTTATAAGCCCTAGAAAATAAGTTACCTGAAATTCTATCTTCTACATATAGGCCAAACTGCTCCATAAAAGGATTTGTCTCCCGAAAACTCAAAGGTCTTTCATTTCCAAATTGGGAAATTGAACCTGATGTCCTCAGAGGTCTAGTAGGATCAAAAATCCTTCCAGCACCAAAATTACCATCAAATCTATAGGACGCTCCGTATGAGATGTTATGACTCGTTTTGTTATTCCCCAATACCTTTTCAAAATCGATTCGACTAGATAGATTTAATGGCCTACCCTCGATAGCTCTCGTAGTCAAATAGGAAGAGGGGTGATAAGTACCTTCATTGATACCTAATCCCAAAAATCCCGTCACTGGAAGTACTCCTGGATTTACAAATTGCTCTGTAAAGGCATAGTCATAGCTACCATTATAAGAAAAATTAACTTTGAAATTATCGAAAACTAATGATTTCAAATTGAAAAAGGTTCTATTTGAGATTGTCTGTCCTCTTCTTTCATAGTATACAATTCTTTCAGAAGCAAAATCTGGATCTATTCGGAAATCATCCAAAGTAGTATTGTATCTTAAATCAAGGGTATTTTTGATCAGCTTATTCTTACCGATAAAAGCACTCCACATCAATCCACCACCTATTCTTTTGAATGATTTGACTTCATCTCGAAGGTTTGGTCTGCTATATAGATAGTCGATATTTGCATGTATAGAATGGTTATCGGATAGCTGAAATCCTTTTGATACTTGAAAGTTCTGGTCAGCACGCGCTTGTCTAATCGATACGTTAATTGGAGATTTTCCAGCAGATGTTTCTATGATCACAGCTCCATTGGATAAGTCTCCATACTTTGCGGAGGCTACCCCTTGGATCACTTCGATTGACTCAATATTACCAACTGCAATTTGCCTCAAGTCAAAACCTCCCGCAGGATTTTCTCCACCTTCAAAACTACTGTTTCGAAAACCTGTTCCACCACCTAAACTACTGAAGTTTCCAGTTTGAGTAGGATTTCTTCCCTGCATATTGGCATTGTTGTTCAATTGATTGTCATTCATCACTATGGATATCCCAAATGAATTATTCAAAGATGATTGACCCGAGTTGGCCGAGCGGAAATTTATCGTTTGTCCACTTTGAAGATCTGGATTTTGGATACCTTGTCCTGGAATCAACTGTAGGAGTTCTGCCAAACTATTGGCTTGAGACTGATCTATGACTTCTTTGCCCAATTTGAATGCTGACACAGATACATTGTCATCGTCTCGTTTCGCAGTAACGACCACTTCTGACATGTAATTGTCATTGTCTTGTAATACGACATCTTTTTGGACAACCATTTGACTGGGGTTCAATTCCAGCTCATACCGCTCAGTTTTCTTCCCAACCAAACGAACTGTCAAGGTTATGGTACGAGCAACATTAGAATTAATCTTTATCTCATATCTTCCATTATCATCAGTCAAAGCATAGACATTTTGACCAGCCATCACTGTGACATATGGAAGCGTCTCTTTAGAGCCAGCATCAGTAACTTTTCCTTTTATGATATATTGTTGAGAAAAGGCACTAGAAATGTTGAGTAAAGTGAGTATTAAAGCTATTTGTAGAAGTTTAATCATAGGGTGCCGTTTCATTCAACTTATAAGACGCCCTAAATATCAAAATCAATTTAGAATAAAATTAGAAGTTGAAAAAAATCATTAAATCTTGATCTTAATATTGTACGATTCAAGTGAAGTAAATTTAAATTTTGAAATTAATAGTTTATTCAAAATCCCATAGCTTGAAAGAATGAAGCCCATTGATGTATTTATACTTGATTTTGAAATCATGAAGAATCACAATTTCTTTGCATATGGCCAACCCCAATCCACTGCCAGAAAAACTTTTATTGTCTTTATTGAATCTTTTGAAAATCTTTTCACCATCTAAAGCAGTCAACTTTCCGGAATTTTGAATCAATAAATTTTTCCTATTCAATATCAAATTCATCCTTCCATGGTTCAGGTTATGAGATATTGCATTTGTCAATAGACTATTGATAAGGGTTTCGATCAATGCTCTATTTCCCTTGATGTATATCTCTTCGTCGATTTCTGTATATACCCGTATAGATTTGGTATCAAAACTTGACTGATACAAGTCTATAGTTTCCAAAAGTATCGCTGATAAATTTAATTTTTCATTGACTATAAATTGTTTGTTTTCAATCTTGGCAAGCATCAATAAGTTCTTATTCAATCTTTTCATTCTACTGACTGCCAGATTGATTTGACTGAGATATTCATGCTGACTTTCGGTCAACTCAGTTTGCAGTAGTAATTCAGCTTTACTTTGTATGATGGCTAAAGGCGTTTGCAATTCATGGGCTGCATTTTCTGTAAACTCTTTCTGTTGGTTGTATGCCGAATAGCTTCTATTGGTGAAATACAGTAGGTTGTCAGAAAGTTTTATAAATTCATCAATGTCTGAATCTATAGGACTCAATTTTTCTCCATTTTGTATCTTTAAACTTGAGAGTTCATTCAAAATTTTGTAGAATGGCTTCCATACTTTTCTGGCTACAAACCTATTGATCATGTAATAACCGATCAGAATGAGAAGAAAAAATATACTTGCCACGATGGTGGTATATGGAATCACATCAAAATATTCTTCCATGTCTACTTCTGCCTTGAGTAGATATCTATTTCCAAAAATATCGAGTTCAGATTCTAGATATCGATAAGGCTTTATGGAGTTGCTATATTGATCAAAACGCTCAGCAGTATAAAATCGATCTCCTTCTGATTGGTACGACATGGTATCCAAATCATAAATTTGATAGCCTATATCGAGCTCATTAAGTAGTCTTATTCTTAAAATAGCTGTTTTTGGAATTTTGTACAAATGGTTCAACTGATCCTCTATTCGGACTTTTTTTGAAGCCAAGGTCTGATCCGCATCTACTATATAAATGTACAGCACTACAAAATAAAATAGAGGTATACTGATTATTAGTAAAACAAAGGTAAGTAGTGTAAATGGTTTTAATGATTTATTTAAAAGCTTCATGAAAATTACGATTCAGTCAATCTAAACAAAATTTATAACCAGTCCCATAGACGGTTTTGATATAATCAGGACAACCGACTGTCTGCAATTTTTTCTTCAAATTTTTGATATGTGCATATACTAACTTATCCCCATCTACAAAGTCAACTTGCTCACCAAGCAGGTGATCAGCAATAGCGGTCTTAGAAAGAACCCTTTCTTTGGAAGAAAGGAACAAGCGTAGCAAGCGAAATTCCCTAGGTGTCAGCTCAACTTCTATATCATTATAATGAACTGAATTTTTGATCAGATTCAAGTGTAATCCACCAGATTCTACCACATTATTTCCATCAAAAGATTTTCTTCTGGTGACCGCCGTGATCCTCATGGCCAGTTCTGCCATATAAAATGGTTTAGTCAAAAAATCATCTGCTCCGATTTCCAACCCTTTCAATTTATCTTCAAGTGAATTTTTGGCTGAGATAATGATCACACTATCCGTTTTTTTCAACCTTTTGATTTCTTCTAAAATTTCAAATCCTGTCCCATCTGGTAGGCCAATATCTAAAAGTATACAATCATAGTTGTAAAGATTGATTTTATCTGAAGCATCCCTGACATTTGAGACTGCCTCCATGACCATTGGAGAGTCTTTAAAGTAGCTTTGAATCCCTCTAGCTATTTCTATCTCATCTTCAACTATTAATACTTTCATAACTTGACAAATATAAAAGCAAATTTTGTATAATTTCAATTTCTCAATACAATGTCCTCATTACCTTGAAGCTCTCACCAATTCACCTTTCCCCTATTTTGCTTTTTTTCTCCTTTGAATTTTTTAGCTTTGATCCGAGCTTCGATGGCTGACTTTTTTGGTTTTGTAGCTTTTCTTATTTTCTTTTTCTCGAATGCTTTTGATAAAGCATCATAAAACTTCTTGATTGCTTGTTCTTTGTTCTGTATCTGAGATCTCTTCTCTTGACTTAGGAACATAATTTTCCCTTCACTATCGATTTTATTGCCCCATTTTTCCAACAAAGTTTGCATTTCTTCTTCTGTAAGAAATTGTGACTTTTCGATATGAAAAAATAGTTGAACTTTAGAATTTACTTTGTTTACATTTTGACCTCCTGGTCCACTGCTTCTTGAAGCTTGAAACTCAAGTTCTGCATTGAAAACCTGAAATTTAATTTTTTGACTTATAGACATCATCATTTTCCTCTTCTTTAGATAAAGGTAACTTTTCTTTATATTTATTAGAAACACACGTCAAGATTCGAATACCTTATTGAGATTTGTGACTATCGTTTTTTCATTAGAAATCATGATTTGCTCAACAAAAAAAAGACTTCTGAATCAAAATCTGTGTTTGTCAACACACTTATTCAAACAAAGATCTTTAATTTTATTCCCATGATAGAGATTAATACTGCTCAAGAACATGAGTTAATATCAATTCAGGAAATGGCTGACATCATATGGCCTAGAACATTTGATGCCATTCTTTCAAAGGACCAGATTAGCTATATGATGACCATGATGTATGATTTAGAAAAGTTAAAGTATCAATTTCACAGTGAAGCTCATGTTTTTTTGATCGCCAAAGAAGGTTCAGACAATTTGGGATTTTGTGTATATCAATCAGACGGTCAACATCACGGCAAGACCAAAATTCACAAAATATACTTGATGCCAGAAGCGCAAGGAAAAGGCCTGGGTAGAATGCTAATCAATGAAGTCATTACCCATGCAAGAATAAATCATTCAGTATTGATATACCTCAATGTAAATGTCAATAATACAAAGGCAATCGCAGCCTATAAGGCTATTGGATTTAAAGAGACCAAACGTGAAGTTATTGATATTGGGAATGGATATGTGATGGATGATATCGTCATGGAAATGCCTATAATATAAAATACATTGAGAACTTGACAGCTTTTGCAAAGCAAATTCTCAATGATCCTATTTTCACAAAAGCTTCCATGATACTTAAACTTTCCTCAGCACCATTCCCACCCTACTAGGTAAATATAACTTTAAAGTAGCATTACTTTCTGTCTTATATTTCAGCGACTTATCTAATCTAGAAAATCCTCCAAATTCCTCTTCATCCGTATGAAGGATGATTTGATAGTTCCCCTTTTTGCTCACTGGTATTTCAAATCCAAATAGAGATTCAAATGGATGGAAATTAAAAATAAATATCAACCCTGCTCTTTCAAATGCTAAAATTTTCTTTTGAGGTTCCAAAAACAACTGTTGGGCGTGACTCGCAGCACAAACTTTGAAGTCATCGACCTTTTGGATCATTTGCTGATCAAAATCAGCCAAAAATTTATACTTCAGGGATTCACTGTCTCTAAGAGACCATTGTCTTCTAGCGTATTGATAGCTCCAGTTATTTCCAGCTCTAGGAAAGTCTACCCATTCTGGATGCCCAAATTCATTCCCAATAAAATTGAGGTATCCTTCACCTCCAAGGCTAATGGTAATTAACCTGATCATTTTATGTAGAGCCAGTCCTCTATCGATTACAAGATTTTCATCTTCTAATCCCATATTGAAATACATCTCCTTATCCATTAGCCAAAAAGCAATGGACTTGTCTCCTACTAGTGCTTGATCATGAGATTCTGCATAAGCTATTGTCTTTTCTTTTTGAGGTCTATTGGAAAGCTCATGCCATAGCTCAAACATGTCCCACTCTTCATCTAGCTTATGCTTTAAGGTCTTGATCCAAAAATCAGGTATACCCATAGCTAGTCTAAAATCAAATCCAATCCCTCCGTCTTCAATGGGCCTACTCAATCCGGGCATGCCACTCACTTCCTCTGCTATAATGATATTATCTGGGTTCAAATCATGAATAAGTGCATTAGCCAATTGTAAATACGTAATGGCATCTTGGTCTACTCCTTCATCAAAATATTTGATTGGATCATCAAAACTGATATTTCCATGATGATTATAAATGATAGATGTAACACCATCGAACCTAAACCCATCGAAGTGAAATTCTTCTAGCCAGTATCTAATATTGCTCAATAGAAACTGTAATACTTCCCATTTGCCATAATTGAAAAGCTTGGAGTCCCATCCTTCATGATAGCCTCTAGGTCCTGCATGAAAATATTGATGATCACTACCATCAAATTCATTGAGTCCTTCATTGATGTTTTTCACGGCATGAGAATGCACTATATCCATGATCACTGCTATACCCATCTCATGGGCGGTGTTTACTAGACTTTTCAACTCTTCTGGTGTACCGAATCGTGAGCTCGGAGCAAAGAAGTTTGATACATGATATCCAAATGAGCCATAATATGGGTGTTCCATCACAGCCATAAGTTGTATCGCATTATAGCCTGCTTGCTTTATCCTAGGAAGGATTTCTTTTTCGAACTCTAGATAAGTCCCAACTTTATGAGCCTCAGATGCCATACCCACATGACACTCATAAATTAAAGGTTGCTTTTTGACATTGAATAACTCAAAACTTCCGTCCGACCATTTGAACTTAGGACCAAACCACACTTGTCCCGCATAATCATGCGTTTGTTCATCTTGTATTACCCTTCTGATATAGGCGGGGATTCTATCAAAAGCGCCTTTTTGATTTTCGATATGAACTTTCACCTTGCTACCATGAGAAAGCCTCCCTTTGTACTCCTCATAAGGAAGGAAAATCTCCCAATCTCCCCTATGATTTCTTTTCATCGGATGGCTATATCGATTCCAACCATTAAAATCGCCCATAAAAAACAAATTATGGGCTTCTGGTGCCCACTCCCGGTACACCCATCCATTTCTCAATTTCTCAAAGTGGATACCATAGTATTCATGAATTCTTGCAAATTCCAATATGGAACCTGAATGATTCTCGATAGCACTTTTTACTTCTAAATATCTCTGATATCTCTCACTGATAGCTGATGCACAAGACTCTAGCCATGCTTCATCTAATACTAAAGGTAAAGTTTTTGGTTCTTTCACAAAAAATTAGGTTAGTGTTTATCTAAGGTAAAAATACTTGACAGTTTTTCAATGTAAAAATGAAAATTTTAATTAACTATAATTTTAATTTTATCCATCAGTGTGTTAATTCTTTTTACATACAATATCATCAATCAAAATGAATAAAATAGACCGCAGTAGAAGCCAAAATGTAACCAATCAAAAAGCATAAAAAAATAGGGCCAGCAAGAGCGAATTTCTCATGGTCTGGTGCTTTCTTGTGATGCATTCTGTGACTAATTTTCTTCAAATATCGCTCAGGATAAATCGAGAGTATCAAAAGGCCATACAGAATAGTAAATGAAAGAAGTGAGAATAATAACTGCATACTTACTAGAATCTGAACAAAAATATAAAATTAAGATGTGAATTCTTTATTATGATTGCGTTCATTTGTGTTTTTTGTAAATCAATCTGACTGTAAAATCAGGATCATCAATGACTTTGATCACCCTTTTTGCCTCATGCTCGACTCTCTAATGATCAATTCCGTCTTCAAAATGGTAGTATCTTCGCTATTCAAGTTCTGATCTTTGATCAATTGCAACAAAAGCTTGGTTGCTTCTCTACCCATTTCGTAGCCGTGTTGATTGACGGTGCTGAGTGTCGGTGTAGTTGTCTCCGAAATCATCCAATTGCTGAAGCCCATCAAACCTACTTGATCGGGGATAGCATAACCCTTTTCTTTCAGATACTTCAATGAGCCAAAAGCAACCAAATCTGTGATGCAAAAAATTGCATCCGGAGGAGTGCGACCTTCCATCAACTCAGCCGTAAAACTATAGCCTTCTTCTTCACTTATGGCACTACAGCACATTACTAAATCATCACTTGTTGGTAGATTTGCATCTCTCAAAGCTTGAAGATATCCCTCATACCTATCACAAGCGTTTTTTACATCTTTTCTTCCGCGTATATGGGCTATCCTCTTGTATCCTTGACTGATCAAGTGTGTAGTGGCTTGGTAGGCTCCTTCAAAATCATCAACGATCACTTTGGGACATGACAAATGATCGGTAATTTTATCAAATTGAACTATGGGCTTGCCTTCTGATAAATATGCATTCAAATGCTCTGCCGTGGTAGTTTCATTAGAAATAGATATCAAAAGTCCATCTACACTTCCATTGAGCATGATTTGACTTGCTTTAGTTTCTACCTCAAGCAGGTCATTCGATTGGGTCACTAATATATTATAGCCTTGACTGTTGGCTTCGCTTATTGCGCCACTGATTACAGTTGAGAAAAAGTGATGGACTATTTCTGGTACTATCAACCCGAGGTTATAAGTTCGGCTTTTTCTAAAATTCACTGCAAGCAAATTGGGAACATAATGATTGTCCTCTGCATACTTTTTTACTAATTCAATGGTTTCTTTAGCGATATCTGGATGAGCTTTAAGTGCCCGTGAAACAGTAGAAACAGATAGCCCAAGAGCTTTGGCAATATCCTTCAAAGTTAATTTCCTTTTTTCGGTCATCATAGGTTTTATCAAAATGTAAAAAGCTAATTATATACAAAACTTTTGAAGCTTCCAATTTATACATGGCTTTTCAGTTTTGTAGTGATAAAAATTGGTTATTTTTGATTTGATGAATGAATACAAACTTCCATTTGATTTAAATGCTGATATTGGAGAAGGCGTGGGCAATGATGAAGCATTGATCCCATATCTAAGTAGTTGTAATATAGCATGTGGTGGGCATACTGGCGATCTTAATAGCATGAGAGAATCAATACAGATTTGTAAAAAATATGGTATAAAAGTAGGTGCTCATCCCTCCTATCCAGATTCAAAAAATTTTGGTAGAAAACATGTTGTATTAACTCAAGATCAATTTCAAAAAGTCATTGCCCAACAAATAACTACCTTTCAAAGCGTATGCGAAAATGAAGGAGTCGAAATGAACCACATCAAACCACATGGAGCGCTTTATAATACACTAAGCATCGACCCACAAGAATCTCAATGGTTTGTAGAGATGATGAAAACTAATTTTTCAAATCTAAACTTATACGTTCCCCCTCAATCCGTCATAGAAAATGTAGCCATTGAATCGGGGATAAAGATCCTAAGAGAGGCTTTTGCTGACCGGAGCTACACCGATGATGGAAAACTAGTTGAAAGAATTCACCCTCTTGCATTACTTACAGATCATGCCAAAGTGAAAAATCAAATGATGGAAATGGTTCTAAACAAAAGTGTCAAAACAATTTCTGGCAAAACCATAAAAATGAATTTTGATACGATATGCATACATGGTGATAATCCCAGCGTACTTGAAATTGTGAAAGTTATCTATAATACATTCAAAGCTAAAGTATGAACATTTCTTGGAGATTGATCCAACCTAATCTCGCTGAGATCAAATGGCCTAATGCAATTTCCGTGGACATTCTTGAAGAGCAAATTACGCTAAAAAATGCCTTGCTAGAGCAAAATCGTATGATTATATACGAAATTAGAATGGGATACCATACTTTATCGATTTTGTTTGCAAAAGAGATGAAAGGATCAGAGCTCAATTCAATAATAGATAGCTTACAAATCACAAATTTAAGCTTATGTCCATACAACCCAAAAAAATGGCTAGTTCCCGTATGCTATCATACATCGTTGGCACAAGATCTTGGGAAGTTTTGCGTCAGCAAGGGTCTTGATTTAGAAGATTTGATTCACATGCATACTTCTCAAGAGTATAAGTTGCATTTCTATGGCTTCTTGCCGGGGTTCATGTATTTAGGAGGGCTTGATAAACGTCTTCATTTTCCACGAAAGTCCAACCCTGACATTTACGTCCCCGCAGGTTCTGTAGGCATCGGTGGGGAGCAAACTGGCATTTACCCTATGCCAAGTCCAGGTGGCTGGCATATCATAGGACGTTCGCCTTTGAAGTTTTTTGATTTGAGGTTCAATCCACCAGTAATACCTGACCAAGGGGACTACATCATTTTTGAGTCAGTATCCGTTTCGGATTATGAACTCATTGCAAAAGAAGTGTCGGAAGGTCAATATATTTGGAAAAATGCTTAAATCAAATTCCAAAATAAGATTCATTAAACCAGGATTATTGACCTCAGTTCAAGATCATGGCAGATTTGGTTATGCAGACTTTGGAGTACCTTATTCTGGAGCCATGGATCAGTTTTCATACAGTCTTGCTAATTTACTTTTAGACAATGGAGAGGAAGCCGCAGTACTAGAGATGGCCTTGCTAGGACCTGAAATGGTTTTTGAAATGGCTGCGACTGTCGTGTTTACAGGTGCGCTTGCTGAAATATTTCTCAATGAAATTCCACAGCCCATCGGCAAGCTTCTATACCTTCAGCCAAACGATCGAGTTCGTATAGGACATTTTATAAAAGGACAATGGCTCTACATGGGAGTAAAAGGTGGTATTCTAAGTCCCATTATTTTGGAAAGTAGAAGCTGGTTTGAAGGAATTAGTGATCAAAAAGTAGCTAGTAAAGACACCATTATACACTACACAACAGATCCAGATGCAGCCATTCCCCAAAATTCTCACCCAAAACTGACCCATGCATGGTTCGAAACCAATAAGATAGATGTGTACCCTGGTCCTGATTGGGATATTTTACCCGAAGCCATAAAGCAGCAGCTGCATGAACACAAATTCACCATTGGCAAACTCACAAGTCGTATGGGGATCCAACTTAAGAGTAATCTTATCCATCAAATCCCAGATATATTAACTGCTCCTGTATACCCAGGTACCATACAACTGACACCTTCGGGCAATCTGATAGTACTCATGCGAGACGCTCAAGTTACTGGAGGATATCCAAGGATTTTGCAAGTTACGGATCACAGCCTCAATATAATTGCCCAGAAAACTACTTCTGAACTAGTAAGTTTTCGAATCTTAAATTATTGATAGAGGATTCCTTTTATTTTACCAAAATCAATATTTATATTGAAAACAAAATTTTAATTGAAGTATCATGAACCAAGAGATTGAAAAGCAAATTTTAGCTCAGGGAATGTCTTTAGATCAAGCAAAGGCACAAATCACCCATTTTGAAGAGGGTTTTCCTTTTTTACCAATAGTTGCACCTGCCACCACAGACAATGGCATAAAGCAACTCTCAGAGTCCAAATTGAATGAAATTCAAAAGAGCTATTCTAAAAAAATTAAAAATCTGAAAGTTTTAAAATTTGTCCCTGCTAGTGGTGCAGCCTCCCGAATGTTCAAAGACCTCTTCTCATTTTTAGAGGGAGATGGAGATTTGACAAAAAGTCCTTTCACGGAGAAATTCATCATCAATATTAGAAAATTTGCATTTTATGACGATTTAGACATTGCTTTGAAAGCTAAAGGATCAAGTATCAAGGAAGCTATTCAAAATAAGCAATACAAAGAGATTGTAGCAACATTATTAGAAGATAAGGGTCTAAGCTACGGCTCTTTACCGAAAGGCTTATTGAAATTTCATAAATATGAAGATGAAAATAGAACTCCAATTTTTGAGCATTTCATAGAAGGTTTACAATATGCCAAGGGCCACGGAAATACGGTCAGAATTCATTTTACGGTCTCTCCAGAGCATGAAGAAAAGTTTCAAGCTGAAGTAAACCAAATCAAACAAAAATTAGAAGATAAGGAGCAAACTAAGTTTGAAATTAGTTACTCCCAGCAAAAGAAAAGTACAGATACCATTGCGGTCAATAAGGACAACAGTCCTTTTGTTGAAGAGCATGGAGAAGTACTCTTTCGCCCCGCTGGACATGGCGCATTGCTAGAAAACCTCAATGAAGTAGATGCAGATTTGATATTTATCAAAAATATTGACAATGTAGTCCCTGATAGAATCAAAGACACTACTCAACGATTTAAAATTGGTTTAGGAGGAATGCTTTTAAATGTTCAAGATCAGGTTTTTAAAGCATTAGAATCCTTAGAAAATGATTTTGAAGAAGATACCATCAATACAGCCATTTCTCTCCTCCAAAAAGAGTTTGGGATCAACCTATCCGAGGATTTCGACAAAATGTCGAACATGGAAAAAGGTAAGCATCTTTTCCAAAAACTTAATAAACCTATCAGGGTATGTGGTATGGTGAAAAATACAGGCGAGCCAGGAGGGGGACCATTTTGGGTGAAAGAGGAAGATGGAAGTCAATCTCTGCAGATTGCAGAAACAGCACAGATCAATATGCAAGACCCGAAGCTCAGAATTCTTGTACAGCAATCTACACATTTCAATCCAGTTGACTTGGTATGTGGCACAAAAGATTACAAGGGTAAAAAGTTCGACTTATTAATGTTCAGAGATATGAAGACTGGATTTATAACCGAAAAATCAAAAAGTGGTAGAGAACTTAAAGCGTTGGAACTACCAGGTCTTTGGAATGGTGCAATGGCAGGATGGAATACAATTTTTGTAGAAGTTCCTCTAATTACCTTCAATCCTGTAAAAACTGTAAATGATCTGCTGAGAGATGAGCACCAGTAATACGAAAATCATCATCAGGCATTAAACACTCCCATTCAAAAAATCAACATCCTGTCAAGCCAATCCAACTTGCATCTTTCTCCAAAATGATTGTGGTTCGATAAATTGCTTGACAGGATTTTTCAAAATAGCTTGCTGCCCTACCTCCCATGCTTGTTTAGTTTTCTTGAACCAAATAATTTTAATCAAGTTTTTAAGGTGGCAACAAACATTCCTGTTACTAAACATTACATTTTCAAAACATTCAACTTGCATTATTAAAAAAATGTAGGATAAATTTTTATTTGATTGAATAATTACTAAATTTAGGTAATTGATGATTTATAAGTTCAAATCCATCATTTTGGCTGGATTTGAATTCATTATTTTTGAGAATAGTATTTAAGTTTTGACTTTTTAGGCTCTTAGAAAATTGAAGATTTTACAATAAATACAAAGTGATTTATTGAAACATATTTTGAAAGTAATTGGTATTGTTAGGTTTACTTTAAACAGCTTGAACTTTTAACAATCTCGCAATAGACTTCAGGTCCTTTAGTATAATGCTCAAAGGTTTTCTTATTGAAATTTGTTATTCCCCTTTATAGCCATTTCCATAAGAGTTTTGTATCCCACGTTTTGTTCAGTTTTGTTTCTATTACTATTTTAAAACCATCTTTTATGGATGTTGGGTTAATTAATCAATTTTTAACTGATGTATTTAGCTTCAGAGGTAAGAATCCCAAGCTAAAGATAGACTTAAGTGTCCAATCATTTGGAGGTGAATATTTTGACAATTTCATTGCAGAATACAAGCTTACGATTGAAGAAATAATTCTCCTTCTCTTAACATTGACCCCCTACCTAAACCCTATTTTTTTATTATCAATTTTCAAAGAATCCATGCAGGGACAAATAGATAATCCATTACTGGGAGGAGTAAAAGGGAAAAATCATCGAGGAATATTGCCAAATGGCGATTTGCTCCTCTTTCTCCTGGCAGGTGAAAGCTTAATCTTAAGATTAAAATACCTCAAGCTTCTAGATGAAGATCATCTTTTCTTCAAAAAAAATATCATCACCAATACAGTAGCTGACTCAGATCCTTTTACAAGTGGAGTTTTGTCAATGAATCGAAACTATGTAGAGCTTTTTCTTTTCAATAAAACTTACAAGCCCTCAGTCAGTAGCAAGTTTCCTGCTCAACGCTTACAAACTAAATTAGAATGGGAAGATCTCATCCTAAGCCCAAATACTAATGAGCAAATCAGTGAAATTAAAATTTGGCTAGAACACAACGATGAGCTACTGGCTGATAAAATTCTAGGTAAAAAAGTGAGTAGAGGTTTTATCGCTATGTTTTATGGTCCCTCAGGCACAGGAAAAACCCTAACTGCAACTCTGTTAGGCAAGTTTACCAATAAGGATGTTTATAGAATTGATCTATCGCAAGTAGTTTCAAAATACATTGGTGAAACAGAAAAGAATCTCTCTTTCCTGTTTGATGAAGCAAAAGATAGAGATTGGATACTTTTTTTTGATGAAGCAGACGCCATTTTTGGTAAACGAACCAATGTAAAAGATGCTCATGATAAATATGCCAATCAGGAGGTATCTTACTTATTACAAAAGATTGAAAATCATGAAGGTCTCGTAATATTAGCCTCAAACTTCAAAGGCAATATAGATAGTGCATTTACCCGAAGATTTAATACAATTATTGAGTTTGAAATGCCGAAAGTAGCAGAAAGAATTAGAATATGGGAAAATTCTATACCTGAGAAGTTGCCATTTGAAAACATGGATTTTGTAGAAAACCTTGCCAGAAAATACGATTTGAATGGGGCAAACATCATCAATGTACTTCATTATGCAGGTCTACAAACGCTATCTAGACGCGAAAAGAAAATTAAAGATGAGACACTTATCAAAGGGATAAAAAGGGAATACAAAAAAGAAGGTAAAATTATTTAGAAAGGATATGCTATACGAAACTTTACATATAATTTCATCAGATCTAGATAATGCATTTCGAGAGCATACTGAACAATCTAGTATTGTGAAATTAGACCATGTAGGACAGCACATTGACGATGCTAATGCGGACAAGGTTGTCATATCCCTACTTCACATGGTGGAAGATTTTACTTTGAAGAATGTCCCAAATGTAGTAACCGTCGGTGCCAAAAGTCAAAAGCTCAACAGTAAGGTACCCTTGAATCTTTTTATCCTTTGCTGTAGCAATTTCAATGATTATGATAATGCATTGAAAAACATGTCTTTTATCATAGCATTTTTTCAAAGCAAAAGAATCTTTACAGATAAAAACACCTACTTCAATAGAGACAGCGAAGAATTAAAAAACCTTAAAGATTTTAAGATAACTGTTGATTTATATACCCCTTCTTTTGATGAATTGAATCAAATCTGGGGCACAATTGGAGGAAAACAAACACTCTCTGTCATCTATAAAATAAGTGTAGTCCTGATTGAATTAAAAAATCCACTTCTACAAGCTCCGATAATCACTCAGATAACTTTAAAAACAACCTGATTATGGCCCGTCAATTTACATATAGTCCAATTTTTACCATACAGGTTTTTCATAATTACTTTTTGAACAAAGGTCAAACGTCATTTGAAGATTTAAATGAAAATGAAAAGGCTGAAATGCTCGCTAAATATGATTTTAGTAGTTTTTTGAATGTAATTCCTACTCCAAAAACCAAGCAATTGATAAAAAACCATCGGTTAGTCCTTCGGAAAAATAACTTCGAATTACACTTGATAGGACAACTCAATCATGACAATATTCCTTTGATAGAAATTAGTGCTGATACAACGCTTGAATTTTATTTGGTGCTTCGTGACATTGAATTTCTCAATTATACATCATTAGATTGGAAGCGTGATCATTTTCTCATGATCACAAACCATCCCTTATGGGATTACTTACCCCACATGGAATTTATCAAGAGTAGCATCATCAATGAGAATCATGCTATACCTCGTGATATACTAGTTCATAATCTAGTGGATCAATCCCCTCTTCCTAGCCAATGTATAGGTGTGATTTCTCTGAAAGCCAAAACACCTTTGGCTGACATGAGCATAATTGAAGATGAATTCAAAGTAAAAGAGAATCTAACCTATAAAATCCAATTTCAAAACAGAGCCACTATCTGGAAGTACATATTGAAGTCAGGAGAATCTTTGACCACTAGTCAGTCACTGCCCCTTACCAAAACAGGTTATATCCCATTGACTACAACAGAACTCAATGGAATGGAGGATTACGATTGCTACTTTCCAAATCCAAGTAATACAAAAATCGCAATCGAAGGCAATCAAGCATACTCAGAAATATTCATAAACAACTAAAAATCAATCAGTCCATGGCAAGTACGTACAAAACCCCCGGTGTCTATGTGAGGGAAATTTCAAAATTCCCACCTTCTGTGGCACAAGTAGAAACAGCAATCCCTGCTTTCATAGGATACACAAAAAAAGCGCAAAAAATCACCAATGGAGATTTGCGAAATAAACCCACGAGAATCACTTCAGTATTAGATTATGTGCGTTTTTTTGGGGATGCTCCAGATGTCACAGTGGATTCAATAGACTTGAATGCCTTGAATCAAGTCTCTTCCGTTGATATCAAGGATAAATATTACATGTACGAAGCCATTCGACTTTTTTATGCAAATGGTGGAGGTCCATGCTATGTAGTATCTGTGGGAAATTATGGTGACACCATTCAAAACGGAAACGGGGTAGATACCTCAGGACTTCTCATGGGATTATCCGCCATCAAAAAACAAGATGAGCCTACCATCCTCCTTGCTCCGGATGCTGCCATGATGAACCAATCAGCGATGAATGATCTTCACACCGCAATGCTACGGCAATGCAATGATCTTCAAGACCGCTTTTGCATTTTTGACCTGAAAGAAAATCAGGCCAAAAGCTATTCAGAGATTGTAGATGATTTTCGAAATGGCATTGGGATGAACTTCCTGAAATATGGAGCAGCTTACTCACCATGGCTCAAAACAAACTTACCAAGACAGGTGAATTACAAAGACATCAAAGGAAAGATAAAATCAAATGGTGCTGATGTAACACTTTCTTCTTTGGTGAAGGATAATGCAGCAAAAAGCCTTGCCAATGAACTCGACAATCTGATAGATGATCAAATAGCTATCAATAATGCGCTCAATGCTATCAAAACTAATAATTTCACTTCTCTGGAAAATCGGTTCGAAAGTCTGGCTAATACCTTAAGGTTGAATACTTCAAGAACTAATCTGCAACACCTGTTGAATTTTTATCTAGAAGTCATAGACATGATTAGTGATACAATAGACAAAGGAACTCTAAATAATATTACATTAAAGCACAAAGGTTTAGATGGTTTTTTATTCGAATCTTTAGAGGCCAACTTGGAGGATTCAATTGATTCTGGGTCCATACATCAAATTATTGAGGAGTTAAGGAAGATGATTGCAGATAGCGAGAATGGTTTAGGTTCAACTATTACTTTAAATTCTTCATCAGGGATTAATTTAGCAGTTGATCCTTCAGATTCACCTACCGATTATTTCACTGATGGTGAAGATGAAATAGCATTGATTTCTCCTCATATCGCTGATATTGCAAGTCATTGGGCAATATTGAGATCTTCTATAGATTTTATAAGAGACACGGTGGACAATATGGTAAAAACCAGACAAGAGGCTGCTATTGAATCCATTCCAGCGTTAAAAAACATTTATGTAGCCATAGCCAATGAATACCTTACCCTACCCCCTAGTGCAGCCATTGCTGGAGTATATGCAACTGTCGATAGTACCAGAGGTGTATGGAAAGCCCCAGCAAATCATACCTTGAACAATGTCGTCGATGTCACCACATTGATAGATCGAGATATTCAAGATGGATTGAATATCGACACAGTGGCAGGAAAATCTATCAATGCCATCAGACCTTTTACTGGAAAAGGAATCATGGTCTGGGGAGCACGAACACTCGCTGGTAACGATAACGAGTGGCGGTATGTGCCTGTCCGCAGGTTTTTCAATATGGCTGAGGAATCCATCAAAAAAGCCACAGAGCAATTTGTCTTTGAGCCAAATGATGCCAATACATGGGTGAAAGTTAGGGCTATGATTGAGAATTTTCTGATTTTACAATGGAGAGCTGGAGCACTCGCAGGTGCAACACCTGACCATGCTTTTTATGTGAAAATTGGATTAGGCCAAACAATGACTCCGGAAGATGTTCTAAACGGATACATGATAGTCGAAATAGGCCTAGCTGTAGTAAGACCTGCCGAATTCATTGTTTTGAATTTCTCTCACAAAATGCAAGAATCATAAAATCATAAAAACTCCTAAACAGCAATAAAATGAGCTATCCATTATCAAAATTCCACTTTCAAGTAGAATGGGGTGGAACAAAAATCGGATTTACCGAGGTATCAGGTCTTGACGTGGAAACAGAGGTCATAGAGTATCGGCATGGTGCAAGTAAAGAATATGGCAAAATCAAAATGCCAGGTCTAAAAAAAGAAGCAAATATCACCTTGAAGAGAGGAACCTTTGCTTCTGATAACGAATACTTTGAATGGTATAAAACCATTTCTATGAACAAAGTTGACAGAAGGGATGTGACCATCTCTTTACTCAACGAGGAGCACGAACCAGTAGTCGTTTGGAAAATTAAGAATGCTTGGCCTACCAAGATTCAATCCACTGATTTAAAGGCCGATGGAAACGAAGTAGCCATTGAGTCGATGGAATTAGTGCACGAGGGTCTTACCATTTCAAATGATTGAGCATGACCTATTATCCACCCGTAAGCTTCCACTTCAAAGTAGAATTCTCTGGATTATCTGATCAAGAGCTTGACATGCAGTTCCAAAGTGTGTCAGGACTCAATTCAGAAATTGAGATAGAAGAAGTAATCGAAGGTGGTGAAAACAGGTTCAAACATGCTATTCCATTGAGAAGCAAATTTAGCAATTTGGTTTTGAAGAGAGGTTTAGTGCCTAATTCTCAACTTATAGATTGGTGTCGAAAAGCCATTGAGGATTTTGAATTTAGACCTATAGATTTGACTATCAAACTACTCAATGATAAACATGAGCCACTTATTAGCTGGTCGGTAGTGAATGCCTTACCTGTCAAATGGAGCATCGAAGATCTCAACGCCATGGAAAGCAAAATCATGATAGAGACTCTGGAACTTAGATACAATTATTTCAAAGTAATCAAATAGCCAATGCCAATTGAAATCCGAGAACTGCATATTAAAATCAATGTCACTCCAGAGAAGGATAAACCTCAGAAAGATTCCAATACCTCAGATGGTATCCTACAGGAAGTGGTAGAAGCAGTAATGGAAACTATAGCAAGAAAAAAAGAAAGATAATGGTCAATTCGGGTGCATTAAGTAAGATGTTCATCAAGGCGTACAGTGATGAAGAATTCAAGGATGAAGTTCCTGAAGGAACTTATACCGCACTGCTCAATCCTGAAAGTTATAGCTTTAACTATACTACCGTCCAAAATGAAGATCAAGCACCTGGAACAAGTAGTACAGCACCAAAGTTTGCCAAAAGTTTACCTCAGGAACTAACTTTCGAGTTTCTTTTTGATCGCACTGGTGCTTTGCTGGATAGCCCTTTACTTGAGAATGGTATCATAGATGATATAGAGCATTTTAAGAAAGTAGTATTTGACTACCAGGGTGAGCAGCACCGTCCCAATTATTTGAAAATTGCATGGGGTTCTCTATTGTTCAAAGGCGTCTTGAATAGTTTGGATATAAATTTTAAGCTATTCAAGGCTGATGGAACCCCAATTAGAGCAATTGCGAGTATAAAGCTAATAGGCTTTGTTGAAGACAACCTTCGTGTAGCTATAGAAAACAATCAGTCGCCTGACCTCACGCATTACAGAGAAGTCAAAAATGGAGATACGCTTCCACTCATGGCATATAGGATATATGGTGATTCAAAATACTATTTGGAAGTCGCCAGAGCAAACAGGATCTATGATTTCAGAACCTTAAAAATCGGTATGAAAATCTATTTTCCACCTCTAGAAAAAATGGCTAAATGAGTAATTCAGAAACTATCAGTACGAGTAGAAGTGCAGACCTAGTTACTGTCACAGTTGCCATAGATGGCACGCAGTTATCTAGTGTATTTCAGCTCCTCAGGGCATCAGTTTACAAGGAAGTAAACAAGATACCTAGTGCTAGCCTGATATTTCTAGATGGAGATCCGTCTTCTAGAGATTTTGAACTTAGCAATATGGCAGAGCTGATGCCTGGCAAATCTGTGGTGATCACAGCTGGGTATCACAACGACGAAGCGACAATCTTCAAAGGAATTGTAATAAAGCACCAAATCAAAGTAAAAGGAAGCTCTTCTTTGCTCATAATCACCTGTAAGGACATGGCAGTCAAGATGACTGTGGCGAGTAGTTCACAAACATTTCATGACATCAGTGATAGTGATGCCATCGACACCTTGATATCAAAATATGAATTGAAAGCTGAAATAGAGAATACCAATTATTCGCACAAAAAGCTTGTGAAATACCAATGCACTGATTGGGACTTTGTAGTCACACGTGCTCAAGCCTGTGGTAAGCTTTGTTTTATATCAGATGGACAGATTCATATCAAATCTCCTTCTATAGATAATGAATCCATTCAAAAATTGACTTATGGTGCCAATATGCTTGAGTTCGAGGCTGAAATGGACGCAAGAAATCAATTCAAAAAGGTAAGATCCACATCATGGGATGAATCTAAGCAAGAGATAGTAAGCACAGAAAGTGATATCGAAAATCTTCCATTGCATGGAAATTTCAGTCATTCTGAATTGGCATCAGTCATAGGGATAGAAGATCTAGCAATGAAAAATGGAGGAAATATAGCAGATGAAATGCTTCAATCATGGAGTGATGCCAAGATGAAGTACCAAACGCTCTCCAAGATACGTGGTCGTGTGAAGTTTCAAGGCATACCAGAGGTACTTCCAGACTCTTGTATATCCCTTGAAGGTGTGGGTGATAGGTTTTCTGGTAAAGCTTGGGTGTCTGGTGTATATCATCAGATTCAAGATGGAAATTGGACAGTAGACGTTCAGTTCGGACTCAATCCAGAGTGGTTTTCTGAAACCTACCCCATACATAGCCCACCAGCATCTTCATTATTCCCTGCGATAAAAGGCTTGCAAATAGGTATTGTGAGTCAATTGGAAGATCCTGATGGAGAAGACAAAATTTTGGTAAAAATTCCAATCATCAACATGGAAGATGAAGGAATATGGTGTAGAATTAGTTCACTGGATGCTGGCGAAAACCGAGGGATTTCTTTCTTACCTGAAATCAACGATGAAGTGATCGTGGGATTTCTAAATGAAGACCCAAATCAGCCAGTTGTATTAGGTGCTTTACATAGCAGTGCCAAGCCCTCCCCTATTTCTGCAACGGACGACAATCACCAAAAAGGTATCATTACAAGAAGTCAACTTAAACTCACCTTCAATGATGATTCCAAGACTATTTGTATCGAAAGTCCAAGTGGTAAAAGAATCAATATAGACGAAGGTTCTGATCAAATTTCATTGGAGGATGATCATGGGAACAAAATCATTATGGATAATAATGGGATTGAATTTTCCTCTGGAAAAGACCTAATTATCAAAGCATCAGGAGAGCTCAAGCTTGAAGGAATGAATATCGAAGCCAGTGCAAACTCTCAACTTAAACTTGAGGGAAATGCTGGAGCAGAAATAAGCAGTGGCGCTTCCACTGTGGTTAAAGGGAGCATAGTTCAGATCAATTAATCATAATAGCTCATGGGTTTACCCGCCGCAAGAATCAACGATATGCACACTTGCCCAATGGTCACTGGGACAGTACCGCATGTGGGAGGCCCCATACTTCCACCGGGGGAGCCTACAGTTTTGATCGGTGGCATGCCTGCTGCTCGTGTGGGAGATATGGCGACTTGTACAGGGCCACCAGATAGCATCATCGCAGGTTCTTCTACGGTACTGATCAATGGCATGCCCGCCGCTCGTATGGGTGATGCTACAGCTCATGGGGGCAGCATCATGGCAGGTGAATTCACAGTTTTAATAGGATAATATGAGTGATCAAAAACCATTCTTAGGCAGAGGTTGGACATTTCCACCCACCTTTCAAAAGCAATCAGGGAAAGTCAACATGCTAGAGGCTGAAAGTGATATCGAGAGCAGTTTAGAGATATTGCTTTCTACCAGTCAAGGCGAGAGACTTATGCATCCAAACTTTGGTTGCAATCTGCAAGAACTTCTATTTAACCCATTAGACAGAACTTTGATCACTTACATTTCAGATTTGATAAAGACAGCTATACTATATTATGAGCCGCGCATAGCAGTCCAAAAAATCGATATCTATGAAGATCAAATAATAAATGGAAAAGTGATTATCAATATAGCTTACCTAGTAAGAGCGACAAACTCCAGAAGGAATATGGTTTTCCCTTTTTATAAAAATGAAGGAATTGAAATATGAATAAAGAATGAGCAAACCTGACTCAAAAATATTAAACATTTTGATGAGAAATGGCAGTAGCCAATCTAATCGATATTTGACCGATTTGGATCCTTCTCAAACCCAACTCATAGATCTCGATCATGAGGACTGGGTTCTATTTGCCTACAACTTAGCTTATCAACTGAATTTTTTCAATGAAGATAATATCAAGGATGGACATTGGGCTGACTTTTTCAATGAATTGAACCTAAGTGAGGCTAGCCTCAAATTCAAAAATACATTTGAACAGAATTCAATCAAAGAAGCTCTTCATAAAACCATTCAAGAGTTCAAAGATAAAGGAGATTTATCTCCACACTTGACGCTCTTCATGGCATTTATACAACTTCTGGATCAAAGTAAAGACAGATTTAATGACTTAAGCAAGAGGCATTTAGATTTCTACTATCAGAATGTCTTACAGCTAGAAAAGAAGAAGCCTATAGCAGATAGCGTGTATGTGATCATTGAGCTGGCCAAGCAAATGCTCCAGTATCAAATACCAGCAAATACAACATTCAATGCAGGAAAAAGTAATGATGGCAAGCCATTACTTTATTTCAATCCAGATGAATCTAGTATCAATAAGATAGAAATCGAGGCGATAAGAAACGTTTTTAGTGACTCAAATGCTATTAATGTTTTCAGAATAAAAGACTTCGCAGAGGAGGAAAGTGATTTTATCAAGAATGGTGAAAATTGGTGGCCATTTGGCTATACTCCTGATGATTCACTAGCTGACTCAAATTCATTCAAACCAAACTTAGGTTTTATCTTAAGCTCTCCCATACTTGAATTGAAGGAAGGCAAGAGGTTGATAATTTTAGATTTTGAATTTCATCAAAGCATAAGCTTCAATATCAATCAATTCAAATCTAATGTAGAATTATCAATTTCTACTGCGAAAGATTGGATTGTTATCAACCCGGCATTGATCAGTCAAATGTCTTCACATAACCGAAAGTTCATATTGTCAATTGAGCTGGATAGTAACTTTCCCCCTATTGGTATCTTATCTTCTGTACCTCAATTAAATGAAAGTCCAAGTGTAAAGTTTAAAGTTGATACCAACTCACCCACTGGTTTTTCTATATTCCGAGAACTTAGCAGTAAGGCTATTCAGAATATTAAAGTAAATGTTGAGGTCACTGAGGTAAAAAATATCCTTTTAGAAAATGACCATACCCAGATCAATCCTCAAAAACCATTTTACCCCTTTACCACTAGGCCGTTCAAGGGATCTAGCTTTAGCTTTTCCTATCCAGAGGCATTTTCTAAGCATTGTACATTTTTGCAATTAGCATTTGATTGGAAAAATACACCTGAAGATTTTGCTAATCATTATCAAGCCTATATCGAAGAGGCAAAAAAACCTGTTTCCTCGAGTGCTTTTGCAAATTCTATAAGACATGCCTATCTACTTCAAAAAGAACAGGACAATATTATAAAAATGATCAAGCGGAACAAAGGAAGTATTGATGAGCAAACTAAAAAGCAACTAGAAAAAAATGAAGAACTGAAACAAAATAATACACAAAGTACCAAAATTGTAAATGGAGCTTATGATTTTAAAGTATCCACCGAATTGCTCGAAAATGGGATTAAAATTCGGAATCTCAATCCCGATAGTAATCAACTCTTTCAAAATGACAACAATTCTTTTCGGTTAAAATTAGTCGATCAAATTAAGAATTATCCGACTTCAAAAATCAGAGTCAACCTTCAAAATTCATTCTTGCACGAGATCTACCCAAAGATTTTAGCCATGGTACTGACCTCTAATGACGCTGAGAAGATATTGCCAAATGAACCTTATACTCCTTTAGCTAGTGATTTGGAATTCAGCTATCATGCAGGAGTAGACTTCTCAAGCAATAGCAATGATGTGAGTGTCTATCACATTCACCCCTTTGGGATCGGTAAAATGGAGCACAAAACTTTACTTCCCAATTCTTATACTCCCTCCGGGAAGTTATTTCTAGGTCTAAAGAATTGCAAATCTAGAGATATACTTTCATTACTTTTCCAAATGGATGAAGGTACTGAGGATCCTCTTGAATCTATTTCATCGCCTATCTCTTGGCACATTTTGTCCAAAAATAAGTGGGAAAAATTACCTGATAATGCCATTTTAGTGAATGAAACGAACAATTTTTTAAGATCTGGTTTGGTTAAAATTGCTCTACCAGAAATTCTTGATGAAAACAATTCCGTATTTGAACCTAATTTGGTTTGGCTTTCTGCGACCATCGATACAAAACATAATGCTGTGAGCAAATGCTTCAACATTCATGCACAGGCGATAAAGCTTAAGTTGAAAAACCCTCTCTCTGCAAACCATTTACCAGAGCCACTACCCAGCAAAACCATCTCAAAAATCGAGCAACGCATTCCCCAAATAAAGGGAGTCTATCAACCTTACGAAAGCTTTGGAGGAAGAAGTATTGAGTTGGACAGAGACTTCTATAAGCGAGCGTCTGAAAGATTGAGGCACAAACAAAGGGCTATCACCATGTGGGATTTTGAGCAACTTATCTTGGAGGAATTTCCTGAATTGATGATTGTAAAATGCTTGAACCATTCCAAGCCTGATTGCTTCAATGCACCAGGACATGTAACTATTGTCGTCATTCCTTTTATCAAGCAAATCAATCTGGACGCTATCACCTACCCTAGAGTCAGCAGGTCCAAATTAGATGAGATCAAAGCTTTCATAAGCTTGCATACTAGCCCATCAGTAGAACTTCATGTCATCAATCCTGAGTATGAAATAGTGAGCATCAATGTGAATATTGTTCTTAATAAGGGATTGGACTTCAACCATTACCAAGCTAAACTGAACGAAGACCTCACTCGACACCTATCACCATGGGCGTTTGAAAGAGATCGGCCTATAGATTTCAATAGAGAGTACCATCGCAGCAGAATCATATACTTTATTGAAAATCTTGAATATATAAGTCACATTTCAAAGTTTGAGATGAAGGTAAATAATAAGATTGAAAGCCATTCAGCTAAACCAAGTTCACCAAAGAATATCCTAGTTAGCGATATATTACACAGCATAAACCTATCCGAAGATCACTGTAGCAAAGTCTAAAATTATGGCACTTTCTGACCTTACGATATCGAAAAATCTTCAATCATTAGATGACATGGATTTTGATTTTCTTAGAAAAAAGGGAATCGAATATATAGAGCAGTTTGGAGGAAAACTATGGACAGATTACAATACCCATGATCCTGGGATTACAACTTTGGAGATTTTGTGCTATGCCATCACGGATTTAGGGCTTAGAATCAATATGCCAATTTCCGATCTTCTCCATTCTGATGATGATTTTAGACAATTCTATGAAGCACATCAAATCTTGACTAATCAAGCTTTGACTAGTTTGGATTATCGAAAACTCTTTTTGGATGTAGCACCTCTTCAAATCAATAATTGTTTTTTAGCTCCCTTTTCTAAGACCCTTTATGTCAACTGTAAAGATGGAAAAGTGAGCCTAAGCAATAAGATTTTGGAAGGAATTCCAGAAGATCTTACTCATCAGACACCAGTAAAAGGACTTTATACTTTATGGTTAGATTTGGATGATAATATTGAAAATGAAAGACAGTTAATCGAAAGTATTAGAAATGTTTATCATGCAAATCGCAATCTGTGTGAAGACTTGGTTGATATCAAAAAGATAGAGAAACAAGAAGTAAAGATATGTGCAGACATCGAACTTCATCCAACTGCTGATGAAAACCTTATACAAGCTAAGATTTTATTGACTATTGAAGATTATTTTTCACCGAAAATTAAATGGTATTCCCTAGGGGAAATGATACAACTTGGTCATCCTATCACGACTATTTTTGATGGACCGCTCCTGAATCACGGCTTTATCCTAGATGATGACTTGACCAAAAGTCAATTGAGAAATGCAGTTAGATTAAGTGATTTGATCAATCTTATACTTCAGATTGATGGGGTTCAGCTTATCCATGATATTAGCATTAGCTTTTGTCAAGACTCAAAAGGAAATGAAGACGCATGGAATCTTTGCTTGAAGCCAAATCATAAGCCTGCAATTTGTAAAAATCAAAGTACTTTTTCATTCAAAAAAGAAGGCTTACCAATCAATATGAGTCCCAAAAAAATTGAGGATTATAAAAATTTATTATATAAAAATATTGCCCAATCACTACAAAACAAAACACTTAATAATACACTTCAATTGCCTGAAGGAGCACGCTATCAGCTAAGTGGTTATCAAAGTATTTCATTGAATTTCCCAGATAACTATGGTATTGGCATACATGGTATTTCAACAAATGAACCACCACTTAGGCATGCTCAAGTGAAACAATTGAAGGCTTACTTGCTATTTTTTGATCAAGTTTTAGCTAGTTATTTTATGCAGCTTGAGCGAGTAAAAGAACAACTTGCTATACAAAATAATCTTGAAGACAGCTATTTTACACAAGTAGTTTCCAGTATGAAGGGAATAGAAGACCTAATTGCAAATTTTGAAGATTTTGATCCTAGTACACTGTTCGATAAATTCGACAACAAGGCAAAGAGAATATCTACGATCAAAAATCACCTGATTGCAAGATTTGCAGAGAACTTTGGGAATTATGCATTTCTGATGAAAAACATTTATGGTGACTCTTCAGAGGAAATTGTAAACGCCAACAAGCAATCGTTTTTAGAAAACTATGATCATATCAGCAGTCGAAGAGCTGGCGCTTTCTTCTACTATAAACAAAGTGCAGATAACCTTTGGAACAGCACCAATGTATCTGGCTTAGAAAATAGAATTGCCGGATTGCTAGGTATCAAGATGTCAGCCGACAATTCGTACAAAAGGGAAACGATCACAGAGAAATATGTAGAACTCTATAAAGTAAATGCCACTCAATACAGATGGAGAATAAGAGATGATGACAACCAAATCATATTGACTGCTACAGAAAACTATGACAGCTTTCATGATGCAGAAAAAGAAATGTACCAAAACATTTATAAAGCAATCAACTCTGATAAAGCTGCAATTTCAAATATTGAAAATGGTAATTTCAAAAGGAAGACTGTAGATGTAGTGGAATTGGTGAAATCCGAAAACGGTAAGTATTCATTCAATATCATCAACCCAAGAATCAAATCTGTCAATGATCCCAAAAGGATCATAGCAAGACAGTATAGGTTTTTCAACTCTTTGGAAAAAGTCAGAAACGCAGTTCTGGAAACATTAAAGTTTCTAGCATTTACATTTTCAGATGAAGGAATACATGTTTTAGAACATATTCTATTGCTCCCTGAGGGTAAAAATCAGGTCAAAGAGGATCATTACCTTACCATCTGCGCTGATGATTGTACCAAATCTTGTAGCAGCGATCCCTATTCGTTTAGGTTGAGCATTGTGTTACCAGGATATACGCAACGATTCTCTGATATAAATTTTAGAAAATTTGCTGAAAACTTGATCAGGCGTGAAATTCCAGCTCATATCTTAGCAAAGATTTGCTGGGTGGGACATAGGAAAAACACCGTAGAGCCTGAGCAAAATGATCTGTTACAATTTGAAACATATTTCAAGAATTTTCTAGAGGAAAAAGCTTCAGGAAAGCAAAACTCCCTACCTCAGCTTATCAATGCCATTCAAAATCTTAATAATTACTATTTACCAGGACAGTTACATGATTGTGATAACAATGACATGGCTGGAAAAATCATACTAGGTAAATCTAATATTTAGCAAATTCTAAATCCAAAGTCATGAAACTCTTCGACATTCCTTCAGGCTATAAATCATTTGCAGATAATCAGTTGCTTACAGCAGCTCAACTCAATCTGCTCATACATTATCTTGATAGTCAAGATAGACTTTCGAGACTTGCTCTCACTGGTGCTGGAATAGTTTGTGGATTTGATGTCAGTTATGATAATCAGGTTTTGACCATAAGTCAAGGGTCCGCTTTGACTACAGATGGTGACCTGATTAAGCTTCATTCTAAAGTTGCGAATAAGATAACAACAGCCCTTACAATTCCTAAAATTGATTTTGTAGGATATGCTCCCTTTAATAACCACAAGGTAGAATATCCTCGATTTTTGGATGAAAAAAAATCCTATATACCTATTTTTGAACTACTTACAGCATCAGAAATAAAAGCTTCATCAGGCGCCAAAAAGCTAACAGAAATAAATATCACGGATATGGTCGTGGTGCTCTACCTTGAAAATTATTCCAAACCCTACGATGTCTGTAATACAACTGATTGCGATAGTCAGGGGATACCTGAAACATTCAATCTTAAATACTTCATGATCCATGCAAAGGATGTAGAGAATTATTTACTTCCAAAGGATGCCATTTTTCAGCAATTCAAAGCAATAAAAGGCTTACCTCAGCCTGATTTTCAAATCAATAGAATATTAGCCAAAGAATTGATCTCTAATGATGGTAAAATTGACCTCAATAAGTATAACCAAGTATGTTTGTCAACGGCTACGAAGTTCAATAAACTATGTTTAGACTTGTTTGGGACTTTGCATACAGCATTGGGTTTTCAAATCCCTGAAATATTAAGAAGCAAGAATGTTTATACTCCAAAAGTTTTTCCAAATAGTCAATATAATTACAATTTTTTGACGGATTTGATAAGCACGTACAATGAAATATTGAATCTTACATTAAAATTAGATTCCATATGCAACCATCCCATTGATGCCTTTCCTAAGCATCTGCTGCTTGGAAATCATAAGGATACGACTTACAGACACAAATTTTACAAATCAAAGGCCATTTCAAGTGATCATGACATCAGATCAAAAATTACTTCTTTACTTCATAGATTTGAAGCTAAAATCAACAATTACCAACAATCAAACACACTGGCAATTGAATTGCGGCCTTCAATACAACGAGCTGATTTAAGTGATAAAGCAATTCCCAGATACTATACATCAAATGAGGCATTGAGATCATTCTGGAAGTTTGGTCTTTCGGATCTTGATCAGCAAAGTATCAACAATGAATCTAGATTTCGTCAGCAATTAAGCCATTTGGATTTTGTAAGAATAGAAGGAAGTTATTCAAAAAATTGGGCTAATGCACTTGCTACTATAAATCAGAAACGCATAGAATATGGGCTCAACTTTGATGTGATTTGCCTCAATGCTGACCTCGTTATAGATGATATCAATCTTGACCAATATCCCATACATTTTCAAGACCTTCATGCCCAATATTCAGCATGGAAAGCTCAACAGAGCTGTTTGCTCCAAACGGTTAGTGCTTTTTTGACTGGTTTTAGTACAAAACCTGATGGAGGACATGGTCATATCAAAGATTTTTTTGAAAGAGAAATAGTCGGAATTGAGTTACCTGCTAGTTATGCATCATCAAGATATGCAAATGTCATGATAGAAGACGAACGATATGCATCGAAAAGTAGTAGCATAGCATCAATTTTAAAATTAGGGTCATCTAGTACAAGTCCCATTACTGAGGAAAAGAAAACTTCGTCAGATATCCAATATGAAACCGAAGCCACTAAGTATTCAAAAATTAACCCTTCATACTATAGCTTGATAGTCTATGATGGTGCCGAAGATATAGGAAAAGGTTTTGAATCTATTCAGTACGTAAATACCAATCTATCATATCACGATTATGTTGCAGTTTTTGAATCAGATATAAAGAAAGTCATACCTAACCTCAACGAATGGTTACAGATAGACAAAGACATAAGGGTCACCTACCCTACTCGACTGATGGCTGCAATCAATGTATACATCAATCGTATCCCCAAGGATATCAACGCTGTCAATGAAAACAGTCTGAGACTATTTGAAAGTGCATTAGAGAATCTGTGTACATTAACCAATGATGCATTCAGCCTGATCACCGAAACGATTAACGACCCTCAAAATGATTATATAAGAAAAAACTTCGAGGAACATTATACTGCGATATTAAATAGATTGAAAGAGAATTGTTGTGCTGCTGATTTCTTGAAAGTAATATTGTTAGAAATCAACGAGAGAAAAAAAATGATCTTGCATGCCACAAAATTTGAAAATTTTGTGGCGCAACACCCAGGACTAGAACATATGGCAGGAGTTCCAGAGGCAGGTACTTTTGTGTTACTCTATCAAAGTAAAGACAATTCAGTCATTGCAGACTTTGCCTTACCATATAGATGCTGCTCAAAACAACCCGCGATCTCATTTATGGTCACACCTCCAGTTGAGAAAGTGAAGGAAGTAAAATTCAATATTGATTCAGTCATTTGTAAAAGCGCCGATGAAACCATATCTGTACCTTTTGAACTTGATCCAAGTGATGCGGATATTCAATTGGTTAATCCACTACCAGGAATTTCTATAGAAAAACATGCTATAAAGGTCGATAAGAATTTTAAGTCTTTTGAAATTCCTATTCAATTCATGACTGATAAAAAACTACTAGAAAAGACTTTGACCGTACTTCAAAAAGGAAATCTTTCACTATCGTATGAATACAATGAGCAAAAGGAAATCCATGTTGTCAAATCAAATATAAATACCAACAAATACCAATGGTCTATAAATGGTAAAGAGGTAAAAAGTACAAGATCAGATGAATTGATCATTGAAGAAAAATTGAAGGAGGAGATTACAATTCTATTAGAAGTGGTCACAGCTTGTGAAAAAGCTAGTGCAAAACTGTCCATCAGTCCTAAAGATAATGACCAAACAGTCGTCTTTACTATACCAAATCAAGTTTGTAAGCATCCAAAGCAGCAGGTTGCTGTAGCTTTTGCTACCGTACCACAAAATACAAAAGTGACTCTGGAATCCAATTATGCTGGTTTGAGTATCAAAGATTCTTCACTGATAATATCTGCCGCATTTACAGCTTTCAACAGCCCCATCTCATTCATGATAAACGGAAAGTTGATAGATCAGACTATCAAGGTTTTAGCTAGAGAGGTGGTCGAGTTAGTTTACCAGTTTGACGAAAAGCTGAACTCTTATTTCATTAGCTCTAATGTTTCAGTAAATAATTTCACATGGTATCTCAATAGTCAAAAGTTAGATGCTGAAAGTTCTGATCGCTTGATTTTAAAAAGTGTACCATCTGGAAAAAATGAAGTCCTATTAAGCATTCAAACGCCATGTGGTGTAGAAACAGCCGTTTTAGATTTTGAGCATTTGGAGAAAAATGAATTTGAATGCAGTTCAACTGCTCAGGAACGATTGAATGATTACAAAAAACAAATGGTCAAATATGTAAACCAAAAAGAAATCGGTGAAACATTAATGAATGATTTGACCTATTTACAGCAAGTAGTTTTATTGTATGAAAAGGCACCAGAAAATTTCTTAAATGGAAGGGAAATTGGAAACTTGGACATGGCTAGGTATACCTTCGAAAGCTTAAACTCCAGAATTTTTCAAGAGGAATACTCAAAATATAGGGAAGATTTATTAGAAGTGTACATCCTTTCCATGCTGATGGTATATGCCATGCTGTTGTGTTTGGATGAAAGATTCTCAAAAGAGTATCAATGGGCATTTACGATGGTATTAAATACGATAGAATGGCATACGGAGCATTCCTTATACCGCAAGAAAATTGAAACGTTAAGCCCATTTGTGAAAGAGCTTATAGAAACCCGACTTAAAATGGGCGTAGACAAGAGCGAAGACCCAATTGTCATGCATTTATCAAAATTGTCCAATTCTTAATAAGAAGGATAATGATAGGCAATGAAGTTTTAATAGAGAAGCTTGAATTTGATATTCATATCAAATCCAAATTGACATCAAAGCAAATTATGAGAGATGTTGATGGATTTGTACATCATTATGTGCTTCCTATATTGGAAAAACTTTTATTGCAATATCAATTTGATGAGGTTGTCAGACTTGAGAATGTCAATCTTGAAATCGATATTGAAAATATGCTTCTGAATCAAAATGAAGCATTTTTGACGGAACAAAAATTGATAGAAAGGCTCAAAAGTAGATTAGATGAGATTCTTATTGCTGATGCTATAAAGCAGGGTAATGATCATCGTACAAATATAAAGTCCGAGGAGATTCTGCTTGAGTACCTAACTACAGGAAGACTACCATGGTATTGCCCGAGTGATTTTGATATCAATGTTTATTTGCACAACCTCTTAGAGTTTAAAGAAAATAAGCCACAAAATAGAAAACAGCTACAAAGCATCAAGCAACTGTTGAGAAATAAACCAAATACATTTCTAAGACTACTTTTCCAATTTAAAAACAATCAAATCATTAAACTTTTGAACTTGGGCCATGATACGAATTTGTCTTTGTTTGAGCAAAGGATTATCATACTAGAGACCGATGCTGTAAAAAGGGCACTGACACTTGCATTGATTTTTTATAGAAATTGGTATTTTTCAGAAAATTCAACCTTTTTCTTAAAGGCAATTTTAAAGCATTTCGGTAAGCCTAAAATTGAGATCTTAGCTTTCTTATCGAAATTAGTTACTAGCCTATTTCCAAATATTTCAACTAGCCCCTTGAAACCTAGTATTAGGTACTCAGATAAAGAAATTGTAAGTCTTTTGAAACATGGGCAGGTCAGTTCTAACAAGGCCAACCTCACTTCAATATTGAAAATTAAATTTGAAAATCAGTATGATGCTATGTCAAAAGCTGACACCAAAGACATTAGGCAGAAAATTGATAATAATGTCCATTACATTCAAAACGCTGGCTTGATAATCATACATCCTTTCTTGGAGAATTTCTTTAGAAAAATAGAAGTTTTGGATCAAAAAAAGTCTGTATCCAAAGATAAAATTGACTTAGCAATTCATGCTTTACATTACATATCAAGTGGTAAAGAGCAGCCACCAGAGTATCAACTGGTTTTTGAAAAATACCTCTGTGGTATACCTCAAAACTATCCTGTTGATAGATTTTTCATCCTAGAAGAAAGTATCAAAGAAGAAATTTCTAATCTTTTCAACGCTATTCTATCAAACTGGAAAAGGTTAAAATTTACCTCTCCAGAAGCCTTGAGAGACTTGTTTTTTCTCAGAGAGGGCAAACTAGAAGAAGACAATCATAGGTTAGTTGTAAAAAGAATGGCTCAGGATCTACTATTAGAAAATCTGCCATGGAGCATAAGTGTTGTTAAATTACCGTGGTTTTCAAAACCAATATATGTGGATTGGTAAACTTTAAAAATGTCTGCTGTAGCTACTCATATAGAAAAGCCAAAAACAAAAGCTAGTCATGCTTCGCATCACGAAGGCGATACGCTATTCGTAGAGAAGCCTATATGGTCAGACATATCGCTTGATTTAGATCAAGAATTTATTTCTAGGCAAGAAGACTTTTCAAATTTTGACAATAACCCATTTTTGGTGCCTAAAAAAAATGGAGAAAGCAATGCCGAATTTTCATCCACAGGACAAACAGATGCTGATGTTTCAAAAGTAGAAATGTCAAAGCCCAAAGAAAGTCCAATTGCTGAGTCAGTAGCTCCGGCAGTATTACCAATTGGAGAAGTACAAGAGGAATCATCAAGCACTTATCCCCTTTCTCCTCTCGAGGATCCTGCCTTTGCCTCTTTGATCAATTCTACAGAACAAGTGGTCGTCCGTACTACTCAGCATGAAGATCCAACGATCACTGCTCAAAATGCCCAAAGAGCGGCTCCACTAGCCTCCAATGAACTAGAAGGTGCTGCGCAATCGAACCAAGTAGAGACGATGGCTGAGCAAGAACCTAGAGACTTTGATGCCATAGGTTTCAAAGCTGCGCTGATGGCTAAGATTGAGCAAATGCAGCTTCCTGAAAATCCTCAAGAAGCGACGGAATTTGATAGGCACAATAATCTATCAGAGATTCAAGATGGTGCATCTACTCTCGTTAATCAAGAACAAGAGCAATCAGCTGGGCCTATTGCAGCTTCTAGTCAAGCTGAACCAGATTTGAACGCAGTAGTTGCTAGAGAAATTGAAGATATCCCAGAGCCACATATAGGAGAATCTCCATCTAGTATTTCTGCTGATAGAGCCATGCCTCAACCTAGGCCAGAAAGTCAAGTGAGTACACCACTTCAAGATAATTTGAATGAGGTGGGCCATGAGATGGAGACTCACCATATCAATGATGAGCAACTTGCAAATGCAAATGAACCTAGCTTCTCAAATGCACTATCGGCAACAGAATCTGCCAGAGAGCATTCGAGCAGTGCGCCAGAGCAATTTAGGTCTAGTGAACAAATTACGCTTGGTGCTACAGCCACATCAGCCGAGGCTCTCAGTCAGCAGCAACTACAAGCTATGCATGGGGATCGTCAAGCATCATTTGATGAACTTGCCCAAACCCAAAGCCAAACTGGTGATCATGACTCCGCCGAGAGGTCACGAATAGCTGCTGATATCGATGCAATCTATGAAAGCACTAAATCCAAGGTAGAAAACATCCTGCAAGCTTTAGAAGAAAAAGTAACGCAGATGTTTACCTCAGCAGCGACGCAAGCAAAGTTACTGTTTGAGAAATTTGTTGAAGTGAGCATGAGAGATTACAGAGCGAGAAGATATAGTGGCGTAGATGGAGCAGCTCGATGGGTATATGACAAATTTGCTGGCATGCCAGATGAAGTGAATGAGTTTTTTGTAGAAGGCAGAGATATCTATATCAAATACCTGGACAAAGCATTAGACAAAATTGCTGATACAGTAGCTAATGATCTCAATCTTGCCAAAAACACCATACAAGAAGGTCGAAACGAAGTAGCTCAATATGTCGCAGAATTACCAGAAAACCTTCAAAGTATAGGAACCGAAGCAGCAGAGTCCATACAAAGTCAATTTGATAGCCTGAATGAAACAGTCAATGAAAGGCAAACAGAGTTGATTGATGCCTTGGCAGCTCAATATATGGAAAGCTTGCAAGAAGTGGATGCCAGAATAGAAGAAATGCAAGCTGAAAATCGAGGACTGATTGATATGGCACTGGATGCTATTGGTGAAGTTGTTGGCGTCATTATCGCCTTGAAAGACATGTTTTTAAACTTATTAAGTGCAATTGCAGATGTTGTGCAGACGATCATCAATGATCCTATAGGATTTTTGAGGAATTTGTTTGGTGGCATTGCCCTAGGATTGGAAAACTTTGGTAAAAATATATTGACTCACCTTCAAGCGGGGCTGATTGGATGGCTCACAGGAGCAATGGGCGGTGCAGGCATACAGCTTCCAGAAGATATATTCTCCTTGAAAGGCATCTTCTCTCTGGTAAGTCAGATACTTGGATTCACCTGGGACAGGGTGAGGTCTATAGGTGTCCAAGTCATTGGTGAGCCCATCATGAAAGCCTTGGAAACAGGATTTGAAATCATCATGATATTGAAAAATGAGGGACTTGCAGGATTATGGGAATATATCAAAGAACAATTCAATGACCTCAAAGAAATGGTCATTGAAGGTATCAAAACCATGATAAGAGATACCATCATCAGTGCTGGTATCAAATGGCTGATGGGAATGCTTTCACCTGTTGGTGCATTTATCAAAGCAGCCATGGCTATCATAGATGTAGTGACATTTTTTGTACAAAAAGCTACTCAAATCATAGAATTGGTAAGTGCATTTGTAGAAAGTGTGAGAGCTGTCGCTTCAGGTAGTATTTCAGCAGTAGCCAATACCATAGAAAATGCCCTTGCTAGAACTGTACCATTGGTTATTGGATTTTTGGCAAACCTCCTAGGAATCGGCGGACTAGCCAATAAAGTCATCGCTATCATCAATAAACTGAGAGAAAGAGTTGGAAAAGCGATCAAAAAACTATGGGTCAAAATAAAGGATTTGGGAAAGAGATTTTTAGCAAAAATTGGCATAGGTGAAAGTAAGAAAGAGGATGGAACCAAACTGGATTTGAGAGGTGTTGATGAAGATTTCAACGCCCAGGATAATAAAAAACATCGATTATTTTTCAAACCAGTTGGAGCAAATTTTGTATTAATGATTGCTAGCACTCCACAAACTTTCGCAGAGTTTATCAGCAATAGAGCAATTGATGAAACAAAAGTTGATCAAGTTAAAGCTAAATCTGAAGCTGTCACTATAGCACAAAAAATAGATACATTGAAAAATCAATCTACTGGCGGAGATAAAGCTTTGGAAGAAAAAAAGAAAAAAGATATAGATGATGAACTCAAAAATTTAGGACAATATGCGGGAATTCTATTCGGTATCAATGAAGATGAACTTCCTGAATCCAATATAATCTATGGAGACATGGAAAATGAAATGGGAACTAAAATGGAGGCCTTAATTTTGACAAAAAAAGGAGCGAATGGTAGTGAACCTACTCAAAGTAAACATCCCATATTTGATGATTTACTTTTAAGAAGAGACGGTGGTAGAAGCTATTATATCCGTGGTCACTTGCTGAATCACAATATACATGGGCCTGGTGAATGGAAAAATATGACACCACTTTCTCAAGAAGGTAATAAAACACACTTGAAGGAAGCAGAAGAAATCATAAAAATAGCTGTCTTGTCAGGAGGAATTGTTTATTATGAAGTAATACCAGATTATAAGCAATCAGTTCCAGATGTAACTGATAAACAATTAGATGATGCCAACTTTATATCACTTGAAGACAAAGAAAAAGTAAGGAAAATTAGAAATGCTGAAAAACATGTGCCAACAACTTTGAAACTAAAATCCCACTATCTAAAAATGAAGGGAGACAAATATGAGAAAGCAGAAACTTTGGTTGAATCTAAGCCAGTGATCAACAAAGTAGATTTAGATTTAACCAAATATAAAATTGATAGCAAAAAGAAAGAAAAGGTAAGCATAAAAAACAATTCCAAAGAAGAGATAAGTCAAAACACAGATATTCCCGTGAACTATATAGACTTTATCAAAAAAGCAGCAGACAAAATTCAAAACCTAACAAGATACGATCAAATCAATCAAGCAATTCAAAACGATGAAAATATCAGTTCGGGAGACAAAGGACTTTTAGAGTCATACATTGAGCAGTTGAATAATTTAACCAATGTAACCCTAAATTAAATCAACCATCATTGCAAGTTAATTACAAACTTTTACGCCAGTGAAATACTCAGTTTTGTTAAAAATTACTTCCAATCGAAACTGAACCCATTATCTTAGAATCTTCAAAGTATTTTATACCATTTATAAATTTGAAACATAGAGGGTTTCTCAATCTCACTCCCAAAACTTCATCCTTTCTATCTGTGCAGTAAGGTATTCTTTCAACTCATCTCCTTCTATGACGGTAATCTCTCCAGGTAAACCTAAAATAAATCTTGCTAGTCCTGGAAGCTGGGGTACTTCACCTTTGAAATGATAATCTTTGAATTTTTCGATATAAACAAACTGCCTAGCTTCTGGATACTCCTCCATCATCAATTGGTATGCTCTTTTGCTCAGTAGTAAGTGGACGTGGAAAATACTCTTTCCCGAGAACCCAAACAGTCCTTGTTCTAATTCCGAATGCAAACTTTCAAATTCATATGGTTTCGTGGTTAGCATCACCTCGCCTATTCTTTCAATTTTGAAAATCTTCATCTGCTGTGATTCTATTTCAAAAGCATGAATCGCATCGAAATTCTTATTAAAGTTGACAGGCTCAATCAACCTATCCGATAAGGTATCACTCGTTGCTGCGTAATAATCCTTGAGTAAAACTTGATTCTTGGACTTGATGGCTTCTGAGAGTAAATCAACAAACCTCCCTAAATTTGCATTGAAAAGTTGATTTACATTCTGTACAAAATCAGACCTTAAGTTTATTTTTTGTAAAATACTGTCTTTCATCAGATTTTTCTTAGAAAACTTCTTAAGCAAACCTCCAACAAAAGCAATTTCTTCATCCGAAAAAGTCCCATAATTGTAACTATCAGGAGAAGGAACCCTGTCCACAATCTTGTATTTCGAATGCTCTTTGATTACCTGAAACCCTAAAGCTTCCAACAAATTGAAATACCTGTATATGGTTCTAATATCAGTGCCAAGTGTCTCTGCCAGTTTGTGAGCGGGTTTTCCAATATTCGATCTCAATAAATTGATAAGCTTAAAAATCCTAAGTATTTTTTGTTGCTCTACAGTTCCAGCTTTTGCCATTTCTTATTGTTTTGAATCAATGTACAATATAAGAAGGCACTTTAATTTAAACTAATTCATGACAGTAATTGTCTTAAATTTCCAAAATTATCTTTTTCCAGTAGCAAAAATCCTATTTACATTGAATCCAATTCGAAACTCTTCCCCTGGTACACCATTACCACCAGCCAGCAGATATTGCTCATTGAGTGCTGGAGAGGTCACAAAATACATCTGAAATACATGTCCTCCAGCCTCTATATCAATTCCAAGGCCTATATTATTTCTTAAATCACTATTTAGATTTGGGATATACTGAAAAGTTAAGGAAGATTTTCCTGTAATTTTGTATTTGGAGCTGATACCTACTGCAAGAAAAAGCTGCTGATCTCCTTGAATCTGATATACCTCTAGTGGATTTACAAAGTATGCCATAGAAGGTGATATTTGTAAACTGAGTCTATCTGAAAATTTTCTAGCAATCATCAATTGAGCTGCATAACTGGTTCTGTCTTTAAACTCAGGATTGCCAGCTGGAAGAAAACTGTAATCTGATGTATTGACACCTGCTCCGCCCATCAAGGAGATAGATACGGGTATGCGATCATCATTACGCTGAGCGACAAGGTGATAGCGACCGTATAGATTGTAAAATTTATCTAACCCTGATCTTGCCACACCTAGAGAAAATTTTTCACTAATTCCATACTCAAAACTAAATTGGATATTAGCTCCATTGTCCAATCCATAAAGATTTCTGATTCCTCCATCTAAAGTCCCAAATGTATGCATGATAGCAAAATGCAAATCTTTCTTCGCCATCGGCTCAACAGTCAGCAAATTGATGTGCCTTGGGGCATGGAAAATTAGGTCTACATCACCATCTTCTACCGCCAACTTCCTTTCAAGCTGTGCTGCTACTGGCTGGGTAAAGAACAAAATCAATAATAAAATCCTGATGCTCATACTTATTTTTTTAAAACGCCCGAAATTGTAACTTCTTGCTCTTCTGCCAATTCGTAAAAAACCACTTTTGGAATTGCTATTTTGTAATCAGAAAGCTTTATGACAAATTTGGATTCAAATGCCAATTCATTTGAAGAAGTTTTTTGAACACTCGCTGGAATCTCTACTTGCTTTTCAACTCCATGAATTTTGAAAACTCCGACTACAAAAACCTCATCATGGTTCTTTTGATCAAATTTTGGGAGGGTTTTGAACTTTCCCGTAAACTCTGAAAAAGGATATTTCTTAGTTTCTAGGTAATTTTCCCTCATGTGCTTATCTCTTAAAGAGATTCCTGTTTTGAGGGTATTCAAGTCTATAAAAAAATCAACCAAGTTCTTGTCCACATCTATCAATCCATTGAGATTGCTTGAAGTACCTACAAACTCATTGAGAGGAGCTTTCGACAGGAACTCTGCTTTTCCCTTCTCCGTCTTGTACACCTGTGCGAAAGCATCCTCTGCTAGAGTGGTGATAAAGCAAATGATAATGAGCTGAAAGACCCTTTTCATTAGCTTCTATTAATAGTGAGTGTGTTACCTGATACGCTGTTTGAAAACGACTGAAGTGGTCTTGTAGCTGGACCAGTGACTACGGCTCCACTTGTAGTAAACCTAGAGCCATGACAAGAGCATACAAACTGATTATTGTTAAGTGACCAATTTCTATCGCAATTTGAGTGGGTACAGACCGATGTTAGAGAATTGAACCCACTACCTACATTGATGACAAGCATTCTTGCAGAAGTGATCAAAATCCAACCACCTTCATTGCTCAATGATGGCACTTGACTTAAATCTATTACTACAGAGCTGTCATTTACTGTAATCCCATTCTGAGGGGTTGCTGGTGTATTGCCACCATTGGGAGAATCGTCATCAGAACCACAAGAAGTGAAAAAGCTGGCTCCAAAGAGCGACATGATAGTGATTGCTCCTGATTTTTTGAGGAAAGCTCGTCGTTCTTGACTAAGTCTCCCGCTTTTGAAGTTGTCTACATTTTCCATGATCACATTTACGATAAGGTATTTACTATTGGATGAGAGTATTACCTTTTAAAATGTGAAATGTTTAGACAAATTTTTTAGAAATACTTTTTATTCATTATTTCACTGAGAACAACCGCATCTTTTACGTTTTGAGGATCTTGCAAGAGTTTTTTGTACCGATTAGCACCTTTTTGCCTCTTATCTATGTCTTCTCCTACAGTTCCTATACCTATTAGGTCTGAAGAAAGCCTGACTTGTTCATCAAGTGTTTGCAACTTTGGCACTTCATGTTTACTGATGGTGCCAGAGTATTTATCAAAGGCTGATGCATATTTTTTTTCGCCCTCATATTTGTCTGAACTCGTCTGAACTGGCTTCGTTCGATTAGGAATATGAGCATCACCTTGGCCGGTATTTTCAAGATCTCTTCTCTCTTCATTTTGTCCCTTTCTGATCTCTTTGAGCAGGTCTTCAAAAGATTGTGGTCTTGGTCTATCTTCTGTGGGATTTTCTGGAGGTGATGGTGGTTGAGCGATATCTTTACCACCTTTTTTGATGGCTGTGTATATGAAGTAGATGATGATAGCGACTACATATATGACGTTTCCTATGTTATCCACGATTTTTTCTTTTTGATGAATCTAATATAGTTATAAATTTGCTATCTATTCAAATTTTAAAAGTGGAAGCATGCTGCTAAGTAAGCTAGAGATAAAAGGTTTCAAGAGTTTTGGAGATCGGATGGTGATTCATTTTGACAAAGGAATCACAGGAGTGGTTGGACCTAACGGTTGCGGCAAATCCAACGTAGTTGATGCAATTCGTTGGGTATTAGGCGAACAAAAATCAAGAATGCTTCGATCTGATAAGATGGAGAATGTCATTTTTAACGGTACCAAAAATAGAAAACCTACCAACTTAGCAGAGGTGTCCTTGACATTTGAAAATACTAAAAACTTACTTCCTACTGAATATACCCATGTGACCATCACTAGGAGGTATTATAGAAGTGGCGAAAGTGAATATTTGCTCAATGGTGTGACATGCCGGCTAAAAGATATCACTAACCTATTTATGGATACGGGTATCAATTCCAACAGCTATGCTATCATTGAACTAAAAATGATAGAGGAATTACTTAATGATAAGAATAACTCTAGGCGTGACCTTTTTGAAGAAGCAGCTGGAATTTCAAAATTCAAAGCTAGAAAAAAAGAGACCTTGAGAAAGTTGGAAGACACTGATGGTGACTTGGACAGAGTCGAAGATGTACTTTTTGAAATAGACAAGAACCTTAAAAGCCTTGAAAAGCAAGCCAAGCAAACGGCAAAATACTTTGAAATCAAGCAAGAATACAAAATCGCTAGTATCAACTTAGCCAAAAAATCAGTAGCCTCTCACAGTGACTCTCTGATCAAGTTACATGAACAAATTGAACAGGAGAGTGATAAGAAAATTATGCTCAGCACTAAGATTTCTGAAAAGGAATCCATGCTTGAGCAGGTCAAATCTGAGCTTATTCACAAAGAAAAATTGTTGAGCTCAAGACAAAAGACACTCAATGAGCATGTCAATAAAATCAGGCAATTTGAGTCTGATAAAAAGATCAAGAATGAAAGATTAAGGTTTTTAGAAGATAGAGCTCAAAAACTTAGAGAGCAAATAGATGTTGACCGAAAGTCAAATGATAGAGCTGGGTTTAGTATTCGATCCTTAGAGCAAGAATTGGAATCAGCAAGAAAGATCTTGGCAGAAAAGGAATTCACAATAGAGCAACTGAAGGTTGATTATGATCAACAAAAAACTTCTTACACTGAAATTCAAGAAAAGCAGAAGGAATTCAATAAAGAATTTGCCTTAAAAAAGGACTTGGTCTATCAATTATCCAAAGATAAGGAAATCAAACAGATACAGTATTCTACTTTAAAACAAGAATTAGAAAAAACTGCCTCAGATGATTATTCTCAAGAAGCCAACTTGGCTGACTTTGAAGATAAGCTGGTGATTTTGAAAGAAGAGCTAGACAAAAGCCAAGAAGAACTTATCAAACTCAAATCTAGGGAAGAGGATCATAATAGGAAAATAGAAGAACTCAACAAGCTGATAGAAATGATCAGGGAAGAAGTAACCCAATCATCTAGAAAACTTGACGCCAAACAAAATGAGTTTAACCTAACAAAATCATTGGTAGAAAACCTTGAGGGATTTCCAGAAGCCATCAAGTTCCTCAAGAAAAATACATCATGGAGCAAGGATACACCGCTACTTTCTGATATTCTTACTACAGAGGAAAAATATCGAGTGACCATTGAGAACTTCCTTGAAGGCTACATGAACTACTATGTCGTAGACACTCAGGAGCAAGCCATTGCAGCAGTAAATCTACTAAGTGATGCGGCCAGAGGAAAAGCAAACTTTTTTGTATTGGCTGATTTTGATAAATTCCAATCATCACAATCCAAATTATTTCCAAATGCAATTCCTGCCACTGAAATCATCGAATACGATGAAAAATATGCTAAACTCATCTCTTTCATCCTTGATGATGTATATTTGGTAAGGGGTGAATTCAATGATTTCCCTACGGATGCCCAAAGTATTTTTATTTCTGAAAGCGGAAAATTCACCAAAAGGAAGTTCAGTATATCTGGCGGTTCGGTGGGACTTTTTGAAGGAAAACGAATAGGTAGGGCCAAAAACCTGGAGAAACTCGAAAAGGACATCAAAGAACTGAGCAAAAAAGTAAGTCAAACTAGATCAAACTTGGATGGCAAGCTTACTGATCTACTCAAACTCAAAGAAGTAAGTTACAAACTTCCTATTGAAGGACTTCAAGCAGAAATTGCCGAAATCAATCAAGAGTACGTTTCTATCCGTACCAAAAAAGAGCAATTGGCTGAAATGCTTTCTACCAATGCCAACAAGAGAGAAGATATCTTAGAGAGAATTGAAGAGTTAGAAAACAGTCTCAATGAAATCACTCCAAGACTTGATGATGAAAGAGCGAAGTTTGAGTATTTGGAAATAGAACTCGAAACGCTCAATGAACAACTACAAATTGAATCAGAGCTTTTGAGTCAAAAATCTACTGCATTCAATCAAGATAACATCTTATTTCATCAGCAAAATAATAAAGTAACTAGTCTTGAGCAGGAAATTTCCTTTAAGAAAAGTGCTTTCGAAAGCAGTAAAGAGAGAATAGAGAAATCACAACTTGAACAAAGTTCAATTGAGCAAGAAGTAAGAACCCTTCTAGACAATAATGAGATCAAAGACGATGAACTTATTGAACTTTACGCTGAAAAAGAAAGCATAGAAAAAGGTGTAAACGAAGCTGAAAAGGACTATTATGCTTCCCGTGGTGAAATAGATACCAATGACAAACAAATCAGAGAATTGCAGAAAAGCAAAGAAGGAATAGACACCATCATCCAAGAATATACGAATGCCCTCAATGAAGTAAAGCTAAAGCTAAACTCTATGAAGGAAAGATTAAGTGTAGAATTTGAAATTGACCTTGACCAGCTCATGGAAGAAAATCCATCCATAGATGAAGATTATCTGACTATGGATGATACACAAATCAGGCAGATTGTACAAAAAAATAAAGAAAAACTAGAGAAAATTGGTCCTATCAATCCCATGGCCATGGAAGCTTATGAGGAAATCAAAACGAGGCATACCTTTATCACATCACAGAGGGAGGATTTGATCAAAGCTAAAAACTCTCTCATCGAAACCATTAAAGAAATAGATGAAGTAGCCAAAGAAACATTTCTTGACGCATTTGAAAAAATTAAAGAGAATTTTGTTAAGGTGTTTAGGTCTTTGTTTACCAAAGAAGATGATTGCGATCTAAGGTTGGTAGATCCAGAAAATCCTTTGGATAGCCCGATAGAAATCATGGCTAAACCAAAAGGAAAGAGACCTTTGACGATCAATCAACTCTCAGGAGGAGAGAAAACATTGACGGCCACTTCCCTACTCTTCTCCATTTATCTTTTGAAACCTGCCCCATTCTGTATTTTCGATGAGGTAGATGCTCCACTTGATGATGCCAATATTGATAAATTTAATAACATCATACAGACTTTTTCCAAGGAATCTCAATTTATCATAGTCACTCACAATAAAAGAACCATGGCAAGCACTGATATTATCTACGGAATTACGATGATTGAGGCTGGTGTTTCGCGTGTCGTACCTGTAGATCTGAGGGAATTGGTTTAGTTGTATTAAGAGTAGAAGGATTTTTTTATCTAGACTATGGTATTACGAAAAACCACACGATAATCCAGCTGAGGGTAAGGTACATTACTATATGTTGCCCCTTCAGGGCGGAGGTTAGGAAGTCGTCTAATACACCCAAGGCGCTGCCTTGGGTTAGAGGTGTAAAAGGCCTTCAGCCTTGGCACAGGAAACTATCACAAGTCACATTCGTCCTGAAACGACAGCATAATGACTAAACCGAATACTTCCCTGACAGATAAGCTACTCCTCTATAAAGCAACTGTTCGCAAAACACCACTTCCCTTTCAGAGAAGCCTGTACCTAGTTTGGTTTATTTAATTAAAAAATACATTTTTAAAAATTCTCTTTAAATTTATTTCATTTTTTAATGATAAAATATTAAATTAACATTTCATATTAACCAAAATAACATAAAACTATGGGTATACCTATCATTTCTAATGTAGTAAACGGAATCAAGGGTGGATTAAAGGCCACACTTCAAGGAACTGCTGACACAGGAAGTGTTTTAGCAAATTCTGTAAAAAATGTTGCTGTGACCACATTGAAAGGCACAGGAGAGTTAGTAATCAAAGGCGTTATCGATTTTAAAAGATTAAATCGTGACCTGTGTTAATTTAAATGATTAATAGCCACTGAATAACTTGAGATTGTGTCAGACCCTCATTATTCAAGTGGTTATTTTTTTAGATTTATCTATTCTATTGTTTATTTCTACTTCATTAGAAGTAAAATAAAATACTGCCTTAGATATTTGAATTATCTAAGCTTGCCATCAAAATTCGTTTTTTAAAAAGAGGTTGTTTATCTCAAGATTTAACAAAATCATTGTTCTATTTTTCGTCTTAACCAGTTACTTACTGCTTGAAATGATTCTTCCTTTGGATTGAGCAAAAGATCATCAATCTTTTTCAAACTCCCTCCTAACATCAAATTTTCATAAAGTGGGATTCTTATAAGTTTATATCCGTGCAGCCTGCTCACAAGATCATATTGTGCATCATTGTAAGCATTCAGTTTCCACCCAGATGAACCATTGCCTGAAAGATCACCTGCTACCTCTGATTTACCAAAAACTTTCTCAGCTATGGGAGGTCCATCCCAGATCCTTGTCTGTATACCAGACTTCAAACATTCCCTTTCAAATGTCCTACACATTCTTTTATAAGCCTCTACCCAGTTGTATGAAAATGACTCATAAAGATCAGATTTAAAAGTACTTAACCTATACCTATTAAAGTGTACTTGATCATCATAAACAAATAGGTTTCTATTGATTTTGAAATCAAACTTGAGATGATCTAGTAGAGGAAGTTGACTCACTTTACCATCTAGTAATGATAAAACCTCACGAAGTATTTCTTCTCCTTTTCCTTTTACATAGGCTGGATTGACTTCAAGGTGGAACTCCTCTTCGATTTCAATGCCAGATTCTTGCAAAATTTTTAATAGATGGTTAATTTTTATATGATGCACAATGTTTAAGTTTATTATTCTTCACTTTCGCGCCCCTATCAATACTTTATAGAATTTTTGCCTCAATTTTGGATTAGCAACAATTAAAATCTAAGATCAAAATATCTTAAACCTAAAGTAAATATTCTAAATAAAGTATTGTTGATCTTGTGGATATTCAAGTTAAACTACTTTTCAAAAGAAATGATGGGTTAATCTTCAATCACTTTTACAGGAAGTGTGTCTGATTCGCTTGGAGCCATTCTTTCTTTCAGATTTCCTTTAGAGCCAGGAAATGTGGTACGAGTAGAAATGTCATAACCTATCCACAACATTGCTAGAAGAAAACAAACTGCTAAAATTAGAAATATGACTTTGTTTCTATTCATCTTCGGCACTTACTAGGATTGGATAATTTTTTGTGATACAAAATTAAACTATATCCTCAACAAAAAAAACATTATGTATATACGGAACTTTGCCAATGACATAACAAAATTCCGATTTATCTAACTTCAGATATAAATTGATATTGGATACTTATGGATATTGACCATTAGCAACCTGTTGAGCCAATGAATTTAAGTTACTGGCAAAAAAGCGTATAATCAGAAAAAACATAATCGATTTGACTAAAAAGCACAAATAAAATAGCTGTTTATTAAAAAATATTCTAAATTTCGAGCATGTAACCTTGGCTGTTTTAGTTACAAAAAACATTTAAATTTATTCAAACCGCAAATTTATGTATCAAATTGTAGTTCCCCAGACTATCTTCCAGTTTTTTGGTGAGGATGACGTTGAGATGATCAAGGAGATGGTTCAGATCATAATAGATACCAACATTCAAGACCTAAAAAAATTGGACGAATTTTATAATGATGAGAATTATGATTTGATCAAACGTAAGTGTCATAAAGCCAAACCTAGTATGAGTTATATTGGAGCAATACAAACAAGAAAGCTTCTAGAAAGTATTGAAGAAGATCTAGAGAACTCTCAATCCACTTATGAGCTACTCAAATCAGATTTAGAAATCATTGAGAAAGAATTAAAAGAATTTTTAAATACACTATAAAACTTTTTGGATTAAAAGTGAGCTATTTTTGGAGGTTTCTTTTAGATTAGAAATCATTTATAATTCATCAGTTCCGATATCCTTTTGACCATTTATACACTTTTAGAAGATTTTTCGACTGAATTGCCTATTATTGAAAAAAATGTATTCAAAAAATATGAGGAAAATTCAACTGTTATTTGGGATCATTCTTATATCCCTTACAAATGGGTTTGCACAAACTCAATTGAGCGTAGAGCATATCATGCAAGATCCAAAATGGATGGGTAACTTCCCCTCTAGTGTAAGTTGGGATGAGCAAGGTAAAAACATTTACTTTAATTATAATCCTGAAGGTAATCCTGCTGATTCGCTGTATAAGATAAATATCAATGCTACTGGAAAAATTGAAAAAGTAAGTTTAGAAGAGCAAAAGAAACAAGTACCTAGGTTTACCAATTCAAATTTAAATCAAAGCAAAAAATTGTTTGTTGAGGATGGTAATATCATACTTTTTGAAGTTGCTACTAACTCAAGAAAGACAGTTTTGAATCTCGGAGAGAGAATCAGCTCTCCAAAGTTCCTCGCTAACGAAGACCTGATTAGCTTCGAAATGTCAAGTAATTTGTATGTTATGGACCTAAAAACAGGTAAAATAGAGAAAAAGACAAATATCAAATCAGGCAACAAACCAGTAAGTAGAGAAGAGCAAAAAATGGGCGAAAGGGAAACTTGGCTCAAGAAAGATAACTTAGAACTCCTTCAAGTAGTCAAAGAACGAGAAGAGGCTAAAGAGGCTTCAAAAATCTACCGAGAAGCAATCGCAGAAGAAGAAAAGTTTGCACATTACTTGGGAACTGGACAAGCAATGAGTCTCCAGCTTAGTCCTGATGAAAAGTATGCCACATTTTTACAATTCATTCGAGCTGAAAACAAGAGAACTGTAGTCCCAGATTATACACACGCTTCTGGCTATACTACAGATATCAATACCAGGTCCAAAGTAGGTGACGAAGCTTCCAAAGTAGAGCTCTTTATTTATGATATTGATAATGAAAAAGTGTATAAGGTCAGTACATCAGATTTAGAAGGAATTACTGATTTACCGGACTATACCAAAGATTACCCCGAGAAAACTTGGGAGGCTAAAGAAAGAAGCGTGTCATTAGGATCACCAATTTTCTCACCCAATGGGAAGCATGCAATTGTAAACATCAGGTCAGATGACAACAAAGACAGGTGGATCGCTAGAATCAACCTTGAAGATGGATCACTTAAAGTGTTGGATAGGCAGCGAGATGAAGCTTGGGTGGCAGGACCTGGAATTGGTTCTTCTTTTGGTGGAGGAACTTTAGGTTGGTTACCAGACAACAAGCATATCTATTTCCAATCTGAGGAGACTGGATATTCTCATTTATACTTATTAGATGTAAATTCAGGTTCAAAGAGAGCTTTGACCAATGGTCAGTATGAGGTGTTCAGTCCATTTATTTCTAAAGACATGAAATCATGGTACCTCACCACATCTGAGGTACATGCTGGAGAGAGGCATTTTTATAGAATGCCCCTAATGGGTGGAAAAATGGAAAAATTGACTTCCATGACTGGAAATAATGACGTGTCTCTTTCTCCTGATGAAAAGCATATAGCAATATTGTACTCTTATAGCAATAAGCCTTGGGAGCTATATTTAAAGCCAAATGACACAAAGTCGGAAGCTAAGCAATTGACTAACGGTCAAAGTGAAGCTTTCAAAGCGTATAATTGGAGAGACCCTGAACTGGTTGCCTTTAAGGCCCAAGATGGAGCAAATGTACCTGCTAGACTATATAAACCAGAGCCATCAAAAAGCAATGGCGCCGCAGTAATATTTGTACATGGAGCGGGTTATTTACAAAATGTTCACAAATGGTGGTCTAGTTATTTTAGAGAATATATGTTTCATAATCTCTTAACTGACATGGGGTACACTGTATTAGATATTGACTACAGAGGATCAGCTGGATATGGAAGAGATTGGAGAACAGGCATCTACAGACACATGGGTGGAAAAGATCTATCAGACCAAGTCGATGGGGCAAATTTCTTAATCTCTGAGCATGGAGTTCAAGCAGGGAAAATAGGAATCTATGGAGGAAGTTATGGAGGTTTTATTACCTTGATGGCCTTATTCAATGCTGCTGATACATTTACTTCGGGAGCGGCTTTGCGTTCGGTGACTGATTGGGCTCACTACAATCATGGCTATACTTCCAATATACTCAATGAGCCTTTCAATGATCCTATTGCCTATAAGAGGTCATCGCCAATCTATTTTGCAGAAGGTTTGAAGGGCAACTTGTTGATAGCGCATGGTATGATAGATGTGAATGTTCATTTTCAAGATGTAGTCAGATTAGCCCAGAGACTCATTGAGCTTGGCAAAGACAACTGGGAAATGGCTGTATATCCTGTAGAGGATCACGGTTTTGTAGAACCAAGTAGCTGGACAGATGAATATAAGAGAATACTAAAACTTTTCAACGATACACTTTTAGATTAAAATTATGAATTTGAAACCATTCATTCACCACCTTTTAGGATGTAGTATATTGATCGCATCTTGCAGTCCTATTAAGGAAGAGACACGAATCACAGGCTTGATTGCAGAGCAAGCGATGGTAGTATCTGCCAGAAAAGAGGCATCACAGGTAGGTGTTAGCATTTTGCGAGAAGGTGGAAATGCTTTTGATGCCATGGTAGCCACTGAGCTAGCTCTTGCCATAGCATTCCCATTTGCAGGCAACTTAGGAGGTGGTGGATTTATGGTTTTCAGAAAGGCTGATGGAGAGATAGGGTCAATAGATTATAGGGAAAAAGCTCCACTTGCAGCCACAGTGGATATGTATCTAGACGAAAATGGGGACGTCATTCCAAGGCTAAGTACCACAGGTGCCTTGGCTGTGGGAGTACCTGGGACCATCGCGGGGATTTTTGAAGTTCATCGTATGCATGGTAGCTTGCAGATTGAAAAAATCCTCGCCCCTGTCATTTCTTTAGCAGAAAAAGGCGTAGTAGTCACCGAAAGACAAGCTGCAAGTCTACAGGCAAATTTATCGATATTAACAGAAGTAAATGGTCCAAATTCCAAGTTTTCAAAGACATACCAGGCTGGTGATACTATCAAATACCCTGAATTAGCCCAAACACTCCGAAGGATAGCTACTAACGGAAGAGATGAGTTCTACAAAGGTGAGACAGCTCAAAAACTAGTCGATTTCCTTACAGAAAATGGTGGAATTATTACCCTAGATGATTTGGCATCTTATGAGGCAGTATGGAGAGAACCTATTCAATTTGACTTTCAAGGTCATACCATTACTTCGATGGCTCCACCGAGCAGTGGCGGTGTGACTATCGCTCAGATACTAGGCATGATCGAAGGCTTTGATCTAAAGAATTTTGGTCATAATTCACCTGAATATATTCAGGTTTTGGTCGAAGCTGAGCGTAGAGCTTATGCAGACAGAAACTTCTTTTTAGGTGACCCTGATTTCAATTTCATTCCTACGCTTCAAATGATGGACAAAAATTACTTGAAAGAAAGAATGAGTACATTCAATTGGGATCAAGCTACAAAATCAACAGATGTAGCACATGGGCAGATCAACTTTCAAGAAAGTGATGAAACTACCCACTACTCTATCATGGATCAGTTTGGCAATGCTTTGGCCATTACTACAACACTAAACGGTGCTTATGGATCCAAGTTGTATGTAGAGGAATTGGGATTTTTCCTCAACAATGAAATGGATGATTTCTCTGCAAAAACAGGAGTGCCTAATATGTTCGGACTTATAGGTGCGGAAGCCAATAAAATAGAACCTGGTAAAAGGATGCTCAGCTCTATGACACCAACTTTAGTAGAAAAAGATGGCGAAATACTTATGATCGTAGGAACACCAGGGGGATCCACCATCATGACCTCTGTAGTGCAAGCGATTCTCAATGTGATCGTATTTGAGATGAGCATGCAAGAGGCAGTGAATGCACCTAGATTTCATCACCAATGGCTTCCCGATGAAATTCGATTTGAAAAGGATGTCTTCACTCAAGTGACCTTCGATGCTCTGAAAAGTAAGGGATATCTTATCAATGAATCACCTTCCCCTATCATTGGAAAAGTTGATGCCATATTGAAACTTTCTAATGGAAAACTAGAAGGTGGTGCAGATCATCGTGGAGATGATGCTGCTGTAGGATTTTGATTCAAGATAAAGTCTGTAATGTCCTCAAGGAGTTGGTAATTTATCGTTTCCTCTATTTTCGCATATTCATCTATGGCACCTGTTTGAGCTGCTTGAAATAGGTGATTAAGATTTTCATACACTTTCAAAGTAAGTAAATCTGACTTAGATTCAAATATCTCTGATATCCTATTTGCATTTTGAGCAGCATTGACTTGAAGATCTTTAGAACCAAAAGCAGCAAAAGTAGGAATGTCTATATTCTGAATATACGTATTGGGATCCATTTTCAAAAAATTCAACATCCATAGATCTAATTTTGCTTCATAAGCTTGCTGTAACTTGCCAAGCTCTGATTCAAATAAAGATTCAGGTACATTAAGTTCTTTTAATTCCTGCTCAAATAAGGCCTTTATTCTAGGCTTCACCTCTTCAACTGTTTCACTATCAACGATTATTTTGTAGACCTCTTGGTTTCTATTTGTCATCATTTTGACGATTTCTTCACTCGCTCCTGCTACCCTGGTCACATCTTCAGTTTGCTTTTTCATCATTTCCGTGATAGGCATGACAGGACCCGCCAGAGATATGAGAAAAGCTAAATCATCCCTATCATCACCCAACATCCAAGTAATCAATCCTCCTTCACTATGACCTATTACCCCTATAAGATCAGGGTTTATTTTATCCTGCTTCTTCAAAAAATCTATAGCAGCACTTGCATCTTCCATGAAATCTATCGTGGTGGCGTCAGCAAAAGAACCCGAAGACTCACCTACCCCTCTTTCATCATAACGCAACACAGCAATACCACGTGATGTCAAATAATCAGCCATCACCCAAAAGGGTTTATGTGCCATCATTTCATGGTCTCTATTCTGAGGGCCAGATCCACTAATTAATATTACACCAGGGTATGAATCCTCATCCGACGGGGTCGTAAGTGTACCTTTGAACATAATATCTGCTTGGTCATTCCTAAAACTTACTTCTTTGATTTCGTAATCAAATGGCTCAACAGGATGCTGTGGTCTCCTTGGCATAACTTCATCAGCGATTCCATCTCTGATGCGTCTGAAATCCAAAGGTAGCTTCATTCCCCCTTGTGAAAAGTTCCCTTTAATTTCCTCATTTACCATTACCCCTTCATAGAATGCATTACCTACGCTCATCTCAAAACTAAGCATCATGCCATCAAAAAGTACTTTGCTCATCTTAATTCCCATCGCTCCTTGGCTTGGACTATCTATACTTCCCTCCCATTCTCCATTAGATTCATTGAGGTGTATGATAAGTGGCAGCTTTTGACCCATTACAGCTAAGTCACCTTTCCAAGTCCCTTGTGCTGTTTGGGAATAAGAATTTGTCAAACTGAAAATCAAAATTCCAAATAGCAATAAAACTCTGCTTGTAAAATTCATCATGATTAGTTGGCGTTAAGAGTTGGTTTTATTCACTTACCCATGTAAATATATTGAAATTTTTTGTTAAATAATTAATACTTTAAGATGCATACTTTATAGAAAAATTCAGATAACCCCTCTTTGAAAGCTATAAAATAGGTAAGATTTCTTTATGAATGTAAAATCATGTATCCCTTATAGAAGCTATATCGTTAGGAATAAATAGAAATATGGATATACGGAACTTTGCCAATAACATTACAAAATTCCGATTTATCTGACTTCCGATATAAATTGATATTGGATACTTATGGATATTGACCATTAAGAACCGATTGAGCCAATGAATTGAAGTTTACTGGCAAAAAAGCGTATAATCAGAAATAGAAATTGTTAAATTTGACCTATGAAAAAAATTAGTGTATTTATGCTTTTTATCTTCGGGGTAAGTGCAGCGGCATTTTCCCAAGAAGATATCAAATGGATGACTTTTGAAGAAGCTGCAAAGGCAACAAGCTCTAGTCCTAAGATGATTTTGGTAGATGTCTACACGGATTGGTGTGGATGGTGTAAAAAGATGGACAAAGAGACATTTACTAATTCAGAGGTAATAGCTTACGTCAATGAAAATTTCTACCCTGTAAAACTTCATGCTGAAAAGACTGACAGAAAGTTTAGCTTCAAAGGCAAAGAATATACAGAAGCAAGTATGGCCAAAACCATGCGGGTGACCTCTTTCCCAAATTTTGTAGTCATGGATGCCACCATGGAGAATATCACACAATTGCCTGGTTATCGTGAACCAAAGCCATTTATCGAAGGTTTGGATGGTATTGTGAAGCGATTTACTAAATAATGATGTTCAGGTTACACGAAAAAGAAGATACAATAGTGGCCTTAGCTACACCACAAGGTGTGGGTGCTATCGCAGTTATCAGACTTTCAGGAAAAGATGCTATTAGCATGTGCAATCGAGTTTTCAAAGGAAAAGATCTTGAGAAACAAGACTCACATACCATACATTTCGGTACGATCAGAGATGGTGAAAAAATCATTGACGAAGTATTGGTCTCACTTTTTATCGCTCCGAAGTCTTTTACCAAGGAAAATGCGGTGGAAATATCAACGCATGGATCTTCCTATATTGTCAATCAAGTGATAAAGCTCTTGATTAGAGAAGGAGCCAGACCCGCTAAGCCAGGAGAATTTACACAGAGGGCATTTCTCAATGGTCAATTTGACCTGGCGCAAGCAGAAGCAGTTGCAGATCTTATCCATTCAGATTCAGAAGCTTCACATCAAGCTGCATTGAATCAGATGAGGGGTGGTTTTAGTGGTGAGATATCAAAATTGAGAGCAGAGCTGATTCATTTTGCTTCCATGATTGAGTTGGAGCTTGACTTTACAGAAGAAGATGTAGAGTTTGCCAGCAGGGATGATTTGCAAATATTGGTAGAAAAACTACTCCGTGAAGTTGAACTTCTGATTGGGAGCTTTGACTTGGGAAATGTGATCAAAAATGGTGTGCCGACAGTCATTGCTGGAAAGCCAAATGCCGGCAAATCCACCCTACTCAATGCCCTCCTCAATGAAGAAAAAGCTATCGTGTCTGACATCGCTGGGACGACACGAGATTTCATAGAGGACGAAATCAACATTGGTGGAGTTATATTCAGGTTCATCGATACAGCTGGACTCAGAGAAACCACCGATACCATTGAAGCCATTGGTGTAAGTCGTACACAAGAGAAAATGAAGACGGCCTCTTTGATCCTTTATCTGTTTGATCTCGGCGACACAGATATGGTAGAGATCAGTAGAGATATCAACAAGCTTGAAAACCTTGGCGTACCTTTCCTTAAAGTAGCAAATAAGATAGATAAAGCTAATCAACAATTTATCAATGAGTTAAAATCAAGTCACCCAGATACAATTTTTATATCAGCAGGCCAAAAAGAAAACTTGGATGATCTGAAATCAAAGATTTTGGAATTGGTCAATTTGGATAAATTCCGCACTGGCAATACAATCGTCACCAATATCAGGCATTATGATTCTTTGGTCAAAACGCGTCAATCTTTACTTGATGTACTTGAAGGTCTGGACAATGAAATCACCAATGACTTCCTAGCCATGGATATCAGAAGGTCACTCCATTATCTAGGAGAAATCACTGGTGAGATCACGACCGATGACCTACTAGACAACATATTTAGTAAGTTTTGTATCGGAAAGTAGCCGACTTGATAATGTTTGATTTTAATTGATTTAGGGCTTTTTTAGCCCTATTTTTTTGATGTATTTTGATATGGTTTTATGTTTTTTTGTTGCCTAGTTGGTCAAAATTTGTTGCCAACTTAAAAAAAGTAAGATTCTTTGAGACTTCGTAGGTCTTCTTTTGGGCAATTACACGGATTTCATCCCCATTTCTTTAATCGTATTTCTATCTCTTTCTTCATTTGACTTATCTTCTTAAGATAAACCTTTTGGAAAATGAAATTGATCCATCTTTGAGAAATCCTCTACTAAGGCTCTGAACAAAAGCTGAGAAAAGCGATTGGAATGCTCCATTCCTTCATAGTCCACTGGTTCCGTTACTCGAAATCCAAGCTGATTGAAAACCATGTAGAATTGCTTGAGGTAATTTTCAGAGATCAGCCCGAGATTTTTAGCCCGATAAACTAATGCCTGCATAGAAAAGATGCCTAATTAACATTAGCTATTTATGTTACATAATTTTAAAATTAGTAAATTTAGTTCTATATTTGTAACACACTTTTTAAACAAAACACACATGAAACAAGATCAAATCATAGGAAAAAACATACAAGCCATCAGGCAAAAATTGGGTTTGACCCAAGAGCAAGTTGCCGCTTATCTTCAAATTAATCGTGAGGAGGTGAGCTACTTTGAAAATGGGAACAGAACCGCCCCCACCAAAATCCTTAGCCAATTGGCCAATTTATATGGAGTGGATGAATATGATTTTTTTGAAGAGGATTTGGATAGGGCAAATGTTAATCTTGCTTTGGCCTTTAGGGCAGAAAGCATCAAAGCTGAGGATTTGGCACAGATTGCTAAATTCAAAAAAATAGTCAGGAATTATCTCAATATGAAAAATCTTCTCGAGAATGAACCCACTAATTCTTGATAAGTACGCCTCACAATTTCGGACAAAAAATGGCTACAGCAATACTGAAAGCATACATCTCAAAAGTCTGCTTCACAAGCTGGGGGTGATTGCTGTTTTTCGACCTTTAGAAATGGATATATCTGGAATGGCGATTAAGGTAGGTAATAGTAATCGCTTTATGTTGATTAATACAGCAAGAACAGTAGGTCATCAACATTTCACGATTTGCCATGAACTGTATCATCTTTTTATTCAAGAGAATTTCCAGTACCAGGTTTGTTCTACAAGTATTTTTAATAAGAAAGACAAGGAAGAATTCAATGCTGATTCCTTTGCCTCAAAATTTTTGATGCCTGAAGAAGGAGTAATTTCTTTGATACCTGATAGTGAACTTGCCAATAAAAAAATCAGTCTGGCAACTGTTCTCCGAATCGAACAATATTTTTCCTGTTCGAGAACTGCGTTATTATATAGACTTCATGAACTTGGACTGCTCAAAAAACAACATCTTGAAGATTATAAACAGGATGTTAGAAAAAGTGCCATGGATCATGGTTATTCTTTAAAACTTTATGAAAAGGATTTTCAAGAAGAAGTCATCGGTGATTATGGGAATTTGGCAAGGAAGCTTTTTGAAGAGGGAGCAATATCAGAATCCCATTATTATTCCCTGTTGGAAGATTTGGGGATAGATTTTTCTAAAATCATAAAAAACGGGAATGAAGAAGTATGAAAAAATCATAATAATCGATGCTGATGTCATTTCCCATTTCATTACAGGTGGGCAGATTCTATTGCTACCTAAAATATTCCCTTATCCTATCAAAGTGTTGGATAAGGTGTATGGAGAAATCTCCAGAATGCCAAGAAGGAAGACTGAAGTAGATAACCTGATTAATTTCAATTTATTGGAATTAATCCCTTTTCCTGAAAATGATTTCCAAGTCAAGAAGGAATATTTACATATCAAGAAGTTTATGTTCAAAGGTGACGGAGAGGCTGCATGCTTGGCTGTAGTTCGTTATTCCCAAAATATTCTTGCCAGTAGCAACCTGAAGGACATTGCCAACTATTGCAAAATGCATCAAATCACTTATCTCAGCACAATGGATTTTCTTTGCAAGGCTGTTGAAGAAAAATTGATTACCGAATCAGATTGTAATGAATTTATCCAGAAAGTCCTAAAAGCAGGGAGTAGATTACCTGTGAAAAGGTGGGGAGAGTTTGAGTGTAGAAAGATTGATGTTTAAGCCGGTAGAATAAGGATAAATATAGAAGCAAGGGAAGCTTTATAGGAGGATTATCAGCAAGAAGGTAGTGAAAACTGGGTAATCGGTCAAAAAATACGAGACAAAGGGTCCATCCATAAAGATACCTGGATAGGGAATGCAGCTGATTTAGCAACCAAAAACGGATTGGCCATCATTCCTACCGGAGGCTGGTGGAAAACAAGAACAATTCATAAACGCTACAACCAATCCGTCCGATACAGTCTGATCATCAGCATAGAAACAGATTTGGAGGATTTGTTGACACCGATTTTCAATGAATTGAGGGTGTAATTAGGTGTGATTATACCTTAGTTGATGTCATTTTTATATTATAAGGCAGTTATTGTCTTTTCAGTTGGAGAATCTAGTTAACTCAATAATTAAATTTGATTATTTCACCAGTCCTTACAATTAAATACTTTGATTCCTTCAATTTAGATATAACGACTCTTTCTTTTGTTCGAATTAAGTAAGGACTACCTTCCAAATCAGTTTCATACTTTACCCCTGATATATATACTTTTCCAGAAAATGTATCAATAATAAAATCTAAAAATTGAATGTATAAATCACATTGGTCTATTTCCTTTCTAGGTTGAACTTCAATTTCTTTTTCACCAATCAACTTATTGATAAAATCCGAGCCAGAAAAAAAATTAAACCCTAAGCATATACTATCGATTGCATCAATACTGTATTTAGTATATCTTTTTTTAGGTTCAAAATCATGATTCTTAATATCTGAAAATCCCAGTTTCTCAAATGGAATACCCATTTTAGGTTTACTTATAAGTATTCTCCACTCTTTTTCATATTCCCAACTGTCAAGTTTCACATTTGTAGAATAAATAAGTGGTATATCAAATCGACGAAATTTAAAGACATCAATGGGTTGGATTTTAGCGGTATAGTTCATAGGAAATAACCCTATGATCCTGTCATATGAACCGAGCAAATTTGAAATTGACTTCAAAATATCATCTGTTTTAAATTTGACTTGAAAGCCTTTTTCTTGTGTATAGTGAGGCCACATAAGAACATTGTCTTCTTTCCCTGACAATGAAATTACACCATAATAATTAGAAGTAACATTATATAAATGACTCAGGTATTCACTGCAATCGTTTTTAATATCATCTTTATAAAATTGAATGAATTCTTTTTCAGTTTTAAATACCTTTTTCTCCTGAAAATAGAACTTTTCATAATCTTCAAATTGAATTGTCTTTGACGTAAAAAATAAAAATCGACTACTATCAAGAATATCGTTTAACTCGAAAGGGTGAGAAGCATAAAGGTAGGAATTAGCAAAAGCTTCAATGTTGTTCTTTCCAAAGCCATAATACTTAAATAAATACTGTGGTGTTTGTTTACTATGCTCAATTCTAGGTAGCTCGCCTTTATCATAATTAAAATAATAAATAAACTTATTAAATTCATGCTCTTTTTGCTCTTCCATTAAACTAAATCTAAGAAATTCAACTGAATCGACCAACCTTATCCCTCAACAACTGCGTAATATCAATCGGTGGTAACAGATACCCACCCATAGGGCCCAAGTTGGTGATCTGATAGATGATGTTTCGCAGGTTGTTGATCATCATATTTAAGGTGGAAAATTGGGTCAGGTTGTTTTTGAGATTTTCTTCGAGCGATTCTGGATCTTGAATACGGAAAGTACCACCTCCTTCTACCATGATTTTATAGCCTGGAAGTGAATTTTCATCATCTTCATTTACTTCAATGATAGTGAAAAGTTGGATTTCTTTGGTCTCTTCATTCTCTCGAAGCCTAAAATCTATTTCTACAGCATAGGATTGAAACAATTCCTTTAAATCAAGTTTTTCCTCCTTCGGAATTATAAACTCGAAGTGAGATTCCAATAACTTGAAATCCAATAACTGTAAAGGGGAAAATTTAGCTTTCATCCTGCCATAGCTATTACATCCTTATCAGCGTGGCTTACTGCCATTACCATTTGAGGATTGGTGACTTGTTTTTTCAATTTTAAGTATTCTTGAGTCTTTGTCCAGCGCTGATGATAAGCCATCACTTCTTCATTTAACCTTGCTTCAAAAGCTTCTTCCGTACTCACAAACTCATCCTCTGCTAGAACAGCATGCATGGTAATTCCCAGAACTTTTTCAAGCTTGTCTATGGTCGAAAACTTAAAATCTCCTTCCCCTTTGACCCATTTGCTGACCTGCTGAGGGGTGACTTCTAATTCTCTCGCAAGTTGTGCTTGACTCCAGCCCTTTTCTTCCAATGCATCCAAAAGCCTTAGGGCAACTTTAGCAGCTTGTCTAAGCGTTGCTTTATTGGCTTTCCTAAACGCTACCTTTTCCTTCCACTTGGAAGTTGGGTTTTCGGAAGCTATTGCTTTGATTTTTTCTTCAGTCTTATTCATCGTTGTCAAGGTCTAGGTAAACAAATTTAGGAGTTTCACCGTCTTCATGGAGGTATTTTTTAACCCATTCCAATTTATGTAACTCCAATTTGGTGTGTGGCCTATCAGCCATTTGGTGGGTTAGTTTGATGGCCCCTCCAGTAATAACGAAAGAGGAACCGTACCGGATGGCATAAATGCGTAAAAATGAATTGCTTTGGGGGCCATAGGCTTTTAATGCTTGTAGTGGATATGCTTTTTCTTTTTCTCTGTTGTCCAGAGGTTTAAAATAATCCGCTAGGGATTTTCCTGTCTTATCCTCTGCCAAATCATAAAGCATCTCAAATAAGGCATCTGCATCTTCAATTGTTTGCAGTACAATTTTGCTGAGTTTGGTCTTGGGATAGTAGCTTTCATAATCTTTTTTATACTTCTTGAAGAATTCCCTAAGGAACTCCACATCTGACCACTGTTCTTGTAGTACTTCAAGCGCATCCAAGTCCTCTCCTTCGTACTTGACGGCGAAGAGGCTTCCTTTAGAAAGCTCAAAGATACTAACAATTTTCATATTATCAACCTGTAGGTTTATGTTTTTGTTTTCACTCGATAGTTTAACTGTTCCTCTGCCGCCATCAACCCCTCAATCTCCTCCACCACATACTCCTTCACCTCTTGACTTACCAACTCCCCACGAAATGCCTTCGCTAATACCGCCTGAGGTAATTGGTCAATCTTGGCTTTTAAGGAAGCATACTGCGATTCGATTCTGTCGGCGAGATTTAAATAAGTATTTATTACTTCAACAATCTTTGCTTGTTCTTCTGCTGTGGGAAGTTTGATATTTAATGCTCTAATATCTCCAAGGGTTAGACCAGCCTTAGTTGCCCCTCTTTTTTTACTTTGGAACTGGCCAAACCCTTCATCTGACATTAAATAATATGCAAGGAACTTTTCATTGATATCAATTCCAGGCCTAGCCAAGCAAATATGTTGGTTAACATATGCCTCTATTCCAAAATCCTCTTCGATCAATGCAATCATGCCTACATCCGCAGTAATAGAAATCAATATGTCCCTTGGCTTTATTAAAGTTCTTTTTCCTTCTTGCCTTTCTGGAAGTTCTAAGTATTGGCATTTTTCAGGCCTCAGATCCAAATCTATACGACCGAAATTCATATTAGTAATTCGAACAAAAAGTTGATTTCCCGAGGGATTATAGTATTCTGCCCAGCCCCTTGAGCCACTTGTTACAAATTCAAAAAGATCATTAGTTGATTTCTCCTCCCACTCCCCCAATCCCTTCCCCTTTCTCCACTCCTTCGTCAACTCCCCCGTCACGGCTTGGGTCAGGACCTGCTGACGGAAGTTTTTCAGCAAGGCCGGTATCCTGTCCAACTTCTCCCGTAAGCTATCCAAATGCCCAAACAAAGCATCCAATTTAGCCACAATCCGCTGCTGCTCGGGAAGGGGAGGGTTAATGATTTCAAAATCTTTAAAGTTCCCGATTTTTATATAATTGGTAGCACTTCCATACTGGGTAGAAACACCAACCTTTTTCCAAAAAGCTAAGAAGTAGTAGTATAGGAATCTTGGATTGATTTTAATATTTCCAACTATATAAGTTCTTTGGTAAGCCTCAAATTTTCCATTAAAGTATAAAACTTGACCGACATTTGCTCCATTACCAGGTAGAAGAAGCACTTCACCTTCAAATGAATAACTTGGAGATTTTAGAGGTTCTATAGCACAGGTAAAAAAGAAGTATTGACCATCTTCTGTTGCAAAATTTGCATCTTTTCTCCCTGTTGTGACAACAGCTATATCAAATAGGTTACTAATTTTCCAGCCTTTCGGTAATTTCTCCTCCATCATCCTAACAAAGCAATTATCTGGTCCAACTCTTTTTTAATGGCATCCAATTCATTCGCTGCCTGCTTGGCGATATCCAAGGGCTGACCGAGGTCGGCATTTTTGCTGATGTTTTCATCTTCAATCAGTCCGATATCTAGGGAATCGTTTTTGGCTGCGATCTGCTCTCGGGTAAAAACCTGCCATCGTGGGTCCTGAATGGCTTGACGCTTGGCATCATCCACCGTACCATCATAGCTGACCTTCACTTCCTCCAAGCTCAAACCTCCGGTATAGGCTTTTACAAAATCTGCAAAGGCTTCCCGGGTAAAGGGGGTTCGCTTCCCATAGCTTGGGGCATTGGTCCGCATATCGTAAAACCATACACGCTGGGTATTGCCGCTTTCTTTTTTACCTCGGGTAAAAAAGAGCACATTGGTCTTCACTCCCGCCGCATAGAAAATGCCAGTTGGCAAGCGCAACACGGTATGCAGGTCACACTTTTCCATCAGGTCACGACGGATCTTTTGCCCGTCATTGTCTTCGAAGAGCACGTTATCGGGAAGCACCACAGCAGCCCTTGCCGTTCCCGTATCCCTTCTCAGGGAACGGTAGATGTGCATCAGGAAATTCAGCTGTTTGTTGGAGGTTTGGATGGTAAAGTCATCCCGGGTTGGCCGCTCTCCTCCCTGCTTGGTACCAAAAGGGGGATTGGCGAGTACGCCATCGTAGTTTTTGAATTTCTTTCCTTGTTCTGTCAAAGTGTCTCCCATGAAAATAGGGCTTTCCAGTCCATGCAGCTTGGCATTCATCAGGGCCAGTCTATGGGCATCCTGTACAAGTTCGCAACCAGAGAAGGCCTCGTGAATCTGGAAATTCCGCTCTGCCTGACTCAAGGCATAGTAATCGTCATATTTGCGCTTCAGGTATTCATCCGCAGCGATCATAAAGCCAAAAGTTCCTGCCGCTGGGTCATTCCAGCGCTCGCCAATTTTGGGAGCAAGCAATTCCACCATCAAATTGATCAGGGGTCTTGGGGTAAAGTACTGTCCTGCCCCACTCTTTTTCTCCCCTGCGTTCTTTTCCAGCAGTTCCTCATAGATACTGGCTATCTTATCCTGCTCCTCATCCTCATACCAATCGATCTGATCGATATTGGTGATCAGGGTTCGCAGGTTGACAGGTTTGCGAAGGGTGGTGGAAGCATTGGTATAGATTTCCGTGATGGCTGCATTGCTGGATAGGGTACCCAAGTTGGCCAGCAGGTCACGGTAGGTGTCAAATAGTTCTTTGTTGTCTTTGATTTCTTTGAGCTTCGTCCAGCGGTATTTTTCGGGAATATCCTGGTCAAACTTCTTCACCTCGGACAATCTTAGAAAGAGGATATACGTCAGCTCATTCAAATATTGGTGATACGTCACTCCGTCATCTCGGAGTACGTTACATAAATCCCACAGTTTCTTTGCTATCTGTTCTGCACTCATAAATTTTGATTAGGCATATAAATCCTTGTTAATTTGGGCTATCATTCCTTCTAGTTGTTCGCCAAAAATCTGGTTAAGCCTTTCAAAGCCCCCTGCATCATCAAATGGATCTTGATCTAGATCTTCTTTTCTAAGCACCGTTTCTTTGAGCAACTGTTTTTCAATGCGGTCAATCCATTTAAGTTGGATCTTGTTCCATTCTTTCATTTGTCGAATGCTATCTACAGCTTTTTTAACCCGGTCTTCATGACTGATTAGAGAACTTCCAAGCGATAGTGTACGGATATAGGAAATGATATCAGCTGCAATATCCTCATTTTTGGCGGCTTTCCATGCTGCATTTAGGGTATTGGCATTATACCCTTCCTGATCCAAGATAAGCATCAACTCACGTAATGATTTGCGATCCAGCTCGGTAGGGCGACTACAGACGATTTTGAGTCCTTCGATTTTATTTTGATTATCTTGGATAAATCTAGCAAAGTTATCCAGATAGTCTTCAGGCTTTTTGGCTTTGCCATATCCTCGTTCTATTCCTAGAAACTTGTCATCGTGCTCTGAAACTAAAGTTGAATTTGATTCAGGTTTTAATTTGTCCAGAAAAACCCAAAGACCTGATAGTGCTGTGATTTTTTTCACAGCTTCATTTGTATCCAGGTTTTTCAAATGTTCCAAAAACTCATCTGGTCCTGCACTTTTGGAATTGTAAGCAAATTGTTCAGCCTTATCTCCTTCTATGTATTTCTTTTTACGTTGAATTTTTGCGATCAATTGCTCCACATGTTTTTTAGCTGTTTTGCTTTGGTCAATATTCTTCAGTTCTTCCACCAACTGTTGGAAACTCACTTTCGGGTTGGCGACTACAGGTTTCATTTGGGTGAAATCTTCTAGTGCTTCATAGATCTTTACTGCATCATAAATTTTAAAAACCTCCTTGCCGATTTCATCACATCGACGGGTTGCTCTTCCTAACATTTGCTCATAAAGAATTCTAGATTTTATCCGACGCATAAATACCAAGTTGCAGATAGCAGGCACATCGATCCCAGTAGTTAGCAAATCTACCGTAACTGCTATATTTGGGTACTTTTCATTTTTGAAGCGCTTCAATTGCTCCTTGGGGTTGTAGGATTTGCCCGTGATTTTTTGAATGGCATTGTCAGCCACCTCAACACCGATAGCCGCAAATTCTTCTTTCAAGTATTGCACAACCATATCTGCATGTTCATCGGTTACAGCAAATACCAAGGTTTTCTCATCTCCGTCTGGGTCTAATTCCTGTACCAAATACTGTATAACGGTTCGGTTAAAACCTTCTGTGATAACTTTTCTATTGAATCCAGCAATTTCAATTTTTAGCTCATCATCGAGTTTTTCCAATTCGATTATCGTATTACTTTCCCTGTCCAAAGCCTTTGGTTGAGCGCCTTTCTCCCAAGTAATACCCTCTTCCCCTAGTTGGGTTTTAATGATGTAAGGAGGATCATGGTCTATCAAGAATCCGTCAATCACAGCTTCCCTGTAAGAATAAGTATATATGGCCGGGCCGAAAATTTCAGTTGTATGCAAGGCAGGGGTCGCTGTAAGACCAATAGCAAATGCATCAAAATAATCAAGTACCATTCGGTACTTGCTCACATAATCCCGCTGATCTTTGAAATTGAGCTCATCTTCATCCATCTCACGATCCATCAAGTATCCTCTGTGTGCTTCATCGATGATGATACAATCATATTGATCCACCGGAGGACTATCTTGATCTTCACTATAAAAAAGGCGCTTGACCATTCCTTGTACCGTAGCAAAATGAAGCCTTGTATCCAACTCAGGCACTTTATCCTGAAGTTCTTTTATTCCATATATTTCGGAAAAAGTATTAAGTCCGATGATTTTATTGTCTTTAAAGGAATTAATAGCTTGGATGGCCAATAAAGTTCTATCTACCAAAAATAGAATTCTTTTGAAGCGGTTAGACTGAATCAATCGGTAGCAAAGACCGATAATAGTTCGAGTCTTCCCCGTTCCAGTAGCCATCGTTATCAAAGCCCTTGATCTAAAAGGATCTTCAAGCAAGACCTTCTCTAATTCTTTAATTGCTTGAATTTGATACTTTCTCAAACCAAGCCCAGTCTGACTTTCTAGAAAATCTACAGTCTCCGTTTTTAGTTTATCTTCTGAAGCCTGTAGGTCTTTTTCCAATAGCTTCACCAAACCTTCTGGACTGTACCAGCCTTTTAGCGCTTTGGATCTTTTGTGTTTTTGTCTTATATCGAGAAACCAAACTCCACTCTTGGTTTTAATTTGCTCCAAGTAAGCCCTTCCATTTGTAGAAAAAAGAAATGGTACCTTATGACCCTGCCAATCTCCCAATAAGCTAGCTTCAAACTTGGTTTCTACCAGCTCTGCATAAATTCTGGATTGGTTTAAATCTGTCGAAATATCCGAAGCATATTTTTTTGCTTCCACGATTCCATATAGTTGTGTCCCTATGAAAAGTGCATAATCTGCCCATTTACTACCACATGGCCACTCGGCAATTGCTAGATTTTTACCTCTTTGAGGTTGTGTCTTATTCTTCTTGAAATTGATTACTTGTGTATCAACTTCCCATCCTGCAGCTCGTAACTGCTCGTCTATCAAAAGACGGGTTTCTGCTTCTGACATTTCTATCTTTCGAGCAGCTTTCTGAGAGCGAGTTTGGATTTCTTGTTGTTTTTCTTCTGGAAGTTGAATGGTGCTTCTTTCTTTGAGCAGTTCCTCAAATTTAACTTGCAGCTCCGAATACTCCTGTTCTAAAATATGAAGCGCGTGGCGTGTATCTTTGATTTCAGGAAGATGGAATTTAACTATACTCAAGTCATCATTTTCTTCCGAGTAGGTCTGATAAAACCACTTGGCAATTTTATATGTCGAAAACAGTATACCTTTAGCATCCTCCAAAGAGCCTTTATTACCATGAACAGCCAGATTCCCTTTGTTTTTAATAGTATGTAACAAGTCCTTAACTTGAGGAGGTAGTATATTTTCGTACTCTAAGTTTTTCAATCTATTATGGAAAGAATTATCATAAGGGAAGTCCAGATGATGCAATTCAAAAAGTAATTCACTGACCCTTTCCCCAAACTGTCGCAGTTTCCATAGGCTAGTTACTGGGTCCTGATACAAATTAAACTCGGCAGACTGCCCGATATTAAAAAGGATTGGAAATTCAGATTCTAGAAAAGAAAAATTGGATTGGGGCATGTATTACTATTAAATGTGGTTTTTAGCTTCTGCTAAAATAAGGATCTTAAACTAAAATCACTATATATGATATAAAATAAACTTGTTTTGAAAAAGAAGAAAATGGATTAGGTTTCAACTAAATTAGGCTTTTTTTGTAAGATTTAATTAGTCAATATCATCATTATATGCTTTTGAAAAAATACCCACTTTAGGGTATTTTTTTAAAACTATATTATTACTAGGTTTAAAGTTCATTTAACATTCTAGCTATGCGGGCAAAATTACATCTCAAAAATCTCGTTTTATTTTCTTTGTTCCTACTTTTCAATAGTTGTGCTGTATTAAATAAATATTCATTTGATGCATCAGTTATAGATTTAAGCATGTTTGAAAAAGAAGGTATCTTTGTTACGACAGGCGATATTTCAAAAAGTTAGAATTCAGTTTCAATAATTATAGTTGACTGTCACCAAGGATATATTCCAAAGTCAGAAGTCAAATCTAGAAAAGGTAGATCTCAAAATGCAGATTATGATAATCTTTATGGAGGTAACTATACTACTTTTGAAAAAATAAGCGATTTCAATTATAAAACATGTGAAATCAACGATTTATTTGAAGAGATTATTTACCAAGCAAAGGGGACTGATGCTAATGGGATTATCAAGCTAGAAATAAGAAATATAACCAAAAGTAGTGTCGATGGAAAATCAAATGTTCCAGGAATTCAAGTTATTGGTTTAGCTATCAAAATTGAAGAATAAGCTTTAAAAACTATTAATACTATTTTTATTCTCAATTTTTTTGCTTTCTTTGAAATATTATTAATTGTTAAACATTTATTTTATCTAAAAATTTTGTTATGAATAAGTACTATTTAATTGTAATCATTGCCGTTTTATTTGGCTGTAATTCAGGTTTGCAGAACGATCAGATTGATAAATCCATCGAAGAATTGATCATAGAGTTGGAAAATGATATCCTTGATGGAGAATATTCTTTTTCTAAAGAGGAAAGACAAACTGTCATAGATTTGGCGTTTCATGGATCTTCCCAAGCATATCTTGAAGAATTAAAAAAGGTAAAAGAAGAATTAATTTTGAATCCCAAATTAAAGGAGGTTTATAAGAATAGATTAAATGGTCTCGAGCAAAAAGAAGATATGGGCGTTTCTTCAAAGGCTATGGATGATGTCCCGTATGTGAAGGAGTAGGAGCAAGTGGGGCATGTGCAATGAAAATTCAAATGGGCTTGGTAACACAATATGATCAAAGTTTTTTAGATAATTATCAATTAAAGGAGGGATTTATTTTGCCATGTGTTGCTTATTCCATGACTGACGTGTGGTTGTTTACTCATATGGAAGGACATCTTTTTTAAATTTATACTATGAAAATTTTATGCATAATATTCATTTTTGGATTATTTAATTTTGGATGTAATAGCGAAAAAATACCAGAAGCTGTATTCGTTAAAGATAATCAAGAAACTCGTCATAAAATTGATTCACTTTCTAAAATTAATTTTACGGTATTAGATTATGAATACTTTGACGCTGACTTTAATATCAAACCAATATCTTCAAAGGAATTTCAAAAAAAAGTAAAAGCAATGAATCTTGGAAAACGAAGAAACATGAATTATACTGATTCTATTCATGTCTTGTTTTTTGACCATTTTCAAGATTGGGATGCAGCTCGGATAGCTACCTATCAAATTATCTATACTTGGGAAACTGTTGGGTTTTACATATGGATGAATGAAGAAGAGATCAAGAGATTAGGAGAGTCTATGGGTTTTAGGTTTCCAAGTTTGTTTTTGGATTATTTGGAAACCGACCCTGAAATCCAATGGTTTCAAGATCGAAAAAGAGAATTAAGAGCTGGGTTAAAGGAGAAATTACCAGAATTGAATGTGGATGAATTAAGTGTTTCGGAACTTTTGCGTCAGTGCTTCCATAATTCAGAAGTAAGGTTAGAAAAATATCCACATAAGCATTGAAAGTATAATGATCTCTATTCTTTATGCTATCTGCTGATTTCTTAGCCATGATTTCTTCATTTTCGCATGAAGCAATGAAAAAAGATGCTATATCTCAAGAAATTGATAATATGGCATCTTCCTTTCTTCCGTATCAAAGACTTAGTTTGATCAAACTTACATATGCCCTGTCCTGAAAATTAGGCCATGAAACTCATCTCTTGATCTACCAATCCTCTTTTCAATTCTTCCGAAGAGCTCTTCTTCCTTACCTATCTCATATTTCAAATCATCATCTGTTAAGGTGCTATATTTTTCCTTAAGTCTACCTTTGATTTCATTCCAATCGCCTTCGATTTTTCTATTTTCATCTTTCATGGATTTGTTGTTTTGGTTCTGACAGTAAAGTACAACGACTATGCCATGAATTAAATTTTATCTGATAATATTTCTACTTCTAACAATCATTTCTCTAAAAGTTTCATCAAGAGTTTCTCTGAATGATCGAGTGAAGTTGGTGAATTTGTCTTGCGAAATGGATTTTTCAATGGAAACTCTCCTATATCTACCTTGTTGAGAATCACTGGATGTATATAATAACCTTTACAAATGGTCGGTGTGTTGCCCAACTCATCTGCCACCATTCGGACTAAGATTGTTTCAAGTTTTTTTCTTGGAAATTCTTTTTGATGATCAATGGCATCCTGAAAAAGTTCTATCGCTAACCTGCTTCCCACCCATGTCCTAAAGTCCTTACAAGTAAATTCCTCTCCCATATTTTCTCTGATATATAATAGTACATCATGGCTATCTATGGACTGTATCTTTCCATCCTCATCTTTGTATTTGAAAAGCTCATATCCTGGCAATTCTGAAACTCTCTTGACATGATTAATGATAGACACATCTTCTATGGAAACTTCCCGCTCTTTGTTACTTTTGCCTTTGAAAGATAGCAATAGTCTCTCTCCATCTACTTCCATGTGCTTCCTGCGGAGTGTGGTAAGCCCGTAAGTCTGATTCTGCTTAGCATAATGGGTATTACCGATTCTTATACCTGTCTCATCTAGTATCGATACCATCAAGGCAAGAATTTTACTTTTATTCCATTTTCGCTTTTTCAGATCCTGATGTGCTTTTTTCCTCATTTTGGGCAGTTTGTTTCCGAATTCGTACATCCTTTGAAACTTTTCCTCTTGCCTGATTTTTTCCCATTCTGAATGATAGATATATTGCTTTCTCCCTTTCAGGTCTCTTCCAGTAGCTTGTATGTGTCCATCATCGAATCTGCATATGTGCACCTCCGTCCACATTGGAGGTATCACGAGGTTTTTGATTCTCTTTAATTTCTTTTCATCTTCGATTTTATTTCCATTTTCATCAAGGTATGAAAATCCTCTCCCACGCTTGACCCTCTTCAAGCATAGAGAATCCTCTTCTGTATATCGATATTTGGGGCTCATCGAGTTAAAATTAGTCCTCCATAAGATGGGATATCCACAGTCAAAGCGTGCTGCTTACCATTGATTCCTTCACTGGAATGTATGGTGGATACCTCTACTTCTGCAAATACTTGATCATAACCAGACCAACCACTATTGAAAATCACATTCCAACTTCCATCTTGATGAATTCCAAATTGGTAATTATATTTTGTCTCCACTGAAAAATTAAGGACTACTATAGCAGGATTGGTTGCATCATCTTGATGAAACCGTGTATAAACCAAAACTAAGCCTTCTTCATCTCTATGCAGAACTTCTATGCCTTGGCCATTCAATCCTCGAGCAAAACCCTCAGAACTCTTGCGGAAATTGATCAGATCTCTGTACAGATTTACTATACCTCCAAAATGTTCTAATCTTCCCCAATCTATTGGCTTAGAATCTTGGAAATGTTCGAAAGTCAGAAATTCTTGTCCTTGAAAAATCATAGGAATCCCTGGTGCTGTGAACACGATTAATGCACCGAGTGTTGACTTTTTCTTCGCATATTCTCCTTCAGCATCTCCTGGCTGAATTTCTTCTGGAAGTCTTTTCGTATCCATATTCGCTACTTCATCATGAGATTCTGTATAGATTACTTTTTGATAAATATCATCATTGAATTTACTATAAAGTAAATTTTCAATTGTCTGTAAACTCCTATCTTGATCACTACTTATTGTCAATACATTTCTCAAAATATGAGAAAACCCTACCCCCCATTGACAATCAAAGCCTAAGCCTCCTTGATCTAATGCCGCAGTAACAGATGAGTCAGATTTCAAATCCTCAGCGATTAAAATTTTATGCGGAAACTTTTCTTTTATTTCATGATTTAAACTTTTCAGAAAATCAACTCCTTCTTCTAGTATAGGGCCATTGTGATCTTCCATATTGACTAATCTAATGATTGCCGTAGCATCAAATCTCAAACCATCACATTGGAATGCTTCTAACCAAAGCATGGCATTGTCCCGAAGATAATTACGGACTTCGGGTCTACCATAATCTGGACGGGTGTCTCCCCAAGGCGTACTGGCTCTCTCGTCATTGTAGAAATATATCCCTCCCATGCCATTCTCTTCCCATCCGTCAAATTGCCAAAGTGCCAAATCAGATGGGCCAAGATGATTGTACACCACATCTAAAATTACAGCAATACCTCTCATATGAGCTTCAAAAATGAAATGTTTTAAGGCATCAGGACCTCCATAAGCTTCTTCCACTGCAAAGGGGTTGGCAGGATTGTAACCCCAAGAATTGTCACCAGGAAACTCCGCCACTGGCATGATTTCTACTGCATTTATCCCCAAATCTTTTATGTAATCTAGTTTCTTAGCAGCAGTATAAAAATCACCTACTTGATCTCCATCTTTTCCTTCTCTATTGAATGTCCCAATATGTAATTCATAAATTACCAATTCATTAAGTGGCGGCGGCATAAATTCATGATTTTTGAAATCTCTCCAAAGATCATACACAACGCTATTCCCAACACTATTGGTCATTTTGAGCGCATATGGATCATTTCTGTGAAGAACATTACCACGGTAGTGAATGATAAATTTATATTCATCACCTTCTGAGGCATCCGTACTGTGAAATGACCAAAATCCGTTTTCTTCATGCTCCATTTCATTGATAGATTCATTCCAATCGTTGAATGAACCGATGACAAAAATTTTTTCTGCGTTTGGAGCCCAAACTCTAAATGTAACTCCGTCTGGGCCAAGGATTGCTCCCATGCCTGAGTATTTTTCTTCTTTCATGGTATTAAGTATATGACTGTTAATGGTTCATTTGATGGGTGATAAAATCTTAAATAATCTAAAAAATATTATAATAAATCAGAAAGGAGACTATAAATAGTTTTCTAACCTAAATGTTGACATATTTTACCTGTAATATCCATCTACAACATTTAAGCCAAATCATCCAGCTAAAGCTTTTTAAATTAATACCTAAAATCTGCGATAGAATGTTATATCCGATTGATTTATAGCGACAGAATCTTCCTGGTTTCACGCTATCATTTCTAACAACTGATTGGTAGTCAATAAAAACCTAAAAGGTCTGCGGATTTTAGGTAATAGAAAACTAGAAGTTAGATATCTACTTTCCTTCTTTATCTTACCTTTTTGTATTATGTAAATAAATCGAACAAATTAAGGTATGAATTGTTTACTTGACAGCTTATTCTCCCAATATTTCGAATTTACATCATTGATTCGATTTGTTTTCAGTACAAAGTTGAGGTCAGCTTTATTATTTTCCTTAAGTCTGACAAGCTAAATTTTAAGGACAAAATTATTGCGCTTGGCTCACCTATTGCGGCTAATGCGTTGGAACTAACCTAAAGCTAATTAAATATATGAACAGTATTAAAGCATTTGGTGCTAATTCACCAGAAGAAAAATTAAAACCACTTTCTATAATTCGTCGTGAGATAGGACCAGCCGATGTAGAGATTTCGATACAATTCTGTGGTGTTTGCCATTCAGACTTACACACAGTGAGAGATGAATGGGGAGGAACGATTTACCCAAGTGTTCCCGGACATGAGATTGTAGGTTTTGTCACACAGATAGGCAAAGATGTAAAAAAATTTAAAGTAAATGATCAGGTCGGTGTAGGCTGCTTAGTGGACAGTTGTAGAACATGCGAGAGTTGCCAAGATGGATTGGAACAATATTGTGAAAAAGGTGCAACTCAGACTTACAATGCCCATGAAAAACAGCTAGATCAACAAACTTTTGGAGGGTATTCTGAGCGAATTGTGGTTGACGAAAATTTTGTATTGAGTATTCCTGAAAATTTGGACCTGGCAGCGACAGCACCACTATTATGCGCAGGCATCACCACCTACTCTCCACTGAGACATTGGAATGTAGGCAAGGGCACAAAAGTAGGAATCGTAGGAATCGGTGGCTTGGGTCATATGGGAGTCAAAATCGCCAAAGCAATGGGTGCGCATGTGGTGGTGATTACCACTTCCCCATCAAAAGTAGAAGATGCCAAGCGATTAGGCGCAGATGAAATCATCCTATCTACTGAAAAAGATCAAATGAAAAAGAATGCAAACTCTCTAGATTTTATTTTAGACTGTGTATCTGCACAGCATGACATCAATTCATATTTGAGATTATTGAAAAGAGATGGTTCTTTGACATTGGTGGGAGCACCAGAAAAACCCCTCCCCGTATCTCCTTTTAGTCTCATCCCAGGTAGAAAATCATTTGCAGGATCCATGATCGGTGGGATTCAAGAGACACAAGAAATGCTAGATTTCTGTGGAAAACATGAAATTGTATCTGATATAGAGCTTATAGAAATGCAGGCTATCAATGATGCTTATGATAGACTTCTCAAAGGTGATGTGAAATATAGGTTTGTCATCGATATGTCTACGTTAAATGGATAAGAAATCTTATGATATAATTTTTAAGCAAGTTCGAAACACTCACTAAACCAATAAATAAATGCTAAAAACCCACAACTTCCATCATAACATAGGCATCCAAAAGATGTGTGTGTTGCTTTCGTTGAGCTTCCTATTTACCATTCATGCTGTGACTGCTCAAGTAAAAACTGTAAACCAAATTATAGAAAATGAGGTAAAAACAGATAAGGCAAATGTAAAAATAACACAAATAGTAAAAGGCCTCGAACATCCTTGGGCTATGGCCTGGCTACCTGATGGCAGTATGCTCGTCACCGAAAGACCAGGAAACATGTATCATGTATCAGGAGACAAAGTCATAAAGCTATCTGGACTTCCAAAAATCGATACTGACGAAGATCAACTTACTGCTCCTCAAGGTGGCAACCAAGGTGGATTATTAGATTTAGTCATGCATCCAAAGTATGAGGAAAATGGATGGATTTACTTTACCTATTCAAGTCCAGGTGATGATGACTCAGTCACTGATGGTTCAGATTATGGTACGGGTACAGCACTTGCCAGGGCGAAAATAGACCTGAAAGCTGGTAAACTTACTGATGTTGAAACGCTGTATGCACAAGTGCCAAGAACTAACCCTGGAAGACATTACGGTTCGAGAATTATTTTCCCTGGAGATGGTTCAGTTTTGTTTTCAATTGGAGACAGGGGACTTCGCTGGAACTCCCAAGATCTCACAGATCCTGCTGGGTCTATCATAAGGATAAAGGAAGATGGTGGAATTCCTGAAGGAAATCCTTTAATAGGAATGGCTCCAGGTAATTTGAGGCCTGAGATTTTCTCATTTGGTCACAGGAACAATCAGGGATTAGCTATAGATCCAGAAACTGGACAAATTTGGACTACTGAACATGGCCCAAATGGCGGAGACTTACTTCACAAAGTAGAAAAAGGGAACAACTATGGATGGCCGCAAGTGGCATTTGGAACAGAATACGACACCAGTGAAAAAATCGGACTTGGAGAGGAAGCACCCGGTGTAACAAAACCAAAACACGTATGGAGGGACAATATGGCACCTTCTGGACTAGCTTTCTACCATCAAGGAAGGATCAGTAATTGGAATAAGAGTCTTTTTGCAGGATCACTTTTAAAGGAAGAGGTCTATAGAATAGAAATCCAAAATGATGAGGTAAAGTCAGTTGAGACACTTTTCTCAAAAAAAATAGGAAGGATTAGAGATGTCAGACAAGGACCAGACGGTAATCTCTATCTACTTACTGATGAAAAAGATGGAGGGGTTTTTAAAGTAGAATTGGTGAATTAAAAGACACGTTTAATCTTAAGTCTTGCACCACACCATCAATAGCCCCCATGTAAACATGGGGGTTATTGATTTGTAATGATTCAAACTCCTCCTACGCCCCCCTGCTCCACTGCCTCCTGAAGATCCTCCCCAAAACTTCTCCCACTGTCTCCACTTGATGAGTTTCCTCTGCCCGTTTTTGAATTACTAGATTTTCCTAATTTTTGGAATTACTTTTTACTTCTAAACTATTTGTCAAGGATAGATGTATTTTATAATAGAAATGAAAATCTACTCCTCTGATTCACCTTCAGCTATTATAGCAGTTGCGACAATAGCACCTAATAGCAAAAGAAGTACAGCCCCTGTTCCTTTCAATTCAAAATATCCAGATACATCATCACGGCTCAATAGCCGCTTATTGACCTGTTTAATACTCATATTTGTTATTTTGGCATAACTGGATATAAAATAGTTTTGTGTTATAGTGTTGGTCGTTATTGGTACATATTCTTTGTCTAAAATCGAATAATTCACGTAACTGGTCAGCTTAATGGGTGAATTTGATTCATTATAAAACCTAATTTGCATCGGTGTAGGATAGTCAAATAGCGGATAGTATGTCTCTTTTTCATCAAATTTTTGCCCTAATAAATTACGCTTCTCCCTTAAAATGTTTACTGAGGTACTTTCTGCATAGCTATTGGGAGGAATTATAATTGAATTTGGATTAGATTCCACTACTCCTCGAAAAGTGAATGCATTCACCCCACCAGCAAAGTTTTGATCAAGATTGCCATACATGGTGGAATTTCCGTCCACAAAGCCCATAGCCCTGCCATTTACTGTCATGGTGGACTTTGTCATATTGATCAATAGTGGCTGATCCGTGTAGTTTTCCATTCTTACTTGAATCTTTCCAGTGGTACTATTGAAAGCATGAGATATTCCTAATGTATCATTTTTTACCTGAAAATTCCCTGAATCGTCCACGATACCTTCATTACCATAATTATCCCAAGTACCTATAAAGTGAGTTGAGCAATTGAAAAATAGAAATGAAATAAAAAATAGATAAATGATGGTAGAGAGAGAATTTTTCATTTTGGATATAATTTAAACCGTAATTTATATTACGGATTTCTCCACAAATGTTTTCTTTTAGTTCAAAATAATGGGATAAATATAATGTTCAAAAATGATTAATTAATCATATAAATCTCAAAACTACTACTTTAGATAACTATCAAACTTGTAATATTTTTCATCTAAAAGAAAAGATAAAAAACGTGTCTCAGCCCATGTATACTCTTGTCCGCTTACCAAAAATCCCGTATGTCCTCCTCTTTTTGGGATCTCTAAATAGATATTGGGCGATTCTCTAGCTAAATTAATTGGATAGCATCTATCGTAAAGCAATGGATCATTCTGTGCATTGATAATCAACGTAGGGATTTGGATGTCCTGCATCCAATTATCTGCACTTACAGAATTGTAGAAATCAGATGCATCCTTGAATCCATGAATTTTTGCGGTAAAATGGGTATCAAAATCCGTAAAATCTTCTACCCTTTCAAGCAAATCTAGATCAACTAATCCTGGAAATTGCTGACCTTTAAGTTGCATTTTCAGTTTTAGCTTTTTCAAAAATCGTTTCCTATAAAATGCATTTCCTTTGAATGAAAGTGTTGCCGCAGAATCAGCAAGATTGCAGGGTGTGGAATATACAGCCGCTTTTTTAATTTTTGAATTCAAGTCAAGTCCTTTTTCTCCAAGGTATTTCAAAGTCTGGGCTCCTCCCATACTGATGCCCACAAGCCATATTTCTTCATAAGTACTTGCTGCTGCTACATGTTCAATGACAGTGTCTAAATCGTAGGTGGCGCCATGATGATACATAATAGCTTGCTTATTCATTTCACCACTACAAGTCCTATTATTCCATGCCAAGGCATCGACTCCTTGCCCATTGAATAACTTCACCAAAGCTTTGGCATAATGCCTATTTGAACTTCCTTCTAAGCCATGAGAAATAATCAGAAGCTTTGTACTGCCTACTCTTGACCAATCCAAATCAAGAAAATCTTCATCTGGAGTATAAATTCTCTCACGCCTATAGCTTACCCCTTCGATTTTTCTGAAAATACTCGGAATGATGGTCTCCAAATGACCGTTGAAAAGGTACTTTGGAGGTCCAAGGTATGTGGAATTCGAAATTAAAGGCATGATCGAAGGTTAATTTTTGAGCACTAAAGTAAAAAACATATCGGCTAATCAGTAATTTTTTTGTTAATTCAATAATCAAAGTAAAAAATTATCATGAAACTATACCTCACCATACTCAGCGTTTTGATATTCATTTTTAGTGTTCAAGCACAGGATTTGGATGGCTCTATTGTTGATTTCTATCCCTACCTTGATAAAATGTACAAGGAATTGCATCAAAATCCAGAGCTATCCTTGCAAGAAAAGGAAACATCAGCGAGGATGGCGAAGGAGCTTGCTGATTTGGGATATGAAGTGACAGAGCGTATTGGTGGCTATGGAGTTGTTGGCATGTTTCAAAATGGACCAGGTCCTGTTCTACTCATCCGCACAGATATGGATGCACTTCCTATGGAAGAAAAGACAGGTCTTCCATATGCTTCTACCAAAAAAGGGATTTCTAATGATGGCAAAGAGACCTTCATTGCTCATTCTTGTGGACACGATATTCACATGTCTGTGTTCATCGGTACTGCAAAAATGATGAAGGAATATAAAGATCATTGGAGAGGAACATTGTTGATGGTCGCGCAGCCAGCTGAGGAAAATGGTCTAGGTGCTTACAATATGCTAAAAGATGGACTTTATCAACGATTTCCTCACCCTGATTATGCTATAGCACTCCATGACGATCCATTTCTTGCTGCTGGTCAGATCGGATACAAAGTAGGGCCATTGATGGCAGGTGTGGATATGATGAATGTAAAGATCTTCGGAGAAGGAGGCCATGGAGCAGCCCCTCACAAGACGATAGACCCCATAGTACTAAGTGCACAGCTTATTCAAGCTTATCAGACTATTATCAGTCGTAACCTCACTCCGACTGATCCAGCAGTGATCACAGTAGGCTCTATTCATGGTGGATCTGTACATAATATCATTCCAGATGAGGTATTGATGCAACTCACAGTGAGAACATACGACTTAGAAGTGAGAGAAAAGGTGATCAATAGAATCAAGGAAATAAGTGAACACTTTGCTCGTGCTGCTGGATTAGATGAGAACAAAATGCCTGAATATTGGATAAGAGATCCATTTACAAAACCACTCATCAATGACGAAGTACTCACAAAACAAATGGTAGAGGTGTTTAGAAAAATTTTCGGAGATGAAAACCTACTTCCTGTAGAAGCTCAAATGATAGGTGAAGACTTCAGTGCTTATGGCAATGAGGAAAGAAAAATTCCAATCAGTATGTTTTTTCTTGGAGCTAATGATCCAGATTATCTCCAACAACAAAAAGCCGAAGGAAAAGAAATACCAGGGCTACACAGTCCTTACTTTGCCCCTATCCCAGAACCAACGATCAAAACTGGTGTAAAGGCCATGACTTCCTTTGCCATGCATATATTGGCCAATAAAGAAGTCATGATGGATATCAACGAGTAAAATATCTCTTCCAAATAAATTTCCCTTATTAAACTAAGTCAAAGAAGATTTTATAAACTTAACAATAGATTGATATATGCATAACAGGCATAACCTGATAACCTATCATATTTGTAATAGAAATCTTTCTTCATAGGATATTTAGGATTTAGAAGTTCATCAAAACGACTTGATCATTCAGGTCGTTTTTTTTTGTCAATGGGGAACTTATTGGATAAATATTTACCTTTGTTTTTGAAACAATATTGCAAAAACGAATTACAATTGATTTTCAGATATATTTTAGGGCTTATTATGCTCTTTACCATTCATCTTTCTCTAGCCCAAACTACCCTAGAGCTCAAGGGGAAAGTATACGCAGATACAGGTGATCCTCTTCAAGCCATTGTGTCAATTCACGAGTTGGGTAAGTACACTGTAGCAGATCCTGAAGGAAATTTTTCTTTTGTAGGATTGAATGAGGGTATATATCACTTGCACATTACGCATATGGGGTTCAGGTCTTATAGCAAGAATGTAACTATGACTCAAGAAAGCCCCACCCTTTCTGTTGTACTCAAGTCTTCAGAAATTTTAATGGATGCAATGACCATAGAGGCTAATCCTTTCAAAAATGGTCCTCTAGAACAATCCCAAACGATCTTAATTGTAGACAGAGAGTTTTTAAATAAGAATAATGGAGGAACCTTTGCCAACTCTATAGAAAAATTGCCTGGCATATCTACCATCAATACAGGAGTAGGTATCAGCAAACCAGTGATCAGGGGTATGAGTTTCAATAGAATCCTAGTCAATGATAGGGGCATCAAGCAAGAAGGGCAACAGTGGGGAGCAGACCATGGACTGGAAATCGATCCATTCGATGTAGACAGAGTTGAAATCATCAAAGGACCAGCATCATTGATGTATGGTTCTGATGGTATGGCCGGTGTCATCAACATCAGTCCTTCAGGCTTCAAGCAAAACAACGAGATTGAACTTAATTACTCAGGATTTTATCGCTCAAACAACGATATGTACTCCAATTCATTAGCCTTGGATGGAAATGAGGGGGATTTTGTTTTTAGGGGAAGATTTACTACTCAGGATTTTGCAGACTATAAAATACCAGCAGATAGATTCTCATATGCAGGATTTATATTGCCTATACATGAAAATAGGCTGAAAAATACAGCAGGCAAAGAGAGACATTTTTCGCTAATGGGAGGTGTCCAAAAAAGTTGGGGCTATTCCACCCTGTCTGTAAGTAATTTTTCTCAAAACGCCGGGCTATTTGTAGGAGCCGTTGGAATTCCTAATAGCTACAATCTCAGAAGTGATGGTGATTTTAGAAATATCGATATTCCCAATCAAAAAAATAGTCACCTAAAAGTAATCTGGAATAACAGCATTCAGATAGGTAAATCTTGGATGGAAGTAGATCTAGGGTATCAAAGAAATCAAAGGCAAGAGAACTCCTTCCCGCATAATTTAGGTGTTGGACAAACTGATTTTGGGAATCTTGCTTTGGCTTTAGACCTTGATGTCTACACAGCAAATCTCCGATTCAATAAGCAACACAATGAGCAAACACAATCTATCGTAGGATTCAATTTTCAAAAATCAAAAAATGAAAAATCTGGATTTGAATTTTTACTACCAGATTTCACATCAGTACAAGGAGGATTGTTTTATTTTGGTGAATATAAAGCATTAAGTAACCTCGTATTCAATGCAGGAATAAGGTTGGATAGGGCTATGCACAATATTCAAGAACATTTACAACCCTTGTATCAAAACGGAAGACCAACTGGCCAGATCGACCAAAGAAATCCAGATATCGATAGAAGTTTTGGTAATTTGAGTGGTAGTGCTGGACTCTCCTGGGTTTTTTGGGAGGATTTTAATTTAAAATTCAACCTTGGAAGTGCTTATAGAATCCCTACTCCCGTTGAATTGGCAACCAATGGTGTGCATCATGGAAACTTTAGGCATGAAGTAGGCAATGCAAATCTAAATGGTGAAAGGAGCTACCAACTAGATTTAAATCTGGCCTATTCAAAACCCAAATTTCTTATTACGCTTAGTCCTTTTTGGGGATATTTTGACCAATATATATACCTTGCTCCTGCTGCACGCTTTTCAACACTGCCTGGAGCAAGCCAATTGTGGAACTACAGACAGGATAATGCTATTTTTACTGGATTTGAAACGATAACTCAGTTTAATCCCGTGAAGAATTTAAGCTTTTCATTGGGCTTAGAGTATGTGTACAGTCATAATTTGAATTCAGGACTTCCCCTTCCATTGACTCCACCATTCTCCAGTTTGCTGGGAATTGACTACAAGCTGCCTGAATTTTCCAAGATATTTGGAGAAATTTTTCTTTTTGCAGAATACCGATATGTCTCAACTCAAGATAGAGTGGATAGAAATGAACGCACTACTCCAAGCTATCAGTTGCTTGAAATGGGCTTAGGTTGGGATATAAATGTGAAAAAGCAAACTTTAAAATTCCAGATTTCTGGACAAAATCTCACCAATAGCATTTATTTTAATCATTTGAGTAGATACCGACTACTCAATCTTCCAGAGCAAGGTAGAAATATATCATTCAACTTGAATATCCCCATTAGAGTTAGATAATTTCGATTTTTCTTGAGACTTAAATTGAAATGCATTATGTTTGCAACATTATTGCACATACAATGTTATTGCACATACAACAAAATTGCATTATTTAATGATTATGAAGAAGAATTTAGGATTATTGGCAATCGCAGGATTAATGGCGTTCGCTTGTTCAGAAAATGAAGACCCAAGTGCTTTAGATCTCGATGCACCAGTGATTGGATTTGCTGAAAATAGAGATGGATTCAGACCTGCTCACAATGAAGTAAGAGCATCTACTACAGATCACCTTCACCTGAGGTTCAGTGTAACAGACGAATCAGGAATAGGTTCAGTTCTTGTAGATATTCACAATACATTTGATGGACACACTCATGGAAGAATCCAAAGTGATTTTGAGGCATTGAATGTCAAAGACATCTATAGTCCTGATGCAAGCAATGCAGTATTTAGATTTCCAGAAGGATCTACTTTTCTTAATGTAGATGGATCTACGACAGACATTTACTGGGATGGACCAAGCTCAAGAGTAAATGGTAATGTATTGGCTGGTCCGTACGACATCATTATCTCGGCAGTTGACATTTATGGAAATCAGACACAGTATTCTGATGGCTCAAATTATCTGGCGACTTTCTTCATAGAAAGACCTTATGCACCGGTAGTTGAGGTGACCAATCTTGAAGATGGTGAACTTGAAGGCGAACCAGGTGAAGCTTTAGAGCTTACTGGAAGAATAGCAAAGGGATCTCATCAATTGAGTTCTGACATTAAGTTTGTCTGGATAAGATTAGCTGAAGAGCATGATGATCACCATCATGGAGCAGGACATAGAATTATGGATGGGACATTCTATGAGAAAATGTGGGGAAAATCTACATGGAGAACTAATCTATCTGGCCCAGACCTTCCAAATGTGAATGAATTAAGATTTGAAGATATACTTTCTGGTGATAATGCCATTACTTTGCCGACTGGAGAAGATCATTTGGATTTGATTATTTGGGTGGAAGATATCAACGGAAACGTCACTCAAAAGACTTATGAGGTTCATGCTCATTAAGAGATAATACTTATATTTAGAGGAAAATCAGTTTCTGGTTTTCCTTTTTTTATTTCTAAAAATCAACAAAACCATTCCTAAAGATGAATACATTCAACAAACTCAGCTATGCATTAGTCTTTGCTATTGCACTTTTAGTATCCTGCAATAGCAAATCTGGACATGATCACCATCATGAAGAGGTAGAAGATGAAAACCTTATCGAAGCCAATAAAATCCATCAGCAGTCACTTGATATCAGAGAAGAGTTACTTCAAGTAGAAAAAGATCTTAAAGATGCTGAGATTGATTATACAGAATTGAAAGAAGAGTTGAAAATTTGGGATAAAGATATCATTGAAGTACCAGGATTCGAACACTCTCACGATGATGCTCACCAACGTAAATACCATGTGCACAACCCAATGAAAGAATTCACTCCAGTGGAACATAAAAACTATCAGCAAGTAATGCATGATGAAATTGTCGAGTTGTCTTCTAAATTAAAAAGAAGACTAAGCAATGATGTAATGGCAGATTAATGTAAATTTCATGATGTGCGAAATGCTCAAAAATTTGAAATTGTCAAAAAAAACCTATAAAGTATTAGTAAAAAAAGACTGCCACAATATCTGTGGCAGTCTTTTTTTACTAATCTGATTGTCTACTTTTACATTATTAAAGTCATTTGTAAATTATCTAACGTACTTGGAGACTAACCACTACCGCTATTGCTATCGAATGCATCTATAGCTACGGCTACCAATAAAGTGCTGATAAATAATTTTTTAAAATAGCTTGAATTAGTCTTAGCAGACATTAATCAAACCTAATTCATCAACAATTCAATCAACTGTACTGGAGCATGAATTTCTTTAACTTGTTCATCAGCTATTTCTTTTTGGAGCTGATACTCCAGTTCAAATATCAAACCCATTACAAACACCTTGTCCATTTTTAGATCTTGGTCAAATCTTGCGAATTTTTTCCTTCCAGTGAGGACTATACCATAATCATGGAAAACTCTAGATATTGTTTTTAACTCTTTATATCCTTTCATGAATTAAACTTTTAATAAACCAAATGTAAGTTGTCTGACAAGATGCATACTTCCAATGATAAGACGGTCAATATAAGCTTCTTGTCTTACTGATTTTGAGAATTTTTAATATAATATTTGATTGCTTAACTAATATTAATAACTGAACCCATTAGACATACTCTGCTGCCTCAGATTCAAATTCCTCCACTGGTGTATCTTCTAAGATGATCGGGGTCTTTTCACCTCTCCCTAGTCTAACCATCAGTCGATCAAACAAATAATAGATCACCGGAACTACCACCAATGTTAGGAACATGGATGATATCAGTCCGCCAATGATCACCCATGCGAGGCCATTTTTCCATTCTGAACCAGCACCACTAGCGAGAGCAATAGGCAGCATACCAAATACCATTGCGAGGGTGGTCATCAAAATAGGTCTGAATCTTATCTCAACTGCCTTAACCAAAGCTTTCTTGACCTCTACTCCTGCTTCTTTAAGTTGATTAGTGAAATCTACCAGAAGAATTGCATTCTTTGCTACCAGTCCCATAAGCATGATCAACCCCATGATACTGAATATACTCAGGGTACCTTTGGTCAAAGCCAAAGCCAAGAAAGACCCAATCAATGCCAATGGCAACGAAAACATCACAACTAAAGGATATACATAGGAGTCATATAAAGCCACCATGATCAAGTATATCATCAAAATAGAAGCTATCAATGCCAAACCCAAACTTCCAAAACCTTCAGATTGGTTTTTCATCTGACCTTCATAATTAACCTCAATCTGGTCAGGGAGATCCAATGCAGCAATTCTTTTGCTCACTTCAGAACCTACATCTCCTGTGGTAAATCCAGCTACTTGGGAAGAAACATTTACCGAAGGTACCCTATCTCTTCTTTCTAATCGAGTGGCACCCTCAGTCTGTATGATGTTGGCGAATTGACCCAATTGGATTAATGAACCTTTATTATTCAGTAATGTAATATCTTCTAAATCAGAGATTGACTTTCGGTCGAAGTCATTTAACCTTACTAAAATATCATATTCATATTCTCCATCGGTGTACTTAGAATCATCATTGCCATTGAATGCTATTTGTAATGCACCGCCTACAGCATCCATGGTTAGGCCAAGTTCGTTCATTTTCAATCTGTCTACCTGAACTTGAAGCTCAGGATTACCCTCTTCAAGTGAAGAGGTGACTTTTCTTGTTCCTCTGATTTCTTCCAAAATAGCTTGTATCTGATAAGAGGTCTGATAAACGTCATCCCGTTCTGGGCCAGATACGACTACTTGAATAGGCGACTCATCGGCTGTACCAAGTACGGAAATAGGAACTGCGGTATATTCTGCACCGTCGATGTTTTCTTCGAGGTAGTTTTCTACTTTTCTTGAAAGCTCAGGTGCCGTGAAGTTTCTATGCTTAGCATCTACCAATTTGACGGCTACCTCTGCGGTGTAGGGTACTGCTTGAGATCCAGTAAGTGAACCACTCGTAACACCTACTGTGGAATATACCTGAGTCACTTCAGGAATTGAACTTAAGTATCGCTCTACTTCTTGAGTCTTGAAATTGGTCTGCTCTAAAGTCGCATCTTTGGGAAGCTCTACCCTGATGATAAATTCTCCCCTATCACCTTGACTGACAAATTCACTGCCGATGAATCCATTGGTCACCAACAAAAAAGAAGAGAAAAATAGCACCACGGTCATGACTATAAGTGCTGCCTTGTTTCTAAATCCCCAATTCAATATATCAATAAGCCGGGCAACAAAAGCGTCGAGCCCTTTTTCAAAACCATAAATGATTTTTCCAAAGAAAGAATCTGGATTCAAATGCTCCAATTTGGAGAACCTAGATGTCAACAATGGAATCAAAGTGAAGGCTACTATCAAAGAAATCAAGGTAGCTGTAGCAACTGTAATCGCAAATTGAGTCAAAATTCCTGCAATCAATCCGCCTGTCATGGACAAGGGAACAAACACAACTACTATAACCAAAGTAATCGATACTACCGTGAAGCCTATTTCCCTGATCCCATCATAAGACGCTTGGGCTATACTCTTCCCTTTTTCCAAATGCCTGTAAATATTCTCTATCACCACAATCGCATCATCCACAAGTATCCCTACTACTAAAGATAGAGCCAGTAAACTCATCAAATTCAATGTAAACCCTGCCAAATACATAACAGTGAAAGTAGCTATGATAGATGCGGGTACTGCTATCATGACAATGATGGCATTCCTGATACTGTGTAGGAACAACAGCATGATGAAAGCAACCAGTACAATAGCGATCACCAAATCCATAATCACATGATTAGCTGCCTCCAAAGTAAATATGGAGCTATCCTGATAGGTTTCGAATACCAATCCCTCAGACTTAAAAGTAGACTCAAGCTTTTGAAGTTCTTGATTGACTATTTTTGATACTTCTACGGCATTGGCATCAGATTGCTTTTGGATAGTCAGACCTATGGCTGCGTTTCCATTGAGTCTGACGAGGATTTCGGTGTCTTTGAAATCATCCCTAACTTCCGCAATTTCTCTCAAATATATAGGTGATTCATCTGATCTGTAGGCAACAGCCAAACTTTTCATCTCCTCAATCGAAGAAAATTTCCCAGCAAGTCGAATCAAAATTTGAGTATCTTCATTTTTTATTTTTCCAGTTGGAAAGTCCAGATTTGAGGCTTTGAGTACTTGTACTACTTGTAGAGGTGATATTCCATATGCTTCCAGTTTATTCCTATCTAAACTTACATTGATCTCTCTTTCTGTTCCGCCTAGCATATTGACTTGAGCGATACCTTGGATCTTTGAAAGTGATGGGAGTACCCTGTTTTTGACCAAATCATAGAATTGAGCTGGGTCTAGGTCAGAATACACTGCCATTTGCATGATAGGAAGATCAGCTATGTCAAATTTACCAATACTCGGTCTTTCGGCTGACTCTGGAAGGTCATTTAGGATTTTATTGATTTTTTGACTTGCGTCTTGGACAGCAAAATCTATATCAATATCACCTTCCATCAAGATCGTCACTACTGATACACTTTCTTGAGATAGTGAGTTGATATTTTGAATCCCCTCTAGTGAGGCTAGTGCATCTTCAATATGCTTGGTCACTGAAGTCTCTACTTCCGAAGGTGCTGCTCCAGGATATATAGTCGTGACTGTCAGTACATTTTGTTCAAACTTTGGCAAAAGTTCATATGAAAGTTGGTTGTATGAAAACAATCCAAGCAATGTAAGTACGGTGAAAAGCACGACTACCAGCGTCGGCCTTTGTATAGATAGTTTGGTAATTTGCATGATTACTGCACTTTGACTTTTGTTCCTTCTTTGATATTGATCAGCCCTGAGGAGATGACTTCATCTCCAGAAGCTAGCCCCTCTACAATTTCTACATAGCCATCTTTCAATGGATTGATTTGAACTTTTCTATAAGTTGCCACATCATTATTGATGACAAATACTCCTGGCTCTTTGAGACTTCCTACGATGGATTTTCTACTTAGCTGTAGTACATTTTCTTTCTGAGCAAACTCAAATGAAGCTGTGCCATACATACCTGGTCTTATCTTTCCGGTGTCTCCTTGATTTAACAAAATTCTCACTTCGTATTTGAAGGACGCATCAGCTTTTTCTGAGATGAATTCGATTTTTCCTTTAAATTTCTCATTTGGAATAGCATTCGCTGATATATTGACTTCCTCTCCAAGTTTGATTCTAGCAATTTCACTTTCAGACACATTCACTCTAAGCTTTAAAGGGTTCTTATTGATTAAGTTTACTACAGGCATGCCCGGGCTCAAAAATGTCCCTATTTCATAGAAATCTTCATTGATAAATCCTGAAATAGGTGCCTTGATTTTGGTATCATCAAGTCTTTTTTCGAGAGCCAAAAGTTGATTTTCGGTGATTTGGAAAGACATCTCTATATCTTCAAACTGCTTTTTGGTAATGGCTTCGCTTTGAGCCAAATTGATATATCTTTTCAAATCTTTTTCCGATTGATCTTTGTTCAATTTTGTAATATTGTATTCGGATCTGATCAATCTATCATCAATCTGAATGATGACCTCGCCTTTTTTTACATAGTCACCTTTTTTCTTGAAAATTTGAGTCACTTTTCCACTAGCTTCTGACATGATCTGAAGCTCTTGAAAAGGTTCAAATACTCCATTGGAGGTGAAATTTCTCACGATTGATCTTGGCTGTACTTCTTCAGTAGTGACTGAAATGAAATCACTAGTTTTCATGGCGATTTCAGCAGTCTCATTTAGCTCGACTTTATTATTGTACAAAGTATAAGCTGTAGCTGCTACTCCACTGAGGAGTAGTACAACGATGATTAATTTTTTCATTTTTTATAGATTGATAAGGTTTTTGATATTTCCAGTTGATTTGAGGATTTCTAATTGGGAGATTCTTACCTGAATGATTTGGTTATTATAGTTACTCTGAGCAGCACGTAAAGTAGTCTCTGCTTCAAGCACATCCGTCAGTGGGCTGATCCCTTCTTTGTAAAGAAGTTCGGTTTCTTCCATCACTTCTTTGGCTAGCTTCAAATTTTCATATAGTGAATTGAGTGTATGTATTGAGTTAAAATATTTACTTGTTGCACTATGATATTCTAAATTTGCCGATTCTTCTGCCAAAGCAATATCATACTCGAGTTGTCTTGCTTTTACCTTGGACTGGGCCGCTTTAGATCGATTTACAAAACCATCAAAGATGGGTATGTCCAGTTTTAACCCTACTAGAAACCCCTGATACCAGCCCTTACTTTGACTGAACCAATCGAAGCTGTTTCCAAATGAATTTGTATTATAATCTGCAAATCCAACCAGTTGAGGCTGATTTGTAGCTCTGATATTTTTCAGTTCATAATTGTACAACTGCTGCTGAATTGACAATATCTGAAGGTCTTTTCTTTCACCTAAGTCAAGGTCCAAAATCCTGAAACCAGGAAGGTCATTGTCTTTCTCCCCTATCTCCATATTTAAAGCTATTGGGGTATCTACAGGGATCCCCATAAGAAGATTGAGGTAGCCTTTGCTCCTTTCAATATTGATATCTAGGTTCTCTAACTCACTTTCTAAGCTGGTCAAATTGACCCTGACACGATTCAAATCTACCTTTCTTCCCAATTCATTTTTGTATTGAGCTTCAAGGATCTTAGCCAAACCTTCCAGTTGATCAATGTTAGCCAATAGATTCTCTCTCTGTAGCTCCATCTGTACGGTGTTGAAGTAGTTCAATGAGATGTCATAAATCACATCCTCTTCTGTTTGCTGTGAAAGAAGCTTGTAAAACTCTTCACCTGTCCTAGCAGCTTTCAATCCCACCAAATAGGAATTGCTAAATATCAATTGGTTCAATTGAGCACCTGCTTGTATGGATTGAGGTACTCCAAATGCTACTACATCGATACTGCCTGGCGTACCTCCAAAGAACTCACCAGGTAAAGCTTGAGGAAAGACATTGATGAAATTTCGATATTGCCCATAACCATTGAGCTGAGGTAATCCTGCTCCCCTGATTTCATTCCTTTGAAATCTAGCACTCTCTTCATCCAAATAGGCTTTTTTTAATGTTCGACTATTTTCTAAACCGATTTTTAGACTTTCAGAAAAGGTCAATTTGCCTTGGGGTGACTGTGGTATGTCTTGCTGTGCCTCAAGGCGAAGCGGACTTATCAAGAACATAGCATAGAATAGATACTTCCGTAACATAGATTTAATTTGTATTTTAATATTAAAGTATAGTTGGTTCTGAAAATAAAGAACTAGATAAGTAAATTTTTTTAAAGACCTTTTTGTCTTTTGTATTTTTCAATGAGCACCGGTATCTCCATTTTTATGAATTTGATAAAATTCAAAAATTCTTTCAGTGAGCAGTTAAAATCTGCATTTGTTTCACCTCTTTCTACCAAAACCTCTTCTAAAACTTCTTCAAACTTAACGATCTCCATAAGCTCCTTTTCCATATCGCTGGTGAAGTCTTTCATAGGAAGGTGAAAATACCGTTTTCTATCTCCAGGCTTGGTGTGATAAGCTACTTTGCCAGTGGCTTGCAGAAATGTCAGCGCATTGCTCACCGCACTTTTGCTGACGTTTAGTTCATCTACAATTTCTTCAAACGTAACCTCAGCACGCTCATGCACTAGCATCAAGCCTATGATTCTACCAAACAAAGGTTGCATTCCTTTGAATTCAAAATGAACCCCTATCTTTTCTATCAATGCTCTCTTCTTCTCACTTAATGCCATAACAAGTCTTCAAATTTAAAATTATAGATTCTGATAAAGATCAGAAAAATGATTGCGTTGTTAATCTTAGCTCTATAACGATGCAAATATAAATAAGTTTCTTTAATTCTGTAATTACAGAACCAAAATTTGTGATATTTTTTTTAAAAAAAAACTCAAAGCTCCTTTTCCATAATAACATATTCTAAACCAGCCTTTTGAAATGTTTTATCTGTAGTTGTTAATCCGAAATTTGAATAAAAGTCAATCTTTGATGCTCTCGCATTACACCAAATTTTAGATAAATTTTGCTGCTGAGCGAAACCTATCATATAAACCAAAAGCTTGCTTCCATAACCTCGACCTTGAAAAGTTGGTAAGGTTGCAAATTTCCTAAATTGAGCTTCATCTCCTTTTTTGAATATAGAAACTACTGAAATAAGTTTTCTATCTACAAACAAACCAAGGTGAATAGCTTCTTCATCACCAGGCACCCTTACAAAATCAATGTCTCTATCAGGCCACATAGCCAAATGTCTTACAGGTAGGGCTTCTTCCAAGGAAATTTCTTTTATTAACATGATTCATTTGGGTTATTGAGGGTTGGACTTGCAAATTAATTGTACAAACTTATGTTCCACAGAAAGTTTGATATCCTAAATCTCCATTTTCAGGAGGTATTCTATACGCAGTATATTGCTCTTTGTTTTGGTAGGGATCACGTATCACTTTTAGCAATTCATCGAATTGTCCGAATTCACTTGACTGACTAGCCCTCATAAGTGCGGTTTCTACCATGTGATTTCTTGGAATAAAAACAGGATTATAGCCTTTCATTTTCAAAATGGTTTGATCCAAATCTCTTCCATCCATAGTAGCTCTACTCATCCATAGCATGCTCCATTCTTGAAATTCCATACTGTCAAGAAGAGGAGAGTCGTAATTTTCTCTATCAGCGATACCTAGAAAAGTGTTGGTATAATCTGCTTTATATTTGTGCATCATGTGCAGCAGATCCTCGATCAAATTTTGATCTCCACTTTGATTGCCCTCCCAGCCTAGTTTATTCCTCATCATATTAAGCCATTTGGATTCATACTGTGATGGAAATGAGTTGATTATATCCTGAGCCATCTCGATAGCTAAATTTTGATCAGTGTGAAGTTGATCTAAAAGAGCTATAGCCAATCTAGAAAGGTTCCATTGGGCTATCCTTGGCTGATTTCTATAAGCATACCTTCCCTGTGTATCTATAGAACTGAAGACTGTGTTCGGATCATAGCTATTCATAAAAGCGCAAGGGCCATAGTCGATTGTTTCCCCAGCTATACTCATATTATCCGTATTCATCACACCATGAATGAATCCTACCCTCATCCAGTCTACAATCAAATCCGCCTGGACTTCTGATATCTTTTTAAGCAATTCTAAAGCTTGATTTTTTGCGTTTTCCAATTCTGGATAGTGTCTACTTATTGCATAGGAAGTCAAAGCTTTTTGATCTTCCATAGTCCCATATTGGTAGGCATATTCAAAAGTGCCTACCCTAAGATGACTTTTAGCTATCCTAGTCAAAATCCCTCCATTGTATTCCATCTCTCTTTGTACCTTCTCACCAGAATTGACCACTGCTAGCGATCGAGTAGTAGGGATTCCTAGATTATGCATAGCCTCAGAAATCAAATATTCTCTGAGCATGGCTGAGACTGTCGCTCTACCATCTCCCCCACGTGAATATGGCGTTCTACCAGAGCCTTTGAGTTGGATATCGAAAAGTTCTTGACTGCTGGTCAAAAACTCCCCTAAAAGAACCGCTCTGCCATCACCTAGCATAGTGAAATTCCCAAATTGGTGACCTGCATATGCTTGCGAAATGGGCATGGATCCTTTCAAAACCTGATTTCCAGAAAGCAACTCTAGCCACTCATCTTGTGTCATCATGGGTAATCCCATTGCTTCTGCCAATGAATTATTAAAAATTATAAATTTTGGATTTAGTACAGGATTTGGCATTTGTTGAGAAAAAAACTTTGCAGGCAGTTTGGTGTAGTCATTTAGAAGTTTTAAGGATTCCATTTTTGAAGAGAAGTTATAATTTACTTAGAAAAGGAAGATTTGTAAATATATGTCCTATTATCAGCAATTTTAGAACGTGTACTAATGCATAATAATTCAATTATATTAGTACAACTTTATCTAAAGGAAGATTTGGTAAAGAAAACATAACATCATTTTGGAAACAGTTGGGTACCGCTTATTTAACTTTATTGCTCCAAATGAGTAAGTGCCCTAGGAATGTTACCGATCAAAAACCAAAAACAGTTTGAATCCATTTTCAATGAATATTGGGAAGCTATGTATCAGGCTGCGTATGTCCGTGTCAGAGATCAAGCCATCACCGAAGATATTGTTCAAGAGGTTTTTATAGATGTATGGCAGAGAAAAGAAAGCATCTCCATCCAAAGCTCACTCAAAGCTTATTTGTTGACTGCTGTCAAATATAAGGTACTCAAACATTTCAACTCCCTAAATAAGGCATCATTTCAAACAATCGATAGTCTAGAACTTGTAGCTGAGGAAAATGAAGATTTAGAGAAATTTGAAATGCTTTACAATCAGTTAGAAGTTGCGATTGATAAATTAAGTCCCAAATGCCGTTTAATTTTTCGACTTCATAAAATAGAAGGACTAAGTACAGAAGATATAGCTGTAAAGTTAAACTTATCAAAACAAACTATACATAATCAATTGAGTAAATCTCTGGCCATAGTTAGAAATGAAATGAAGCATGCAGCTCCTATTCTCCTAGCCTTATTAAATACTTAATTTTTTGAGGGTATTACTAATATTTTGGTTTCGCTAAATTTAGTTAGTCCATTTTTTATCTATCAAAAAAACGTTGGTTGTAATGTATGCCTTCTCTTTTAACATCATATTTCCTATACATTAAATACAAAGACTTACAATTAACTTTTTGATAACCTCAAAATATGGTAATCACAGACCTCTTTGGGAACATATTGGTAAGAAGCCAAAATTATGCATCAATACTTTCAGAGTTTAATACAAAAGCTGTTTTCAGGAAATGCGAGTTCAGATGAAATTCAAGAAATCAATAAATGGTATGATACTTTTGAAATTGATCAAGATATTGAAATAGCAGATCATCAAAAAAGGACCAAAAGCCAAATCAAAGCTGAGCTTTATCAAAACATCCTTCAGCGAACTGATCATAAAAAAGCAAATCGGACAAGAGTAGTACGTTTGATCACAACTTTAGCTGCTTGTTTTGCCATTGGATTGTATGGTATCTTTTACCTACTCGATCAGTCACAGAGTCAAGAAAATACAATAATTCAAAATGTCCTAACTTTTTCTAATGAAGAAGGGATGATCAAAATGATCAAGTTACCAGACGGGTCAAAGGTATATTTGCATCACAATACTGAAATTGAGGTTGAATCAGATTTTTCTAAGTCAAGAAATATTTCTCTAAGTGGAAAAGCATTCTTTGATGTGGTATCAAACCCAAACTTACCATTTGTGATCAAAACAGAAAACCTTGAGACTAGGGTTCTGGGCACATCTTTTAGCATCAGTGCTTATAAAGGAATGGCTGAAACTGTGGGAGTAAAAAGTGGAAAAGTATTGGTAAACTCAAATGATAGCCAATATCATGAGCTCACACAAGATGATCTACTCCAATACGAAAACACAAAAATAGAGCTGTCTAAAATCCAAAAGCCTGACTTATTCTTTGGCTGGACTGAACAGACTCTGGTACTGATAGATAGCAATATCGATGAATTGGTAAAACAAATCGAGTCTTGGTACGGCGTATCAATATCCTATCAAAAGCCAAAAATACACAACTGCCGGGTGACAGGTACTTACCAAAAATTGAGTTTGGAAGAAATGCTCCAAGCTATAGCATTTATTATACCCATTGAATATGAATTAAAATCCAAAGAGGTGAAAATCAACTTTGGTGAATGCAAATAGGCGGAGTCGGTGCAACGACTCCACCAAAACATCCATGAATTAGTCTTATGCAAAACTTAAACACGAAAGTTCAAAATTATGAAAAAAAAGTTACCCAGCTTATTTAAGCGAATCAAATTGAGAGCAATGCTGGTGTGCTGCTTTCTTGGCTTGGTACATAACCTGGCCTTAGCAGCCAATGGCAATGCTCAACAACTCTCCAAAGTTGTCATTACATTGAGTCAAAATAATCAAAACATCGAAAAGCACTTCAGTGATATAGAGTCTCAGTCAAATTTCAAATTTTCTTACCAGTCTGGCATTGATTTAAAGTCAGTCATAAACATTTCAAAAAAAGAAGTACAGTTAGACGAATTGCTTCAAGAACTATCTTCTAAAAGTAACCTTAGATTCAAGCAAATTAATCAAGTAATTGCAGTCAATCAAGTCGCTGTTCAAAATGCTGACCAGCTCGTAGTAGTCAAAGGTAAGGTGACAGAAGAGCTCACAGGTGAAGGGCTTCCAGGAGTGAATGTAGTGATTCAGGGGAAAAATAAAGGCACCATTACCGATATGGAAGGTCAATATAGTATTTCTGTCGAAGTGGGTGACGTCCTGATATTTTCATACGTAGGATTCAAGAGACAAGAGTATGTCATAGGAAATGAAAATACCATTAATGTCATTCTTAAAGAGGATGATTCACTTTCAGAAATAGTAGTGACAGCATTGGGCATCAAAAGAGAAGAGAAAGCCCTTGGCTATTCATCCACTACAGTAAATGGTGAGGAACTCACAGATGCACTCCCAAATAATTGGAGTGATGCACTTACGGGAAAAGTTGCAGGGCTTAACTTGATCAAGTCTGGTGGCGGGCCTGCTGGATCCACTCAAATCATACTTAGAGGCGAAACTTCACTTACAGGTGATAATTCAGCACTTATTGTAGTCGATGGTGTTGTGATTTCTGGAAGTAGTGGTCAGCTGACCGGTCAAGGGAGTGGCTCCTACCTGAGCGATGATTCTCCAGTCGATTTTGGATCAAGTCTATCAGATATCAACCCTGACGATATCGCCAGTGTCACAGTCCTCAAAGGCCCAGCAGCTGCTGCATTATATGGAGCAAGAGGTGCAAATGGTGCAATCATGATCACAACCAAAAGTGGAAGTAGCACACAAACCAAAGGACTGGGCATCACTTTTTCTTCAAACACAGCCTTTGATATGATCAATAGATGGCCAGATTATCAAAATGAATATGGTCAAGGTAATGTTGGGGGAGATTTATACTATAGCTATGGTGCTACAGAAGATGGCCCAAGTACCTACTCTACCAGTTCAGCTTGGGGACCAAGATTTGATGGACAGTACTACTATCAATACAACCCTGAATTCCATAGGCTTACACCTCCAGAAAGGACACTTTGGAGAGCTTATCCTAACAATAGAAAGGAATTTTTTGAAACTGGAAAGACTTTCACAAACAACCTAGCCATACAAGGAGGTAATGCAAGAACAAGGACAAGACTCTCATTTACCAATATGAGAAATGAATGGATCGTCCCAAATACTGGATACAATAGAACTACTGTTGCATTCAGCTTGAACCATGACATCACAGATAAGCTATCTATCAATACCAAAGTAAACTATAATTACAGACAATCTGACAACTTGCCTACTACTGGGTACAATAATCAGACGATAATGTATTTTATCAGAGGTTTGGTACCCAATGCCAATATGGACTGGTTCAGAAATCCATGGGTTCCTGGTCAAGAAGGGGTTTTGCAAAACAGACCCTTTTCAAACTTACTTGATAATCCATATTTGCAAGCCTATGAGATGCTTAATGCATCTGAGAGAAATGGATATGTAGGAACTGCCCAAGCAAACTACAATTTCACGGATGAATTGAAATTGATGGTCAGAACCACCATTGATATGATGTATGAGTCAAGAAGTCAACAAAGACCTATGGGAACTCAAAAGTTCGCTGAAGGAATGTACAGGGAACAAAACATTTATGCACATGAGATCAACTCAGATTTTTTGCTTTCTTATGATTACAAGCGAAAAAAATCCTTCGACTTCAGCATGTCTGTAGGTGGTAGCTTGATGAAGAATACTTACAAAAAAGATGAGTACAGAGCTGAAAGACTTTTATTCCCTGGAATCTACAGCTTTGCCAATAGCAAGGATGTATTGATTTCACTTCCATTTAGAAGAAACTATGCGGTGAATAGCTTGTATGCATTAGGAACTGTCAGTTACAAGAATGTTTTGTTTCTTGACATTACAGGAAGACAAGATTGGGCTAGTACACTCGCATCACCAGTCACAGGAAATGTATCGCCTTTCTTCTACCCTTCTGCTAATCTAAGTGCAATATTGTCTGATGCTATTCAATTGCCCAGACAGATTGATTATCTTAAATTAAGAACTTCATATGCCTCAGTTGGTGGTGGTGGTACTACAGCCTATTTGACAGATTATTCTTATGGGGCATTGCCCACATTCCCAGGTGGATTGACCAACCCAACTGCTATACCGGATCCCAACTTAAGTTTTGAAAGAACAAGAAGTTATGAGATCGGGACAGACATCAAAATGTTTTCCAATCGTTTTGGTATCGATGTGACACTTTATCACAGCAACTCCTTTGATCAGATCCTAAGTACACCAGTAGATCCAGCAAGTGGATACAATTCAAAAATTGTAAATGCTGGAAATGTTCAAAATCAAGGTATTGAAATAGAATCCTATGTTGTCCCTGTCAAAATAAAAAATGGTTTGAACTGGCGCGTATATGGGAACTTTACACATAATATGAGCAAAGTAATCTCTCTTGCTGATGGTATGGAAAATATGGTGCTGGGTACTGTTTTTGGTAGCAGGGGAACTGTCGAAGCTAGACCTGGAGGAAGATTTGGAGATATCTATGGCTTAGGTTATGAAAGAGCACCAGATGGTCAAATCCTTTATGAAAATGGCTATCCGGTCCTTGGTGATTCTATCCTATTCTTAGGAAATGCAACACCACTGTATAGATTTGGATTTGGTAATGAATTCAAATACAAGCAATTCAGAGTTTCTGTACTTTTTGACGGACAGTTTGGTGGTCAAGCTTACTCTTTGACTCACTCTGTACTGATGGAAGAAGGAAAATTGAACAAAACCCTACCTGGAAGATATAATGGAATTATAGGAGAAGGTGTCATAGCTAATGGAGATGGTACCTATAGACCAAATGATGTGGTAGCTACTTCTATCAGAGATTACTATTTCAGACATTTCAATAGAGACAATTTAGAGTCCAACATTTTTAGCACTGATTATATCAAGCTTAGAGAAATGAGAGTGGACTATAAAATCCCACAAAAGTACCTGCAAAGGTTGATGCTTCAAAATGCAACCGTTGGTGTATATGGAAGAGACCTCTTTGTGTTTACCCATTGGCCTTCATTTGATCCAGAATTTGGAACCTTAGGCAATGGGGATATATCCAAAAGTGCAGAAATTGCGCAGTTTCCTTCTACCCGTACAATCGGTTTCAATATATCATTAGGCATTTAATATTTGAAATCATGAAAATCAAATCAATATACAAATCAATTTCAACAGCAATCATTTTGGCTGTATCCGCTTCATGTACCGCAGATTTTGTAGACATGAATATCAACCCCAATACTTCTGTGGTAGCAAATCCAGAATCCTTGCTTGCTCCTACCCTTCACGATCTTGTATGGAGAAATCAAAATCGTGCCATGAGGCTTACCAATGAAATCATGCAAGTACATGTGACTACTGTAGACTCAAGAGAATTTCACAGGTATTTCATTAGACCCACTGAGTCAGATTATATGTGGCGAAATTGGTACTTGCAGCTCACAGATATCAAAGATATCTATAATAAAGCCGAAGAAACACGAACTAATGGGTTTGAGACATTCAAAGGTTTATCAAGAGTGCTAGAGGCTTGGACATTCTCTCTACTGACGGATATGTTTGGCGATATACCCTATACCGAAGCAAATCAAGGAAGAATCGGTAATGTCACGCCTGTTTTTGATCCTCAAAGAGATGTCTACTTTGGGCTTTTCGAACTGCTGGAAGAAGCTAACACTTTATTGTCCACTAGTGGAAACCTACCCGGAAACCTTACTGAATATGATCCTTTATATCAAGGAAATGCTCTTCTGTGGAGAAAATTTGGGAATTCTATATACTTGAGGCTTTTGTTAAGAGCTTCTGGCAAAGCTGAAGTAAATGCAGCACAAAAAATCCGTGAAATCATTGAGAACCCGAGTCAGTATCCCATTTTCACGAATCCAACAGAATCAGCTATTTTACCTTTAGGAAGTCAGCAGCCTTTGACCAGTGCTTTTTGGAATTTTAGAGATTTTGATTTCAATGGAGATAAAGGATACACCGAATTTTTCATCAACAACTTGAATTCTTGGCAAGATCCTAGACTTCCAATTTGGTCTACCATGGCTTCTGGAATCTATGCAGGAATTCCCAGTGGCTGGTCTTCTGGACAGATTCCAGAGCGCCAGAGTACGTTACAAGTTGGATTGAAAACTGATCCTAGAATGGGCAATATCATCAACCATGCGGAGGTTCAATTCATCTTAGCTGAATCAGCATTGAAAGGTTATATCAATGGCAATCCAAAGGATTATTACGAATCAGGGATCATTTCTGCACTTGCTCACTGGGATTTGGAAGCTCCAGATGGCTTTTTAAATCGACCATTTTTGGCATGGGAGGAGGACTGGACATTTGATGAAAAGATGGATGCTATTTTAAAGCAAAAATACTTTGCACTTTTCTTCACGGATTTCCAGCAATGGTATGAGCATAGAAGAACTGGTCATCCAGTGCTGATCCCTGGAGATGGAATGCTGAATGGTGGGAGAATGCCTGCTAGATTTGGCTATCCTATCAATGTACAGGCCCTTAATGCTAAAAATTATAATGAAGCACTTCAAAGAATGGGCCCTGATAATATCAACACAAAAGTTTGGTGGAACACAGAAGATTAATCTTAGAAAGCATGAAAAGGTATTCAATTATAAGTCTATACTTATTGAGCATATCGCTCCTATTCTCATCTTGTCTCAAAGAAGACGAGAATCCGGCAAGTGGCACACCCAATCCGATAGCTGCCCTCCCTGTAGTTCACAACTTATACAAAGGTGAATCAATAGAAATCACCCGAGAAAAACTATCAGGTGCATACATTACCCAAGGTTATGTCATATCTGATCAACGAGCTGGAAATGTCCCAGCTGGTCAATTAATCATAAGCTACAATTGGAGAAGTGTCAACAGAGGCTTGACTTTGTTTCTAACTCCTGAAATTGCATCAGGTTATGAGCAAGGAGATTTCATAGAAATCAACCTTGAGAATTCAAAGCTAGAGCGGGTTAATGGAACCTTAGGAGTCACCGGTCTACAAAGTACCCAAGTCAGAAGAATAGACAGTGACAATTCTCTAGATGTGGCTGCGCTAGATATTGCGAGACTTAAAGCTAACTTTTCCCAATTTGAAAATACCCTCGTGATGGTAACGGCCGATTTGGTGGAGTTTCCTGAGGAAGGCAAAACACTAGCAGGCCGCACCATGATTATAGACGGAAGTGGAGAATCTGTAGCAATCTTTGTAGATCCATCAGCTGATTTCAGTGACATCCGACTAGCTCCTAGCGCATCTTTTCGGGGCATTGCATTTCAAGGTGAGCAAGGGATCGAAATACGCTTGAGAAATTCCAATGATTTGGTTGAGCCTAGTGGACCTCTTTATTTAGGATATCCAGAAGATTATGAAGATCCTTTGGCTTCTGCTAAGCCTAGCTACAATATGGTTGCTATAGACAATATTGTTGAATTAAAAACAGGCCCATGGCAGATGTTTCAAAGTATACTTGGAGATATTCAAAATAGAGATCGTCACGTGAGCGGTACGCAAGCGGTCAGATTTCAGCAAAATTTGACTGTATCAGCATTTTTGGAAATGAAATACGATCTTCCAAAGGGAGCTTCCAAAGTTACCTTCTGGTACGGTTCATACTTCAATGACCAAGGATGTACTTTTCAACTAGAGTCATCCACCGATCAGGGGCAAACTTGGGAAATCGTAGGGGAACCTATCACTGATGCTCATACTTTTGCCACAAGTTCCATAGCAAAGCAAGCTTCATTTATTGTAGACATCAGGGAACCAGTAAGATTTCGAATCAATAAGCTCGGCCTAGGTCCTAGCAATGGTACCACTGTAAGAAATGGTAGATTAGGCATAGATGACTTTGCAGTTTATGAAAACTACTAATTGCTTTGTCAAGAAGTAGAAATTATTCATAATTCAATAAACAAATTGGCTTTTCTTCTATCACAAGAAAAGCCAATTTCGTAATGCCAAATACCAAAACCTAAAATCAGCTCTTGCTGAAGTATACACAAATAGAAAATTCTACAATCAATAAAAAATACGCTCGTTAAAATAATGAAGATGAAAAAAATCAACCTATTCCTCATTGGATTACTAAGTAGTACTTTCCTTTGGGCTCAAGAAACAGCCAAAGGCATCGTATATGAAGATCTCAATGGCAACGGAAAAAAGGATAGAAATGAAAAAGGTATCTCTGACGTGGCAATTTCCAATGGAAGAGATGTCGTAAAAACAGACGAAAAGGGATCATATAGTCTAGAAGTCAAGGAGGGTGATTTGATATTTTTGATAAAGCCATCAGGTTATGCAGTAGCCTTGAACGAATTCAACTTCCCTCAGCATTACTATATCTACAAGCCATCAGGCTCACCAAAAGGATTGAAGTATGCTGGATCTGAGCCGACAGGAAAACTCCCAAAATCGATAGACTTCCCCATCAAAAGACAAGACGAATCGAGTTCTTTTACTGCTTTGGTTTTTGGGGATCCTCAGCCATATAACCTGACAGAGGTGGACTATTTTTACCAGTCAGTAGTGAAAGAAGTTGAGGGGATTCAGGGCATTCCTTTTGGAATTGCCTTAGGAGATATTGTTGGTGACGATCTCAGTTTATATCCAGCCTATTCTAAAGTAATTTCAAAAATTGGTATACCTTGGTATCATGTCATGGGAAATCATGATCAAAACTATGATGTAGAGGAAGATCAACTGACAGATGAGACTTTTTCTAAGCATTTTGGCCCTTCTACTTATGCTTTCAATTATGCTGATGCACACATCATCGTATTAGAGAACATCCTATATCCAGATCCACGAGATGGCAAGGGCTACTGGGGTGGTTTTAGAGAAGATCAATTGAAGTTTCTTGAAAACAATTTGAAGCATGTTTCGAAAGACAAATTGGTGATTGTGGCGATGCATATTCCTCTCTTTGAAGAAGGAGATTCTTTTAGAGATGAAGATAGGGAGCGTTTGTTTGAATTGCTTAAAGACTATCCACATACTTTGAGTATGTCGGCTCACACGCATTACCAAAGACAAGATCTTATGGGAGAATCTTATGGTTGGAAAGGGAATAGGCCGCATCATCATTACAATGCCGGAACACCCTCAGGGGATTGGTACAAAGGCCAATTAGATGAAAATGGACTACCTATTGCCACCATGAGAGATGGCTCACCTAGAGGGTATGCATTTTTGGAAGTGAATGGCAATGAGTACAAGATCAATTATAAAGTACCTGGAAAACCCGCAGATTATCAAATGGACATTTTTGCTCCAAAGGTCATTGAAGCTGGCAAAAGAAATACCTCTGATATTTATGTAAATTTCTTTATGGGAACAGAAGAAAATGAAGTTCGTTTCAGGCTAAATGAAGGTAAATGGGTAAAAATGTCTTACCTCGAAGATTATGATCCAAAATACATGCTTGATCTTTTTGAGTGGGACAGATCAGAGAAATTGCTTGAAGGTAGACGACCTTCATTGCCAGCCAAAAGTACTCACTTGTGGCGAGCTAGTGTTCCTAATAACTTACCTGCAGGTATCCATACGATAGAAGTTGAAGCTACAGATTTGTTTGGAACAAAGCATAAGGCAACTGCAAAAATCGAAGCAGTAGAAAAATAATTCTCAATTCAACTCAAACCTATATAACAAAATCAGCTATTAGTCGCTATTGAAATAGTCGATTAATAGCTGATTCAATTTTAGTAGCAGGCTAATTTATTTTATTAATATACTGGAAACTCTTTCCAAAGGCCTTCAAAATCATCTATCATATGCCACTGGAAATAAGATGACTGAGGAGTCAACCTTCCACTAGAAACACTCCCAGTAGTGATGAACTGCAAAGCTGCTCCCAATCTAGCCTCAGCAAGATCACCCCAATCTTTACTTGGGTCATCTGGTACAGGAAAGTTTACTGGAAATCCTTCAAAGTAGTCAGCACGTCCATTAGCATTATCAATTGCAAAAGTGATCGGAACTACCTCTACATTTTTTTCTCTCAATAATCTATTGTCAAAAGAAAGTGGAAAAGAACCCACTGGCTTGCCATAAGTATTGTCTCCTATCAAAATCACCTCAACATAAGGGTCTAGACAATTGATCAATAACTCTGATGCAGAAGCTGATCCACGTGAAGTAATGAATATGATTCTACTCAAATTCAAATTTCCCCTTTTACTGAAATTCACTGATCGATTATTATTTGATCTTGGCGCATTATGCCTGTTTGTGTACATGACTTGTCCAGAATTCGCCTGTGGCACCAAATAGTTTAGTATCTGCTCCGTCACCGCTACAGAACCACCACCATTGTACCTCAGGTCAATGATCAATTCATCTATATCTTCTTGAGAGAAGTAGCTGAAAGTATCTTCTACTTCTTGGCTTCTGACAGGATTTGTCAGCCCTGGAGTTTGTCTGAAACTCTGATACACCCAATAGCCCACCTTTTTGTCATTTTGCAGAAGCACATTGCTGTAAAGCACAGAATTGGATTGAAATTGGGCTTTTGATATAGTGGTCGCCTTTTCAGAACCGTCAGGTAATTTGAGCTTGAAGCTGTTGGTATACCCTACTTCATTTGGTCCTAATTGAAAATTAAAACCATTGCTTGTTCGATATTCAGAAATTGGTTTACCATTGATCTCAACGACTTCCCATCCTCTTTTCCAACCATCTTTCCCGGCAGGAGCCTCATTATATACAAATGATATATACATGCGATCATTCAATAACGAAAAACCAAAGCCGTGAGCTCCCGTAATCGTTCCTTGAAAAGATGCATTGAAAGCTTCTCTTGTAGTGATATAAGACCATCTGTCTAGATCCTTGAAGATTATAGCATCCAAAAGAGCTTCATTTGAGGTGTATCTTGTGACATCTATATTCTCAGGTATTCTTTCATTCCAAAAATACCACCGCTTCATAGATTCTACAATTGCATTTTGAACTGCAAAATCCACCTTTGCAGGATCTGGATTTTCTTCCTTTGGATTACAGCTGCAAATAAAGCCGAAGGTAAAAACCAGAAGAATAATTTGAGGAAAGAACCTGATATTCATAATTTTAATCTATAAGTTAATATTCACATTAACGATTTTTTCCTACCAATCGGTTCATACCAAATAATCATAAACTTTCACTTCTGCAAAAAGATGTCCATACTCTTCAATGAATTGTAAATGAAGTGGATCTTCTTGATAAACGTCATGATCTTCTACAGAATCAAATATCACCAAACAGGATACATGAAAACTGTGATCCACAACATCCCGGCGTTTGGTCGGTGCTGGTGTTCCGATTACTGCATCAGCTACAGTTTTACACTTTCCCAGCATTTTTACACCTTCAAGGAAATTTGGTATCTCATCTTCTGAGGTCAGCCAGAAAAATACTTGGTGATACAAACGTTGTTTCGGATGGTTGTCGGCATACAAACTGCCTGACAATGAAGCTGTAGCACCTGCTAAAGCCACTTTCTTGATAAAGTTTCTTCTAGATTTCATAGGTTTTGATTTGAAAGTTATAAATATAAAAATTTAAATTGCTTCCTCATCTCCTATCACTTAAAAGATTATTAATATGCAATACAGAAAATTAGGTAAATCAAATCTAAATATATCGGAAGTAAGTTTGGGAACTTGGCAAGTTGGTGGAGGCTGGGGTGGTCAATTTGATCATCAAATGGCTCATCAAATACTACACAAGGCACTGGATGAGGGTGTCAATTTTTTGGATACCGCAGATGTTTATGATGGTGGCTTGAGTGAGGCCGCTGTAGGAAAAGTAATCAGAGAGCGCAGTGAGCGTGTATATGTTGCTACAAAGTGTGGTCGCTTTATCAATCCTCATGTCAACGAAGGCTATACACCTACAGCACTCAGAAAATATGTCGAAGCATCTTTGAAAAATCTAGGACTAGAAACAATAGACTTGATCCAACTTCACTGCCCTCCAGCAGCGGTATATCAAAGAGATGAGATTTTTGAACTTTTTGATATTTTGAAAAAAGAAGGAAAAATTCAAAATCTAGGTGTCAGCGTAGAACTTGTAGATGAAGCTAAAGCTGCAATAAAATATGAAAATGTCACTTCGGTTCAAATCATTTTCAACATGTTCCGACACAAGCCGGCAAAGGAATTTTTCCCTTTAGCAAAAGAAAAAAATATAGGTATAATTGCTCGAGTACCTCTAGCAAGTGGACTTTTGACAGGAAAATTGACAGCCACGAGCAGTTTCGATCCAGAAGATCACAGGTCTTTTAATAGAGAAGGAGCTGCGTTTGACAAAGGAGAAACCTTCTCTGGTGTACCTTTTGATATCGGATTAGAAGCGGTAGACGCTTTGAAAGAGATCTTTAAAGGGAATGAACCTTTGGCACAATGGGCACTGCGTTGGGTCTTGATGTTTCCCGAGGTGAGCACAGTAATCCCCGGAGCTTCCAAAACAGAACAACTCATTTCTAATATTCAAGCAAGTCGATTACCTTCAATATCTACTCAAATGATGGAAGCTGTAAATGCTGTATATCAACAGTATATACAAAAAGAGGTGGAACATCAGTGGTAAACAGCAAAGCCCAAATCATGAATATCAAAAGTAGTAAAAAGGTATTGATCATTACATACTATTGGCCACCTTCGGCAGGATCTGGTGTACAAAGGTGGCTAAAGTTTGCCAAATATCTTCCAGAATTCGGATGGGAACCAGTGATCTTCACCCCAGAAAACCCTGATTTTGATTTGAAAGACGAAGGCTTAGGCAAAGAGATTTCTAAAGAAATGGAAGTCATTAAGTTCCCTATATGGGAGCCTTATGGTATTTTCAGAAGTTTAAAAAAGGAAAAGTTAGCTGACACATCCAAAGTTCTCGAAAAGAAGCATAAGTCATTGATAGATCAAGCAGCTATATGGCTGAGAGCAAATCTTCTTGTTCCGGATCCGAGGATTTTCTGGGTAAGACCATCTGTCAATTTCTTAGCTGATATTATCCAAAATAATCAAATTGATGCAATCATCACTACTGGACCACCACACAGCCTACACCTGATTGGTAGAAATCTCAAACGTAAACTAGACATCCCTTGGCTGGCTGATTTTAGAGATCCATGGTCTCAATGGGAATTTTTAGACACTCTTCCCATGAGCAAGCTAGTGAGAAATTATCATGTAAAACTTGAAGAATCTGTCCTTCAGGAAGCTGATGCTATAACTACTATCAGCCCTACTTTTAAGGCTGATTTGGAGCATTCTGGGAGTAGACTAGTGCACCTGCTGACCAATGGATTTGACCCTGCCGACTTGCCTCCTGATTGGCAAATGGACAATCAAAAGAAAGACAATAGCTTAGAGATTGTCTACACAGGTGTAATAGATGCTATAAGAAACCCTATACCCTTTCTTCAAGCGTATCAAGCAAGCTTTCAAGACAAGCCTATAAATGTGATGCTCAGATTTGTTGGTAAGGTGTCCTCTACGGTGATAGATTACGTAAATCAAAATGAATGGCTAAAAGCTAATGTCTCTTTTGAAGGTTATGTAAGTCATGAAAAAGTATTTGACTATTATCGAGACGCGGATATTTTACTCTTGATCCTGACAGACACCAAAAACGCAAAAGGTAATATTCCAGGAAAACTATTTGAATATATTGCCACAGGAAGAAGAGTGATTGCCTTAGGAGATAAAGGAGGTGATTCTGCAAAGATTCTCAGATCAGCCCAAGCAGGTGAGGTTTTTGCACATCATGATCTTGAGGGGATTACCTCTTATTTGAAAGATTTTGACCAAAATTCAAGATCAAAAAACTCTGCTTCCACATCCCAATACTCAAGAAAAAAACTTACTCAACATTTAGCAAACATATTGGATGACATCAAGGATCCCGTTTCTTGACCTAGGTAGATTTTCTGATGATGTAAAGAAAGATCTTGTGCAAAAATTTAAGCAAATTTTGAACAAAGGGATTTTTTCAGGATCAGATGAAGTGTTTTTGTTGGAGAAACAGCTCGGCGAATATCTCGGTGCACCTTATGTGGTAAGTTGCGCCAATGGAACTGATGCCTTAGAAATTGCTTTAAGGGCCATGGAGATTGGAATTGGAGATGAAGTGATCGTACCCGCCATGTCATGGGTTTCTACAGCCGAAGTAGTGCATTTGGTGGGTGCCAAGCCTGTGTATGTCGATACTGATGGAGATGGTTTATTGGATTTGAAACTATTGGATCGAGCATATACTCCAATGACAAAAGCAATTATTCCCGTACACCTTTATGGAAAAATGGTCGATATGGATCCTCTGATGCTTTGGGCTAGATCACATAACTGTAAAGTAATAGAAGATGCAGCACAAGCTTTTGGAGCATTTCAAGAGCGTATCAGTGCGGGAATGTATGGAGATATTGGTTGCTTCAGTTTCTACCCTAGTAAGAATCTTGGGGCTCTAGGAGAAGCTGGCGCAATGGTTTGTAAAGATGCATCTGTAGCTGAAAAACTGAAAATGTTAATAAACCATGGGCAAATTCACAGAGATCAGCATATCATGATAGGTAGAAACTCAAGAATTGATACGCTTCAAGCCGGATTTTTGAATATCATGTTACCATATTTTGATGATTGGCAAAGTAAGCGAAAACTACTTGCCCAAATTTATAAAAGTCAATTGGGGGATTTGAATTGGCTAAAACTTCCTAATGATCTCAAATCTACTTCCCATAGTATACATTTGTTTGTCATCAAGACGGTATTCAGAGATCAATTGAAAGCGTTTTTGCATGAAAACCATATCGATACAGCCATCCACTATCCATTACCAATTCCATATTTGAAACCTTACAAGGTTACATGTGAATTTCCAAAGAGCCTCAAGATTTCCAAAGAAATATTATCCCTACCCCTCAATCCTTGGTTAAGCGAAGAAGAAGTATTGCGCATTTGCGAGGTGATCAAAAAATTCAAAGTTTGAGATAGCACTATATACAAATGACACCAGTAAGCTAAAAATATAGCTTGCTAGTGTCATTTTAGAGGAAACAATTTTTGTTACTTGTGAATCATTTTTTCCAAATCTTCCCAAGAATAGTAGTGAAATACTCTACCCTCAGACATGGCAACAAATAAGCCTTTTGGAAACTTAGGGCTCAATGCAACATGAGTTACTTCTGAACCATCTGACGATTCAGTAGCTAAGCTAATCGCTTTTATCAAATGATGATCATGCGGTGAATCTTTTTTTCCCTCTCTAGGAAATACATGAAATTTATTAGCTTGTTGATCAGAAACTAAAATATAGCCAGTCGTATCACTTTTTTGATAGATAGAGATACCTTCATGATCTCTAGTGAAGTAATCTCTACCAAATACAGCTAGTTCATCATTTCCTTTTTCTGGATCAGCATAGTATTTCCGTATTCCATGCATCTCATCAGAGTAATATACATATCCCAAAGATTGGTCTACAGCTATAGCTTCTATTTCTTTTTTACCGCTGTAGTTACCAAATTTCCTTACCAAATCTAAAGAAATCTTGCCTTCATCAGCTTTCATTTCATACTGCCAAAGGTACGTACCATCTGTCGGACCAGATTTTCTTCCTACTATCACATATTGTTTCTGCGAGCTTGGCGACTTGTAGGTCGCTATTCCCATCAAGTCCCTATGTTCGGCACTTTCATCTTCCCCTTGAAATACTTCTATTCCGTCTCCCCCATCTATAGATTTCATATCAGGTAAGGAATAAAACCTCAATGCGCGTGTCATTCTTTCCGTTACAACAGCAAAATCTACTATTTGCTCGTTCAATTGAAACTGATACCCAACATCTACATTATTAGGTCTTTTCAAATTTTTAATGGTAAGACTATCTATTATTTTTCCTTCTAGATCGAATACGTATAAACCACCGTTTTTATCCTTATCCGTTCCTAAAATGAGGCTACGGCCAGGATCATATTGATTGATCCAGATAGCAGGATCGTCAGTATCCATATCTGTACTATCAGAAACCAAGACAGGTTGTATCACTTCTGCATCAATTTCTTGATGATGATCAGAGGTATTTGCCTGCTGACAACCAAACGCAGAGCAAATAAAGAGTGGAAATAGAAAGTTAAATTTCATACTTTTTTTGCATTAAAAATTGATTGATTAATATTTGATTATAAGTTAAATCTCAAACCTAAATGACCCCAAAATGAATGATAAGAATCCCTGTAAGGATAAATAGTAGTACCAAAATAATGTCTGTGTGAGGAATTGGTAAGGTTATTTAGGTTCATAAAAGCTGTAAAATTTCTGCTTACTCTCTGGGAAGCTGTAAAGTCTAATTGACCAAATCCTTCAAAGAACCTATCCAGAAAAATTTCTCCTCTTTCTTGAATTGATGGTGCGCTCACACTTCCCCCAACAGAATCTAACCAGGTAGCTCTCCAGTTATATGAGATCTGTGCCGAAAATCCATTTTTATCATATTGAAGGGCAATGTTGTAAACATGTGGAGTTTGGAGAGGCAAAGCAATCCTTCTGGATACTGGTACAATAATTCTTGCTTCGGACTGAGAATAAGTATAATTAGCATATATCCCAAAATCACTAAAAAATCCTGGAAGGAAATCAAACTTTCTTTGTATTGCCAACTCAAGTCCATATACAAAAGCACTTTCTCCATTCAATGGTGTGACTAGTTGGTATCCATTAAATTGCCCCCCATCTTGGATAAAAGTGGTTTCATTGTATATGAAGTTATCTAAACTTTTATAATAGATTCCGGCAGAAACAATACCAAGTGATTTGAAGTAAGATTCATACATCAAGTCAAAGTTGTGAGCTGTCGATGGCATTAGGTCTGGATTCCCTGTACTTATGATCTGGTTGTCCTGATTGATAATTCTAAATGGTACCAAATCAGAGAACATTGGTCTAGCTATCGTGTTGGTATATGCGAACCTTATATTTGTATTATTATTCACAGCATATCTTAAGTTCATCATAGGAAAGAGCTTGAAATATGAGATATTTCCTGATTCGGTTCTTTGTGTCTCTGAATAGTTTCCAGCACCATCGAACAAAACTTCGTTTCCTTGATAATTATTGGTTACATGCTCACCTCTCAAACCAAAATTTGTACTCAGTTTATTGATTGTGAAATCAGTCATGATGTATTTACCGATGATGGTTTCTTGAGCACGGTAATTATTTGGATCAGAAAGTTCGCGTGTTCTATCCGTATCTTCAGTGAATCTGCTGATATTTGATTCAAAAAATTGCTTACCTGCTACCCAATCAATTTGACCATTAATGGGATATCTTCCGTCTATCAATTGTCTCTCATTGGGTTGAAAAAATTGACTCATGTTCAAAGTGCCGTCAAATAAAGTCCAGCGCTGCTCTAGCATCTCACGTTCTTTCACCTTTTGCCATATTTTTGCACCAGTTTTGAAATAACCTCTTCCACTTCCTAGGCTATATGGTATTTTTAAATTGAAATTTGCAAACTTGTCGGTGTCATTGACTTCATCTCTTCTTCTCTCATAATATCTGAAGGCCATCTGATCCATATTTGAGATATCGATATCATTACTAACTTCTACTGTGGCAAATTTCCTGCTACTGATATCATAATTGAAATTTGGCCTTCCACTGTGCCTAAAGGCATAATATTCTCTCAATGGTACACTGAAAGTCCCATGTGAATACCCAACATTATAATCTAAAGTGGCTGAACCGATATCTTGCTGTCCTCCCGCATTTATACTTATGAGGTTGGTGATACGGTTGTATTCTCTTATCACTTTTTCATATCTTCCTCTACTTACTTGACCTGGTGCAGTAAAAGTACCTGCATCCAATCCATATCTTGCGTCATTTCTGATTTCATATTCATCATAATTATTGTAAACGGCTCTCAGATAAACAGAAGACCTGTCTGAAAAATTATAATCAGCTTGCCCACCTATACCTATTCTTTGTCTTCTAGTTTCATAAAATGAAGGTCTCAAACCTGCCAATACATCTTCGGGTCCATTTCCAAAATCCTGCACACCCCAATCATGCCTGATATCCTCAGTGGCTCGATTATCCAGCTGATATGTTGCACTCAATACATAATCAAATTTGCCAATTCTCTTACTTATAGTTGCAGCTCCTAAGTATTGTGGTTGTCCTGACATATTATTATATCCAGAAGCCAAAGTAGCTTTTACCAATATACTATCGCCTACAGGTCTTGTAGTCAACAAATTAATAGATCCTGATGTCGCATCTGCATCCATGTCTGCTGTGACTGACTTTACAACTTCCATGGAAGAGATCATTCCAATAGGAATGATAGCTGTGTTTGTCTCTCTATCAGATTCTCCAGTAGAAGCTACGCGCTGACCATTCAACGTAACTGTATGAAATGATGAGCTTAACCCCCGTATCAAAACACTTTGAGCTTCTCCTCTTTGCGGTTCTGTTACCACACCAGGAACCCTTTTCAAAGCTTCAGTCACATTGAGATCTGGAAATCTTTCAATTTGTTCATATGAAACTATGTTCTTCAAATTAAAAGCTTCCTTCTGTAAGTTTAGAGCACGTGACTGACCTTTTCTAAATCCAATAATGGTAACTTCATTCATTTCACCCAATGATGGCTTTAGTCTAACTGACAAATTTTGGCTTCTCTCTGGATCTATATTAACATTAAGTGATGATGTCTCATAGCCCATATATGATATCACTATGACTTGTTCGCCATTTGGAATGTTTTGTAATCTATAACTTCCATTGATATCAGTTACTGTACCTATTACACCTGTTTCAGTTTCTACCCTTATGGTCACTCCTACTAGGGGTTCACCATTAGATACATCGAAAATTCTCCCATTTATTTCACCCGTCAATATTTCATTGTTCATTTTTGAGGGTGGGTTTAGAATAATGATATTGTTATTGATCTGTTTGAAACCGTAGCCTGTTTGAGCTGAGGCCACCTCCAAAAGACCTCCGACACTTTCAATATCATCAGGAAGTAAAATTTCCTTTTTTAAATCAATTTTTGATTTACTATATGAAATTCTGAGGGCTGTTTTATCTTCAATTTTACCAATCAATTTTTCCAAATTGGTTTTATTTGGCGTAGCTATGTGCATAGGAATTTTGTACACATTTTGTGCAGGGCTTTCCTTAGCAATGGATAAAAATACCACAGAGCAAAAGACTAATAAACCTAAAAGTCCATTTCTAGTCATTTTCCAGATTAGTTTGTTTTTTTTCATAAATTTGTTTGTTGAACGTTGGTGGATCATTTCTATCGACATTTACTTATGGAGGAGACAATGGCCGTTGTCTCCTTTTTTTAGCATCCTATACCGATAAGTTGATATTGTTTATTTTCAGATTTAGTTATTTTCATATTCATTGATTCTGAGATGTTTAAAAGAATGACTTGTAAGTTTGCATTTTTGAATGATCCTGTGAATAGACATTTTTTTGCTCTGTGATTCATCAAAATAATTTCCACTCCATACCATTTATTTATTTTTTGTATAACTTCAGAAAGTGGTTCATCATTGAATATCAACTCTCCATCTATCCAGCTGAAATCTTCTTGTTTACCTCTTTCCAAATGCGGTATCCCGTTGGATGAATCTATCAATACTGCTTGATCTTGAATCAATTCAATTTCATGATCTTCATGTTTGACATTTACTATTCCAGTTTTTACAGAGACTTTACTGATATGATCATCTTGTTCTACCAAAAATGAAGTCCCTATTACTTTCACATATAATTCATCTGCTTCTACAATAAATGGCTTGTTTACATCCTTAGCAACATCAAAAAATGCTCGTCCTTTCAAGTGTATTTTCCTCTCATTTTCATCAAAAAATTCTAAATACTTGATTTCGGCATCTGGATATAGGTATACTTTTGTGCCGTCTGATAGGGTTACAGTAGTTTTTCCTCCTCTTTTTGCGGATTTTATAATATAGCTTTCATCAGATATTTGGATCTCTGGTATATTATAAATGAAAATTGAAACTACGATAAATAAAAGTAAGGAGGCTGCAATTTTAATAATTGGAACATAAATCAATTTTTTAGCTTTTATAGCGTTGGTTTTTTCTGGGAGAGGAATTATTTGTTTATTACTTTGTATGTGATCTAAGACTCTTTTTTTCAATCTTGCTTTTTTTAGATTTTCATTTTCTGATTCCTTAATGGAATTCCATGCATCTGAAAAATGATTCTGAAGCTCAAGCTCATGGTCAAGATCACTTGCCAACTTATCCAACTCAATTTGTTCTTGCGTTGATAATCCCTTAATTAATTTTTTCAGAATAAGTTGGTGATATCTTTCTTCCATTTTGTGTTGCCTTTGTTTCTAAGACAACGAAATCAATGATCCTCCCGAAAAAATAGATTAACAAATGGTTATGAAAAGAGTAGATTTTTAATCTTTAGATAAAATAAGGAACTGTTTGATGTCTTTAAGTGCTAATGCAATTTGGTTAGCCACAGTTTTTGGGCTTAAGTCTAACATTTCACCTATTTCATCCAAACTTAAATTCTCAAATTTGGCAAGCTTTAAAATCACCTTCCGCTTTTCTGGAAGGTGGTTAATGAATTCCATAAGGTCATTTCTAAGCTCTTCAAATATAATCAAGTCGTCAGATTGTGCCTCTGATACAACTTCAAAATTTGATGCATCATTGAAATTCCTCAAGTTATGCTGAAGTGATTTTGCTTTTAAAAGGTTGATACAAGAATTTTTGACACTGATGCAAGCATAGGGTTTAAATGTACTTTCAATTGTCAACGCAGCATTTTTTTCCCAGATTTTAATAAAAAAATCTGCCACAATTTCCTCTGCATCTTCTTCATGTTTCAAATAATAAATCGCAATTTTCATGAGCAATGATGTATATCTATCCATCAAATGCTCTAGAGCACAATCATCTTTATTTTTGATTAAAAAAATCAATTCTTTATCGGAAAAGTTACTGTAATCTTTCATGCTCCAATATTATTTCAAGAATATTACTTTACGATTAGAGCGGTATTATCTTTTTATTATATTCTTTTATAAGAAATTTAAAATTTCAAGTATACAGCCCATTCCTTCGGGTTAGCATAACTTTAATCTATTCCCTTCTTTTTTAATCAATTGACGCTCCAAGCCTAAATCTATCACCTGACGAAGAATGGTATCAATCTGATTTCCTACCTTACTGAAGCCAAATGTTTTAGCCGAATACCTAATCAATTCATCTTGGTCGAGACTTAAGTTTTGCGCTATTGCTTCTACCATTGCCACAAGAATCTCCTCGGGTGCCACATCCTCTAAAGATCGCTTTTCTTCATGATAATCTCTAAAATGATCCATTTCAAAATTACTCCCTGCTTTCCAATAGAATGTCTGATGATGTTCTCGCTTTTCAAATCCTAACTCTTCAATGATTTCTTCCAAAAATGGCAGTAGCCTACCTCCTATTCTGTTAATATTCCAAAGATTTAAGATTTTCCTAAATAAATATGCTCTACTTATGGGACTCTCCACTTCTACTATTTCGCTCATTTGACTTTTCACTATGATGCGATTGGATGGTTCATATATTGACTCGCTATTTGCCCAAGAAATTGGTTTTGCTTGATACGAAAGATATGGTCGCTTTCTATCAATTTTTTCTGAAAAAACAGGTTTTACATTGGCTTGACTCAGTCCAGCTTTCTCAGCTTCTTCTTTAGGAACCTTAGCCTCTTGAACTCCAGTCAAATCCTCCTTAGGCGTATTTGATCGCAATGATTCTACCTTCATGAGGATTTGATCCACTATTTTGTTGGAGTTTTCATACCAATCCATCGCCCAAACCCTATGGATGTTCCAACCCAAAGCTTGAAGCACTGATGGCATAACAAGCTCTCTGTCATTCGAGGTTTTTGCATTGAAGTAATAATGACCATCTAAAATAACTCCAAGTATAAATTCATCAGGTCGATCAGGGTGAACTATGCCTAAGTCTACTTTGAAGTTTGAGCTTCCTATATCACATTTTACAGCCAATCCTCTTGATAATAGTTTTTTACTAACAGCTTTTGAAAGCTGATTTTTACCTTTTATTGACTCCAATTGATCTGCCGCAATGGTCAGTTGTCCTTTCTCAGCAAAGTTCAGGAAGGCTTTCAAGCCTGCCACTCCTTCCGAAGCTGTACGGTTCAGATCAATCTGCTCTGCTTTTAACGTGGCAAAGACGATCATTTCGTTCCTAGCTCGTGTTACGGCCACATTAAGTCTTCTCCATCCCCCATTTCTATTGAGTGGGCCGAAGTTCATACTCATTTTTCCAGATTCATCTGGTGCATATCCTATAGAAAATAAGATAATATCTCTTTCATCCCCTTGGACATTCTCTAGATTTTTGACAAACAAGGGTTCTGAGTTTTCATTCACCAAGGCTTCCAGTTCATGATCTTTTATATACAAGTCTTGTAATTTATCTTCAACAAGAGTTTGTTGCGTTTGACTAAACGTAACTACCCCCAAACTCTTTGATCTTGTTTTCTCATTTTTATAATGCTCGGATATATATTTCACAATGGCATTGGCTTCGGCTGAATTGGTTCTGGATTTCCCTTTGTCATAATGTCCTTGCACATGTTGATAGGTTACTTTTCTACTTAAATCATCTGCCGAAGGGAAAGTCAATAGCTTGTTTTCATAAAAATTAGCATTACTAAAAGCAATCAAGCTCTCATGCTTACTTCTATAATGTCTCAGCAAGTACTTACTAGGCACAGAAAGAGATAAGCAATCATCCAAAATACTTTCAAGATCTTCCACATCCATGTTGTCCTCATCCAACTTTATGGTATTGAAAAATGAAGTCGGAGGCATTTGCTTCGGATCTCCTACGACAATTGCCTGCTTAGCACGTGATAAGGCACTCACTGCTTCACAGGTAGGTAACTGAGAAGCCTCATCAAATATGACCAAATCAAAGTGTTTTTGATCCACATCAAAGTATTGAGCCACGGATATTGGACTCATCAACATGCATGGAGCCACACGAGGTAAAAGTGTAGGGATCTGATCAAAAAGTCTTCTGATACTAATACCTCGACCTCTACTTCTTATGGCACGTTGTAAAATACCGATCTCTGAACTATGCATAGCTTCGAAATTTGTATTGGGAAGGGCTGAGGTAAGTTTGAACCTTAATTCTTGAATAGTCAATTCCCTAAACTGCCCCGCTACCCTCTTGTAATGGGCTACTTTTTGATCAAATAGTTCCGCATTGAACAAGCTCAACTCTTCGTGCTTGGCTATGATCTGCTCAGCAACAGATCGATGAACTGTGTATTGAAAATATGCATCGGTATCTGATTGTTGAAATGCCTTATTGTAATAACCATCAATCAACCATTGAAGATGAAGTTCATTTCCTTTTTCAAGCAAATTCTTAAAACTCATCCATGATTTTAGATTTGGAAGTTCATATTGGAGTTGGTTCAAAAATTCCCTCGTATGATCAATCCAATCACTTTCTGAATCTATATGACTTCCTGATAGGTTTTCAAACCTATCCAATGTACTGTTGAATATCTTCGCATCTTTGAGATAACTTTTAATCACCTTTTCCTTTGCGACAAAAATATCCCCTGTAGAATCTTCACTTTGTAGCGGCAATTGATTTATCCATTGATGAGTAAATGTACCACCCCAATGATTCAGAAAAGAAAATAGTCGCTGATATGGGGCTATTTTTCTTTTAATTTCACTTATATCAGTATTGTTTTCTTTATACAACCTGCCCAAAGCATCAGTCACATTTTTGAAGTTATTTTGACTAAGTAGCGCAGAGGTTTCTTTTAAAAACCTAAAATCTCGGAATAGCTCATCGATCTGTTGCTCTCCATTTATGCCTTTGGTAGCGTGTAGTGCTAGTTCCTTTTTTATCTTACTTTTTTGTATCCATTTGCTCAAAAACCATTTCTGATTTGCTTGCTTCCATTCTAGCTCCTTAATATTCACATTTAATTCAAAAATCGTGCTCTCAAAATCCTTAAGGACATGATTTCGCTTTTCTATAAAGGTCTCCAAAAGCTTAATCCATTCTTCAAAAATTTCTTGATTATCTCTTTTCGCTAAGAACTTGAACAATGGCACTGGAATATCTTCCAGAAGGAGGATTTGAGACAAAACTTCGGTAAATCTATCTAGATCAGCTTTGTTATTGATATCGACGGATAAGTTTAAGGATACTTTTGCATTATTTATGTTTTGCTCTAATTTTTCAAGTGTAGGAATCAATTCTTCAACTTTTTGAATTAATTCCTCATGAAGACTCTGAGCGTATTGCTTGATTCTCAAAGACTCCAAAGGATTTTCAGAAGGGTGCTTGACAATACCAATAAGGGTCTGAAACTGAGGTAACCAATCCAACCATTCTCTCCACAAATTTGGATTCAGCTTGTCCAAAATGGCTTGAGGAAGGAGTTTTCGACCAAATTGATAATGCTCATAATCCTCCAGGACCACCATGCTGTCATATAAGCTCCATCCAGTGACTTGCGTTTTGTGTAGCAACTCCACGTAATGTCTTATAGATTCTTTTGCTGCATCAAGTCTTTGAGCTTCCACCTCAAAATCTACATTGCTTGTCTGCCTGATGGCGTCGATTGACTGACTCAACTGCTCCAGCACGTCAGATTTCTTGGATTTATTAGAATGAAGCTCTAGTGAAAATGTCCCCAGGCCTATACTTTCCAACCTTTTGTGCACTACATCCAAAGCAGCTTTTTTGGCAGCTACAAACAATACCCTCTTTCCTTTGAAAAGGGCATTTGCAATAATGTTGGTAATAGTCTGTGACTTACCTGTACCTGGAGGTCCATGCAAGATAAAACTATTGCCCTGATCAGCTGCCCATACTGCTTCCATCTGAGAAGCATCCGTAGGTATAGGTAGCGCTAGTTCTGCGGATGCTATTCTATCAAGTGAATCTTCTATATTTATCGAATCATTTTCTTCGAAGGTGAGTCTTCCTTCGATTAGACTTTTCACCATCGAACTCTTCATCAGATCCTCTGTATAGTCAACAATATCTTTCCAAAGGATTAGTTTGTTGAAGGAAAAATTCCCCAGTACAAGTTGCTCTTCTACATCCCATCCTTTCATTTGCATCACAGCTCTTCGAAGAATACCCATTACCTTGGCTACATCTACACCTTTGTCATCATAGGGAAGCTGTTCCAAAGCGCTTAGATTTAGCTCATACTCTTGTCTGAGAAACTCCACCAAAGTGATGTTGATCATGGTCTCTTCTTCTCTGCTTTTGAGAGTAAATTTGCTGTTTACAGATCTACGACCTATCTCTACTGGTACCAAAAGTATAGGAGCATATCGGGTTTGCTCTGGAGTCTTCTTATCAAACCACTTCAATAATCCTACGGCCAAATAAAGGGTACTTGACCCATTTTCTTCTATGGCTTGTTTTGCATTTTTATGAATATAAGTCAATATATTATCCAAATCTTGCTGGTGATAATAAGTAAGCAAGCGGTTGGATTTGAGCTCTTCGCTAGCTAGCTGAAATAGTGAAGAAGATTGATGAAGTGGAGCCGAAAAAAGATTATATTTCTTCTGAACATCAGCCTGCATGCTTGGCATGATATAAAATGACTTTCCTTCTGATAGCGTATCTTCAAAGTGACTGATATCAATATCTACAATCTGAAGCATATTTCTCGTCATCCTCAAATTCAGCAAGCTATTTCTTAGGGATAAGTCTAGTAGGTTTCTTTCCCATACTTTTTGCTTTGTTCTAGAGTGAGGCTTAGAAAGTAATTCGTCCTGATATATCGTTCCGATTTCGAATCTATCCTCCATTTCACCTGCTATTGGGCTGGAAGCTACACTGGTATCCAAGATCATTGTATCGCCTTCATGCAAAAGTGGAAGTGGACGGATAAATGCCGTCCTTGCACGCTTTATATCTACCGAAAGCAAGAATTTCTCATTTTGAATCAGTTGGGACTCTCCCAATGCCAGTGCATCACTGAATTTTACATCATTACCTTTGCAGACGCTGGTAGCTTCCAATGCGACGATTTCTCGAATACCTTTAGAAAGTCTTTTTGTGATGGCTGCTTTATCGTCATTAATAATCTCTGGAAATTTGTCATCATGAAGCCAGCAGCCTACATACGCATGGCCTTCAAGAATGATTAAAATGGGGTTCAGGTCTACCGCTTCAAGACAGGCTCCAAATAGGAGACTTATATCGATGCAGTTTGCAAATTGCTCTTTTTGAATCGTATGAAGTAGCCTAAGGCGTTGACCTCTTTGCTCGTATCCTGGCGCAAGCGAACTGTAAATGATATTTTCCTCTTGAATGGCAGTATAAATGGCAGAAAGGACTTGTAGTACCCTTTCAGGATCTGATTTTTGGTATCCTTCAAAGGCCGTTGGAAGCCCTTTTTTCTCCAATACCTCAATGGCTTTTCTTTTGATATGATAGACGTAAGGATGATTTGGAGTGATATAAGAGGCTATCAATTCCGGCAATACTTCAAATCCCCCGAAATGTTCTAAAGGCTGAAAATCAACCTCCAATTTTTCTTGACTATTTAAACCTTTTTGATCATAGACCTCTACAAAAACAGTGACTTGCTCACTTTCAGATAATTGATGTAGATGATTTTTGTTAATCTTAATCTTATCTGTCGGTATCAAAATGTTGCTTTGAGCAGGAAGGTAAGGTAAACTATATTCAAATGGCTCTAGTCCCGCAGAGTCTGTGTAGATCTTGATTGTAACTGCTTCAGTAGGTGAATCGCCACTATTTTGGATATAAAGGCTCCTTATAAAACTTCTTCCGTTTTGGTAGGTAGAAATGTTAAAAAAAGGCAATGCCTCTGCTTGAATTTTTAAAGTATTTGGTAAGATCATAGTTTTATGAAAAATCAAAAGTCAATTGGTAAGATAAAATTATAGGAATATTTGAAAATATACCAATATTTAATTCTCATACTGAAGTTTTACACAAGGAAAGGGCTGCTGATTGTAGCAATGACATTTGACATGTTTGCAAAACTTGTCATTCCATTTCCCAAAATTAATATTTTGAGAAATGGCAATTATTATACTGCTTTTACGCAACCAAAACCTAATGAGCTTTGAGCACCAAATCCAGCGTAATACCCAAACTCTTGCAATATGGGCGAAGCTTTGAGTTTGAAATCAAATTTAAAACCAGTGAGATGAATTAAATCTAAGTCATACATATTGAATACACGCTCTTGCTCTATTGCCTGAGATGTTGGCACAAAATCCATCTCTGGACAGCAATTTTTCAAATCCTTTAATCCTTTAAGTTCAGGAAACTGAATGGTAAACCTTTTCAGCAAATTAGTTTTAAAAACTTCTGAGTAAGCAGCATCACCTGGAGAAATAATATCCATTCCTATGTTCTCCACTTGTTTTGTAAGAAACAAGGGGGTAATAGCACTATAATTCATTTCTGCTTTGAATTTAGGGGGTCTTATAGTATTGACACTTGTGACATGATATTCTACCACCTCATTGCCAAAAGAAAAGCTAATTCTTTGGTCTTGAAACAAATCAATCAAATAATCTCTGATACTGATCCCGTCCCATATCCTTACCTCAAGCGTAGCGCTCTCCCCTTGATGATGCATAAAAAATTGATCTTTGCACGCATAAAGCTGATCAAAAGTAAGTTCGGAAAATGTAAATGGAAATTTTTTTTGATTTACTTTTTGATGTTCAGAATGATTTGAAATCAATTCTACAGCGGCTTGTTCAAAAATACAGTCCAAACAATTGGATAGCTGGTATTGATAATTGACAGCTAGTCGATTATGGCTACTTATTCTCTTAAGGTTAATGAGTAACTGCATACAATTCCGATTGAGTATGCAAGTTACCAGTTAGGTAAATGCAAAAAAATACCCCGATTAGGGTATTTTTTAGTGATAACATTCAAAAATAGAAGAAATTGAAAGCACTGAGATCTGCTGAGAGGGATGAAAAGAGACGAGTGGTAAATAAATTAGTATCTTCCTATGGAAATCGAATAAGACAAAAGATACAAGATACAAGATGCAAGAATCAAGACAAATTCCAATTTAATAACAATGAGATATCGTGCTTTCGCACCGACCAACGGGAGGAATATGAACTCCGCTGAAAACAAATCAAACTAGTGAATAAATTAGTATCTTCCTAAGGAAATCGAATAAGACAAAAGATTGAAGATACAAGATACAAGATACAAGAATCAAGACAATCCCAATTTAATAACAATTAGATATCGCGCTTTCGCACCGACCAACGGGAGGTATATGAACTCCGCTGAAAACAAATCAAACTAGTGAATAAATTAGTATCTTCCTATGGAAATCGAATAAGACAAAAGATTGAAGATACAAGATACAAGATACAAGAATCAAGACAATCCCAATTTAATAACAATTAGATATCGTGCTTTCGCACCGACCAACGGGAGGTATATGAACTCCACTGAAAACAAATCAAACAAGTGAATAAATTAGTATCTTCCTATGGAAATCGAATAAGACAAAAGATACAAGAAGCAAGACATCTAATTTAATAACAATGAGATATCGTGCTTTCGCACCGACCAACGGGAGGTATATGAACTCCGCTGAAAACAAATCAAACTAGTGAATAAATTAGTATCTTCCTATGGAAATCACAGCAGTCGCAGCCTTAGTAGACGGAAGTCCAGTGTTGTGAATTGCTTTCAAATTAGTATCTTCCTATGGAAATCACAGCATTTTTTGATTCATTATAAAAGCATATACGGTTGTGAATTGCTTTCAAATTAGTATCTTCCTATGGAAATCACAGCGACGATCACATCTTTGCCCTCAATTCTCTTGTTGTGAATTGCTTTCAAATTAGTATCTTCCTATGGAAATCACAGCTGACAGCGCAGACTTATAATTCAACGAACTGTTGTGAATTGCTTTCAAATTAGTATCTTCCTATGGAAATCACAGCTGGCCTTCTATAGATGACACGCTGAAAATGTTGTGAATTGCTTTCAAATTAGTATCTTCCTATGGAAATCACAGCTTAAGGGTAGGTTTATTGGTTGATGCCTTGGTTGTGAATTGCTTTCAAATTAGTATCTTCCTATGGAAATCACAGCATAGTTAAACAAAATGGAATAAGTTCGCTAGTTGTGAATTGCTTTCAAATTAGTATCTTCCTATGGAAATCACAGCTGTAAGATGCTTCAAGGGTATTGCGGATAGGTTGTGAATTGCTTTCAAATTAGTATCTTCCTATGGAAATCACAGCCCTCCACTACTCCATATTCCAGTCTATGAAGTTGTGAATTGCTTTCAAATTAGTATCTTCCTATGGAAATCACAGCCTGTAGGTGTGATATGTGAAGTATTGCCCAGTTGTGAATTGCTTTCAAATTAGTATCTTCCTATGGAAATCACAGCCATCTATTCTTTCTTTTAGCAGCTCTGGGGGTTGTGAATTGCTTTCAAATTAGTATCTTCCTATGGAAATCACAGCTTTTTTCTCCTGAGTGAAAGAGTTTGGTTAGTTGTGAATTGCTTTCAAATTAGTATCTTCCTATGGAAATCACAGCATATCAGATACAGGACTGAAACAGATATCCGTTGTGAATTGCTTTCAAATTAGTATCTTCCTATGGAAATCACAGCCCTATGGCCGCCCTGGTGATCTCCTCTATGTTGTGAATTGCTTTCAAATTAGTATCTTCCTATGGAAATCACAGCTTCCAGAGCTTGATATTAAATTTGTGGCTAGTTGTGAATTGCTTTCAAATTAGTATCTTCCTATGGAAATCACAGCACAAAGAAGAAAAAGCACGTAATCAAGCTGGTTGTGAATTGCTTTCAAATTAGTATCTTCCTATGGAAATCACAGCATGACAAAGGTCTTGATCTTCCTGAAGGTTGTTGTGAATTGCTTTCAAATTAGTATCTTCCTATGGAAATCACAGCATAAAGACAGGAAAGTAACTTGGTCAGAGCGTTGTGAATTGCTTTCAAATTAGTATCTTCCTATGGAAATCACAGCGTGAATCCTTCACGGTACTTCATCCATCTTGTTGTGAATTGCTTTCAAATTAGTATCTTCCTATGGAAATCACAGCATAGAAAGGCATTTGTAAAGGCTGACTTGAGTTGTGAATTGCTTTCAAATTAGTATCTTCCTATGGAAATCACAGCTGAGGATGAAGGCTTTATAGACTATTATAGTTGTGAATTGCTTTCAAATTAGTATCTTCCTATGGAAATCACAGCCTAACAAACTTTTTAGAACTTATTCGGAGCGTTGTGAATTGCTTTCAAATTAGTATCTTCCTATGGAAATCACAGCTAATTACGTACTTTGATTTATCAATAACACGTTGTGAATTGCTTTCAAATTAGTATCTTCCTATGGAAATCACAGCTCGCATCTGGAAGCGTGAAAGTATATCCCTGTTGTGAATTGCTTTCAAATTAGTATCTTCCTATGGAAATCACAGCTATGAATAGAATAAAAAAAATCATGGAATCGTTGTGAATTGCTTTCAAATTAGTATCTTCCTATGGAAATCACAGCACGTTAATAACTATGAATTATCTTACTTAGTTGTGAATTGCTTTCAAATTAGTATCTTCCTATGGAAATCACAGCTGTACCAGCGGATAGTTTATTTTGATGTTAGTTGTGAATTGCTTTCAAATTAGTATCTTCCTATGGAAATCACAGCTCAAGCGATTGAAGATTTTGAGTACAAGGTGTTGTGAATTGCTTTCAAATTAGTATCTTCCTATGGAAATCACAGCGTTAAGCATAAAAATAAACAAACCTGGCCGTTGTGAATTGCTTTCAAATTAGTATCTTCCTATGGAAATCACAGCAGGATCAAAGATTCCTTGATCTCAGGTACTGTTGTGAATTGCTTTCAAATTAGTATCTTCCTATGGAAATCACAGCAAGAAAAAGCACAAGAACTGGTAGATAAGTGTTGTGAATTGCTTTCAAATTAGTATCTTCCTATGGAAATCACAGCGGCAAGAATATATTGTTTATTGGGCTAAGGGTTGTGAATTGCTTTCAAATTAGTATCTTCCTATGGAAATCACAGCTAGAATATTTCGAAGAGGAACTAAGAAAAGGTTGTGAATTGCTTTCAAATTAGTATCTTCCTATGGAAATCACAGCTAGAAGTATTTAGATGGTCTTTTAACTATAGTTGTGAATTGCTTTCAAATTAGTATCTTCCTATGGAAATCACAGCAGTGGGGGCTTTTAACCACTGCACTAACTGTTGTGAATTGCTTTCAAATTAGTATCTTCCTATGGAAATCACAGCAAGGTGATTGAAGGATTCAATTACCTGGTTGTTGTGAATTGCTTTCAAATTAGTATCTTCCTATGGAAATCACAGCATACCCCACGATAAGTGGTTGGTATGCTGTTTTTTACGTGTATAATTAGAAAAATAAAAACAGATGGTTTTTGGGGTTGAAAAAGAAAGACCTGTCAGGTTTTTAAAACCTGACAGGTCTGCCCTAAATACTAAAACAATTCCAACTGTTGAGACGGTGGTTCTGTATCTTGTTGTTTGGTACCATAAAATATCTCCATCATCCCAAATTGTTTGTCTGTAATTGACATGATCCCAACTTTTCCTTTAGGGGGAAGATTTTTTTTGGTTCGCTTGATATGCACCTCGGCATTTTCCCTACTGGCACAAAATCGCATATAAATGGAAAACTGAAACATCGCAAAACCATCATCCAGCAATTTCTTTCGGAAAGAAGTAGCAACTTTTCTATCCTTGCGGGTTTCGGTGGGCAGGTCAAAGAAAACTAAAACCCACAAACTTCTGTACTGATTAAGCCTTGAATAATATTTCTCATCCATATTCTGGGTAAATGATTTTCCTGCTAATTCCCGCAAAACACTCAAATAAGGAAGTTGTGGTTCTTGAGGCTGCTACCATCAAAGGACTTTTTTGCCCGTCTATATTTACATCCAAAGCAGGAATACTCAATAACTCCTTTTTGAGTTCAGTGGTCAACTCTGAATATTCATCCTGAGTCTCTACGATATGGGATACCACCAAATCTACATAAGGCCTGTATGGTTCCATAATATCATCTGCCAGGCAGTATGCATTGTATTTGTTTCGATGCCAAATCCCCACTCCAGGAAGCATCCCGGAAGAAACCAAGGCCCTCGCAATCACCGCTCTTAAAATGGCATAGCCATAATTCAATAAATTATTCGGGGGAATTCCCATTTGTCCTCTATTGAAATCAGGGATTTCAAACAATTCCTGCCAATAAATAGCAGCTGCCTGAGCTTCGTGATTACCGGAATCTCCAGAATTTACATTTTTGTACAGGTACTCCATCCGTTTGGACTCCTTCCCTTTTTCTTGCAAAAGCGCATATTGATTTTTGATTTTTGCGGTTACGGTCTGTTGCCAAAGGTTCTTTTTCAATGGTTGAGAAGCCTCTAATTGATAGCGAACCCGCTCTGTTTGTTCTGAATGCCCCTGCATCGGTAGCAGCAGGCCTTCAGGCAGGTGTTGGGCATTGCAAGAGACAATGGCTACTTTTCTATCGGTGAGTTTGGCTAATAAGCCATTCGTGATAGTAATCTGCTGATTTTCCAGTACGATCATTCCCAAGTCTTCTATGGGAACTGCCCTATCCGCCTTATCCTCTTCAGGAAAACTGATATGCAGCTGCTCGTTTTTGGTGCTGAGGTAGGCAGGGTTGCCGAAGAAGAGGGTGCGTTTGATCATGGTCTTGCTGATATTGTTACTAGCCCTTCAAGGGTTCAAAACCCTTGAAGGGCTTATGGCTTTGAGCTGCTTATTCCATTCCAGATACATTGGGAGGGGATTTATGGCAATAAATGAAATTTTCAAGGTTATCAAAGTAACCAAGTACCTCCTCTCTTTGCAATCTGGTTTCTGATCTTGATACAATTGCATTATAGGAGGAATATTTCCATCCTTCTAGGCTTTTAGTCAAACCTGCTTCAATCGGATTATAATGTATGTAATGGATCAGTTTTCTCAAGTATTTTTCATCCTGTATCAATTTTCTTTTGAATGGATGCATGAATAGGCTGCCCTTTCTACCTATCTGTTTATTAAAAGCTTGCGTGTAACTATTGAATAAATGTGAAAATTGAAGTGAAAGAAAAGAGGATATGATTTTCTGCCGATCAAACCCTTCAAGGGTTCTGAACCCTTGAAGGGTTTTGGCACTTGCCCCTCCCTTTTTCAATATCTCATCTATGATATCTTTTTCCCCTTTTATCCTCACCAGAAAATGAAAGTGATTAGGCATCAAACAATAGCATAAGGTGTTGGAAACTCGAGAAATATAACCATTATACTTACTTAAAAAGTATCCATAATTATCCTCAGACAAAAACATTTGCTCACTTCCATTTGCCCTATTGTAGATATGATAGGTTCCTTCTGGATACAATATGGCTTGTTTGTCTTGCATACTATCTAATTATTATCGATTTCATTTAAATGATCGCCGCTATCATGCTTGGTTCCAGCCCTTCAAGGGTTTTGAACCCTTGAAGGGCTCTATTCACCCTCACCTCCAGAGCGTCCGAAAACCTCACGCAAAGCTTGGTTTGCCCAGTCTATATCAAAGCCATATATATTCTCGTAAGTTTTACCTTTAGGGATACCGCACCATTCGAGCAGCTCTTTATCTTCAGGACTTTTTCTTTTCTTTTCCATTACCTCCAATATCTCATAAAATCCAGGAATGCCACCGCAATCGTCAAAAGGTGCTGCATTTTCACCCTTAATGCATCGGGGTATCATCACTTCTTCTTGGGGCTTGTTCAAAACTTTGATGGTATGAAACCAGTCATCACCAAAATCGTAGATGTAGGCGACTTTCTTTTTTTGTCCATTAAAAAAATCGGACAAATAGGTCTTTTCGGAATCAAATCTCTCAAACCTTTTACCGAAAATAGCATCAAAATCATCTTCATCTCCAAGGGATAAGGCGGTAATATCACTGGAATAAGGTTGCCCCAGATTAAACTGGTATAAATGGGCATTTTCCCAATTCATCACGCACTGTATTACGATATGCAAGTCATGAAAAGTGAACTGCTCTGGTACGATTACCGTCCTATAGATTTTGGGGTCGGTGAAGTCCAGTTCTATTTTTAGTTTGTGAGCCATTGTTTTATCCTTTTGTAACGTTTCCAATCTTTAACCCCTCAAGGGTTTGGAGGTGGATATATTACTTAATATAGTTTATGCTTTTGAAATGTTCCCGAGTCTATCTACTTTGAGTTTGATGCAGACTTCTTTAATTCTTTCAGAAATATCCATAGTAGTTTCTAATTTATTTAAACTTCCAAGCTCACCGATTTTACTTTTTGCATCATAACTTTTTATCAATGATGCAATGTCAATACGTACAAAATGGCATTCACTTCCTGTACTACTAACCATTTTGTAAATCCTGTCTACCTGCTCTTTCGTCAGATTACCAAAATCAATATTGATATTGTTTTGTAATTCGTCAAGTGTTGGCACGTAAACCAAGTCGTTTGGTGAGAGATGAAATAAAAACTGGTCTCCTTTTCCGTTGGTTTCAGGCGCAGAACTCAAGCCTTGCTTTTGACGTTCTATCACTTCATTTAGCGAAATGGTTTCATAACCACGTTTTTGTTTCTTTTCGTCCCAATAAACAGCAAAAAACAGATTTGTACCTTTGGCGGCTTCTACATATTTGGCTTTTTTGTTGCCTGTTTGTCCTACTTGGAATTTACTTCCTAGTTCGAATGTACGTACTTTAAAAATAGAGTAATGTGCTTTACCGTCATTGAGTTTCCTGATATTTTTATTCATTTCTTCGACCCCTTCAGGAGAAAAAGCCAATTCAGGGTGTTCAACCAACTCTTTCTTCTTGATTAACTCTTTTCTTTTTAAAATTCTGTCGGAAATATCCTTTCCTTCGATTTCGATTTTAGGCTCATCATATGTTTCTAAATGATTTATCAGAATTTTTTGAATCCCAGTATCTGTAATATTTTCTATGCTGTTTGAATTAAACGAAGTATCTAAACTTTTACGTGTAGCTGTTATTATTTTCCCCTTTGGAACTTTTATTCTCGGCAAGTTAACCAAACCCGATACAGTTTCTTTATGCATTGGTTTCCTAATCGCCCAATTCAAGCCTTTTTGCTCCACTAGTACTTTTTTACCGTTTTCTATTTTCTCATATTTGTTGGTGGCTTTGTTTATGACACGAAGGTTTTGCTTGAAACTCACTACAATTCTCTCCAATTCGTTTTTGGCATCAACCGTAAAGTTTTCCCAAGGCTTTTTGAAAACCCACTTATAATTTCCTTTTTCATCAGGCTTGGTTTTGAAGCACAGACTGTTTTTTAACTTATTCCTTTGTTCTAATTGTTTTTTCTTCCTCTCTTCATTTATTAAGTCTTCTGCTTTTGCTGATGTGTTATTCAGATAGTTTACGTGGCTTCTCGTAGCACAAGCAATTACCAATGCATCTAATGCGTGGTGGCGGTGGTCAATGCGTTTCTTTTGGAAACCTTTTGAAAGTTCTAACGGAATGGCAGGAATGGCGTGACCTTCCTTGTTTGTTGCGGTAAAATCGGTTGTGTTTGTAAGAATATTCATTCGCTCAAATCGTGGCAAAATAAGTACATTCCACACATTGTTTAAGCCCCAATCTTGTTTTAAGGTTGATGTTATTTTTCCGTTGCCCGGAATGAGGTTTTTTGAATTTATTCCGTCATCGTCTTTATCGGCACGTACAATATTTGATAAAACTTGCGAAACAAACTTGCTGATATAGCGGGTGTCGTTCATTTGACGGGCAATCATCTTGTCTGGAATTTCTTCCAACAACAATTTGGTGCGTTTAGCTTTGTTTTTGGCGTAATGTTCGTCAATGAAACTTTTATACTGTTCTTCGGTAAAAATAGGAACTTCTCGGTTGCCTTCAATCGTTACTTTTTGCCCAAAATGATTTTTAATAAACTCCAACCCAAGTTGATTGTCTTTTAGTTTGTTTACTTCCGTCTCGCAAATTACTTTATTGCTCAAACTGTCATCAAAATAGCGGCTCTGTGGAATGATATGTTCTATTTCATAAGCCGGAGTAAACAACTTGCTCAACGGGATCATTTGTCCAGTATAGGGCGATTGGTATTTCTGTTCTAACCACAGTTTATAGCGAGTAATTTCTGCTTTTGTGGGATTTGCTTTTCTTGATACTTCGTACACATTTTTCGCTTCTTCTCTGCCTGCATTTTTAAAATTTTCGTTTTTGAGTTCTATTTCTGAATATTTGCTCAATGCACCATCTTCATAGATTTTCAAAATTTCTTGGTGGGAAGGTGAGTATGCTCTTACAGGATTATTACCTTTACTGTAAAGATCAGGTGTTTCTCCTTTGTCATTTTTATAATTCTCTTGATTTTTAAAATAATCATCGTTTTCAAACTCTAATAGCATTGATTTAATACGAAGATTAGTACTTTCATTATCAGAAACAATACTTGTTAAGCGTTTGCGTTCATCCGCCGTATTTTTCATTTCCCTACCGAGTTCCACGTGAATTTCAGAAAAGAAATTTTCCGTTCCCTTACCATAATGTTTCCAAATGTCCTTTACCACACGAAGCGTTTCTGTAATCACTTGCTCTACTATCGGGTTGCCAAGTGAATGTTGCTTAAATTCTTCAAGGTATTTTTCTAAACTTTCAACAGAAGACCATTTTCCAATATCAGAAGCTTCCGAATGACGGTCATATACTACATATTGTGCTAACCAAAGTTGTAAACCTTGAAAATGATTTTGTTCCGTTAAATTGACAGCCTTTTCACGAACTCGATTTTGTATTTCTTCATCAAATTCGCCCGTGAGTAGTTTGTCAATTCGGGCTTGTGTTTTGGAGTCAATAGCTTCCCATTTCCAATATTTGCCAACTCGCATTAAGGACAATATTTTTTTGAGGGCTTTTTCAGAATATTGACCATAATCGCTTTTAAAGGGTTTGAAATTTTTAAAATTTTCTACAAATGAAATCGTGTTTAAATGGTGTTTAACGGCAAATTTTTCAATTGCCTTTTCAAACTCTTTCGGGTCTGAAACCGAGTAGATGATGTGCCAAAGTTGTTGTTCAATTTCTCTTGTTAAGAAGTTGGCAGAAACGTTTTCTACCTTTTCTATTCGTCTACGGATTTCATAACCCGTTTCGTTCATCGGATATCTTTTGGATTTGTCTTCTTCCTTATCCTTTGAATCGTCAAACACATAGTTCCAGCGGTACTTGGCAATTTCTTTTGTTAGCTCTGTTTTAAACGCTTTAGACTTAGCACTAGGGAATTTTTCTCTTACAATAGGCTCAATAAAATGGGTTAAAATATCAAGGTGATTAACCTCTTTTTTACTCATTAGAAACTCAAACAATTTCTCCAAATCTTCCACCGATTCGATAAATTGTTCTGTCACATCGGCATCGTCTTTTTTGGTGTAAATTTTTAAGTTGTACAGCCATTGCCAAACTCTAAATTCCTGGTAGTACGGGTTGGATTTCGGAATGGCTTTCAGGTAATCTTTTACTTCAACGTCTTTTCCGTTTATATCTTTTTCATATGAATCTTTTATCGGATTTCCTTTGTCGTCCTTTTTGTTGATTTTATGCAACCTGAACTCCAACGAACAATTCCCGATACTTGACTTTCGGCTTTTGAGCGGACGTTGATAAAAAATGATATCGTTTAAAAACAGATGAACAAAACTATTTTTAGCACTAAGTTGCTGTTGGTGCACATCATTGCTTTTGTACAATTCACGAACACAAGCATTGTACAAATCTTCCGTAAACAATTCGGGTTGTAAGGCGATTTGCTTTTCTAAAATCTGTTTCAATTCATCTTTGTAAAATTTACGTTCTATGGTTCGCACTAATTTTCCTCTGATTTTTTGCTTAGGATTTTTTAGCAAAGTGTTGTAAATATATTCACCAACTGTTGTCCCACTATTGCTGATGGTTACTTCGGTTCGTGTTTTTATTTTACCATAAATTTTGTCTTGGTCTTTTTTTGCCATGAGGTCAATTTCCTCAAATGTTGGCAAAATGGAAATCCGCCTTTTTTCTCTCCCAGTTGTGTCTGTCTTTTTATCTTTTATAATTTTAATTTTGCCGTTGTCGTCATATTCTTCCACCACCAAAAATTCTTTTTCTGCGTTTAACCAATTAGGTTCGGTAGTAAAAGTTGCAGAATATTCCCACCCATTACTCAAAGTCAATTTGTACCAAGTCCGTTTGTCGTTTTTCTTATCTACTTCACCCTTCTCAATTTTTGTAATGGTTAAAGCAATTACAAATTCTTTTACATTCTCGTTTATATCTTCCTCCTCGCCCCGCAATTGATAATACCCCCGTTTTTGGTTAAAATTCAAAATCAGCCAGGCCAACTCTTTTTTCTCTATCTTTTGGGTAAGAGCTTTTTTTCGCAAATAGTAAATGGTCAAATCGTAGGGAATTTTCAAATCTCGCCCATAAGCCTTAAAATCTTCCACCATTTCGATGAAAGACTTTTGAAACAAAAACTCAAATTTATCTTTGCCATTTTCCTTTTTGCCGCTAGGTCTCCAAGCCAATTTGGTTTCGATTTCGTCTTTAAACTTCCCGAAACGCTTTTCAAAATCAATGTCATTGGCATAATGTTCAGGCAAAAAACCTAAAATATTCAGCACTCTATGCAGCCGTTCTCTACGTAGATGACTTCGTTCGTAGCGTTTTCTTGCGCTTCTATAACCCGTTCGTTCAGCAGTTTTGGAGATAACACCTCCTTCGGCAAATTTTCCCATTTCACCTGCATCCATCGGAATAATCCGACTCCCCATACCAAGTATTTTACCTTTCTTCTCATCGAAGTTTTGCTCCACCAAAGCCCACCCTATACTATTTGTCCCCAAATCCAATCCTAAAATCCTTTTCATAATATTTTTATTTTTGAGTTTATCTATTATCTTTGAAATACTAATTTGAAGCAATTCACAATAAGGATTATTCCGTTGTGAAAACATTTAAAAGGGCCCCGATTGATCTTATCATTCGGGGTCGTTTTTTACCTCCTATACCAATCTTCCACATCATCTGCCGGTTGGTTTGTCAAGGGTTCTATGGATTCGTGTTGCGTTGTAACGAGGGAAACCCAGATGCCTACTCCTACACTTCGGTAGGAATCAAGAGTAGTGATTTTTGCGTACAGTGGTACTCCCGCATCTAGGAGATTTGCCAATACGATGTTCTCATATGCTGGTATATATCCTAGAAAATTCTCCCCTCTTCTGATGCCTACTGCAAACTTGTCAAATTTATGGTTTGGAAACCTCTCTATCTCTAGCTCATTCCCTACCTTAATATCTTTAAAAATCTTAGAAAAATCGTAATACTGGATTCCTTTCAAGTAATTATCATATACCTTAACATCTCTCATATGGAAAGCTTCTGGAGAACCCTTTGCACTTGATACTTCAGGCAACAAAACCCCTGTACTCGCTAATCCAAATACCTTTAAAAATTCCTTCCTTTTCATTATTCCTATATTGTTTAACTTATAAACTTACTTTTCTTACATCATCTAACACCATTTCAATTGCACCTATATCAATCAAAATTCACTTTGCGTAGTTTTGAGTAAATTACTATCTTCGAAATAAAACAAACAAAAAGTTTGATTTCAAATATTTAAATTTCAGTGTATTATGGAAAACTAAAATAACCATCTCCTAAACTAACACTAAATTTATTATAAAAAAATAGCCTAATCAGTGTAAATCCCATTATTGACACCAATTGTCTCAAAACTTACTAAAACCCCTATCTTTAAAAATAAAAATGAAAAGCATTAAGCTTGACATGAAATCCATTAAAACATATTTTTTAAACTGATGATACGCTTTTTTTGTCAGTAACTTCAATTCATTGGCTCAACAGGTTGTTAATGGTCAATATTCATAAATATCCAATATCAATTTATATCGGAAGTTAGATAAATAAGGATTTTGTAATGTTATTGGCAATGTTCCGTATATCCATATTTTTAATTGGAGGCAACTGTAATTGGTTTCTTCTGAAAAATGTTTACCTCCTTTTATTATATTAGCCGAATGATAAGAATTTGGCTTTTACTCTGTCTTTGCTTTGGGCTTTCAATGAAGAGCCAATCACAAAGCAAAGAGGCAATTGGATTGATTAAGACCAGTCAGGGGGATATTTTCATCAAGCTTTTCAATGAGACGCCCAAACACAAGCAAAGCTTTATTGACTTAGCAGAAAATAATTATTGGGATTCATTGACGTTCAATCGGGTTATTCCAAATTTCGTGGCACAAGCAGGCTGTCCGGATACTGAGCAAGGTTTCAATGATCCAGAATACCTTTTGGAACCTGAATTTGTCAAAGGAATTACCCATGTATATGGCGCAGTGGGTGCAGGTAGAGATGATAATCCAGAAAAACTATCAGCAACTTGTCAGTTCTATATCGTACACAATCAAGCCGGACTGCATCGACTCGATAATGAATACACTGTTTTTGGTCAAGTCATTAAAGGCATGGACGTTGTGGACAAAATTGTATTCTCCAAGAGAGACGAACTTGACTTTCCAATAGAGCCTGTAAGTATGGAAATTAACATAATTTATCTAACAAATTCTGAAATCAAAAAATTAATCGACTCGTAAATTCGTTAATATTTTATAATTTCAAGGCATGATTTGGGCTTATCCTGACGGAAAATTAATAATAGGGCTGGCAATTGCATTCGGATTGCTCTACGCCATTTACTTGTATAGATTTTATTTGATCAATAGAAAACTTAAGGTCAAGAAGCATAGATTGATCCTGAAGCTATTTCTAAGGCTTGCTTATTTTGCTTTGTTTTTGATTGCAATAGCAGGCCCTTCTGTAGGCACTTCGATGAAGGAAATCAAAGAGGAAGGTAAGGACATTTACTTTGTAGTAGATTTATCCCAATCCATGAATGCTACCGATATCGGCCCGAGTAGACTCCAAAAAGTAAAATTTGAACTAAAAAATCTTGCCAAACAGTTTGCTGGAGATAGGTTAGGTTTGATTATTTTCAGTTCCGAGGCTTTTATTCAATGTCCTCTTACTTTTGACCAAAATGTCATCAATCTTCATATCGATGGATTAAACACCAACTTAGTCCCAAATCAAGGTACTGACCTTCTTGCACCTCTCCAGTTGGCTATGGGTAAATTTACCAGTGATGACAGGCCAGAAGCCAATAGCAAGTCCATTGTATTGATATCTGATGGAGAAGATTTTGGAGAAAACTTCAGGGCTATCATCAATGATTTGAACAATGAAGGAATTAAAATATTTAGCTTGGGCGTAGGCACCTCCCAAGGTAGCACCATCCCGAAAGGCAATAGCTTGATCATAGATCCTAAAACTAACCAACCTGCAATTACCAGATTAGATCCTTCTAGTCTTAAGTATTTGGCAGCCCAAACTGACGGAGGATACTTTGAATTAAGTGATGAAAATCAAGAAATCCCGAACCTCATCGCTGCTATAGAAAGACAAGAAGGCGCTGTCACTGGTAGTAGAATGATTGAAGCATCAGCCAATAAATACTTCTATTTCCTCCTGGCAGGTCTTGCCCTAGCATTAATAGATATGATTTTACCTTTCAGAACGATAAATCTATAAGTGAATTAAGCCAATTATGATAGCTATTATTAGAACCATATTTTTGCTTCTATTATTGATCCCAAGTTCGTGGCTTCTGATCACTAAGATGAATAAGGCAATTAAAACCGCCAAAGAAAGCTATGCTTCAGCAGCTTATGAAAAGTCCGTGGCAGACCATCTTATTTTGATGTCGGATTTTGAGATTGATTCGCCAGAAGTTCAATTCAACCTTGGCCTAAGTTATATGAACAATGATCAAAGAGAAGAAGCACAGCGAACCTTCACTACCTTGATCAGTTCAGCAAACAAATATATTGCTTCATTTTCATTCAATCACAATGGTATATTACTAGCTCAAGATCAGCAATATGAAGAAGCTTTAGAAGCATTCAAATTTTCATTGATCAAAGACCCAAGCAATGAAGCCGCTCGCTACAATTATGAATTGCTGGCTAGGTGGCTAGAAGAAAATCCTGATCAAAATCAGCAAGATCAAGAAGGTGAAAATGATGAAAATCAAGATGACCAAGAAAATCAAGATCAGGAAGATCAAAAGCAAGACAAAAGTGATGAAAATAAGAAGGATGGTGAGGGTGATGAACAAACCAACGAAGATGAAGCATCTAAATCAGAACAAAAAGAAGATAAGGAAGGGCAGCAATCAAAAGAAGAGTCTGAAAACAAAGAAAGCAATTTAGAAAGCGATCTGAGCGACAGAGAAAAGGCAAAAGAACAATTGAAAGAGCGGCTTAAAGAAATGAATTTGACCCCAGAGCAAGCTGCCCAAATTCTAGAAGCGATGAATGCAGCAGAGCTGCGTTACATTCAGCAAAACAGAAAGAATCCAACGAAAAGACCCGAAAGAGGGTTGCCAGAATGGTAGCTTTATGGTTCAAAATCTTAGTCCCGATAGCTCGGAATTAAACTAAAAGAAGGATAAAGAATAAAGTCCCTTCCAGCCCAATCATTTGGATGTGAAATAGTTGCGTTTAGTCATGCGTCTCAAATCACAATTATTTATAATTTATGTGTACCCAAAGTACTGATTAAATAAAGATATGAGACATAGTCCCCACTATCTAATTCAAAATCCTATAATTTTAAAACATTCTAACCTAAATATAAACCCAATGAAAGAAGTATTTATTGTAGCAGCTGTAAGAACTCCATTAGGAAGCTTTGGAGGAAAGTTATCAGGATTATCAGCCACCGAATTAGGCAGTATAGCTATCCAAGGGGCTTTGAAAAAAGGTGGAGTCAAAGCAGAATCCGTGGATGAAGTATTGATGGGAAATGTACTCTCTGCTAACTTAGGTCAAGCACCAGCGAGGCAAGCAGCAGTTGGGGCTGGCATAGGCTATAATGTGCCTTGCACCACCATCAATAAAGTTTGCTCTTCAGGGATGAAAGCAGTAATGTTTGCAGCACAAAGCATCATGACTGGTCAAAATGACATCGTTGTAGCGGGAGGTATGGAAAGTATGTCCAATGTGCCCTACTATGTACCGAAAGCTAGGTTTGGATACAAATTCGGAAATGCTGAATTTGTTGATGGATTAGCTAAAGATGGACTTTTTGAAGTTTACAACAAATTCCCAATGGGAAATTGTGCAGAAAATACAGCCAAAGAAATGAAAATTAGCCGTGAAGATCAAGATGAATATGCCATCCAATCTTACAACAGATCAGCTGAATCTTGGAAAAACGGTGTATTCAAAGATGAAGTTATACCTGTAGAAATTACTGGTAGAAAAGGAGAGAAAATCGTCATAGACGAGGATGAGGAATACAAGAATGTAATGTTTGATAAGATAGCCAGCTTGAGACCTGTATTTGATAAAGAAGGTACTGTCACTGCTGCCAATGCTTCTACTATGAATGATGGAGCATCAGCATTGATTTTGGCTTCCAAAGAAAAAGTTCAAGAGCTAGGCTTGAAGCCAATAGCAAAAATCAGGGGCTTTGCAGATGCTGCACAAGATCCTCTATGGTTTACAACTGCTCCAGCATTGGCTATTCCTAAAGCAATTAAGCATGCAGGTCTGACAGAGAATGATGTAGACTTTTATGAAATCAACGAAGCATTTGCAGCTGTAGCACTAGCCAATAAAAAGCAGCTCAACTTAGACAATGATAAATTGAATGTCTTTGGTGGGGCTGTCTCTTTAGGACATCCACTCGGAGCATCTGGAGCTAGAATCATTGCTACTTTGCATACTGTGCTGACAGTAAAAAACGGTAAAATCGGAGTAGCTGGTATTTGCAACGGAGGCGGAGGTGCATCTGCCATAGTTATCGAGAAGCTGTAAATATATCATGATAAGGCTATTCACCATCTTATTATTTACTTCAATTATAGGTGTATTACACGCTCAAAATCAGCAAGTAAAAACATACTACGAAGAAGAAAATTTAAAAATCAAGGAGGTCTTTGAACAAAGGAGTGGTGTAAGAGATGGTGCATACAGTTTATATTATGAAAGTGGTAGCTTGGCTGTAATAGGGCAATTTAAGTCAGGCCAAAGACAAGGGGTTTTTGTTGATTTTTTCCCAGGTACTCAAGATACATTGCGACTGACAAATTATCTGAATGATAAGAAGGAAGGAATCTCAACAACCTTTGACGAGGATGGGAATAAAATCCAAGAGGTATCTTACCACGAAAATCAAATTGAGGGAAAGTTGTTGACATATTTTCCTAATGGGAACATAAAGCAAGAAGCCAACTTCTCCAATAACAAACCTCATGGTGAAACTTTGATTTATAGTGAAAATGGGGAAATCCTTGAAAGAAAGCAATTCAAAAGCGGTATCCTAGAGGGAGATCAATTTCAATATCATGCAGGGGAAGTTCCAAAATCAATTATTCCTTATAAAAAAGGTCAGATTCATGGAACCATGAGGATGTATTTTGAATCTGGAAAAATCAAGTCAAAGATCAACTACAAGTCAGGTTATCAGCACGGTGAGTATATCCAATTTCATGAAAATGGAAAAATCGCTAAAATTGGAAAATACAAGCGAGGGGACCCAGATGGGCTATTCAAAAGTTTCTATGAAAATGAGCAGCTTGCCGAACAAAGCAAATATAAAAATGGACTTCCTATAGGACTAGCGGAAAGCTACTTCCCTACAGGTCAAATCGAAGAACAAATCTTTTATGATAGGTTAAGTAACATCGAGAAGATCAATACCTATTATGAATCAAATCAAATTAAAAAAGTAGCTCTATATCAAAATGGTCGACAGCATGGAACAACCAAAGTATATCACCCAAATGGAAAAATCAAGGAGGAACTACCCTATGTAAGAGGGATGGTTCATGGTAACCAAAAGATATACAATGAGATCGGAGAAATAGTCATAGAGCGTATCTTCAAAGAAGGGAAGTTTGTAAGTGAAAAAACAAAATAAATGATGGGCATATAATCAAAAAAGCTTGGGATACAATTTATTTAAAATCAGAAAACCAGTTCTATTCCCACTTGCTTTTTTTATTTTTGTCCAAATAACATCAAGATGAAAGGCGCAATAAAAGAGACCAAGTTTCGATTTCCTAACCAGATAGGATTTTATAAGGGGAAAGTCAGAGACGTATACAAATTTGAAAAATCAATAGTAGTGATTGCTACTGATCGGATTTCAGCTTTTGACGTAGTTTTACCAAAACCAATTCCATACAAAGGACAAGTTTTGAATCAAATTGCAGCAAAATTTCTTGAGGCTACTTCCGACATTGTGCCCAACTGGGTCACCTCCCACCCTGATCCAAATGTGACTATGGGTAAAAAATGTGAACCTTTCAAAGTGGAGATGGTCATCAGAGGATATTTGGCTGGTCATGCTGCTAGAGAATACGCAGCAGGAAAGCGAACCATCTGCGGAGTAGCGCTTCCAGATGGTCTCAAAGAGAACGATAAGCTTCCTCATCCTATCATCACGCCTACGACAAAAGCAGACGAAGGACATGATGAAGATATATCCAAAGAGTCGATATTAGCTAAAGGAATTGTATCGCATGATGATTATCAGATTTTAGAAAAATACACCCATGCACTATATGCCAGAGGCACAGAGATCGCAGCTGAAAAAGGCCTTATCTTAGTCGATACAAAATATGAATTCGGAAAGTATGATGGTGAAATTTACCTCATAGATGAAATACATACACCTGATTCATCAAGGTACTTTTACGCTGATCGCTATGAAGCAAACCAAGCCGCAGGTTTACCTCAAAAACAGTTGTCAAAAGAATTTGTGAGACAATGGTTGATTTCAAATGGTTTTCAAGGAAAAGAAGGACAGCAAGTACCTGATATGCCACCAGCATTTGTTCAAGAAATTTCTGATAGGTACATCGAACTATTTGAAAAAATAACTGGAGAAACTTTCGTCAAAGCTGAAACATTAGAAATAGAAAAACGAATTGAAAAAGCTGTTTTAGATCATTTAATGTGAACAAATTGCATGTAAACAGGTTTCAATTCAAGATAAATTTAAAATAAACAAGGTCAAAGATTGAACATTTTCATGAAAAATAATCTTTGGCAGAACAAATCAAGAATTATTGAGGTTCACTATCGAAATATTGAACCAAAAGACGAACAAAAGCATTATTGAAAACAAACTTAGGATATGAAATATACAGTTGATAAAAAAGAGCAATACGTTGTATTTACGCCACAAGAAGAGAAACTAGATTCTTCATTATCTCCAAAGCTAAAGTCAGAATTACTGACTGTACATGCTGAAGGATATGAAAACCTTATTCTTGACATGAGTCATGTAAAATATGCTGACTCTAGTGGATTAAGCGCATTGCTTGTGGGAAATAGAGAGTTCAATAGAGAAGGTGGAATTTTTGTCATCGTAGCTCCCCAAGAGCATGTATTGAAGCTGATCAAAATTTCTATGCTTGACAAAGTATTTACCATAGTAGATACCTTGGAAGAAGCTGCCGAGGCCGTGTTTATGCATACCATCAAAACTGCTGGTGCAGAAGAGGAAGAAGATTAATTTTGGATTTTACCGTCACAATCTTAGGCTCAAATGCTGCCATTCCTGCCCATGGCAGGAATCAGACTGCGCAATTGGTTAATATTGGATTATCTTATCTCCTCTTAGATTGTGGAGAAGGCACTCAAAACCAATTGCGCAGTTTCAAATTGCGATATAGTAAAATAGATTATATATTTATTTCGCATTTACATGGTGATCATTATTATGGTCTCATGGGATTGATCACCACTTTTCATTTACATAGGAGATCGAAGCTTCTCACTATTTTTGGTCCCAAAGGACTTGATGAAATCATTACCATTCAGCTAAAGTATAGCAATACCAAACTCAATTATCCTATAAGGTTCGTATCTACAGATGCGGATGTGAAAGCATTGATATTGGAGGAAAGAAATTTTCGCGTTTACTCTTTTCCACTTAAGCATCGCATACCTTGTACGGGGTTTCTTATTCAAGAAAAGCAGGGTTTGCTCAATATGAATAAAGCAAAACTTCTTGAAAAGAAAATAAGTATAGAAGCAATCAACTCTCTAAGAAAAGGTATAGACTATACCGATAAAAACGGTGACCACTACAGCGTAACAGAGTACACCATCCCTCCTGCTCCTTTGAGGTCATACGCTTTTTGCTCAGATACAATCTATGACCCAATCGACTTGACTGCCAATATCCAAGGGGTGACTACCATCTATCATGAAGCTACATTTGGAGATGATGAAGTAGAAAGGGCAGTAGATACATTTCACAGCACGGCCAGACAAGCGGGACTCATTGCTGCAAAGATCAACGCAAAAAAATTAATACTAGGACACTTCTCAACAAGATACCTAAACTTAGCACCTTTATTAGAACAGGCTCAAGCATCATTTTCTGAAAGTGTATTAGGGGAAGAAGGCATTACTTATCCAATAGTGTAAATATGATAGAACCATTACCTGTAGCCACAAAAAAAGCTGCCGCTTTTCAATCAAAGAAAACCAATCTATTCATAATTCTTTCAGGCATTTTTCTTACCAACGCAATCTTAGCAGAAATTATCGGGGTAAAGATTTTCTCTGGAGAAATGACTCTTGGTTTTGAACCTGTAGGTTGGACTTTTTTTGGAGATTATGTGCTTGACTTTAACCTAACAGCAGGAGCAGTCATTTGGCCAATTGTTTTTATCACGACAGATATCATCAATGAGTATTTCGGAAAAAAAGGAGTTAGAAAAATAAGCTTTATCACGGCCTTTTTTATTGCATATATATTTGTAATCATAGCCATTGTCACCCAGCTTGCTCCAGCACCATTCTGGCTTGAAGTCAATAGCCCAGATCCAGAAGGTAATGATTTCAATATCCATTATGCTTTCAATACGATCTTTAGACAGGGACTTGGCATTATCATCGGTTCTTTGATTGCTTTTCTTCTAGGACAACTTATAGATGTCTATGTATTTCAAAAGTTGAGACTTATCACAGGTTCCAAAATGATCTGGCTTAGGGCTACTGGCTCTACATTGGTTTCCCAATTTATTGATTCCTTTGTGGTCTTAGGAATTGCATTTTACATTTTTGGAAATTGGAGCTGGGCGCAAGTTGTGTCTGTTGGGATTATCAATTATATCTACAAGTTCTCTGTGGCTATACTTCTTACACCTCTATTGTATCTAGGACATCATCTTATTGATAGGTATTTGGGAAAGGAAATAGCAGAAAAAATGACACAAGAAGCAATGGAAGACACTTCTTTTCTTTGAAATTTTTAAAAACTCAAAACTTTGTCAATTAATCTTATAATAGTCGATTTAGCTTAATTCGGATATTCATAGAATTGGTTACTTGTTGATTTTTGAGATGAACATTTGGTAGTATTGGCGAATTGATATACCGATAAGGAAATGAAAAATTAAGATTCTGATCAAACGCTTTTTTTTATCAGTAACTTTAATTCATTGGGTCAACAGCTTGTTAATGCTCAATATCCATAAGTATCCAATATCAATTTATATTGGAAGTTAGATAAATCGGAATTTTGTAATGTTATTGGTAAAGTTCTGTATATCCATAATTAAGATTATCAAGATAGAAGTCTACATCTGAAGCAAAATGTCTGAGTAAAATTTCGTCTTCAGCTTGAGAATTATTCAATTTAGTTGCACTAACAAGCCATAATTTTGACTGCCTGATGTTAAGTTTTTGGATTTATACTAACCTTTGAAAAAAGTTGTCGTTAGTTTTAATAACTAATCCAGCAAAATCATGACCAAAAAGCTAGTAATTTTCTCTCTTCTATTTTTAATTTCTCTTCACTCCTTCTCACAAAAACACAAACAAGGAATAGTCAATAGAAAATTTTCGACTTTTCAAGTGGGAGATACGGTGAATATTTTAGGATATAAGGAAACCGAGTATTCAGAAAGAACTCAATACCTTATTAAAAGTTCATTTGATAATGTCCACGTAAATACCGATAGAATTGACTTAATTGATGATGACTTTACATTTTGGGAAAATCAATGGTTCAAATACCGAGCTCGTGATATTCAAAACAATGGCTGGTACAGTTCTAATAGAGACCTTTTACACACAGATGCAATGGAGTTTTTGGAAGAAGTCAAGCAGAACAATTTAGTATTCGAAGATGAGGTATTGTACGATTATCTATATCAATTGATTTTTAAAATTCACCCAAGTTATTTGATCAAAGACAAGAACCGTGTAGTTCATTTGGCTATAATCAAATCAACCGAACCCACATACTTTTCATTTGATAATGGGATGATCATATTGACAACAGGATCACTTTCTTTGGCAAAAGATGAAGCCGATATCGTCAAGATGCTCTCTGAATGCCTTGCGAATACAGTACTCGACCATAACTTAATAAATCTCAATCAAGCAATCAAAGCAGAAAATCGAGCAAGAACCTGGGGCACCATCACCACCTTAGCATCTTCTGCTGTAATGGCTTATGGGAATGCAAAAAATGGAACCTATTATAATTTTGACGATGCTTATACCCTTGGATTAGCTGCATCTTACCTTACAGCAGAAAATATGCAAAGGATAGGTGCAAATTACAACAATGAACAAAACAAACTTGTCAAAAGTGTAGCCGCAGAATACTGGAAAGAGCATATTGGTCAATACAATACCTCTAATAAACAAGTAATGGCTATCTTATCAAATGCCATTAGTTATACGGCTTGGCAGGAATTTTACAGCAAGAATTACGAATATTCTCTACTTCTAGCAGAACGAATAGAAAGCATGGAAATGGCTACCGAAGATGAATACTTACTATTGAGTAAATTGTACAGAAGGTTGGGCAACGATTTAGATACTAATCTTCAAGCACTCACATATATCAATAATGCAAGAGAGATGGCTTTGGAACCAATGGTTGATTTAGATTTGGAAGAGGGCCTGATATACTTAAGAATGGAAGATTTCAAAAATGCAAAAACCTCATTTCTAAAATACAGAGAAAATCTAATCGCACTTCAGAGATCAGGTGACCCAATGCCTAAAAGCGACCTAAAATACATCAATCAAATCCTAAGAAGATTCAACATGCACGATGAGGATAAAAGTATTGGAGTATTAGATTGATATACGATTCAAAACTTAAGTCAATATGGATTAGGTTATTACAATCAATACAAGTATATCAACTGGAAAACTAAGAAAAAAATAATTGAGTTCAAGTGAAGTTAAATAAGAGCACTTCACTCGAACTCAAATATAGTGAATCATTTATGGAGAAAGGCCATTTTTTTTAACAACACGATTGATCCATTAAGCATTTGGAGGCATGGTAGGCCTCACTTCGATTTTACTCGGTAGGGTTCTAGGATTCATTCTCAATAAATCGACTACCATCTGACCCAAATCTTCAATTTGTATCTTCCAAGCATCTGCTTCGCTAGGCTGATGATCGTTGAAGTAAGTGGCCACAGAGCCAGGCATAATCGTAGATACTTTGATTCCATACTTTCTCAAATCTAGCATCACAGCTTGTGAAAAACCTGTGACTCCAAACTTACTTGCATTGTATGCAGACCCATTTGCAAAAAAGTTTGTTCCAGCCAAACTTGAGATTGTTATAAAATAACCTTTGGTGCTTTTTAATCCTTCAAGTCCTGCTTTGATGCTATAAAAAACACCTGTCAAATTGGTATCTATTGTTTCTTGCCATTGTTCTGAGGTCAAATTTTCTATCGAAGCAAAGTGACCAATTCCAGCATTTGCAATGACTACGTCCAGTTGTCCCCACTGATCTATCAATTTACTTACAGCATTTTCTTGAGACTCTAGATTTCTTACATCTGCGGCTATTCCGATTACCTCCCCTTTACCTATTTTTTGCAATTTGGAAGCAGCTTCATCAGCAGCCTCTTGAGATCTACTGGTGATGGCGACTCTCATACCAGCTGCTAATAAGGATTCAGCAATACCAAATCCTATTCCTTTACTCCCACCTGTAATCAAAACTGTTTTTTGTTCTAAATCTTGCATTTCTTTCGATTCTAAGTTCAACTTAATTGTGAAAATGTAAGTTTAGAACCCCCAATTACAAGAAAAAGTTTGTTTATAAGAAAAAACAAAAATTTATTTTTTGGTCAACTTAGCATGAATGAATAGCAGTAGTACAGCCCCGCCAATGGATACAATCCAATTCATAGGACTCCAAAAACTCCCACTGACCACCAAGCCTAAAATACCAGCTAACCATCTTCCTACCAAAGAACCTAAGATCCCCAGCAAAATAGTAATTATCCATCCTCCAGGATCCTTTCCTGGATGAATCATCTTTGCAATAACACCTGCAATCAATCCAAAAATAATGTATGCTATCCAGCTCATAATATTTAGTTTTTTATCTAGATATGAAGATAGCTAAACCCGAATAAGATAACCAAGAATGTATGCTACGCATTGTTACGTAAGTTTAACAACCTAAAAAGTTCTATAGAATTTTAATTTGCAATTATAACCTCTACATTATTCCTCTGAAGCATCTTAATAAATTCCTCTTCTATACCATTATCGGTAATCACTTTATGGATTTTACTAAAGCCTGCTATAAATGCGAATCCAATTTTTTTGAATTTGGAAGAATCAGCGACGACAATTACTTCTTCCGCTACCTCTATCATCAATTGATTGAGGTACGCTTCTTCCATATTATAAGTATATATGCCATGATCTGATTTGAATCCATCTACACCTAAAAACAATTTATTACAATGCACTTGCTTGAAGTTTTTTTCTGCAAGCGGACCGACTAAAGACATCGAAAACTTTCTCAAAAATCCGCCTGGTACTATCACCTCAATATTTTCTGAGCTAGCAAGGTTATTGATGATGTCCAAAGCATTGCTAATAACTGATAGCCTTTCAAAATTCCCTATATTTTTAGATACCTCCAAGGTAGTAGTCCCTGAATCCAGAATGATGGAGTCTCCTTCGACTATCAATTCAGCAGCTGCCCTTCCGATAGCTTTTTTGGCTTCTAAGTTGGTCTTCTTTCTTTCTGCTACATGAACGGCCAAGGTATTTGTCTTAAAAGCACCTCCGTGAGCCCTGACCAATAGCTTATTTCTCTCCAAATTTGCCAAATCATTCCTGATAGTCACCTCGCTCACCTGAAACTCTTTGCTGAGTTCAGCAACATTTACTTGACCGCTTGATTCCAATTCTTCAAGTATTTTCGATCTTCTTAAAGCCGTTTTTTTCATTTGGGGATGTTTATTACTAAACTCACGAATTAAATAGTGAATTCAAAGATAAGCATAATTTCTTTCAAATTGCATAATACCAAAAGGAATTAAAACCATCATGAAAATTAAATAAGTTTTCAACAAATTTTTTGCTATTTTTTATTTGATTTATTTTCATATTCATTCGTTTTATTACTACTTTTATTTCGGAAAATTTCAGTTTCAATTAATTATTTATTCAATAAAAACATTTGAATAAGATGAATAAAAAATATTCGGTGCTGTTATTTCAAAACCATTTGGGACTTAAATCAATAATTAAAAGAAGTCAAAAGTAGCTCATTATAAAATCGAATTTAGTAAAATAAACACCATATCATTTCCAAATATCAATGACCATGAATACTCAGATTAATCTCAGTCCCGTCGAACTAGCATTTGTTCATGAATCTAAACAAAAGGCTAGCAATACTTTGACTCCTTACATTACAGTTGATAACTTTCCCAAACTAGGGTTGATCACAGCTTGTAGGTTTCTAGAGTGGGTTTCAAGCAATCCTGATGGAGTAATCAGTCTACCAACTGGAAAGACTCCTGAATATTTTATCAAGTGGACAAAGTACATTCTTGAAAATTGGGAAAATCAGAAGGGTAAGGATATCAGGAAAAAATATGGATTGGATAAATGTGAAAAGCCAAACTTACGAAACCTTACATTTGTACAAATAGATGAATTTTTCCCCATCTCATCAAAGCAAGCAAACAGTTTCTTTCACTATGTAAACAAATTTTACATTGAAGGTTTCGGTCTAAATCCTGATAATGCAATACTTATAAATTCTGATGAAATTCCACTTGCTGGAGGAAGGCATTTCAGTGAAGTTTTTCCAAAGCTTCATGTAGATCTTTCTTTAAGGTTTAGGGAGCCGATCAATGACCTGGAGAGGATTCAGCAAGAATCAATTTATCTCATCGATAAATGGTGTGGTGAATATGAAGATAAAATCAGGTCCAAGGGAGGCATTGGTTTTTTCCTTGGTGGAATAGGTCCCGATGGACACATAGCCTTCAACACGCGAGGCACCCATATGTATTCAGCAACTAGGCTGACAGAAACAAACTTCGAAACTCAAGCAGTAGCAGCAGGTGATTTGGGTGGCATTGAGGTTTCTTCAAATAGGCTAGTCATTACGATAGGCTTGGATACGATCACTTACAATTCAGACGCAGTCGCCATCATAATAGCAGCTGGAGAGGCTAAGGCCCAGATCATCAAAGACTCCTTAGAAAACCCGCTGAACAACTTATATCCTGCTACAAGCATTCAAAAATTGAAGAACGGTAGATTTTATCTCACAAAAGGTGCGGCGATTAAACTCACAGATTCAGTAGATGCTTACTACTCAGAGGGTGAATGGACTTGGGAAAAGACCGAAAGAGCTGTGATCTCTTTATGCAAAAAATTGAAGAAGTATGGAGATAGATTGAAGTTGGAGGATTTGAAAAAAGATAAATACACTTCGATGATTCCCGATCTTTCCGAGAATACAGTTGAAAAAGTCATGGAAAGCATGATCGCAAAAATGAAAAGAGGCACAGAAAGACAAAGTAATGAGGTGATTCTTCATACTGGTCCACATCATGATGATATCTCTTTGGGAATTCTGCCTCAGATCACTACTCAACTTCAAGAGAATTCAAATGAAGTACATTTCTCCGTACTTACTTCAGGATTTACAGCTGTGACAAACACTTTCATCATTGACACCTTGCTTCATACAAAGAAGCTATTGGACAATAATGAAATTCAAATGGTGAAATATGAGGATTTCTTTGATGTCGGTTACAAGCTTAAAACGGATAAAGATGTCTATCATTTTCTCACCAATGTGGCTTCTGAAAATGCCAATCAACGATTGAGAGGATTATGTCATAGACTTGTTCGAGCTATTGTAGGTATTTATGAAGTGAAAAATCAACAAACTTTACGAGAAACTATCAATGACTTGATCAGTATCCTTAGGAATTCTTATGATGGTGAAAAGAATCCTTCAAAAATTCAAAAGTTGAAAGGTATGGTCAGAGAGTTTGAGGAGGAGTTGGTTTGGGCTCATTTTGGAGTTCAAGTCAAAAATGTACATCACTTACGTCTTGGATTCTATACTGGGGACATTTTCACAGAGCAACCCGACAAGAAGAGAGACGTCGAACCTATCCTTGATTTGCTGAGAAAAGTAAAACCAACGATTTTGAGTTTAACCCTCGACCCTGAGGGTTCGGGACCAGACACACATTATAAGGTTTTGCAGGCAACTGCTGAGGCAGTGAGACAATGGAATGAAGAGGAAAATTTAGAGAATTTCCGGGTTGTAGGTTACAGAAACGTTTGGTTCAAATTCGAACCTTATGAAGCAAATGTAATCGTACCAGTCTCTCTTGGTGATATGTCTGTCATGGAAGATTCATTTGCAAATTGCTATTTAAGTCAAGTAAATGCATCATTCCCTAGCTATGCACATAATGGTAAGTTCAGTACTGTCGCAAAAAGAATTTGGGTAGATCAGCTCCAAGATATCCAATTACTACTTGGCAAAAATTACTTCTACTTACATGAATCTGCCAAAGTAAGAGCTAGCCATGGTTTGATCTATATCAAAGATATGAATGTCGAGGAGTTTTTGTCTCACGCAAGGGAACTAGAAAAATCCATTGAAGGGTTTATATAGTTATTCAATCAAATAGAAAATCACTTTAAGAGGCTAGTCAATTTACATTGATTGGCCTTTTATGGTTATATGCCCCATTTGGGGATCTGTAATCGTGCTAAACGCACCATCCACTCTACCAGCCAAATGATATTCAAAGCTTTTATCAAGTTTGCTCACTGATAGGTCATACCAACCCTTTGTTTTCGAAAGATCAACTGTCCAAAGGTATTTATCATTAGGTTGAAAAAGGATTTTCTTCGAAATTTCAGGGAATTGATTATCAATTAATAAAGCAGTGAAAGCATCCTTGCTATTGTTGTTTAGGATTAGTGTGATTGAAATATGATCTGAATTAGTCGCCTTATATTTTGTTGCAAATCCCAATTTATGGTTATTTGATTTTTTTGACATTATAGATCTCCAAAAACCATTTGGCCCATGAATATCAAGTGCAACCTCTCCATCCTCAAAACATTCTTGAAACCATTCATATGATAAAGTATCACCAGTCTTTACTGCAAAATCCCACGCAAATTGATTCGAATCTTTTTGAGGATTTCGATATCCAGCTCTAGCAAACACTTTTAAAGGTGCACCTTTAGATTGCTTACCAAAAATCTCTTCTCCACATGAAAAGAAAGTCTTAATTTTATTCGAATCCAATTCTAAATCACAATAATGCTCGTAGGGTATAATGTTGGAAGGCTTCACTCCTACTTCCTGTGGGCTGATAAACTGTTGGCATTGGTCAGAAAACAAATCCTCCTCATGGACCGTGACAAAATCCTTTGGAAGATTCAAACTTTTTGCAGAATGTATCCATTCCATGTGAGCCTTTTGATCAATAGCCCCAAAATCTAAATGCTGTCCATCTACCTCTCTAAACATTGAAGTTAGGTCTCCACAAATCTCCCTTCTCCAGGAACTAATATTGGGGCAATGAATTGCTTTCCTAGTTTTTTTACTTAAAAAAGTTTCTAAAAACATCAAACTCGATGTTAAATCACAAATTTGAGAATTCACCCAACCTCCCTTAGACCAAGGCGAAGCCACAATTAGAGGTACCCTATATCCTAATCCCACTGGACTTTCTCTTGCATCCTTTTGATCAAATCCAGCTTGAATCTCTTGTTCATAGCTTACCCACTCTCCTTTTGTACTCAAGCCTTTTGATAGCTTACCAGTTTGCTGGTCTTGCTCATTTGGAGCTAAAAATGGAGGAATATGATCAAAATAACCATCATTTTCATCATAGTTTAAGATGAAGATTGTTTTTTTCCACATTTCAGGGTTTTCAGTAAGTATATTCAACACTTCGGATACATACCAAGCACCATACCATGGAGAAGATGGGTGATCTGAAAATTTCTGGGGAGCAACTAGCCATGACACGGTGGGTAGTTTCCCATTTTTGACATCATCTCTAAACGATTTTAATATATCGCCTTTTGGTATATAAACCTCGTGGATTTCTCCATTATTTTCATAAGCAAAGGAATCAATTTTATGATAATCTGGATCATTTTCGTTGGTAACAAATGCGCGGCTATGTAATTTTCTTGACCTCTGGTCAAGCTTAAGGAAATTTGCCTGACTGTAATCTTTTAAAGTTTTGATGGCATATAAAAGAGTTTTCCTCTTTTTACTCAATTCTAGCTCTAAACCTGCTATGTCTTCCAGTTTAGTGGTAAGCAGTTCTTTCTCTGCCTTATCTATGATTTCTGGAAAAGTGTCATTTACGGTTTTGCAATAATTCAAATGCCCTTTGCAGAACCTGACTTGATACTGGCTAAACCATTCCAAGTTATTATCTGTAAAATTAGCCAAAAGGCTTTCTGCTTCTCCAGAAAGACCTGTTTTGATGCTTACTTCATTTTGATAGATTCTCCATGAGACCTGATTATCTTCCAAAATTTCCGGAAAAGTTAACCAATCCACCTCTTTTTCATAGTCGACTTCAGAATTTCTAACTTTTGGTTTATCACCATCAGCCCCATGAGTCTTTCCAGTCCAAAAAAACATCCTATTGGTAGTAGTTCCTGTCAGTGAGGAGCAGAAGTGCTGATCAGCAACAGTAAAGGCATCAGCTAGAGCATAATAAAAGGGAATATCTTGCCGCTGATAATAACCCATAGTCAATGGAATATGATTGAACTCCTTATTCGAAGGCTTTTTGGCTATTATCCATTTATCAAACTTTCCTGCATTATATGCATCAACTTGATTTTCCCAAGAATGTGGCAAATCTCCTAACCAAGTGGCATTTGAATCCTTCATGTTCAACCTAAACGGAGGGTAAGACTTACCATTACTATCTGGCTGAAACCATACGGGATTTCCATTGGATAGCTTAATGGCGCGAGGATCATTAAATCCCCTCACTCCCTTCAAAGATCCAAAACAATGATCAAAGGATCTATTTTCTTGCATTAAGAAGACGATATGTTCTGCATCATAGAAGCTACTACCTGGATTCGATTGAATATCATAGGCTTTTTGAATAGCTGCTATCAAAGGGCTAGAGACAGAAAGTCCACCCAACAGCATGCTCGCTTTTTTAAAAAAATCTCTTCGTGAATGATCTGTTGTTTGTGTCATAGTTTAAAATAAAGCAAGGTGAAGCTGAATCAAAAATAACTTCAAATCAATGTATCAATCAAAATTTAATATTAAGAAATTGTTTTACATTTTTACTGAGGTTGAGCCACCACCATTTAGGGTAATATCAATGGGTATGTTGGTTTTCCATGCGCCACGAGTGAAATCAGGAACATCAATTGAGTTTGATCTATTGAGTACTGACCATTCACTCAATGGTGAAATTACAGACCAAAGTGCAGCATCATATACATCTTGATCTAATGGCAAGCCGTTTCTAAGGCAATCTACAAGACGCCATTCCATCATAAAATCCATACCTCCATGTCCACCAATTTTCTGTGCCAAATCTCCTACTTTTTTGATGATTTCTGGAGTATATTTCTCTCTCAATTCAGAAACTTCCTGTTCTGATATCCAAGAATGACCACGTGATATCCTTTCACTGGGGTATTTTTGTGCAAATGCTTTCGTTCCACTTATCGCATGAAGTCTAGAATATGGCCTCGGTGATGTTACGTCATGTTGTAGCATCAAAGATTTACCTTGCTTTGTCTTTATCATTGTAGTATTCATGTTGCCTCCAAAACTTTTATTCTTGAATGAATCATAGAATCCATCAGTATTTGCGAGCTCATTCGCCTTATTTCCCATGTGAAAATCAGCCGAAGAAAGTGATGATAAATAGTCGAATTGATCCCCTCTATTGATATTCATTATTTGGGCAATTGGTCCAAGACCATGCGTAGGATATAAGTTTCCATCTCTGAAATTTTCTTTCAATCGCCACATGTCTTCGTAGGCTTCTTTAGAGAAATTCAGCTCTAAAAGGTCGTGAATATAAGCACCCTCAGCGTGGAGAATATCCCCAAAAAAACCATCTCTAGCCATACTCAAGGTCATCAATTCAAAAAAGTCATAACAGCAATTTTCAAGCATCATACAATGCTTTTTAGTTTTTTCTGAAGTTTCTACCAATTGCCAACATTCCTCAATTGTCTTCGCTGCTGGTACTTCAACAGCTACATGTTTTCCAGCTTCCATAGCGTACACCGCCATAGGAGTATGCCACTCCCAAGGAGTGGCTATATAAATCAGGTCTAGATCATCTCTGTCTACCAATTCTTTCCATACATCAGAACTCCCAGCATATTGAGCCGGCTTTGAATTGATATTTTTTAATGAACTTGATACTTTTTTTACTTTTTCCTCTTTAAGATCACATAGAGCCACTATCTCAACTCCTTCAATTCTACTCATTCTTGATACAGCAGAAGGCCCTCTCATACCCAATCCTATGAACCCCACTCTAACACTATCAAGTTTTGGAGCGGCATAACCTGACATATTGAAATGCTGATTAAAAGGACTTTTAATATGATCAGGAAGCTTTTTAAGCTGATCAGCAGAGCTGAAATTACTCAAAGAAGTCCCTAATAGTCCGAAACCGCTGAGACCTGAAATTTTCAAAAATTCCCTTCTTTTTTTGTTCATATTATTAAATGATTAAGGTTGAATCAAGCAGTTCGTTTTTATGTATATTCTTCCCCTCGCCATAAGCTATGATTGAAGATATCAATCATAGCAAAATAATCTACAGCGATTATTATAGATAGGTTTCTATCACCCATCAATGGCAAAGTTATTTAAAACTAATTCCAATTAATCAATCAATGACTATACTATACATTCCGCTTTGTCTATTACCAGGCGTGACGATGATGTAATTCAGTTTCAATGGATTTTGTCCTGAACCCACGATGGGCATATCAATTTTATCTTGATACAAATGTGAACTTCTATCTGCCAAATGCCCGTCAAATGTATAATAAATCTTACTTCCAGACACACTTGAGGTTAGTTTCACTTCTTTCTTACTTCCATTGGTAGAAATTTCTACTTGAGCTTCTGGAATTCTAAAATTTACTCCCAATTTTTCTAGTCTATTGAGACTTTCAGGAAGTCTTGTTTTTGCAAACTGATCATACTCTTTCTTTTCTTTAGGCATCCATGCCACTTCAGATAGAGCTAGGAGCCTTGGGAAAATCATGTATTGAATTTTTTCATTTGATGGCACATATTCAGTCCACATATTGGCCTGTACACCCAAAACATGCTTTTGTTGATCTGTTGTCAAATCCTTAGGTCTTGGATGATAACTGTACACTTTTTCAAGTGGCAAATAGCAACATATAAAAAGAGGCTCTTCTGATTGCTTTCCTTGTCCATGATCAAAATACATATGGCTGTTTGGTGTCATTATCACATCGTGTCCCATCTTTGCTGCTGCAATACCTCCAGCTTCTCCTCTCCAACTCATAACTGTAGCGTTTGGAGCTAGTCCTCCCTCCAAAATTTCATCCCATCCGATTAGGTTTCTTCCCTTACTATTCAAGAATTTTTCAATTCTTTTGATGAAATAGCTTTGAAGCTCATGCTCATCCTTAAGCTTTTCTCTTTTGATAACTTCTTGAGCTAGACTTGAGGTAATCCAGTGATCCTTTGGTACTTCATCTCCACCTATATGAATATATTTACTTGGAAAAATTTCCATCACTTCGGTAAGCACATCTTCCAAAAACTGAAAAGTTTGCTCTTTTGGTCCAAAAATATTGTACAGAATACCCCAATAACCTGGTACAAAGCCTAGAATTTCATTATTGTAAGGGTTTCCATTCTCTCTTTTTGCGTCAATATTTCCTTTTAACGGGACGCCATTGACTACATCAAAACTTCCAAACTCCGGATAAGCTGCAAGGACTGCTGATGTATGACCTGGAAGTTCTATTTCTGGAATGACTGTTATATGCCTTTTGGCAGCATATGCTACTAGTTCCCTAGCCTCACTTTGGGTATAAAAACCACCATGCGGCTTACCATCATAGATAAATGGCTTAAAATCACCATACTGACCAATTATGGTAGAATCTCTCCATGCAGCTTGCTGTGTTAGCTTAGGATATTTTTTTATTTCTAATCTCCAGCCTTGATCATCAGTGAGATGCCAGTGTAATCTATTCAGTTTGAAATGAGCCATTAGGTCTACTATTTCTTTCATTTCGTCCAAAGACCTAAAATGTCTACTCACATCTATCATCAATCCGCGATATCCAAACTCAGGCTTATCTTTGATGTCGACACTAGCAATTTTCAATTTTCCATCTTCTTCCTTGATGAGTTGCAACAAGGATTGTAGTCCGTAAAACACTCCTGCCTCACCTCCTACTATTTGAATGCTATTTGGATCCACTTGAAGCTGATAAGATTCAGGTTCTACTTTTGGATCATGAATTAATTTAATTTTGGTGCTATTTTCAGATCTTAGGATTGGTTTTAGTTGTATACCATATAATTTCTCTAGCTGAAAGTTCAAGAGTGAAACAGAATTTCTAAGCGATTCATTTTCTGAGAAAACTTGCATTTTATCTGTCAAAACAAATTCACCATCTCCTATCTGAAACTCTTGAGGATGGGGAATGATGGGTAGTGTTTCAGATAATTGGGCATAGGATAAAGTACTGCATAAAAACAGTGCAATCAATAATGACTGGATTTTGAATTTCATAGGGTAATTATTATTTGTTTTAGTTTTATCAAAAATTATCTGCCTCAACATAAGAAGCTATCAATTTTTTCTCTCCTTCCAATCCTCTTTGGGACAAACCATGCTCCATACCAATGATACCATCGTATCCTTTATCATAGATATATTTGAACATGTTTTGGTGGTTGATCTCTCCAGTTCCTGGTTCTTTTCGACCAGGATTATCTCCCACCTGAAAGTAGGCAATTTCGTCCCAGCATTTATCAATGTTCGAAATTAAATTTCCTTCATTTCTTTGCAAATGGTAAGAATCGTAAAGAATCTTGCAAGCGGGGCTACCCACGGCTTTACATATACTGTAGCTTTGATCTGAATGTCTCAAAAATAGCTCAGGTGTATCACTCAAAGGTTCTAAAACCATCACCATCCCATGTGGCTCAAAGATCTCTGCACCTCTTTTCAACGCTTCTATGACATGTCCTGTTTGTATGCCTATGGGTAAGTTTCTTTCAAAAAAACCAGGTACTACGGTCATCCATTGAGCATTCACTCTTTTGGCAACTTCGACAGACCTTTTACAAGTATCTAGAAAATTATCCAAAAACTCCCTTTTCCCCGAGGTCAATGATACTTTCCAATTATCTCCTCCATCCACTACAAAAACGCCCATTTTCATATTGAGCTTTTCTAGCCTTTTGGAAATTTTGTTTTGATCATCAGTGGATCTTCCAAGCATCCCATTATCTTCCAATGAACGAAATCCTTGATCAGCCATAAAGTCAAGTTGTGACATCAAGTCTTTACCTGCGTGCTGCTCAAACATCCCAAAATGAGGTCCATAGTTTAGCTTGAAATTTCTAACAGCTTTCGGAGATTTGGCTTCCATTGCAAAAGGTACCATTGTAGTCAATACCGTAGCCCAAGAAATCTTCTCAATAAATTTTCTCCTTTTCATGCTCATATCATTTTTGATTTGCCTGGTACTGCAATCGGATAAAATCCATCTTCATTTGGAAGTGATTTTGGAAGCTCTGACCAGCCTAGTTTTTCTGGCATGAGATCTAATTCCGAAGCCATACAATCTTCCCAAGATATAACTTTTCCAGAGTAAGTAGCAGCTCTACCCATGATAGCAGTCATGGTGCTTTTGGCAGCATAATCAGCATCATGAAACTTATACTCTCCAGATGAAATTGCTTTAAAAAGCTCGTCATGTTCAGTTTGAAATGGATTTCTGTTTCCTTTTGTATCATGTTCATAGAGGGATTTGCCACTCCCATCCCAAAGTTGCCCTCTGTTTCCTGCATTCATATAGGCACGCCCTTTTGTCCCTTGAAACGATTCATCTACACGATTGTGAGCACCCGAAAAGTGTCTACACTCTCCCAATATCACCGAACCATCTTCAAAAGTATAGGTAACCGAATGGTGATCAAATATTTCTCCGAATTCTTTTCCAGTACGTGTAAATCTCCCCCCAGTTCCTTCCGCTTTGATAGGATATGAACCTTTCACCCAATTCATCACATCTATGTTATGTACATGCTGTTCAAGAATATGATCTCCACATAGCCAATTGAAATAATACCAATTTCTCAATTGATATTCCATCTCGGTCATGCCAGCTGTTCGCTGATTGACCCATACTCCTCCATCATTCCAATATACTTGGCCAGACACAATATCCCCTATAGCCCCTTCATTAATGCGACTAATTGTCTCTTTATAATTATCTTGATATCTCCTTTGAAGTCCTACTACTACATTCAACTTTTTCTCCTTAGCTTCTTTGGATGCTTGCAATACTTTACGGATTCCAACAGCATCAACCGCAACTGGCTTCTCCATAAATACTTGCTTGTTTTGTCGGATAGCTTCTGCAAAGTGATCAGGCCTAAATCCTGGAGGTGTAGTAAGTATCACTACATCTGCTTCTTTCATAGCCTCTTTGTATGCATCAAATCCTACATACTTTCTATCCTCTGGTACATCTACCTTATCCTTGCCATACTTTTGAAAGATTGGTGCAAAGCTCCCATCTAGCCTATCTCTGAAGACATCCGCCATCGCAACTAGCTTGATATTATATCCTGTGTCAAAAGCTTGAAAAACAGCACCTGTTCCTCTCCCACCACAGCCTATCAAAGCTATCTTGATCACATCATCCCCGGTAGCAAAAGCCTTTGGCAATACATAGGGACTGAATAAGGTCGATCCTGCGATAAGGGCAGATGTCTTGATAAATTTTCTTCTTTGGTTCATTTGGTTATTGTTTAATAGGTTATTGAAATTGTTATAATAATTATTCTGATTATACACTTTTTGGCCAGCAACTTCAATTCATTGGCTCAAAAGGTTGTTAATGATCAATATCCATAAGTATCCTATATCAATTTATATCGGAAGTTAGATAAATCGGAATTTTGTAATGTTATTGGCAAAGTTTCGTATATCCATAATAATTAATATCCGCTTTTTTAGAAGTACTAATTCATTCTCCTAAAATATTACTTACTGATTAATATTCATTAGTAACTTGTACAAGACGAAGGTTGTCCATCTAGATTTCTAAATGTCAAAACATTTTGTTGGCTTGGTAACTTTTCTTGCTTATTATATACATGTCAGAAATTTTCATTGATAAAAACACCCAATAAATTTTTTAAAAATCAGCAGGTGGGATACGGTCAAAATAGGCTTGGATCTCTGATTCTGACGGTGTATTTAAAGGTCTTACCACTCGCATACCTACAAATGGAGCTTCTGGAAACCACCACCTGCTCTTTGGAATCTGTGGATCCAATTGCTTCCAAACGGGGTCAGAACCGAAGCGCCTAGCAACCCTCAAATCTTCAACTTCACTTTCATAATGGCCTCCTCTAAGTACTTGTGGATAGAGTTGATCTGAAACTACTTTTGGATTTTTATTTTGACTTTCATCATCTACATAGTTAGCATAAAAATCTCCCGTCCATTCCATTACATTTCCTAATATGTCGTAAAGGCCCCATGGATTAGGAGATTTTGAACCTACGGTACTTGTTACTTTATGGCTATTATGACTGTAGATTGCGTATTCACTCATCAAATCAGAATCACTCCCAAAAAAATAACTATCACTACTTCCTGCTCTTGCAGCATATTCCCATTCAGCTTCTGTAGGTAACCGATAAAATACTCCCGTTTTCAAATACAACCACCTGCAAAATTGGATTGCCCCGTATTGGGTCATTCCCACTGCTGGTTTGGAACCTTTCCCCATACCAAAAGTCATATCTAAATAAGGTGTTGACGGTCTTGTAAGTCCATCAACTTGGTGTGTCAAGGGCTTTGTACTGATACCAATTTCCAGGTTCTTATCCAAAAATAACTCAAACAAATCCCAGGTGACTTCATGGGCACCCATCCAAAATGCATCAATGTGTATTTCTCTCTGAGGAGATTCGTCTTCTTGAAATCCTATTTCATTTACTGAAGCTCCCATAACAAATGTACCTGCGGGTATGGGCATCATAGAGAATTTTAAGTCGGTATTCGGAATTTGCTGTTGGTATGGCTCAAAAGGAGCCTGATGATTGTTGAATCCAAATAGGCAAACAATTAATGCAAATGATCCTAAAAGCATCATTCTATATGGGTTTGATTTCATTCGTATAGTCACTGGGTAGATTGTATGTCAAAATGAATAGTGAGCAATATAAAAATTTGACAATTGATGTTCCAAACGAAATTACATAAGTGGTTTTTTTCAAAAGTCACAATTGTAGATAGTCAAAGGTCAACTGGTGAGGATGCTACCAATTTTCAAACAATTCATTTATTCAATTTCGGCATCCTGTTTGATTGAAAGACTTAATATTGAATATCAGGTTTTAGATCAAATAACTCCCCATGAATAAGAATTTATCCTTTCTAACACTTTTCATTTTATTCATTTCCATATCATGCAGTCCAAAAGTATCGCAAACAGGCAAAGCTTCCTACTATCACGATAAGTTTCATGGGAGGACTACCGCAAATGGTGAAAAGTACAAAAAACATAAAATGACAGCTGCTCACAAGACTTTACCCTTTGGCACCAAAGTAAAGGTAATCAATCAGACTAATGGGAAAAGGGTTCGGGTTCGTATCAATGACCGGGGTCCATTTGTAAGTGGAAGGATAATAGATCTCTCCAAAAAGGCAGCAAAAAAAATAGATCTCCTCGATGCTGGCGAAACTGATGTAAAAATAAAATACAAGAAGTAATCCTAGTATAAAATCCTACATTTGTAGGATGAAAGATTACCAAAAGATTGTAAGCCAAGTTTTATCCCAGTTAGGGTTTGAGGAATTGAAAGAGATTCAACATGAAATCATCACTAAGTTCCAAAATCATAAAAATGTAATCTTGCTTGCGCCAACTGGTTCTGGTAAGACTTTAGGATTTCTGATTCCTATGCTTCAAACTTTTGACCCTGATTCAAAAAACGTTCAAGGACTGATCATAGTACCGACTAGGGAGCTTGCATTACAGGTATTGGAAGTTTTCAAATCTATTAAATCTCCATTCAAAGCCACTTGCGTGTATGGTGGGCATGAAATGAGAATTGAAAGAAATGCGCTAGTTGACACCCCTGCTTTGGTGATTGGAACACCAGGAAGGTTGATCGATCATATAGCCCAAGAAAATATTGACCTATCTGATACCAAACTTATTGTCTTAGATGAATTTGACAAATCATTAGAACTGGGCTTTGAAGATCAAATAGGTGAGATATTCAAATCCATCAAGCTAAAACAAGGCTTTATTTTGACCTCCGCTACAGATTTGAGAAGATTACCAGATTTTTTACCATTCGATGATTCAGTTAAGCTTAATTTTATCGGTGAAACTGAAAAGAATCTGCTTAAACAAAAAGTTGTCCATGCTCAGACAAAGGTGAAGGGTGATATTTTGTTAAGCTTAGTATCTGGATTTAAAGGTGAGCAGTGCATTATTTTTTGTAATCACAGAGAAGCTGTGAATAGGTTGAGCCAATTTTTTCATGATTTTGAATACCCGCATGCCATCTTACATGGTGGTCTTGAGCAGCAAGATAGGGAAATAAACCTCATCAAATTTCGTAACGGATCTTCAAGCATCCTTATAGCGACTGATTTGGCCTCACGTGGTCTAGATATTCCAGATATCAAGCATGTGATTCATTATCAGCTTCCAAAACAAGAGGACGCTTACATCCATAGAAATGGGCGGACAGCCAGAATGGAAGCTGAAGGAACTAGTTATGTATTCCTTACAGATGATGAATATCTTCCTAGATTTATAGAAGGTGAGGTTGAGATTTGTAATCCAGATGAGAAACCTCAGGATCTGATTTTGCCAGCTTATGAATGTATTTTTATCAGTGCAGGAAAAAGTGATAAAATTAGCAAAGGGGATATTGTTGGACTCCTTACAAAAAAGGGGGGCATAAAAGGCGATGACATTGGGCAAATCTACATACTAGACAAAGCTTCCTACGTGGCTGTAAAAAGAAATCTTTCAGATAAACTTGTCCATCTTGTGAATAAGGAAAAGCTAAAAAAAGTAAAGGTGAAGATAGACATTGCCAAATAAATCAAGCAATTCATCCTTGAAAAAAAACTTACCCTCTTTATATCATCATTATTGAAAACATAAGGAGGGTAAATTAATTTGATACAAAGCCGCCTTTAGTCCAGGATATGTATTTTAAAGAAATAGAAGATTACTTCTGAGTAAAAACTTCAAACACCTGGCCTGCACTAATTGGAATAAATTAATATCATACTAGTTTTACATTCATCACATCATCTACATTGAGATTGAAAAACTCTCTATGGATGTTAAACATTGGCTCCCCTTCTGCTGGAACTTTTGCTTCGTAGGTTCCATCTTCTAGCATGCGGTAGGAATTGACATTGTCTCGTAGATTATAAGACAGTATATTCATCAATTGCTTTTCCAACAGCGGCGAATCTACCCTGAACAAGGATTCTAACCTTTTATCGAAGCTTCTCACCATCATATCGGCACTACCTGCATAGGTTCTTGTTTTGCCATTATTATGGAAGTGGTATATTCTAGAATGCTCCAAATAATCACCCACAATAGAAAGCACCTCGATGTTTTCGCTTAGGTTTTCTCTACCTGGTCTTAGACAGCAAATACCTCTGATGATTAGCTTAATCTTTACCCCTGCTTGGGATGCTCTATACAATGCATAAATAATTTCAGAATCTTCAAGAGAGTTTACTTTTATAAAAATACCACTAGGTAGACCCTGTTTTGCATTTTCTGACTCTTGGTCAATAAAACTAATCAATTGATTCCTCATATCACGAGGAGCAGTGATCAAACTGTCATATGTATCAGGTATAGAGTGCCCGGTGATTACATTAAAGAATTCAGATACATCATTTGCCAACACTTCATTGGTCGTCAGCAAACCAATATCAGTGTAAAGCCTTGCTGTATCCTCGTTGTAATTACCAGAGCCAAGATGGACGAAACGTGTGATTCTATTTTCATCTTTTTTTACGATGAGCATTAGCTTGGTATGTGTCTTGAGATTGGATATACCATAGATCACGAAACATCCCGCTTTTTGTAATTTCTTTGCTTCTCTGATATTATTTTCTTCATCAAACCTTGCCTTCACTTCGAACAATACGGAGACGTGTTTCCCATTTTCAGCTGCTCTGAGTAAAGCTTTCGTTATTCTTGAATCACTTGCCAGCCTATATATAGTCATCTTGATTGCCATCACATTGACATCATCTGCTGCTTTTTCTATCAGCTCCAAAATCGAGTCTATGTTATTATAAGGATGGTGCAAAAGGATATCTCTATTTTTCAATACTTGAAAAATATCTTCAGTACCTTCCTCAGGATAAGAGAGAGGATGAACAGGAGCTGGCATTTGAGGTAGCTTATCTTTGAATCGCTTGTTGCCTATCACTTGCCATAGACCTGTGAAGTCCATCATGCTGCGCCTATCTACTTTAAATATGCTATCGTCTTGAATGTTCCATCTCTCCTTGAGTAGGTTGATCATCCATTTGCTGTAACCTTCTTCAATTTCGATACGGACTACCCTGCCAGATTTTCTTTCATTGAGTTTACGCTTTACTTCTTCGAGGAAGTTAGCATCCATATCTTCACTTTCTTCAAGTGTAAAATCTCCATTTCTAGTGATTCGGAATAAGTTTACAGATTCAATATTGACATTTCTGAACAAGGAAATCAGATTCTCTCTAATCACTTCTTCGATCGGAATATAAATCACCACGTCTTCACGCTCCACTTCAAAGAATCTTGGAATATTAGCTGGAATTTGAACAAATGATAGTTTTCTATTTTCTTTCTTCTCACCTGGAGCTAAGGTCACTATACCAAACACCAAAAGCTTGTTCATCAAGATGGGAAAAGTTCTATATCCATCATAGACCATTGGTGTCAACATAGGGTATATGGCCTTTGTAAAATAAGACTTGATATATTCCTGCTCTTCAGGAGTAAGGTTTTTCACATTACTCAATCTAAATCCTGACTCTTCCATATTAGGAAGTAGATTCTTTTGAAAATGTTCTTGTTGAGATTTATGAAAATCTTGGCATTCAAGCATTAATTTCATCTTGAAAGGTTCTTCTCTCAATCCTGAATAATCGACTCTTTCTTTGTCATAATCTAAGTAATTGTACAAAGACCCTACCCTGATCATGAAAAACTCGTCCAAATTGGAAGCGGTAATCGCTAAAAATTTGAGCTTTTCAAAAATTGAACGGTTCTCCTTTACGGATTGGTCAAAAACTCTTTCATTGAACTTAATCCAACTCAAATCTCTACTTACCAAGTCGCTGGAATAAATGATACTATCGAACTTATCTTTGGTTGTTATTTGCATAATATTGATAAACTTAAGACAAAGCTAATTAATAATAATCCATAAAATCTTTCCGAAGTTTAAGAATTTATTAACGAAATAAAAAAAGGGAGCTTGTGCTCCCTTTAAAGAATTTATTAATAGGCTAACATCAAAATCAGGTATCGATTTTAGCGTATTTAGCATTTTTCTCAATAAAATCTCTTCTAGGAGGCACCTCATCTCCCATGAGCATACTGAACAAATGGTCTGCTTCTGCGGCAGATTCAATGGTAACTTGCTTCAGGGTTCTTGTGTTCGGGTCCATGGTGGTAGTCCACAATTGTTCTGGGTTCATTTCTCCTAATCCTTTGTATCGCTGCAAGTTGATACTATCTTCTTTACCTGTATCACCGACCATCTCTCGCGTGATGAGTTTTCTGTCTTCCTCGTTGTAGGCATACCTTTCATCCTTCCCTTTTTTCAATAGGTAAAGGGGTGGCTGAGCGATATAAACATATCCATTCTCAATCAAGCTTCTTAGATACCTAAAGAACAATGTCAAAATTAGGGTTCGAATGTGAGATCCGTCAATATCTGCATCCGTCATGATAATAATCTTATGGTATCTTAGATTTGTAAGGTCTAGCTCTCTATCTCCATTGATCGTACCGAATTTCACTCCAAGAGCAGTAAGTATATTTTTGATCTCATCATTATCATAGATCTTATGCTCATGTGCTTTTTCCACATTGAGGATTTTACCCTTGAGTGGTAAGATCGCTTGAAAATCTCTATCTCTACCTTGCTTGGCTGAACCTCCAGCTGAGTCCCCCTCTACGAGGTACAACTCACATACCGTAGGGTCTGAATTGGCACAATCCGCCAATTTACCAGGAAGACCACCACCTCCGAGTACGTTCTTTCTTTGAACCATCTCACGGGCTTTGCGGGCTGCATGTCTAGCTTGAGCTGCTAGTACTACTTTTCCTACAATGATCTTAGCTTCCTTGGGATGTTCTTCTAGCCATATCTGTAGTACTTCTGATACAGCACTATCCACAGCTCCCACTACGTCTGAGTTCCCAAGCTTAGTCTTCGTCTGTCCTTCAAACTGCGGCTCTGCTACTTTTACAGATATCACAGCTGTCAATCCTTCTCTAAAGTCATCTCCAGACACTTCAATCTTCAACTTATCCAGCATGCCAGATTTGTCAGCATAGCTTTTCAGGGTCCTAGTCAATGCCCTTCTAAAACCAGAAACGTGAGATCCACCTTCATAAGTATTGATGGTGTTCACATAAGAAACCACATTTTCGGAGTAAGATGAATTGTAGCTCATCGCTACTTGTACTGGTACTGAATTCTTTTCAGACTCTATGTAAATCGGTTCTTCTATGATCTTTTCTTTGGTATCATCGAGGTACTGAACAAACTCAACCAAGCCACCTTCTGAATAGAACTCATTGGATCTAGGAGTGCCGTCATCTTCTAGCTCTCTCAGATCCTTCAAGAAGATTCTGATTCCTGCATTCAAGAAAGCCATTTCTCTAAGTCTATTGGCTATCGTTTCGTATTTGTATTCAGTAGCATTGAAGATACTTCCATCAGGCTTGAAATGAATGATGGTGCCACGCTTGTCTGTTGTACCGATCTCTCTTACGTCATATTGTGGCACACCGATGGCATATTCTTGCTCATATACTTTACCACCTCTATGTACTGTGGCTTTTAGCATGGTTGACAGTGCATTCACACAGGATACACCTACGCCATGAAGTCCACCAGATACTTTGTATGTATCCTTATCAAACTTTCCTCCAGCATGAAGGACAGTCATTACTACTTCAAGAGCTGATTTCTTTTCTTTTGGGTGATAATCTGTAGGTATCCCTCTTCCATTATCTTCTACTGTTACGGAATTGTCTTCGTTGACAGTGACATGAATCGTGTCGCAGTGTCCAGCAAGTGCTTCATCTATGGAGTTGTCCACTACCTCCCATATCAAATGATGAAGTCCTTTGATTCCTACATCACCAATGTACATAGCAGGTCTCTTCCTTACGGCTTCCAACCCTTCTAATACCTGAATATTACCTGCAGAATAATCCTTATTGTTTTCTTGTTTGTTATCGCTCATAACTAATTTTAAGCTCCTACTTTTATATTAAAAAGAGAATTCATAGACTATGAATTAATCCGTAATAATACACAAAAAAATCGAGAGCACACAGCTTTAAGTTTTCAAAATTGCTGGGCAATCGCAGGTGTGATTATGTAACTATCTCTTACATGATCATGAATGATCATTTGCAATTTTCAATTTCTCTGATTTTCAGACACTACTGTATTAAAAGTTCAATATTGACCTGTGCTCAATAGAACTAAAGTACAAGCTTTAGCTACCTCTATACCATTTTCTTTTGCCTTCATTTCGAAAATTGGATTTTCAGTTCCGGGGTTAAAAATGATTCTTGAAGGTTTCAAACCTATCAAATAATCATACCATTCTTCTTGATGCTGTGGTCCTATATATAATGTAATGGTGTCCAAGTCTCTTATTTCTGGCATAGACTTGATATCTATGATTTCTTCTCCAAATAACACCCCTGATTTTATCCCAATAGGTACAAATGGTTGACCTTTTTTACCTAAAAGTTCAGCCGCTAAGTAAGCATACCTGGAGGGATTTGTAGTAGCTCCTACTATAAGTGTCTTTTTCATTGTCTACTGTTGAAATCTCTGTCTCTGTCAAATGTATCCATGTGCCTATGTTTTTTGCTCTCATAGATGTCATCAATTGTAATCAAAATACCTGTCTCTTCCACTGCGCCAAACTCATCATTGAGTGCTGTTCCGAAAGTTTTCATAGTTGGTGAAAGGTTCATATAAGTATTGATCAATGGCGGAATGTTTTCACCATTTGCACGTATTTTGGTATTCAAGACTTTATAGCCTTCCTTGTAGTTCAATCCTTCAAACAGATCCTTCATTTCTGAAATATCTGTCTCATAACCCAATTTCAAATCATCCAAAGGCCTCACCAACTCCATATTGTCGGGAAAATAGTGATTCATAAAGTAAAGTAATAGATCTCTAGATTGTCTGTGGTAATGTGGATACATCGTCACTTTTCCAAACAGATACTTTACTTCTGGATGAAGTTTCACCACAGCACCCAATCCATCCCAAAGGTTATCCAGAGAAAAAAGACCTTTTCTATTGTCTAAGCTAGGCTGATATTTGGGCTGTACAAAGGACCGACCTAATTCTATGGTATGAGGAATGTAGTCTTGTAAAAATGTTTCTGAAAACTTGAATAGATGAGCAGTCGAAAGATTAATCATTCCGTTTTCATCTATATTGGCATATTTACAATATATCAATCGATATCCAGCTACAATCTCTTCATCTTCTGGATTCCAAGTGATCAATTGCTGGTAACAATGCTCGCAAGTATCATTCTCATCTATATCAATCTCAAGACCAGTACCTCCTCCTGCTCCTCGAAAAGTCAATTCTCTCAATCTTCCAATTTCTCTAACTACGTTTGGAGCATTGTGATGATCTACTAAATAAATATGATTGTTACCATTGTTAGCATATCGAAGAAACCTTTCCGCTATCAACTCCTTTTTGAGTAGGTCTCTATCTACTGCAGGTATTAATTTTTGCATAATTCTTAATTTTTGGCAATTCGATACACCGTTTCTTTTACAACTTCTGCCCACTCTTTTTCATTTTTTGAGGCATCGAAATATTGATAAGGTATTGGTTTTCCGATGTGAATCACTACCTTCTTCCCTCGTTGTGAGAACATTTCATCCGCCAAATAAAACATCTCTATGTTGGCCTTTATCCCGATTTGCTTTCTCAATCTCGCTAAGTTATAAAAGAATCCAGAATTCTTGCCCTCAATATAAACAGGTACTACGTCTTTTTGATATTTTTTTGATTTAGAAATAAAACTTTTCTTCCATTCTAAGTCTTTTATTCCAGCATGCTGCTTTCTTGACACGAGACCCGCAGGAAAAACCAATACTGCATGATTTCCAGCGTAGGTATCCTCTATGAGCTTACTTACCTCTCTGCTGTTTGCCCCATGCTTGTTCACCGGAATAAACATAGGTTCAAAATTGGTGATATTGGTCAATATATCATTTACCAAAAACCTAATGTCTTTTCTATACTTTCCAAGAGCATGCATAAATGCAATTCCATCCATTCCACCTAGTGGATGATTTGAAGCAAAAATCACAGGTTTCTCCAAAGGAATATTTTCAGCCCCTGTGAGCTCTACGTGAACTCCAAATTCTTCAATCAAAGCATTTACAAAATCTAATCCATGCAATTGCCCATTTTTTAACATGATCTGATTTACTTCTTTTTCATGAACTATACGCTTCACATATTGGATCACGAACGAAGGCAACCATCGATGAAGGGTTGGATTTTTTTCCTTCAGGATTTTTTCAACATCTACAAATGGTTCTTTTGCTTTCACTTTTTTGTTATTTTAATCTTCACTCCTACCCAAAAGTTCCCTTTAATCTATTGATTATCATCAATATTCGAAGAAGCTTATCAAGAAGAAGTTTCTATTTATTTTGAAATTATAAAATTTCAAAAGCCTAAAATTAAAAAATTTTGGTGGAAATATATGTTTTATTTCAATATGCAAAATTTATTGATTAACTAAATATTGGCTGTCGCGTCTGTCATTAGTCTAAACTATATTTTCATTTGACACGAGATTATCGCAGAACCAATCAGTGGACTTTCTATATTTTACTCTTTTTCAATGGATGCTGGAGTACAAAATTAAAATCAGTGAATGATTATAGCTACTCACTAAAATTATATACATATTTTTGTGGCATGAAGGAAACTATTTTATCTCTTACGCCCCAGCATTGGGAAGATTATGAGTTGATCGATACAGGTGGATTTGAAAAACTTGAGCGATTTGGACCTTACATTCTCAGTAGACCTGAGCCGCAAGCGATTTGGGACAAAAGCATGAGTGCAGAAGATTGGAAGAAACAAGCTCATGCTATTTTTGCCAAAGAAAAAAACAACCCAGAGAAAGGTCAATGGATAGAGCAAAAGAAAATTCCTCACAATTGGCAAATCAAGTATCATGTGCCGCAGAAGCCAACTTTGAGCTTGAATTTAGCAATGACCTCTTTCAAACATATCGGTCTCTTTCCAGAGCAAGCTGTCAACTGGGATTATATTTTAGATACTGTAGACAAACTTCAAGTAGAGAATCCTAAAATCCTTAATCTTTTTGCTTACACTGGTGCTGCAAGTATTGCTGCGCGGGCAGCGGGTGCAGAAGTCACACATCTCGATGCAGTAAAACAAGTAGTGACTTGGTCCAAGCATAACATGGAATCCTCTGGACTTGAGGGTATTAGATGGATTGTGGATGATGCTATGAAATTCATCAAAAGGGAAGTCAGAAGAGGAAACAAATATCACGGAATCATACTCGATCCCCCTGCCTATGGAAGAGGTCCAGATGGAGAAAAATGGATTTTGGAAGAGCAAATCAATGAAATGCTTAAGCTATGTGCGGAACTTTTAGAGCCCAATCAGCATTTTTTGATCCTAAATATGTATTCTCTGAGCTTCAGTTCCATCATTGCAGCAAATCTTGTTCACTCGAATTTCAAAGAAGTCAATAATGCTGAACATGGTGAGTTATACTTAGTGGATAATTTTAACAAAAAACTACCGCTAGGAATCTTCTTTAGGTTCAGAAAGTTAAAATAATTCTAAAAATTACATATTTAGACTCAAGCAAAAAATCTCCTTTTCTCTTCCTTGTTGCGTAGAAAAGGTAAAATCCTAATGACACTAAAATCATCTCTATTCATGAATAATAGGCAACTATTCCTTTCTCATCTTGCTCAAACCACTGATTTTCCGCTTCTTATAGAAATAGAAAAAGCAGAAGGCGTATACATGTATGGAGCTCATGGTGAGAAATATATAGACCTGATTTCTGGAATAGGCGTCAGCAATGTAGGACACAGACATCCTAAAGTTCTCTCTGCTATTCATGAACAGCTAGACAAGTATCTACACCTAATGGTTTATGGTGAATATGTCCAAAGTCCTCAAACCTTATTGGCCAAGGCATTGTCCGATACACTTCCTTCTAGTCTGAACAATGTCTATTTGGTCAATAGCGGCAGTGAAGCTGTAGAAGGAGCACTGAAACTTGCCAAAAGGTATACCAATAGAAGAGAAATCATTTCCTGTGTCAATGCCTATCACGGCTCTTCACAAGGTGCGCTGTCTATTGGAGGAAATGAGATTTTTAAGAGATCCTACAGACCGCTACTTCCTGGTGTTCGAAATATTGAATTTGGTTCAATAGCTCAACTTACACATATTACCACTGATACCGCTGCCATAATTTTAGAAACTGTACAAGGTGAGGCTGGAATTCGTATAGCAGATTCTTCATATTTTCAAGCTTTGAGAAGAAGATGTGACGAAACTGGAACACTTCTAGTTTTGGATGAAATACAGGCTGGTTTTGGTAGAACAGGGAAGTTCTGGGCGTTTGAGCATTATGGAATTGTACCCGACATCTTGGTCTGCGCCAAAGGTATGGGAGGTGGAATGCCTATAGGAGCATTCATTGCTGACAAAGAGGTGATGGCTGTTTTCAAAAACAACCCACTTCTGGGTCATATCACTACTTTTGGGGGACACCCTGTGAGTGCGGCTGCATCATTGGCAACTATCAAAGTCATTTTAGAAGAAAGGCTAATTGAAGAAGTAGACAATAAAGCTGAACTATTCAAATCACTTCTGATTCACCCAAGAATAAAAGGAATCAGAAATAAAGGACTTATGATGGCTGTGGAGTTTGATTCATTTGATGTGCTAAAACCTATCATAGATCATGCTATAGCTAATGGAGTCATTACTGATTGGTTCCTGTTTTGTGATGATGCGATGAGGATAGCCCCTCCCCTAACCATTTCTAATGATCAAATCAAAGAAGCCTGCGACATTATCTTACGTGCAATAGACCAAGCTTAGAGATCAAACTTTTGTACATCAAGTAGGTTATCATATTGCTTGATGTTTATCTATTGACATTATAATTCTTTTTGAGTCAATTACTGTCATGTGATGAGATGAACTGACGGCTGTTTTATAAATTTACAGCATGCTTGATAGAGAATTCGCCATAGTAGATATAGAAACCACTGGAGGAAATCCTGGTGTTGGATTAGGGATTACAGAGATTGCAATTTTGATTCATAATGGCAAGGAGGTGATTGACAGGTATCAGACTTTGATCAATCCAGAGCGTTTTATTCCTGGGTTTATCACTGGTTTAACGGGAATAGATGCAAAAATGGTTGCCGATGCACCAACTTTTGAAGAAGTTGCACCTACTATATTTGAATTGCTGAACAACCGAGTTTTTGTAGCTCACAATGTAAACTTCGATTGTACTTTTATTCAAAAAGCTTTTGATCGTGTTGGGATTGTTTTCAAACCTGAAAAAATATGTACAGTAAGACAAAGTAGAAAAATCTTCCCAGGCATGAAATCTTACAGCTTAGGCCTGCTTTGTGAGCAGCTGGATATACCTATTCATTCTCGCCATAGAGCATTTGGAGATGCAGAGGCCACAGTTTTACTATTTGAAAAATTACTAAAAACAGCACCAGATACCATTAAAAGTGCTTTGAAAAAGAACAATGGTGAAGCGTTTTTGCCACCACATATTTCAAAGCAGCAATATGAAGAACTGCCCGAGAAGACAGGAATCTACTATTTTCATGATGTTCATGGTAAGATTATCTACGTCGGAAAAGCGCTAAATATCAAAAGTAGATTCAAAGGACATTTTACAGGAAGCTCACAAGGAAATGCAAAACACAAACTCAAGCAGGAAATCCATAAAGTAACTTGGAAACTTACTGGAAGCGAAATGCTTGCCTATTTGATAGAAATGCAAGAGATCAAGAAACTCTGGCCTAAGTACAACAAATCTCAAAAGTTCATCAGTGCTGGATGGCATGTGATCCAATATCTTGACGGTGCTGGATACATTCGGTTTCAAGTAGCAAAAGGTATAAACCTCCCCTCTTCGATTAGAGAATTTGAAAGTAATTTTGAAGCACGGAAATTTTTGACAGAAGCAGTTTCAAAATACAACCTATGCCCAAAGCTTGCAAGCTTGCAAACACCAAAAGGCGCTTGCTACGACTACCAAGTCAATACCTGCAAAGGCGCCTGTTGTGATCAAGAAACACCTTCAGCATACAATGAGCGAGTGGAGCAGTTCTTGAATAGTATTCAAGAAAAAGCTGATAGTATAATCATCAGAGACCAAGGGAGATCCCATTCAGAAAAATCAGCCATGCTGTTTGAGAAAGGAGTTTTCAAAGGCTATTGCTTCATAGATAATCAAGATGAAATCAATCAACATAGTGATATCATCGAGAGGTTGGAAATATTTTCAAGCCATAAAGAGACCAAATTTATTTTGCGAGCTTTTCTCCCAAAAATAAAAATGTCAGATATCATCGTTTTAGAATAATTCTAAAATATCTTTTTCAAATGGTATTGTTCACCCTATCATAGACCAGATCGATGCCAAGGGATAATGTGTTTTCCATTAAACCCTATTTCACCATCACATACTCATAGGTCGATTGGAATCCTAGAGGAATACCTAAGGTCCAATATACCAATAAGAAAATCGTCCAGACGATAAGAAGGGTAATGGCATAAGGTAACATGATGGAAACGAGTGTACCGATTCCTGTAGATTTTACATATTTCTGGCAGAATACCACAATCAAAGGAAAATAAGGTAGTAGTGGGGTGATGATGTTAGAAACAGAGTCTCCTACCCTATATGCCGCTTGTGTAAGGTCCGGTGAAATTCCCAACTGCATGAGCATGGGAACAAAAATCGGGCTGATAAGTGCCCACTTAGCCGACGCAGATCCTACAAACAAATTCACAACAGCTGTAAGCAAAATGATTCCAATGATTGTCAATTGTGCTGGAAGACCAAGTGATTGAAGAAATTCTGCTCCTTTGAATGCAGCAATACTCCCCATTTTTGAAGCTGTAAAAGCATAAATAAACAAAGCACAGAAAAAAGCCATCACAATATAATGTGCCATACTGCCCATTGCTTTGCTCATGCCTTCTACCATGTTTTTCATGGAAGTATAAGCACCACTTGCAAACCCATAAACCAAACCTGGAATCCAAAACAAAATAAATATTAAAGGAACGATTGAGGCCATCAATGGAGCAGTTCGGGAAGTAATATTTCCTTCTGGATCTCTCATTGCTGAATCTTCTGGAAGTACCCAAAAGAAAAGTAAAACTGAACCTAAGATCAATGTTCCAAAAGCAATCCAAAAAGCTTTTTTCTCCTTCGACTCCAATGTCTGCATCTCTGGAATGTCTTCTAAGTTTGCATCTACTTTGTTTGTCTTATTCAATCTTGGTTCGATTACTCTATCAGTCAAAAACCACACAACAGCTATCACCACAATACTAGATAACCCTGTGAATATAATGTTATTAAGTGGATTCAGTGAAATGTCTGCTTCAATAATCTGTGCTGCTGCTTGGGTATAACTCTGGATCATGGGATCGATACTAGATGGGATAAAATTGGCACTAAACCCACCAGAGACTCCAGCAAATGCCGCTGCTATTCCTGCCATGGGATGTCTACCAGCAGCATAAAATATCACTCCTCCCAAAGGTATAACCAATACATATCCTGCATCTGCTGCCGTATGACTCACTATAGCGACCAATACCAAAATTGGTGTGATCAACATCCTTGGAGTGACGCTAAGCAGATACTTCAATCCAGCATTGATAAATCCCGAATGCTCTGCCAAGCCTACACCCAACATGGCCAATAGCACTACGCCTAATGGCGGAAATCCAATAAAAATCCCAATCATGTTGGAAAGAAAATCAGCGAATCTATCCCCTTGAAGTAAATTGACAACTCGTAGGTCTTGGCCTGATATAGGATCGATAGCTTTGAAATCGATTGGTGCCAAAATAGCCGAAAATATCCAAGTCAAAATCAATAAGATCAAAAATAACATCGCTGGATCGGGTAGTTTATTTCCAGCTTTTTCTATAACATCTAAAAATATGTCAAGGGTCGATTTGTTCTTTTTCTCTAATTTTTCCATGATTTACACTTAAAATTGTTCAAAAGTAATAAGCTATATTGCATTTACAATGTATAGATTAGAAAAAACAACTGGAGTGTCTTATCTTGCCATCCAAATCTAATTATCAAATCAAGTATCAATGAAATTTCAAGCCACACTCCTAAGCTTAGCATTATGTTTATGTTCATCTATCGCTTTTGGACAAATTGTAGATAAAAAGAACTTAATCGAAAAAAATGCAAGCCTTGAAAAAGTAGCTGATGGGTTTGGATTTACGGAAGGTCCAGCTGTAACAAGGTTGGGTGATGTTTATTTTTCAGATCAACCAAACAATAAAATTTTCAAATGGTCATTTTTCACAAACAAAACGGAATTGTTTAAAGAAAATGCAGGAAGGTCAAATGGAATGTTTGTAGATAAAGACGGGAAGATCATCGCTTGTGCAGACGAAAAGAATCAAATATGGAGGATAGATGAAGATGGAAGCCATGAAGTGATCATAGAAAGTTTTCAAGGAAAAAAATTGAATGGTCCAAATGATCTTTTCATCACGCCATCTGGTACCATGTACGTGACAGATCCTCTTTACAAAAGAGATTATTGGACTAGAGAAGCCGTGTCTGAGCAAGGTGGCGAGCACCTTTATTTGGTATCTGCCGATCGTCTTCAAATCTTCAAAGTAGATGAAAACCTTGTGAAGCCAAATGGTATCGTAGGGACATATGATGGGAAAACACTCTATGTAGCTGATATAGAAGCAAATAAAACCTACAAGTATGATATCATTGAAGATGGATTCCTGACCAATAGACAGCTCTTTACAGAAAGAGGCTCAGATGGGATGACGATAGATGTGAAAGGCAATTTATACCTTACTGGTGATAAAGGTGTTTGGATTTACAATAGAAAAGGGGAAGAGATCGGACATATTCCTGTACCTGAAAAATGGACCGCAAATGTGGTATTTGCTGGCCCTGATAGAAAAACCCTTTTTATTACGGCTTCAGAAGCCGTATACAAAATCCGAATGAAAGTTCATGGAACCTATTAAGAATTGACTATACAATAGGTATTTCATAAGATTTCTTTTTCAAATGCAATGAATGCCACGATAATTTCTTGATCATTTTTTATTGGGTGAATAGTCAATTCACAATGGTAACTAGACTTATCTATTCTATAATTAATAATAGATTCTGTAAATGATATTCCCAATTTCAGTTTGCTTTTGATATTGGTTCTAGAAACCTGTGTAGTGTGTTTACCTTGTAATATTCTTGGTCTTTTTCCAATAGCAAAGGACTTATTATATCCAGTCATTTGCTTAAAGCCATCATTTACCCAGATGATCTGTTGAAATTGGTCAGTAATTACAATCGCTTCATAGTCATATTCGAACAAAATATTCCAATCAATTACCCAAGCATGATCTTGACTTAATTTTGTCAAAAACCTAAATTCTGCGTTTTTTTTAATAATCGCTGCATCGGAACTCCTTTGTTCTCCTACGATATCCCAGCACCAAAGTGGGAATTTCACTTTTTCTAATTCAGACATTTCATGAATTAATTTTCAAATGAATACAATTTCTTTTACTTTATAAATTCTAAATCTGATTATACGCTTTTTTGCCAGTAACTTCAATTCATTGGCTCAACAGGTTGTTAATGGTCAATATCCATAAGTATCCAATATCAATTTATATCAGAAGTTAGATAAATCGGAATTTTGTAATGTTATTGACAAAGTTCCGTATATCCATAATTCTAAACCTGATGATGAATCAACTACAGAGTAATTAAGTGCCTTTATAGCATTGGAGCTAGGTTTAAATCATATTCCCAAAACTATAAAGGCATAACTTTAATTTTGATTCTCCCCTATCTCAAATCAATTACTCGAGATATTGTTTAAGGTAAACGCCCTCTCTTTTGAATGAAGACGCATTTCTTTTGCAGCTAATACCATTTGCTCCAAAGCCTTTCGGGTTTCATCCCATTTTCTAGTCTTCAAACCACAATCTGGGTTTACCCAAAGTTGTTGGTCTGGAATCACGAGAGCTGCTTTTTGAAGCAATTCCACCATTTCATTTTTGGAAGGAATTCTAGGTGAATGAATGTCATATACACCTGGACCAATTTCATTTGGATAATTGAAGTCTGCAAATGCATCCAAAAGCTCCATTTGTGAACGAGAACACTCAATGGTGATCACATCTGCATCCATGTTTGCAATATGGCTTATAATATCATTGAACTCTGAATAACACATATGGGTATGGATCTGGGTTCGATCTTTTACTCCACTTGCAGAAAGCTTAAAAGCTCCAATTGCCCAGCTCAAGTATGATTCCCAAGCTTCTTTTCGTATAGGTAATCCTTCCCTCAAGGCAGGTTCATCAATCTGAATGATCTTCACTCCTTCTCGCTCTAGATCCTTTACCTCATCTCTTATAGCCAAAGCTATCTGATGGCATGTCTGACTTCTTGGCTGATCATCGCGGACAAAAGACCATTGCAATATTGTCACGGGTCCAGTTAGCATCCCTTTTACAAATTTGTCAGTAAGAGATTGAGCATACTTGGTCCAATATATCGTCATAGGTTCAGGCCTAGACACATCACCATAGATGATCGGTGGCTTCACACACCTGCTTCCATAGCTTTGAACCCATCCATAAGATGTAAAGGCAAAACCTCTCAATCTTTCGCCAAAGTATTCGACCATATCATTTCTTTCAAACTCACCATGAACCAACACATCCAATCCAATTTCTTCTTGCGCTAAAATGGTCTTTTTGGTCTCTTCTTGAATAAACGATTGATATTCTTCAGCTGTGATTCTACCAAATTTGAAATCTGCTCTTGCCTTTCTGACTTCAGTCGTTTGAGGAAATGATCCAATCGTTGTGGTTGGATATTTTGGAAGATTCAAAATTTTTCCTTGAATTGATCTTCTAATAGAAAACTCGCTGTTTCTCTCAAAATCAGATTTTTTTACTTCCTTTAATCTCTGCTTAACATTTTCATGATGAATTAAGCTTGAATTCTTTCTGCTTTCAATGGCTCTCTGGTTTCTATCGTAGATTTCAGATGTCAATTCACCTTCAACGCTACCCGTAAGTAGTTGGTTTAAAACTGCATCTTGTGCTAGCTCTTTTAAATCTTGAAGTTCATTCAATTTTTGCTTAGCAAAAGCAAGCCAAGATTTGATAGAAGTATCGAGGGTGCTTTCACTATTCAGATCACACGGACTATGCAATAAAGAACATGAAGGCGCTAGAAATATTTGATCCTTAGCTACAACTGACTTTACCTTTTGAATCAAAGTCAATGATTCGTGGTAATCGTTTTTCCACACATTTCGACCATCTATGATTCCCAGAGAAAGCGATAGATTTTGAGGCTTCTTGGTCAGTATTTCAGTCAGTTGGTCACCTCCTCTCACCAAGTCCACATGAAGACAGCAGACAGGTAGTGAAAGAGCTAATGATACATTATCCTCTAAACTACCAAAGTATGTTGCTAAGAGTGTCTTGAGATGCGGAAATTCCTTTTTGATTTTGCTATAAGTAGTCAGAAAAGCTTGTTTCTCTTTTTCCTTCAAGTCTAAGGCTAAGAAAGGCTCATCAAACTGTACCCACTCGACTCCATGAGCAATAAGCTTCTCCAAGATTTGAAAATAAACAGGTAGAAGGTTTTCGATCAAGTCGATGCTGTCAAATCCAGCTTCTTTTTCTTTACCCAACAACAAAAATGAAATTGGTCCTAGAATTACAGGTTTTGTTTTGAAGCCTGCAAGTTTGGCTTCTGTATATTCCTGAATGATTTTAGTAGAAAACAGTTTGAATGTCTGTCCTTTATGAAACTCAGGAACTATATAATGATAATTGGTATCAAACCACTTTGTCATTTCCATGGCTTTGATATCAAGTCCTCTATCTTGATAACCTCTTGCCATGGCAAAATATAGGTCGATCTCAGCATTAGATTTGTCTAAAATCACAGGGTGATATCGCTCTGGTATAGCACCAAGGCTAAATGCCATGTCCAAGACATGATCATAATAAGAGAAATCATTGGATGGAATCAAGTCTATTCCATTATCCTGCTGAATTGTCCAGTTTGCAAGTTTGATTTCATTGCCTCTTTGAAAGAGTTCTTGACGAGAGATTTTTCCGGCCCAATAGTTTTCACAAGCCTTTTTCAATTCACGCTGACTACCTATTCGCGGATAGCCTAAGTTATGCGTTTGCATGGTCTTTTAACTTTATTTGTTTGAAAATAAATAGGTTAAAAGCTCATCACAAGATTCAGCAATGCTTTTGGGTAAGATGCAATTGAAAAGTAAATGGAAAATGAGGTGACAAGACACAGCATTTCCATTTGAGAACATATCCATATGTTCTCATGAATCTGTTTTACCAGAAGAATTAGCATTACTTCTCTTTTAAGGTAAACAGAATCATACTTGACCATAAGCTTCAAATCGCGAAAGCATTGTCATTTCGAAAAAGGCAGGTCTCCTGACTTGTAACAGTTTCTGCCATCCTTCCCATTCTCAAATTAGTGAACAGTGGATATGCTTGGGCAAAAACCTTTGGTGTGTTACTTACAGTTGCGCGACAGCTCGTGATTTGCACACGATTCCCTTTTAATACACAGCTAAGTATAACCGATTTCGGATGATAAAGAATGATGTAAAGAACTTCAATTCACAAAGCTAGCAAAAAGCCTATAGCAAGTTTATCATTCTTTAAGTTTTAAGTAAATCTTTGTGGATTTAGCCAGATTGATAAAAAGTGGAATTCAATCACCAAATTTTATTTGGTGATTGAATTTGTTTTTTTAGACAATGTTCATCCAAACCAGAGGCAATGGCTAAGACATTTCTACTTTACTAAGCTTTATTTTCTAAGGCAAATAATCGTCTATTGGAAATGTCTTCAAAGGAAAATAAACTTTAAAACCTCATTCTAATCCCAGAATTTACATTTCCGATGGTACCTAATCCAAACTCAATAAAACACCAAAATAATTTACAGGATAAAATGTTGCTCCTGTCAATAGACCTGCATGATAACTGATATCCTCATGTGTAAGAGAGAAGGTGTAGTCTATATTTGTATCAGGAGAATTATGGGCATTTCTATCGAATCTATTTGTTACTTTATTGACCAATATGCCTCCGGATTAGTTTAGGTAAACTTCCGACTTGTCAGCTGGAAGTATACTTTTGCTAAATTTTTCTAAAACTCCTCCCAAAGGTCCGATAGGTTATAAGGGCTTTTGGAACCTGTAAAAAAAGTACCATCAATAAACCGATATTGGGTTGTAATAGCATTCAATGCCTTGAAATCTTCTACTTCAAATTCAATAGAGCCTGCTTCCAAATTCTGTTTGATCCTCTCTTCGTTTACTGACTTGGGAATCACAGCAATATCCCTATGCACCGAAAAAGCTATCAATATTTGAGCTGGGCTAACTTTATACTTATCTGCCAAGCTCAATACAAGATGATCTTCGAAAAGTTTTGGTTCATCTGATTTTTTGCTTGATATAGACCTATCACCTGATCCAAGTGGAGAATAAGCTGTCATCAGCATCCCTTTATCTTTGCAAAAATTCACTAGCTTTTCTTGTCTCAGATAAGGGTGCATTTCTACTTGATTCAATTCTGGACCTTGTCCTCCTATAGCAAACAACTCTTTGAGTTTTTCAGTATTGAAGTTAGAGACACCTATATGCCTTGTTAATCCTTCTTGTTGCATTTGTTGCATACCTTGCCAAGTTTGAGCTAATGGTACATCAGCATAGGTATAAAACTGCTCCCTACTTTCAGCGAAACCAACCCCCTTTTTGAAGCTTACAGGCCAATGGATCAAATACAAATCCAGATAGTCGAGCTGTAAATCTTTAAGTGTTTTTTGAATACCAATCTTAACATCTTCTTTTCTATGACTATCGTTCCATAGTTTGGATGTGACAAATAAATCCTTTCTGCTAACTATTCCACCTGCCAATGCATCCTTCAAAGCTTTACCAACTTCTATCTCGTTATCGTAGATTGCAGCACAATCAATATGTCTATAACCTGCTTTCAATGCTGATAAAACAGCTTGGTATACTTCTCCAGGCTTAGATTTCCAAGTGCCCAATCCTATGATTGGTATTTGATCTCCATTTTGAAATGATAAAGACTTCATAGACTAATTTCAGTTGGCTTGTTTCAAGGATAAATATACATATAAAACTCCTCCTAGTTATAAAAAATCAAAGAGTTTCTGATATTTAAAATGGATTCTGAGCACTTAATATCACCGCTTCTGCTGCTTTTCTACCAGATGTCATAGCAGCATTGATCGAGCCATTGAGCATATAGTCACCAGCCAAAAACACATGATCATTAAGTTTTGAATTGGTAAATGGAAGGTTTGCTTTCATATCATCTACTTGAGGAAGTGCCTCTTTGATTTTGTAAGTTTTGATATGTTTAAAAAACTCAGCACTGATGCCACTCAAAGCTTCTAATTCAATTTTGATCAAATCAACCAATGAACCTTCATTTTTCACCGGCTTAGTTACAGAAACTGACAAGAGTGCTTTACCCGAAGAACTGTAATACTTACTAACATCGGTCATAAATACCAAATTGTTTATCAAAAATTTTTCATCTGGAACAAGGGCTATTAGTGGCTGTATCATAAAAGATCTTTCGAGGGAGAAATATAGATTATAAACAGATCGGCTAGGTTTAAATTCACCTTTCAACTGATCTATAACCAAATCAGGTCTACAAGTAACTATGATTTTTTCCGCTTCAATAATTTCTCCATTTTGAAGTGTGATCTTAGGACCTTCTATAGATAATACAGGAGTGTTCAGTCTGATTTCAGTGTGCGTAAGTTTATTTTTAAGATAATTTGCTATCTCTCCCATTCCCTTTTCTGGTACAGCAGCATGTCCTTCTCCAAACATTTTGAATACAAATTGGAACATTCTACTCGAAGTATTCAATTCGTTTTCTAAAAAAATTCCACTAAAAAATGGTTTAAAAAAATTATTTATGATCTTACTAGAAAAACCATATTCTTTCAAATAGGCTAAAGTAGTTAAAGATGGAGATTCGAATATTTCATCAATTGATTTTCTACTTAATTCTAAATTAAGTTTTCTAATCTTTAATTTATCAGATAAGCTACCCACTTTTGACAAAATCATACTAATCAGTTGACTAGGGTTTCTCATTGGATCACTTATCGTATAGCTATTTCCTGGGTGGATAATCCTAGCTCCAGGAGTAAAAAATTTCAAATTCAATGCATCATAATCAAGGTATCTTCTGGCTTCTGGATAGGCAGTCAACAAAACTTGGAAGCCTCTATCCAACAAAAACCCTTCATGTAAATCAGTGGCAATTCTGCCTCCAACTCGATCAGAAGATTCCAAAATAATAGGGGTATTTCCCGATCTTTCAAGCTCAAATGCTGCAATTAGTCCTGAGACTCCTGCTCCGATGATATATACATTCATTTCAATATTCTGCTGTTCCTATACTTGTAGACTAAATTCATCTAAAATTGTTTAATAACTGTAATACAAAAACCAAAGATGAATTCCCTAAAATTAAATAATCGATCAATTCTAAACAATATGTAATTAAAGAAGTAGAGAATGATAGGTGTCAATTACATTTTTCACGACTTGATCGATTTCTTCCTTTGTAGTCATCCTACCTAGACTAAATCTGAGGGACGATCTCCCCAATTCCGATTCAATGCCCATTGCAGCCAGTACATGGGAGGGCTTGGGTGAAATGCTCGTACATGCAGATCCTGAGCTTACAGCCACATGCTGATTCACAGCCCTAAGAAATTCATCCCCTTCTACACCTTCAAAGGTTACATTTGAAACATGTGGCAGTCTCAAAGTTTGACTTCCATTCAATACTGTGCCTTGGATAGCTGTAAGCCTCATTTCCAAATAATCTCGCAACTTTATAAGTCTTTCAGATTCTTCATACATTACTTGACTAGCTAATTCTGCCGCAGCTCCTAATCCTACTATTCCAGGTACATTTAGTGTCCCACTCCTGAAATTTTTCTCTTGCCCACCTCCTTCTATCATGGCAATGGGTTTTGGTAGATGATGGTTGTGCCTGATGAAGAGTGCACCTACTCCTTTGGGTGCATAGAACTTGTGCCCTGATAGGGCCAACAAATGTACACCCTTTACATCTACAGGGATTTTACCAACTGCCTGAACAGCATCAGTAAAAAAGATAATTTGGTATTTTTCAGCGATTTTGATGAGTTTATCTATCGGATGGATTACTCCTGTTTCATTGTTTGCCCACATGAGACAGATCATCTTTGTCTTGGGAGTGATGTTTGATTCGAGTAAGTCAAGATCAATATCCCCGTTTGATTTGACAGGAAGTATAGTGACCGAAGCACCCTTAAGTCTAATACTTTCTAAAGTATCTAATACAGCTTTGTGCTCAGTGACACACGAAATATAATGCTGTTCTTCTCCTTTGTAATGCTCAAATACTCCTTTAATACCCAAATTGATCGCCTCAGTTGCTCCAGAAGTAAAGATTACTTCTTTGGATCTTGCTCCTATGAGACTTGAAAGTTGGTCACGAGCAAGTTCTACGGCTTGCTCAGCTACCCAACCATAAGGATGACTCCTACTTGATGCATTTCCATAAAGAGTAGAAAAATAAGGAATCATGACTTTCAAAACTTCTGGATCTACAGGTGTAGTTGCATTATAATCCAAGTATATTGGGTATTCCATTCTTTTATATGCTTAACTTTATTGTTCTAAATGTAATTGCTAAAAATAACCTAAACAAAATCAAATTGCAGTTAGTTTGTTTGGGCGATTAACTCCGCATTTGAAATGAATGAGTTTTGCAATTGTTTTATGTAATTCGCAATGATTCCGCATAAATAAAACTATCATCTGTTATGCAAGAAGTATGGACCTTTGGTATAGATCCAAAAGAAGAATTTAAAACAAATGAAGATTTGATCAAAAAGCAGGTTGAGTTGAACCAAAAAGAACTCGGTATCATGCTTAGCTACTATTATAAGTCACAGGGGGCTGTAGTAGAACAAGTTAAGTTTATTTCTACAATGGCTTCTATGGAAGATAATACTGCGAAAGTTATGTTAGGTTTTGCAGTGATTCATTTCAATGCCTGTCTAAATATTCATGATCAAAAACAAGAAAGAATTGAAATACAGGTAAAAGTAGTAGAAAATGAGATCACTTTCATAGGGCCAGAAATTATGGAGAGAGGAATGGACGAGATTTAGTAAGTACCTAAAATCCCCATGAAATTGTTGTAATCGATTGATTTATAGTTCCAATAGACCTTTCAGGGTATACTCGATTATTTATCATAAATGAATGGTAGTCTATAAAAACTTGGAAGGTCTACGGATTTTAGAAGAAAACAATAAATTATAGTCTTGAGCATCATCAATTTATAAGTAAAAGTAAATATTATTTCCTTTGCTAAATCAAGTTTAATAAATTTGAACCACATTCAATCTAATATCATTTAAATGGGAGCACAAGAAAGGGTACAAAAGGAAAAGTTAATTTTAGATACGGCCATCAAGCTATTTACTGAAAAAGGATTTCATGGAACAAAAATGGATGAAGTAGCCAAAGGAGCAAATATATCCAAAGGACTTACCTACTTCTATTACAAAAACAAGGAAGACCTTTATATGGCGGTCACCAAAAAGGCCTTTGATCATTTGAAAGATATTTTTAGAGATATCTATCGTTCCAAAAATAAGAATGGAATGGAAATGTTGGTAGATTTGATATCCAAATATATGGACTTCAGTCAAGAGCAACGAATGTATTATGAAGCCATTCTTAACTTTATGGGCTTAATGAACCAATACAATGATAAGGAACTTCGCAGTCAAATGGATCCATTGATTCTAGAAAGTGTTCATTTCAACAAACTTCTCGACATACATCATGATTGTGGCAAGATTGGAATACAAATAGTTTCTTTAGGTATCAAGGACGGAAGCATCAGGCCTGAATTACAGCCGGAGATCACTTTTTACACGCTTTGGAGCATGCTAATAGGCTATGAGCGATTGAATGGACCTATCAATTATGAAATGAAGGAAATTAAAATCCATGTAGAAAACTGGAAGCCAGGATTTATCAAAATGATGCAAGACCTCCTTAGAGGAACAATTCGACCTAGCAGATCTCCTGGTGTACAAGGCAGTTTATTCTAATATTTTAAATGACCTGATTCTCACATCCACTATCAATGACTTGTATGATGGCTTTGGGGTAAAATAATATAGAATCCACAAGAGCATTTCTTTGACATTTCAGAGATATATAACTTTTGGAAGGAGCCATTTTTATTGTTTTTCAATATTTCCATCGACAAGTTTGTAAATATGATCGCAAACTTGCCTCAACGGCGAGGTGAAATGAGAAGCAATAAAAATGGTTTTTCCTTTTTTTTGTATGTTCCGAATGATGTCAATCATCAAATGGACTCCCTCATTATCAATGCCATTGAATGGCTCATCAAGTACATAAAAATCAAATTCATCTAAGAGCAAAGCCGTCAGTGCTAATTTCTTTTTCATTCCAGTAGAGTAAGAAGAAGCATAAGCTTCGAGAGGAAGCTGAAAAACATTGACTTCTGCATAATTTACCTTATCTATCTTTCTTAAATCAGCTATGAATTTCAAATATTCTCTACCTGTAATCCATTCAAAAAAGAAAGGATCTGTAGGCAGAAAAGCAATGTTATTACGCTTCGCTTTATGGCCGTAGGAGATTTCTCCTTCATAAGCTTCTATCCCAGCAATACAAGACAAAAGTGTAGATTTACCCGCCCCATTTGCACCGACAATTCCATGAATACTATTTTCTTCAAAATCCACAGTCAAATCATTTAAAATCAAAGATTTTGAATAGCTTTTAGAAAGTTTTTTTAGCTTAATCATTTTTCATTAATCTACTTAAATTCTTTTCAGCTTGAAAATAAAAAACTGGAAATGTAAAAATAGAGATTGGAATAAGAACAACCGATAATCCAATAAACGCACCTTGGGAAATATTGATCTTGTTTGGAAATGCAATGTATTTGGCAAGAATCACAAAACATAAAAACAATAAACCAGAAAAATAGACCCAAATAATGTCTTTTAAATTTATAAAATTAGACCATATCAGAATGCTACATAATGGTAAAATCAACATGTTTGTCAAAAAAATTGACACACCTAACTTTCTCAATAAAAATGACCTAGGACTTCTTTTACTCAGCATGATATAGGAGGTATCTTCAATCTTTTCCGAGTAAAAAGTAGAAATTAAAGCAAATATTCCTAGGAATACCACCCATTCAACTTCTTGTCTAATTTCCTGATTGGAAAAAACAACAAATAGATAGGAGAATAGAATTAGAAAAAAATGTTGCCTGTACCCAATTTGAAACTCAAAAGGATAATTAAAAAATGGTGTGGGAAAACTTCGTGTTGGTCTAAATTTAGCTGTCAATAAAGCAACTAGCACTGAAATTAAGATTACTACCAAGCAGGCCAAACGATACCCATTCAAAAATAGGGCTAATAAAAACGGTACAGATACTATAAAATTCTCTAAGATCAGCATTTTCATGGCTTTATTGTATCCCATGAAAGCTTTTAAGAAAATCAATTTAGGGGTATTTGTCCGTCTCATGATGAGATAGGTGAAAATGAATATAACTAAGTATTGAGGGAAATAAAAAAAATTAAAAATAGAGTACGAAGCAAAAGAAAAAATCAAACCATACAAAGTCACCAAAAACAATAATTGATGACTTTTTTTAGAAATTCTTCTTGAGTTTGATAAATATAAAATTTGAAGATAATTCATATAGCATCAAGTGAGAAACGACTTATATGAAATCAATTTATATGAAAAATTTAAAATATAAAACTAAAATCACTTTTGAAATTTATTTTGAGTATTCCACTTTTACATCAATGGTTCAAAGATCAATCATTCATTAGTTAATTTCACGTGATTAATTGATTAATAAATGATGAAGAAATATCACCTGATGATGATCCTGCTTTTTTCGATTGGAATATTGCAGGCCCAAGATTACACCAGAAAAGGAAATTATGAACTAGCAGCGCGCTACTCTCCTGAAAAAGTAAAGAAAATGGTGTTCACTACCAAAGTAGATCCACATTGGCTTAAGAAGTCAGATAAATTTTGGTATACCTTCGAGACCACCAAAGGGAAAGAATGGTATATCGTAGATCCTGCTGCCAAGTCAAAGAAATCGTTTTTTGACAAAGACAAATTGGCTTCTGAAATCACTAAAATAGTCAAAGACCCTTTTGATGGACAAAACTTACCCATCACCAATCTCAAGTTTTTGGAAGATGAAAACACCATTGAGTTCAAAATTAAAAGCACTCAAGAAGTACTAAAAAAGGACTGGGATGAGATCAAAGAGAAAAACAAAAGTGCCAAGGATTCATTGGAAAAGAAAACTTATGTGTTCCGCTACAATCTTCAAAACCAACAACTCACTGAAATTAAAGACCCCGAAGAGGAAGCTAAGCGACTTGCGTGGGGTAGTATCTCCCCTGATTCATCTAGGGTGGTATATGCTAAAAATGACAATCTATTTTGGATGGACAAAACCAATTTTCTAAAGGCTGTAAAAGATGATAAAGATAGTACGATCGTGGAACATCAAATCACCACTGATGGAGAAAAAGACTATAGCTATGGAGGAGGAAGAGGCGAAGACAATGTAGAAGAAGAGAAAAACAAAGACAATAGAAAAAGGGCTGGAATATATTGGTCTGATGATAGCAAGCAATTTATCACTACAAGATCGGATGTAAGAAAAGTAAAAGATCTATGGGTAATACATCACACCAAAGATCCAAGACCTACTTTGGAAACTTACAAGTACGCTATGCCAGGTGAAAAAGAACAGCCAATTACTGACTTGATGCACTTCTCCTTTGATACAGAAGAATTAACCAAGCTAGAGATAAACACCTTCAAGGATCAAACAATAAGCCTCTACGCACAAACCAAACCTATTACTAGTAGAGATGATGACTTCTCTCCTACTATTTGGCTTGGAGATAAGGATAATTTCTATTTTTCTATTACTTCTAGAGACTTAAAGAAAGTAGATATAGTAAGATGGAATATTAAGGAAAGGAAAAAAGAAATCCTTATAGAAGAAAGAAGCAACACTTACATTGACCTGATCAAACCAGAACTGATCAATGGAGGTAATGAAATTCTACACTGGTCAGAAAGAGATGGATGGGGGCACTTTTATCTGTATGATAAATTTGGAAACCTAAAGCGTCAACTCACCTCAGGAGCTTTTCATACTGACCGAGTGGCAACAATTGACGAAAAGAGTAGAAATTTGTACTTTATTGCAAATGGAAGAGAACAAGGTGAAGACCCATATTATGAGCACCTCTACAAAGTTAGCTTAAACGGCGGCCCTATCACATTGGTAAATAGTGGAAACTACAACCATACCATCTCTATCAATGATAAAGGAACATATTTTGTAGACAATTATTCCAGAGTCAATACCGTACCTGCCTCAGCACTTTATGATGGAACTGGTAAGAAGATTATGGATTTGGAAGAAGCCGATTTTAGCTCATTGTTTGCCTCAGGTTACAAGTTTCCAGAGCCATTTACTTTCAAAGCTGATGATGGCATCACAGATTTGTATGGTGTGATGTACAAGCCCTTTGATTTTGATTCAGCCAAGGTATATCCTATCATCGAATATGTCTATCCAGGACCACAAACTGAAGCTGTCAATAAAGATTTTTCCTCGAGTATGGATCGGACAGACAGATTGGCTCAGTTTGGGTTTGTGGTAGTGACTTTAGGCAATAGAGGAGGACATCCTGCAAGATCAAAATGGTATCATAACTATGGTTATGGAAATCTGCGCGATTATGGATTAGCAGATAAAAAAGCAGCAATTGAGCAATTAGCAGATAGACACTCATTCATAGATAGAAATAAAGTAGGAATCCATGGCCACTCTGGAGGAGGCTTTATGTCTACAGCCGCCATGCTAGTATACCCTGAGGTTTTTAAAGTAGCTGTTTCTTCCGCTGGCAATCATGAAAATAATATTTACAACAGATGGTGGTCAGAAAAACATCATGGTGTGAAAGAACAAATCTCTCCAAAAGGTGACACTACTTTTGTCTATAAAGTAGAAAAAAACCCTGATTTGGCTTCAAATCTGAAAGGAAGATTATTACTGACTACAGGAGATGTAGACAACAACGTACACCCCGCTGGCACCATCAGAATGGCGAATGCTTTGATGAAAGCAAACAAAAGATTTGATCTCTTACTTTTGCCAGGTCAGCGACATGGCTATGGGGATATGACTGAATATTTCTTTTGGAAAATGGGGGATTATTTTGTTCAGCATTTGCTTGGAGATAATACCCCACCACCTGTAGATATGATTGAAGTTCAGCGTGAAAAAGCACTAACTAAATAACTTAATTCCAACGAAATAAAAAATCCTCAAAGTGAATTACACTTGAGGATTTTTTTACTTTCTAGCTAGGGATTTTAAGAAAAACTCCTAGACTTTAGAACCTTTCATTTAGCTCCGAAACATTTGAAGATTTAAGTCAGAAAATTCTTTTTGCTCAATAAACGGCTGACTTCTCAGCCTTTTTCCTGTGGCTGCAAATATAGCATTAGCAATCGCACCACCTGTAGGCGGCAAAGCTGGCTCTCCTAACCCAGTAGGTTCAAAACCACTATCTATATAATTCACATCTATATCAGGAACCTCCTTCATTCTGATCAATCGATAAGTATCAAAGTTCTTTTGCTTTGGTGAGCCATCTTCAAATACCAAATTACCAAACATGGCGTGTCCCATACCATCTACTATGCCCCCTCGTACTTGATGATTAGCACCAGTTGGATTTACTACTATCCCACAATCCGTAGAAGCGATGATTTTCTTAAGGAAAGGCTGTCCATTCACCATTTCGATGTTTGCCACTTGAGCTACATAGGATCTATGAGAAAAGTATACGGAAAACCCTTGCTTGACATTGTTATCTTTACCCCAATTGGATCTTTCTGCTGCATCTTTGATCACTCCTATCATTCTATCTACATCATAGTTGACCGCTCCTACAGGTGATGATTTTGCTTTTTCAAGTAAATCAAGCCTGAATTTCACGGGGTCTTTGTCTACTGCTAGGGCCACTTCATCCAAAAATGACTGCTCAGCATATGCTAAAAAATTTGTGATTGGGGCTCTCCAAGCATTTGTAGTGACGGTGGAGTCATAGTTGATATTCTCAATCAACACATTGGGAACTGCACCAGAAGGAAAATTATCTTGTCTGACTGAATTTCCGGCATTTAATCCAACTCCTCGAAGCTTGTAACCTATCATGTTCCCCCCTTCATCCAAAGCTGCCGAAAATCTGTACCTCACAGCTGGCCTATAAGCTCCGCCTATCATATCGTCTTCTCTCGTCCATGTGACTTTTACAGGGGCATTGATCCTCTTGGAGACTTCTACAGCGTCGATGACATAATCTGCCCTTAACCTTCTGCCAAAGCCACCGCCTAATCTAGTAATATCTACAGTTACATTCTCCTTGGGAATACCTAGCAATGCCGCAGTCTGCATACGCGCTGCATCCGGTGTCTGTGTAGGACCTATAAGCTCTACCTCTTCGCCTTTCACGTGAGCAAAGAAATTCATCGGCTCCATAGGGGCATGAGGCAAAAAAGGACATTGATATTCACTTGTTATTACCTTTGCTGCTGATGCAAATGCCTTGTCTACTTCTCCATCACTCCTCATCACCCTAGCGTCTCTACTATCTAGCAATTCCTTCATGATCCGATCATGGTCAGCAGTACTTTCTACATTCCCATCTGCTTCGTAAGTCACTTTGAGTCGCCTTTTAGCTTTGATGAGTGGCCAGGTAGATTTTCCTACTATCGCTACAAAATTATCATACTGTATCACATCGGTTACACCTTTCACAGCCTTTGCTTCACTATCATCTACTGACTTGATCTTTTTACCAAATGGAGGCCTTTGAATCATGGCATGCATCATTCCTTCCCTATAGAAGTCTAAGCCAAAAAGTGGTTTTCCCGTAACGATATCCTTATTATCGACATTCCGCACGGGTGTACCTATCAAGGTAAAGTCCTTTGGATCCTTAAGCAAAACCTCTTCTGGAGCCTGCAAGGCTGAAGCCGCTTCTACCAATTCACCGTAAGTAAGTTTCTTTCCAGATGATTTATGAATGACCACGCTTTTTTCGGCTGTAAGTGTAGCCTGATCCACATCGAGTTGCTTTGCTGCTGCTGCCAGTAGCAAGTATTTTGCAGTAGCACCAGCCTTTCTCAACCTTTCCCAAGAGTGAGGCATGGCACCTGAGCCCCCTGTAAGCTGTCTATCAAACTTATCTGTATCCAAAGGAGCTTGAAGAACCCTTACCTTTGACCAATCTGCATCCAACTCCTCAGCCACTACCATGGGAAATGAAGTCTTGATGTTTTGGCCTAATTCAGGATTTGGTGAATAGATTACGATGTCTCCATCTGGTGATATTGAAAGAAAACTATTAAAATTGTGAGCTTTATTGAGTACCTCTTCTATGGATAATACTTTTACTTTTGGAGAGTCACAACTAGACCAATAAAAGCCTATCAACAAGCCACCAGTTGCTGTAGCTGCAATTTTGAGAAAATCTCTTCGATTTGTTTTTGTGATATCAGCCATGATTATTTGGTTTTTGCAGCCAGGGCTACGGCTTCTCTAATTTTATGATATGTTCCACAGCGGCAGATATTTCTATTCATCCCTTCATCTATTTCATCCAGGCTTGGTTTTGGATTTTTTTTGAGTAGCGCTGCAGCACTCATGATTTGACCTGCCTGACAGTAGCCACATTGTGCTACATCTACTTCATCCCAGGCCTTCTGTACTGGATGATCTCCATCTTTGGAAAGCCCTTCAATGGTAGTTATTTTTTCATTTGCTACATCCGAGATAGGTTTTACACATGAAAAAGTAGGCTCCCCATTGACATGTACTGTGCATGCACCACATTGAGCTATACCACAAGCGTATTTTGTACCAACTAATCCCAGATGGTCTCTAAGAACCCAAAGTAAAGGTGTATCTTCATCCACATCTACTTCCATTTGCTTTCCATTGATTTGAAGATTGTAGTTTGCCATGATAATTTGATAATTTAGAAACTTAAGTTAATCAATCTTATAAGAAAAACTAATGAGCATTCTTCATTGTTAACAAAAACTTGATAAACTGCTTAATGACATGGTGAATGGCTGGCAATGAGAACACCTTTAAACACTTGATTGGCAATAAATTACTAGAAATTGAAATTGAAAAACCACAAAAAAGAAGTTGAAAATAAAGCTATAAATAAGAAACTGACTTATCTTTAAAATTTAGAACCAAATTCAATTAACATAACTATTAAACCTATTATGAGAAAAATTAAAGCGGCAATCGTTGGCACTGGTTTCATAGGTCCAGCGCATCTGGAAGCATTGAGAAGAATACCTAATGTAGAAGTCAAAGCATTGTGCGAAGTCAATATTGAGCTTGCCAAAGAAAAAGCTACTTTACTGGGAATTCCCCAAGCCTATACTTTTGAAGAGATGCTTAAGGATGAGGAAATTGATGTGGTACATATTTGTACGCCAAATTTTCTACACTTCTCTCAATCAAAAGCAGCTCTTCTTGCAGGAAAACATTTGGTCTGCGAAAAACCCTTAGCTACCAAAATTGAAGAGGCCGAAGAACTTGTTGCATTAGCTAAAGAAAAAGGACTTGTCAATGCAGTTCATTTTAACCTACGATACTATCCAATGGTGAGGCAAATGAAAACAATGAGAGAAAGTGGTGAGTTAGGTGATATATATAGTATCATGGGCTCTTATCTGCAAGATTGGCTGTTTTTACAGACTGATTACAATTGGAGACTGGAACCAGACAAATCTGGGGACTCTAGGGCTATTGCCGACATAGGTTCGCATCTTTTAGACTTGACAGAATACGTAACTGGACTAAAAATCACAGAAGTAATGGCTGATTTCTCCACTGTACACAAGACAAGGCTAAAGCCACTTAAAGCCATTGAAACTTATTCAGGTAAGATGCTCAATGCAGCAGATTATGAAGAAGTGGCCATCAATACAGAAGATCATGCTACTGTGATGCTTAGGTTTGACAATGGGAATAAGGGTTCTGTCACTGTATCTCAAGTGAATGCTGGTAGAAAAAACAGGCTAAACATAGAGATAGCTGGGTCGAAGTCAAATTTCGAGTGGTGCTCTGAGAAGCCAAATGAAATGTGGATAGGAAAGCGAGAAGTAGCCAATCAGCAACTGATGAAAGACCCTGCCCTATTTACGCCTGAGGCAGCCGGCTTGATCAGCTTTCCAGGTGGACACAATGAAGGATTTCCAGATACTTCCAAACAACTATTCAAAGAAGTTTATGCAGCTGTTTTGGATGGCAAGCAACCTGATCAGCCGACCTTCCCTACATTTGAAGATGGATTGAGAGAATTGCTGATTTGTGAGCGAATCATTGAAAGCCACAAAAAGCAAGCATGGGTGAAAATTTAGGAATTAGCAATTTATTTTAAATTCTTACATAACAATTTCCTTAAAACAAAATCATGAAAAAATCAATCTTTAACAAATTCAGCATGCTCACCATGTTATTGGTAGCAATCACATTCATTGCCACAGCGCAAGATGAAAAACCAAGCCCTGCTAAAACTGCTGAAGGAGAGGTCAATGGTAAAAAAATAACCATCAACTACAGCAGCCCTGCTGTAAAAGGCAGAAATATCTGGGGTGATCTAGTACCTTTTGGTCAAGTATGGAGAGCTGGCGCCAATGACGCCACTACAATTGAATTTGATAAAGATGTAAAAATTCAAGGTAAAGATCTTCCTGCTGGAAAATACACATTCTTCGTAATCCCAGGTGAAGTGGAATCTACTTTCATTTTCAATAAAGTAGAGAAGCAGTGGGGAGCTTATTCTTATGACCAAGGACAAGATGCCCTAAGGGTGAATGTGTCCTCAGAACAAACTTCTAAGCTTGAGGAACGTCTGGTGTACGAGGTGACAAACAATGGATTTGAAATCCGTTGGGAATATGGAAAAGCTTCTGCAAAAGTAGAATAGAATTAGCTTTACCAAAACTAAAAATCCGCTTACTATCCATTTTTGGGCAAGTAAGCGGATTTTTTTACTAGAAAACATTGACCAAACAGCCTAGCTAAAAAATTATTTCATTTTGAACTTTGATCCATTCCACATCGATTTACCAGTAAGAGATATCATTCCTCAAGTAAAAGACACGCTTAAAAATGAGAGTACACTTATCATTCAAGCACCTCCTGGCGCTGGTAAAAGCACTCTCCTTCCTTTGGCATTGCTTGAAGAAGATTATCTGAAAGGTAAGAAAATCATTATGCTTGAGCCTAGAAGACTGGCAACCAAGTCTATTGCTAGTAGAATGTCAGATTTACTGGGTGAGCCTTTAGGGAATACAGTGGGTTATAGAATTCGGTTTGAATCACGGATCAGTGCTCAGACGAGGCTTGAAGTAGTGACCGAAGGAATCCTCACAAGAATGCTTCACTCAGATAATGCTTTAGAAGATGTGGGATTGGTGATCTTTGATGAATTCCATGAACGAAATATTCACGCAGATGTAGCGATGGCACTATGCAGAGAAGCACAGCAGGTTTTGAGACCTGATTTGAAAATCATGGTGATGTCTGCTACTTTAGATATGCCACAATTGGCACATTTGCTTAAAGCTCCAGTTATCGAAAGTAAGGGGAAAATGTACCCTGTAGAGATCATTTATCAAGGGGATATTGATCCTTGGTTGCTGCCTGAAATGTCTGCAAAAGCGACAATCGAGGCAGTTTATAAGCATCATGGCGATGTTTTAGTGTTTTTGCCTGGTCAAGGAGAAATCAAAAAAACCGAAGCAATACTAAAAAAACAACTTCCGGACTTTTCTATTCATCCACTTTATGGTCAACTTTCTCCAAGTGCACAGTTTCAAGCCATCATGCCCAATAAACATGGTAAAAGAAAGGTAGTCTTATCGACTTCCATAGCTGAAACAAGTCTTACAATAGAAGGAATCACTATAGTAATAGATTCTGGATTTGGTAAAACCTCAAAATTTGACCCAAATTCAGGATTAAGTAAGTTAGAGACAATTAGAATCGCAAAAGATTCTGCTGATCAACGTGCAGGTAGAGCAGGTAGGTTGCAGCCTGGAACCTGCTACAGACTCTGGTCAAAAGCTACTCAAGCAAATCTTCAAAACTATAGAACACCAGAAATCTTGGAGGCAGATTTAGCTTTTATGGTATTGGATATGTATGCATGGGGAGTGAGCAATATCAGAGACTTGACTTGGCTGACACCACCGCCTCAGGGTACCATAGCTCAGGCAATAGAAATATTGACTCAGCTCAATGCAATAGCATTTGGCAAAATAACAGATCACGGAAAAAAAATTCACCATGTCCCTGCTCATCCGAGGATTGCGCATATGCTGGTCAATGCTAGAGATGAAAACAATATTTCCTTAGCTGCAGATGTTGCTGGAGTACTTGAGGAAAGAGATCCACTAGGTCAAGATGCAGGTGTAGATATCAATAAGCGAATCGAGGCTCTTAGAAGAGCGAGAAAAGAAGGGTTATCTATCAAAGGACTTAATAAAATTGAGAAAATTGCCTCAAACTACAGGAAAATCTTTGGAGCTAAGGAAGAAAATAACTTGCCCGATCCATTTGAAACTGGTGCAATGATAGCACTCGCCTATCCTGAAAGAATCGCCTATGCACGTCCCGGAAACAATGCTCAGTTCCAACTATCCAATGGAAGAATTGCCATGATTTCACATCGTGATGATTTGGCACAAGAATCATGGCTTGCTGTAGCTCATATTGATGCCAGAGATCATATGGGAAAGATTTTCTTAGCTTCTCAACTCAATCCAAAAGACCTCCTACCCTTTGTAAAAGAAACTAGAAAAGTACTCTGGGATAGTAGAAAAGGAGGGCTTATTGCTAGCATTGATTTAAGTATCGGTAGCATCGTATTGAAATCCACTCCGATCAAAGAGATAATGGAGGGGGATTTGGAAGAAGCATTGAGCAGTGCTTTGATCAAAGAAGGAGAGAGCTTATTAGATATCAACGAAAAAGTTGAAAACTTACAAGCAAGAATGGCTTCATTGAGAAATTGGAGACCCACTGAAAAATGGCCAGATTGGTCCACATCATCCATTATTGCAAGAAATAAGGAATTACTTGCTCCTTATTTTTCTACTATCAAAAGACCCGAAGATTTTAAGAAATTGGATCTCATTGAAATACTAAAAAGTAACCTTCCCTATGACACTTTACAAAAATTTGAAAATCTAGTGCCTGAAAAAATTGAAGTTCCAAGCGGCAGCAAACTGTTACTAGGATATAGTCAACATGGAGAATTACCCATTTTGGCAGTTAGATTACAAGAAGTTTTTGGATGGCTTGAAACACCAAAGATTAATGAAGGCAAAACCAGTATTATCCTTCATTTACTCTCTCCAGGGTTCAAACCAGTTCAAATCACAAGTGACCTCAATAGCTTTTGGACCAAAGCTTACTTTGAAGTTAAGAAAGATCTGAAAAGAAGGTATCCTAAGCATGCATGGCCCGAAAATCCCCTTGATGCTAAAGCCGTGAGAGGGATTCAAAAGAAAACTTGAAGTATAAGATGAAGAATTATAATTTGTAGATTTATCCTACTTGATTATTTATTCAAAAAGTGCTTTGATCTCTTCAAACATGGTCAATACTTCCTCTTTTTTTATCAAATAATCATCACTCTCCTTATCTACATTATTTTCATAATGACCCCAGTGCTTCTCAGCTTTTTTTAAAGTTCGTGGACTTAAGTCGAATTCCACGTAATCTAAGTAGTACTTAGCAAGTGTAGAGGATTTGAAATTTGAAAACAAGTAGATTCTCAGTAAGTCTACAAAGCGCTCACTTAAGTCAAATCCTTCTAGAGCCTGAACATACTGACCATTTCTATGTTTGTTTTTATGATGATGTATCAACTCTAGCAATGGTTCAATTGCCTTTTGATTATGCTCCATTTTGCTCAAAGCGCGAGCTGCCAAATAGGAATTGTCAATATCTTCTCCATTCAAAATTTCTATCAGCTTATCTAAGATTTCTTCTGTCCCGATTTCAGCCAATTGATCAGCATATGCATAAGCCTCATCTTCTGACTTATCGCACATTTTAATGAAGAGACTTTGTATTTTATTATCCATGCTTGATTATTTTCGTGTCCTACAAATATAAGGGCAATACTTCTACTCTGGTCAAATCACCTTACATGAAATCATATATCACTGATATTCAGTCTATAAAAAAATTAATTCCCCATATTCAAAACTTAAATTTTGAATATAAGTCAAGTAAACATCAAGTAAATTATTACATTGAAAATCAAAAAGCTATATCCATAAGACTTCCACTTTCATTGGCTTTTGATACAAATAGGAATCAAATTATTGACTGTGAATTCTTGAATTATATCTTGATAATGATAAGATCGGGAATTGCGACTGTCGGATATTTTGAAAATTTCGAAAATGAAAAACACATTGTATTTCGAGCCTATATGGTAAGAAAAAAGCAAGGAAAAAGTCAAATCAAACATTTAAAGACCAAAGGAAAATCTCGAGCAGGTTCTCGTGTCAGGTTACAAGAGACACTTGATTTTTTTGAGGACATCTCGAAAAGAATCAATGAACATTTCGAATCTCATAGAATAGACAGAATTGGAATTAGCTGTGCAGAAACGCTAATCCCCTATTTTTATGGAACAAAATCTCCTTTACCATTTGAAAAGCAAGATGAAAGAATATTCAAAATCCCCAAACATATCCAAAATCCAACTTATGAAGCATTGATTGATACAAACGAGTTTTTGAAAAAGGGTGAAGTCAAATTTTCCCCTGATGGTAAGGACTATTTGGAGCAAATGAATATGAACAATGATTCTGAAAGTAAAAAAGATCAAGATGACTGGTGACACTTTGGAATAGAAGTTGTTAATAAATGTTGATTTATTTTCCTTCTTTTCTGTAATAATTGTTTTGCAATTACAAAATGAAAGACGATAATATGTAGATTTGATATCTTCTTAAGAACCTATTTGTAATTGACAGGCAAAAAGAAAACTGAATGATTTTAGCCAAACTAATCTAATGATATTTTGAAAAACAGATTCATCCCCAGACTTTTCATAGTAAGTATTTCCTTATTAATAGTATTTCCTTTGCAGGCACAAAGATACGGTACTGCCGCAGGGTTGAGGTTAGGCTCAAACAACTACAGCAGAACTGTGGGTCTTACGGCTCAGCAGCGGATATTAAAACATGTCACAATCGAAGGAATTGTTCAGTCAGATTTCAGTCGAAACACTACAATGCACTTGTTATTGGAACAACATAAGCCAATAATATCCAAACGATTCAATTATTATTATGGACTAGGATATTCTTTTGGCTGGGAAGAAAGTCAGGTAAAAAATCCAGACACCAGAGAAATCATCACCACATATGGAAATGTTACCAATGGTGTCGATTTGATCGGTGGAGTAGAAATGACACTTTTGAACACCACCATTTCTCTGGATTATAAGCCAAACTTCAATATGTCTGGAAGACAGGAATTCTACAGAGGTCAAGTGGGGATTTCTGCAAGAACTGTCTTGGTAAAAAGTAAGACTCAAAATAAAAAGAAACGTCAAAGAGCCAGAGCAAAGCGCAAAAAAAACAGAACTCCATTTTTTGAGGGAATAAAAGAGCGGTTTGGCAGAAATTAAGTCCGTTTAAAAAATTCTCTGTTTTGGAGAGATTTTAATTGCTATTTTTAGGATAGAACTTCTTTTGAAACTTCGAGAACAAGTTTCAATGAAAATCGTCTATCTGCAATTACAATCCAATTCACTATGAAGAAAAAAATTTACTTTGTTTTAATCCTTGTTATATCTTTTGGTAAAATTTCAGCTCAAGAAAAGTCCATTTTAGAAAGACTCGATGAAATTGCTGTAATTGATCAAAAAGTAATGATGCCAATGCGAGATGGGGTGCGACTATCTACAGACATCTACAGACCGAAAGGTGATCAGCCTGTTCCGATTATTTTTTCAAGAACACCCTATAATTTCAATTCGTACAGAGACGGTGAATTGGTCACCCGAACCTTGCAATCTGCATTAGAAGCGGTAGAAAAAGGATATGCTTATGTAGTTCAAAATGAAAGAGGTAGATTCTTTTCGGAAGGAGATTGGGATATTTTAGGCACTCCATTGACTGATGGCTATGATGCGATGGACTGGATGTCTTCTCAGACTTGGAGCAATGGAAAAATCGGTACAATAGGCTGTTCTTCTACAGCTGAATGGCAAATGGCAGTAGCTGCACTGGATCATCCCGCTCACACAGCATTGATTCCTCAGGGTTTTGGAGCAGGTGTTGGAAGAATTGGGGATTACTACGAGCAAGGCAATTGGTACAGAGGTGGTGCTGGGCAGATGCTATTCACCACTTGGCTTTACAGTACACAGCATGACCCAATGGCACCAAGACTTCCAGAAGGAATAGCGCAGGAAGATCTTCAAAGGCTTCAAAAGTTCTACGATATGGCACCAAGATACCCTCGAGTAGACTGGAAAGAAGGTTTAAAACACTTACCTATTCAAGACATCATTAAAAATGTCAATGGTCCAAAAGGCATCTATGAAGAGATGATAACCAGAAAACCTAATGATCCAAAGTGGTATGAAGGTGGATTGTTTCATGATGATATGCCTTTTGAAAAACCAGGATTTTGGTTTGTATCTTGGTATGATGTAGCAAGCAGTCCTAACCTTGCGATGTATAATCACATCATCAAAAACGCAAAAAATCAAGCTACCAAAGACAATCAATATCTGGTCATAGCACCCACCCTACACTGTGCATTTACCAGAGCCACTGATGACACCATAGTTGGTGAAAGGTCTCTAGGTGATGCAAGATTAAACTACAATGAGCTTACCTATGCTTGGTTTGACTTTTGGCTAAAGCAAGATGATAACCAGGTAAAAAAAGATATGCCAAAAGTGCAATATTTTACCATGGGCTCAAATGTATGGCAATCTTCTGATACTTGGCCTCCCAAAGAAGCCAAAATGACTACTTTCTATCTAGATAGTAAAGGAAATGCCAACAGCAGACTTGGTGACGGTACTTTGACAAAGAGAAAACCCAACAAAGACAATCCAGATACCTTCACCTATGACCCAATGAACCCTGTGACCTCATATGGAGGAAATGTGTGCTGTACTGGAAATGCCATTCAGGGTGGATCTTGGGATCAGCAAGAGATAGAATTGAGAGAAGATATATTGGTCTATACCACAGAACCTTTGACAGAAGGAACAGAGGTGACAGGCTTTATTCAATCAAAACTTTACTTATCATCAGATGTAAGGGATACAGATTTGACTATAAAAATAATTGATGTGTATCCTGATGGAAGGGCTTACAACTTAGATGAAACTATTCAGCGAGTAAGATACAGAGAAGGCTATGAAAAAGAGGTGTTTATGGAAGAGGGCAATGTGTACGAGGTCAACCTTACCCCTATGTCCACATCCAATTATTTCAAAAAGGGGCATCGTATCAGAATAGAGATTACTTCTTCTAATTTCCCAAGATTTGATAGAAATATGAATACAGGGGGAAATACATATGATGAAACTAAAGGCATAATAGCTACAAACAAGATACATCATTCAAGCAAATACCCAAGTAGTATTACGCTTCCAATAGTTGGTAAATAATACATAAAAAAAGGCAATCATCTGGATTGCCTTTTTTTATACCTATAGAAGATAATTATTTAGATAATTTATCAACTTCAGATTTAGCTTTCTTCGCAAGTTTATCTACTTCCTGACTTGCCTCATCTACTTTTTTAGTGAGTCCATCGATGAAGCTATTCACCTTGCTGTTTACATCGTCAATGTATTCGCTGCCTTTTTTACCAAGTTTTTTCCTTGTGTTTACACCCTTATCTGGAGCTATCAAAATACCTACTTGTACACCGACAGCTGCACCTAATAGAGCGCCTAAAAGAAATTTTGTAGAACTCATGTCTTAAATTTTTTAAGTGAAAATAAAATTTTTAAATAGATTTTGAAATGTTCTTATTATTTCAAAATTCTACGATAAATCTAACGAAAACTATGCCACGATGTTCTTTTTTTAACGATTTTTTATTTAATGTTGCTTTTTATTACGATTGTTCGTACCGGATTTATAGGATCATTGGAAAAAATTGTAATATGCTTATGGTCAATTCCTTTTCTTCCAGAAGTATCAAAATTAAATTCTAGGCGTGTACTTCCATTAACTCCAATTTCATAATCGGCCAGACTCGCTTGAAGACAGTCACATGTAGTCGTTACTTTCCTTATCTCCAATGGCTCACCACCAATATTTGAAATTTGAATTGACTTTTTGACATTTTGACCAGACCTGACCTCTCTTAAGTCAAGGTCAATTTCATTAATTCCTATCCTAGGTACTTCAAGTTCCTTAGTTTTGGGCACTGGTTCGAAGTATTCAAAAAGATTTGCTATCAAATTCAACCTAATCGGATCTGATATGGTGTTAAATTGAAAAAGTACATGATCATTCACAAAACCGAAATCATTTCTTTCCAATCCATTGTATTCTAAAACCAGTATTCCTCTTGAATTTGGAGCTATTGCTTCTGGAGATAGCTTTGTAGAGATAAAATCTTTTACTACTTCTAACTCGTGCCCCTCTAATCTCAATGTATCTCTACCAAAGTTGAAAATTTCAATCATCTTTGTTTTTGGCTCATTGGTGTATACATTTCCCATATTGATCACAGGAAGTCTGAGTCCTATAGTTCCATATTTATGAGAATAAGCAGCTTCCACATCTTCCGGCATAGTTACGTTCACACCTCTGAAATATAGCGTATCACCATAGATATCCTGATTAGTCCTTACGATGATCATTTTGGTGAAAGGACCTCCTAGATAGTCTGGCTCATAGCTTACTTTGATACTACTTACTTTACTTTTTGGGATAGAATCGCGGTCAAACGCTGTTGCGGTGCAGCCACAATCTGTAATCACATCTGTAATGACAATAGGAGAATCAGTTTGATTTAAGCCTAAAAACTCAACTTCCACGGTACCATTTTCCTGAAGTATTGTTCCTACATCAATGATTCTATTTTCCCAAAACATTAAATTCCGATTAATATCTTGAGCGATAGACACTTTGCTAAATCCAAAGCAAAACAAACAGATTAGTAACCTAAACATAGAGATTTTCATATGGACAAATAACGTCAAAAATCGAGCGAAATCTACCCATATTTAATTAATTTGCGTCAAAATTTTAAATAAATGGCAAGAGTACTCACAGGAATACAAAGTTCAGGCAGACCACACTTAGGTAATATACTAGGTGCGATCATGCCTGCTATAGCTTTGACAAAAAAAGAACAAGGAGAATCATATATTTTTATTGCAGACATGCACTCACTGACCACTATCAAAGATGGTGAATTGAGAAAAATGAACACCCGTGCGGTTGCTGCGGCGTGGCTTGCTTTTGGATTGGATATAGACAAAACGGTTTTTTACAGACAATCTCAAATTCCAGAGGTTACAGAATTGACCTGGTACTTGAGTTGCTTTACTCCTTACCCAATGTTGGCCAATGCCCATAGTTTCAAAGACAAATCAGATAGATTAGCAGATGTAAATGCAGGTTTATTCACTTATCCTGTACTCATGGCTGCTGATATTTTGATGTATAGTGCAGACCTTGTTCCTGTGGGAAAGGATCAGCTTCAGCACTTAGAAATCACCCGAGACATAGCCAGTACATTCAATAGGATCGTGGAGGAAGAAATGCTTACTATCCCAGAGGCAAGGATAAGTGAGTCTGTGAAAATCATTCCTGGTACAGACGGTCAAAAGATGAGTAAATCATATAATAATATCATTGATATTTTTCTTCCTGAAAAGCAGTTGAAGAAAAATATCAATACTATCATAACTGACAGTACCCCCCTAGAAGAGCCAAAAGATCCTGACACATGCAATGTTTTCAAGTTGTACAGTCTTGTAGCTAATCAAGAAGAGACACTTGCTTTGAGAGAGAAATACTTGGCGGGTAATTTCGGATATGGTCATGCTAAAACAGCATTTTTGGAGTTGATTTTAGCAAAATTCAGCAAAGAAAGGGAGGCATTTGATCATTATATGTCAAATCCAGAAATACTCGACTCAAAACTTGCTGAAGGTGAAATCAGGGCGAAAGCTGAGGCACAAAAAATCTTATCAGCTGTAAGACAAAAGCTAGGCTTTTGATAAATTAAAAACCATAGCTGATGATGTTCTAAAACCTACATCAGCTATGGTCATATATTTTTTGACTATCTGCTACTAGTCAAGATGTGCAAATTCAAATAAATACTAGATTTTTTATCAATCAATCTTCACCAGTTACTTATTCTTTAATTGATTAATATCATTCAAAATTATCTAAATCTCAAAAGCAATTTGTATTGTCTGAAATCTAGATACTTTGGAGATATAGTTATGTATTGTTCAATACTTTATCTTGCTCTCCACAAATCTTTCAATGATACTCCGTTGATCTGCATTACAAATCTACATGGGTTCGGAATCAGGACAATTCTTACATCCTGATTTTCAAATTGATCAGATTCTACTGGAACTCCCTGAGGCCCTTTGACTTCATATGAAACTGTTCCATTTGCATCCGGTAGCATAGGTACATAAGCATTGGCTAGATAGGCAGAAGGAAGCAGGACATCATTATCAGACTTAAGCTTCTTATAAATTTTCTCTAATTCAGCTTCTAACACATCACCATAATCCTCATTGAAGTCATCTTCCAAATCATGTAGCTCCTCTTCGATATCATCATACCTTTCATCAGCATAGGTGATTTTACTCAATGCAATTCTTTTCTCCACAATTGCCGTCAGGTCTTGGTCAAGTTTGTTTAAATCCATTAATTCTTGTTGTTTTCTAATCTTGATACGAAGTTATTGAATAACAAAAGGCTTTCCAATTTTGAAACTATATAATGTAGGTATATGCCTTGATTTTTTCAAACAAATTAGCCTGCTATCGATTCAGATTAGGCATGAAAACCAAAAATCTTCTATTCCAATAGCAGGCTAAATATTGACGAACTTCTAGACGTCACTCATGAGAAGTTTCTTAGGATGATCATTACTTTACCTTCAATTTCTCCTCGTGCATTTCTTTAATCTTCCTTCGAAGTATTTTACCTACATTGGTCTTTGGCAGTTCTTCTGCAAAATGAACCTCTCTAGGCACTTTATAATTGGTAAGGTTTTCTCTACAGAAAGCTATCAATTCCTCAGCACTGACTGACTTGTCTTTTGGTACTACATAAGCGACAACTTTCTCGGTGGATTTATCATCTGGCATTCCTATTACTCCTACTTCGAGGACTTTTTGATGTGAAGCGATTACATTTTCGACTTCATTTGGATACACGTTGAATCCCGAAACAAGAATCATTTCTTTCTTTCGATCTACAATTTTCACAAAGCCATCTTCATCTATCACCGCTATGTCTCCTGATTTGAACCACTCACCTTCCATTACTTTTTCTGTTTCATCAGCCCTATTCCAATAGCCTTTCATGATTTGAGGCCCCTTGATGCATAGTTCTCCTTTTTGGCCTACTCCAAGCTCATTCCCATCATCATCTATCACTTTGATATCAGTCTGAGGTAGAGGTATTCCTATCGTACCAATTCTTTCTGTTCCATCGATCGGGTTACAAGTAGCAACAGGTGATGTCTCTGTAAGCCCATAGCCTTCTGCCAAAGGCGTTCCTGTGACTTTTACCCATTTTTCAGCAGTTGCTTTTTGTACAGCCATACCACCACCTACTGCAATTTTTAAGGATGAAAAGTCTAAGCTGGCAAATGCAGCTTGATTAAGTAATCCATTGAAAAGTGTATTGACTCCTGTGAAAACGGTAAACTTATGTTTACCTAATTCTTTGATAAAACCTGGCATATCTCTAGGATTGGTAATCAATACATTATGTGCGCCGATTTTCATCATGGCAAGGCAATTCACTGTCAATGCAAATATGTGATACAAAGGCAAGGCTGTGATTACTATTTCTTCATTCTCTTTAAGTTTAGGCTTCATCCAAGCAGAAATCTGCTGCATGTTTGCCACAATATTACCATGAGTCAACTCAGCTCCTTTTGAAACTCCCGTAGTCCCTCCTGTGTATTGTAGGTAAGCTGTGTCTTTTAAAGTCAGCGTCTCTTTCTTGAAACCATTTCCTTTGGCTGTCGACATCACTTGCTTCCACTTGATCGCATGAGGAAGATCATATGCAGGCACCATCTTCTTCACATACTTCACGACTAAATTTACTATGCAGCCCTTTATCCCTCCTAACATATCTCCTAACTCGGTTATGATCACATGCTTGGCGGGTATATCTTTCCTTATTTTTTGAAGATTTGATGCGAAATTGGCTAAAATAACAATCGCATCAGCTCCAGCATCTGTAAACTGATGCTTCATTTCACTAGCTGTATAGAGCGGGTTAGTATTCACCACTATCATACCTGCCCTCAAAACTCCAAACATCGCCACTGGATATTGCAAACAATTGGGCATTTGTATGGCGACCCTATCCCCTTTTTTCATTTTTAGATTATTCTGAAGGTAGGAGGCAAATACTTTCGAATAAGTATCTACTTGATTGAAAGTTATGGTCTTGCCCATACATTCATAGGCTACTGCATCCCCATACTTTTTTACACTTTCTTCAAAAAGGTCTACAACTGAAGAATAAGCTTGTACATCTATTTCCTTATCTACTGCTGAAGGATAAAATTTGAACCATGGAAAATCTTGCATGAATAATATCTATTTTGGGTTAACAATAGTTTAACGGTATTTAATATTGTTCTGTTTATCGTCTTATTCTTAAAAAAGAAATTAACGGTTTTGTATAATTTTAAATCGGGGAGTAAAATACATGAATTATGCTTGATTCCAAACTTTGAAATACACCATTCTTAAGGTCAAAAGGATGTTTAAATTTCAAGAAGAAATTTAAACTGATTGAATTTACAATTTATTTTAACACTTTTCTTGCGATAAGTTCTTTCATAATTTCATTGGTACCGGCATAGATACGCTGAACACGCGCGTCTGCATAAGCTCTAGCTACTGGATACTCCCACATATAGCCATATCCCCCGTGTAACTGTACACATTCATCAGCTACTTCACATTGGAGTTCCGTCATGGAGTATTTTGCTGCGGATGCCATGGCTGAGTCTACTTTTTTATCATTATGAAGCATGACCAATTGGTCTAAATATATCCTTGCCATTTCAAGTTTTGCAGACATTTCGGCAATTTTGAATCTTGTGTTTTGAAAATCAGCTATAGTTTTGCCAAATGCCGGTCTTTGCTTTACATACTCCACAGTGGCATAAAAGGTACTCTCTGCAAGCGCTAATGCGGCTAATGCAACTACGAGACGTTCTTGAGCGAGTTCTGTCATTAAATATTTAAATCCTTCACCTACATTGCCAAGAAGATTTGATTTGGGAACTTTTACATCTTCAAAAAAAAGCTCACAAGTATCCTGGGCATGTAAACCAACTTTTTCGAAAGGCACGCCCTTTGAAAATCCCTCCATTTTTGAATCAACCAGAAAAAGACTAATTCCTTTGGCTCCTAAGGTCGGATCTGTCTTGGCAGCCACGACGACCAGATCACACAAATATCCATTGGTAATGAATGTCTTGGTACCATTGATAATGTAATGATCACCTTTGTCTATCGCTGTGGCTTTGATATTTTGGAGGTCACTGCCAGCTCCAGGTTCGGTCATGGCAACTGCTGAGATCATCTCACCTGAGATGAGCTGAGGGATATAATTCTGCTTTGCTTCTTCTGTACCATAATGTAAAATGTATGGAAAAACAATTTCCGAATGAAGTGGATATCCTATCGCTGGTCCTGAGCACCCACTAAGACCGAGTTCTTCTATAAATAGAGCCGCATACCTGAAATCCTCCAAACCTAATCCTCCATAAGATTCAGGTGCGCTCATACATAGGAAACCGTTATCTCCCAATGCTTTCCAAGATGATTTGGAAACCATCTTTTGTTTTTCCCATTCTGAATTGTAGGGTTTGATTTCTTTTTCGATAAAATCTCTGACTGATTGCCTGAACATTTGATGTTCATCATCAAAAATCGTCCTTGGTATACTTTGCATTCTCTATTGGGTTTATATCAATACAATTTGTTGTTTTTTAAAGAAAACTTAGCGTTTTCAATATACCAATATACGGTGTTTCTACAAACTGATGCCTCAAAACGACATTTTTATTTGAAATTCACTGGAATTGAAATTTCAAAGATCAAGAGATAATAATACATGAAAAAAGGGATCATTTTGGATCCCTCTTTCTTTATAAATGATTTTTTCTCTTAATCCCAAGCTTTTCTTGGTAGTTTTTGTTCTCTTTGTGCGGTATTGTACACCATAGCAGCTACAATGATTGCTGCTTGGGTCATGTCTCCTTGCTGCATTCTTTCATAAAGATCCATATTGGTGTGATAACCCCTACCGTAATCTATCGGATCTTGAATAAATTGAAATCCTGGAACACCAACTGCATCAAATGCTACGTGATCCGTGGAACCAGTATTCCTTCTAGTAATAGTTTTAGCTCCCATTTCATGAAATGGTTCAAACCACTTTTCAAAAATTGGTACCAGTTGATCATTGCCTTCCAAATAGATACCTCTTATTTTGCCAGATCCATTATCCACGTTATAATAAGCAGATATTTTGTCCCACTCTCCTTTTTTATCTTTCGATAGTCTATCAGCCACATACTTTTGAACATACCCTCTAGAGCCAAATAGTCCCTGCTCTTCCTCTCCCCAAAGTGCAATTCTAATAGTTCTCTTTGGTTGGACTCCAATGGTTTTCAATATTCTGATGGCCTCCATCATTACTACCACCCCAGCGGCATTGTCATTGGCTCCTGTACCTGCATGCCAACTATCAAGGTGAGCACCTAGCATCACGAGCTCTGGTTTCAAAGTCTTGTCAGTACCTGGAATCTCTGCAAGGACATTGTACCCTTTGTAGTCATCATCAAGCCATTCTACTTCTATTTCTGCATCAATACTTACTTTTTGACCATTCTTGATCAATCGCTCTATCCTTCCAAAATGCTCTAAAGCTATTTCCATCTCTGGTATGGTTTTCTTCTTATCAGTGCTAAATGAACCAGCCCTAGTATGAAAAACAGTACCAAAATTACCTCTAGTCCCTGTCAACCTCAAAGCTATTCCCTCTTGCAAAAGAAAATCGTTCACTTTTGCATCTAGCTCTCTTTGTAGTCTCATTGTCTCCAGCTGCTGTGGTGTCCATCTACCACCTTGAGCACCTACAGTTACGGATTTTCTTGCTTCCAAATCCTCATCAGTCAACCTCTTTGCTTCTGCTTCAAAAGCAGGTGAGGTAGATAAAGTCGTGGGGACGATAATCACTTTACCAGAAAGCTTTCCTTTGTATTTTGCGATATCAGACTCGCTTTGAATATCAACTAATATCACTTCTGAAGAAATCAAACCATCTGTACCATCTGTCCAAGCTTTGGGATGACCTATGATAGACGCATAATAGGGATCTTTCATGGCTATATATGACTTCTTCACATCCCAACCTCTTCCAAAATCTCCATATGAATCTATCTTCACATTCTCCAATCCCCACTCTTTGAATTTTTCGGCTGTCCATTCTCTTGATCTTCGAAGATTGGTCGATCCTGATAGTCTTGGTCCCATGAGGTCTGTAAGGTGAAAAGATAAATCTTGAATTTGAGAATTTCTCATGCCTTCGTTTTTTATCTTATAGATTACTTCCAAGTCAATTTTCTCTTGCGCATAAGCGAAACTTGACCAAACAAATAAGGCAAAAAGCAATAATTTAAACTGGTTTTTGAACTGCATTTCTATCGTTGTTTTAAATTTGATTTATCAAATTGAACTCTGACATCCTTAGCTTTTCTCTTAATAGATCCTATTTTTAAACTGATTTTAAACAAGGAAAAAGAGGTAAATTTTGATGAATGATTCAAAACTCGAAGCCGAAGATCTCTTTCCAAAATTGTAGAAAAAAAATTACTTGAAATAACCGCTAATGTAAATGTCGTTAATTAGAGAATGCGTAAAGTCTTCTAGAAGCCATCTATTATTTACTTGATCTACAACTTCTAGTGCAAAAACAGTTATTCTCAAAAGAAAAATATTTCATTGAGCGAAAAAAAATAGGCAATCAAAATCTCTCTTGATTGCCTATTTCTCGGATTTATATTTCATAGCTCACAGCGCTAGGGTTTTGAATCTTCCCTTGGCATCTTCTAACTCCATAGTAAAGCCATTAGTATTTAATTTTTGGAAATTGTATATCTTTTGAAATCCTCCTTCCTCATTTATATACTCTTTAAAGACTACCTGTCCTCGAGCATCTTTGATTTTCACAAGAAGTCCAGGGATCTCAAGACCAACAACAGATAACCTAATTTTGTTGTCATCTATAGGTTTGAAGGAAGCCATTAAGGGCAATGCCATTGGCTCTGAATTAGAAATTTTGATATCATATTTCGTCTTTCCGACCACATGCCTTTTCTCCAAACTAGCAATCTCTACATGATAAGTACCTTCTGGCAAATTAGATAGATTGAAAGGTACTTTGGTATTTTCTTCTATAAAGTATACTTGCTGATGAATCGTTTTCCCTTGTGGGTTAGAGATCACTACCCTAACCTTACCTAGTGTTTCATCAAGTGAAAGTGTAAAAGACTTACCATTCACTTTGACTTTAGATGCCGCACTTACATTTACAATTCCCTCATTTGCCATGCTTGCAATACTCATTGAAAGTACCATAGCCAGTGTCATTAATGTTTTCATAATAGCTGTATTTTTTGGTTTGTTTGATACCATACTATATCCAGCATTTGTACCAAAAAAATCAGCTATGCTAGAATTTAAATATCCCTAACCATTTGAATTACTATAAATTACAAATTATCAACTAAAAATTAAAAAATATTTTCGATAAAACTGTACTATTTTCATAACACCCTATTGTCCACTTGTATCGATGTGATACAATTATGTAAATAATCCTTTCAAATCAAGTTCTCGAAGAGGTTGCATACCTTAGGGTAAATTAAGAAAACTTAATTTTACTTTATTTTCCAAAATCTATCTAAATGAAAAAAAAGAAGACTGGACCTGTACGCAAATGTACAAACCCAGTCTAAAAACGAACGATCAATTGAGTAATCTATGAACCTATCAATTTTGACTTTAAGTGCTTCACTCTTTGATTTATCGAAAGATCCTGTATGTCCAAGTCCTCTGAGGTAGCTTTGAGAAATTCCAAAACGGCACCTTTGTGCTCAGTAGACATGCCATCCTTGATGGTGACATACCTCATTGTCGTCCAAAGTAAGGTTTTTAGCTCTCTCTGTGTATCGTCAGTCATATAGTACTCGACCAAAACAGTATTATGATTATACCACAGTATTCTACTCCTGATTCTGATCCATTCACCAACCTTGGCAGGTCTTACATAAGCAATATTGTGATTGTAAACCACCCAAGCCGCATTGTATTTTTTAATAAAATCAATCATTTCAACGCCATAGAGTTTTGGAACTTGATCTTCTCGTGCATTGAAAAAATAATCAAAATACTTTGCATTGTTGAGGTGCTGAAGTGGATCACAGTCCTGAAACCTTACGACAACTCTGCTTTCTGTTTCTTTTGGGTAATGCTTCTCTTGATTGTATTCGAACATCTTATATCACTTTATTCTGTCTATGATAAATTCAACTCTTCTATTTTTCTCTCTTCCTTCCTCCGTACCGTTATCAGCAATGGGTCTAGCCCCTCCCCATCCAGCTATCCTTACGCTTTCAAACTCCACTCCCTTCAAAGTAAGGTAAGCTCTGATTTTGGATGCTCGCTGCATAGATAGCTCCTTATTAAGTTGTGGGTCTCCTGCATTGTCTGTATGACCTTCTAGTCTTACAGTCACATTTGGATTTGCCTTCATGAAATCTACCAATTCATCCAGTTGATTGATAGATTGTGCATCCGCAAAATCAGCCGTTCCTCTATTGAATTGGATATTTTCTAGTACAATTAAAGCTCCCGACCTTACTGGAGTAAGTAGCACTTCTAACTTATCTTCATTCAACACCCCTGCGCTTAAAGTAGCGGGAATATACCCTTGACTTGATATGGTAAAGCTAACTAGCTGCCCAGTATTCATCATATTTTCCAAAGCTTCGGCATCTTCCAAGGTGCTTTTCACACCTTGCCTATTGGTAGTGGTCAAATTATAGCTTATTTCATCTAAAGTTGAGGCATCTTTGACTGTGATTTGAACATGAGACTTTTCTGAATCAAAATTAACAGAATCAGGTGATTCTGGTGTCTCAATAGACACTACTGCATCAGCTATTTGACTCACCTCTGATTTTAACTCTTCTATTGCTTCACGCTCATTGACTACAGATGTATCCATAGCATTCCGAGTCAAAGTATCAGGTTGAGTGACCACATTAGAATCTTGCACAGTTTGAAATGTTTCAGAGATCGTGTTTTCCTCCTTCGATTCATCTTCTTCATTTATTAGATGAGCCACTAACATTAGATCTCCAAAGCCTTCAGAGTTTTTGGTACTTGTGAAAATGGCACGTTCATTTTCTAGGTCAAACACTAGATAGCTTAATTCTGCCCCTTCTGTATTCACTTGGGATTGTGGAATAGGCTTAGACCATTGATCCCATCCTTCACCTTTCCTTTTGGCCATATAGACATCTCTGCCTCTACCAGCTGTGTTGGAATTACTTGAAAAATAAATTGTAGATAAATCTGAGGAAATAGAAGGTGTCATTTCTTGTCCGAATGAATTAACATCAGATCCAAGATTGGTTGGAGAACTCCACAAGCCTTCACGAATCATTTCTGAAACATAAAGATCTTCATTGCCATATGATCCATACGAATTTAATGCCATGATGATTGCTTTATTATCTTTGCTTAATCTCCCACTAAAATGACTGCTTTGGTTTCTGAAATTGCCCATTGAAAGCATCCTAACATAATTCCATTCAGATCCAAACCTTGCATATTGATGAATTCCTTGTTTTATCTTTACCCCGTCTCCACTATGATATACATAGGCTGTCAAGGCGTCTGGAAAACCTACGACAACATCATTTCCATTGGTAGAAAGAGAGCGCACATGTACTGGGGCTAGCCAATCCCCACTTGCTGATTGCTTGGCCATCCAAATATCCCCTAGGTCTGTATTCCCTCCTAAATTATCAGGGTGAAAACCCACTGAATAAAACAACTCTCCATTTGGTGAAACCACAGGATGCTGTTCATCATAAGGAGTGTTCAAAACTTTAAGTGGGACGACCTCTTGTGCCACTGATTGAGTAGCAAAAGAAAAAGCAAGCAGGAATATCCCGCTTGCCTTAAGAAAATTATTCATACTGTTAATTTCAATCATATTTGAATCTTAACAATTATTGATCCAAAACGATCGCAAATACCAATGGAGCTACAATAGTTGCGTCAGATTCTATAATATATTTAGGTGTTTTGATCCCTAGCTTGCCCCATGTGATCTTCTCATTAGGTACGGCACCAGAATATGAGCCATAAGATGTCGTGGAATCAGAGATTTGGCAAAAATATCCCCAAAGAGGCACATTATCTCTTTGAAGGTCTTGATGAAGCATAGGAACAACACAGATTGGAAAGTCTCCAGCAATACCACCACCGATTTGGAAGAACCCCACGGTGCTATCTTCTTTGGCATTGTTAGTATACCAATCAGCCAAAAACATCATATATTGAATTCCCCCTTTAACAGTATGTACATCTTTGATATCTCCAGAGATGACGTGACCAGCATACATATTTCCTAATGTAGAATCTTCCCATCCAGGAACGATGATCGGAAGATTTTTCTTTGCTGCTTCCAATAGCCAGCTATTTTTTGGATCTATTTGAAATGATTTGTCTAATTTTCCTGAAAGTAAGATTTTATAAAAAAACTCATGTGGAAAATAAGCTTCACCAGCTTGATCTGCTTTCACCCATTCTTCCAAAATCACATCCTCAATCCTCCGCATAGCTTCCATCTCAGGGATACAAGTATCGGTTACCCTGTTCATATGTCTTGCCAAAAGCTCATTCTCTTGCTCAGGAGAAAGATCTCTATAGTTAGGAATTCTCTCATAATAATCGTGAGCAACAAGGTTGAAAACATCCTCTTCCAAATTGGCTCCAGTACAAGTTATGATTTGTACTTTGTCTTGACGTATCATTTCAGCCAAAGAAATCCCAAGTTCAGCGGTTGACATTGCACCTGCAAGAGTCACCATCATTTTACCTCCATTGTCAATATGGGCTTTGTATCCTTCAGCTGCATCTATCAATGCTGCTGCATTGAAATGTCTGTAGTTGTGCTTAAGAAATTCCGTAATTTTCATATGTTTTTATTTTTTCTTTTCTGTGAACAATTCTAAAATCATTTCAAAAATAAATTCTAGAGCTTTTGTTATAAAGAGTACAAAAGTACCAATTTCTTTTACATGAAAAAAGCCCGGAAAATTCCGAGCTTTTAAAATGTAAGATATTTGAGTAGTAAATTATTTTGCAGCTTCTGTTTTGCTTGATGCATATTTTGCATTAAGACCAGCAGTAACTTTTTCAGTGATATCCAAAGATTTTTTTGAATACCATACAGCTCCTCCTCTTGTATAAGAAAGAATCATCTCTAGGTCATTCTCTTCTGCATACTCAGTCAAGAATTCTTGAATTTTATCAATCACATCGCTATAAAGCTGAGCCTCATCGCTTTGCAATTCTTGCATCAAGTTATCCCTATATGTCACTAAATTTCTCTCCTTTTTCATCAAATCCTCTTGCTTGGCTCTTGCTTGATTTGGTGTCATGGTACCAGCAGATTGCTCAAAGTTTGCTACTTCTTGCTCAAATCCTCTTGCTCTGCTACCCAATTCTGATTCAAACTTTTTACCCTTTTCTGTGATTTGACCAGATTTGTCTTTAAATAAATCAAAATTGGCAATCACACTATCAGTCAAAATATAAGCAATTTTCAAATCGGTAATGCTTACTTCTTGTGAATCTTCAGCAGCTACATTCGAAGCTGAATTGTTTGTAGACTTGTCACAAGAGGAAAATACAACAGCTGCAAATCCTAATACACCTAATACTTTTGATAATTTCTTCACGATGGTTCTAAATATTGTTTATTGATTGGCGCAAATATAAACAAAGAATCTAATCTACAAATCAATATAGATTCTGACTTTGTTAATTTGGGTTAAAAGAATATATCTTGTGCAAGTCTATAAGTATTTGAATGCGCCTCTATGATATCTGCGATTCGAGGTGAGTATCCGCCGCCCATACAGCACATAATGGGTATCTGATTTTTCTTTGCAGACTGTAAAACCATCTGATCTCTAGACTTACAGCCAGCAATACTCATTCCCAGCCTTCCCAATTTATCACTTTTCAAAACGTCAACCCCACTTTGATAAATAATAAAATCTGGCTGAAAGTTATCAATAAGTGGGAAAAGGTGATATTCCAAAATTGATAAATAAACTTCGTCTGTGGTACCATCAGGTAAGCCTACATCCAAATCAGATTTCTCTTTATGCAATGGATAATTGGACTGACCATGTATGCTCAAGGTAAATGCATTTGGCTCATGGGTCAGCATCTGGGCCGTTCCATTTCCCTGATGTACATCCAAATCTATGATCAATATGCGTTTTGCCAGTTGATTAGCAATCAGATAATTTGCAGATATAGCGATATCATTAAGTAGACAAAATCCTTCTCCTCTATCGGAGAAAGCATGATGTGTACCTCCGGCTATGTTCATGCCTATTCCAAATTCCAAAGCAAACAAACATGCCTGTATAGATCCATTCATGATTTGAATTTCTCTTTTGATCAGGTCATCAGACAGCGGAAAACCCGTCTTTCTAATCTCTGATTTTGTAAGGGAAAGTTTCTTTAATCTATCAAAATAGGCTAAATCATGAGAATAAGTAATCCATTTTTCACCAAAATCATCTGGAACAAAAAAACTATCCTCTTTGACAGTTCCTTCATACACTAATTGTTCTGGCAAAAGCTCATATTTCTCCATTGGAAATCGGTGACCTTTAGGGAGTGGGTGAGCATATAGGGGTGAATAAGCTATTTTTAACATTTTTACAACGCGCCTAATTTCGAAAAAAATAAGCGCATTAAATTAATCTTCTACGTCTTCTTCTTCCTCTTCTGACTGAAATGCATAAAACGTTTCGTCTAGCTTGATTGTATCATCATTGAATTGCTTTACAAATCTATCAATTACTTTTTCGTCGATAAATTCTACATGAATAGCTGCATCTAGACCAATACCGTAATCGTGATGGGTGTCAATATCAATGAACTCCTGTACTTTTACAATTTCCTCTTCTTCTATATCCATGATAATTTCTGTAATAAACCAACCAATCTCCTCATCTTCACTACTCAAAGGTTTTAAATTACCATTTTCATCCTCCTCATATCGGATACCTTTGAAATTTGGAAATTTCTTCGCTGCTTCATGCTCCGCCAATTCATAAACTTCTGATGAATGGTGAAGCCTCAATGTATAAAGCGCGGCATCATAAATGACCTCCTTGCCTTCATACATTCCAATAAAAAGAAAATTGACAAATTCATCAGAATTCTCCTCTTCTCCTTCTATTATTTTAAACGATTTACCAGAAGCTTTTAACTCACTCTTTAGTGCTTCTATGATCTCTGGTTCAAATCCTTCATTTTGGTTTTTCATGCTTAAAAATTTTTAGGTTTACGTGGACAACTTAATACGGAACTCGTTAATATGAAAGCATAATTTTCTTTCATAACTGCTTACTATTTTCAATGAATTAATATACAACACTTTATCTAAAAAAAAATGTTTGTACCAAATAAAAATTTTGACAACATTAAGGATATTTTGAATCAATCAGAGGGAATTACTTTAGATTTCAAACTCACCATTAATGATAGTTTAAAAATTGCTAAGACGCTAACAGCATTTGCAAATACTTCAGGTGGTACAATCGCTATTGGTATCAATGATCAAAAAAAGATCTTGGGAATAGATCCAGCAGAAGAATTATACATGATTGAAAAAGCAGCTCTTGAATGTTGCATTCCACCTATTGAGTTCAAAAGTGAGATTTTTGAGGTCAACTATATCGATGAAGAAAAAATTGATCCTGAGGTTTATGTCCTTCTGATTCATGTCAATAAGTCGAATGTAACACATGGAGTCCTAAATAAAGAAGGAAAACTGATCAAATACCACAGGGTTCATGATAAAAGCATTCCTGCTATTTCTTAGATGGCAAGTAGTCACATGAACAACTTGATGTTAGTCATTTTTTTTATCTCACTATAGAATATAAATTAAAACATCAATTAGGAGCTACTTTACATTTGGTGAACCACCTAGCGAAACACCAAGAAGCGAATTGATCAATCCTAAAATCAACCCAAATAATACTGCCCACCAAAATCCATTGACTGCAAACCCAGGTACAATTTCTGCACAGAGCAAAATAAGTAATGCATTGATGACTATTAAAAACAGTCCTAAAGTTACTATGGTGATCGGAATGGTTAAAAATATTAAAATTGGCTTGATTGTAATATTCAATAAAGCTATCAGTGCAGCTACTACTACTCCCGTCAAGAAATCTTCCACAGCGACACCTGGTAAAATATAACTGGTGATCAATACCGCTAGTCCACCTAATATCAACTGGAAAATAATGCCCCATGCTTCTTTTGCTTTGCTCATAATGTATTTCGTTTGGAATGATGTTTTTTATTTATCAAAAACTGCACCTCAAAATAGTAAAAAATGAGGTACGTTTCTTAAAACTTCAAATTTTTATCTTATCTGATCACTTTTTCAGGATATAGGTTTTATCTTTGTACCTCAACATCAATAAAATTCAATAGTGATATTAATCGTTTTCTTCCTTTTGCATTGGTACTTCTCTTTGTTTTGCCAAAGCTTCTTTCTGCATAGATACGCAGCCCATCAAATGTTTTACATGTCAAAGTTCTGGGAAAGATTTTTCTATATCTTTACTTGGGTCACACAGGGCAGTAGCTACTTATCACCGAGAGCCTATGCAATACTTCACAGAATGCACCATGCGTATAGTGATACACCTAAAGACCCTCATAGTCCACACCACACAGAAAACTTATTTACAATGATGTGGAAGACGAAAAACATTTATAATGATTATTTCAGTTTTAGACTGAAACCTGAGGAAAGATTTTCGAAAGATGTTCCAGATTGGAATAAATTTGATAAAATAGCTGATTCTATGATGGCAAGAGTTAGCTGGGGTATATTTTATGCACTCATATACATCCTTTGTATTTCAGTATTCGAATTGCCAGGTACACATTGGTGGATGTACTTTCTACTTCCGATTCACTTTTTGATGGGTCCAGTGCACGGGGCCATCGTGAATTGGAGCGGACATAAATATGGTTATGCAAATTTTGATAATAATGACAAATCAAAAAATAGTTTGCTTCTAGATGTCTTGATGCTGGGAGAATTATTTCAAAATAATCACCACAAACTTCCTAACAGACCAAATTTTGCTGTAAAGTGGTATGAGTTTGACCCTACTTATCCAGTTGTAAAACTTCTTCATGCTACTGGTATAATAAAGCTCAGAACAGCATAGTATAATTACATAAAATAGTGACAAAATTTAACTCCTCTTCCTTGAGGAGTTTTTTTTTAGTAAAATACCTAATTCTTTATTTTGATAACTAATAATTACTCACTAACTTTATAGACACCAATAGAAAAGATTCGTTCCTGAAATTTGGATTTAAAAAACTAACTGAATAATTTGAGGGATCATTTAAAACTTAACACTATTATGAGAAATTTAACAAGAGCTGAAGAACAAGTGATGCAAATCCTTTGGCAAGTAGAGAAAGGTTTTGTAAAAGACCTTCTTGAAAAGATGGAAGAGCCAAAACCTGCTTACAACACCGTCTCAACCATCATCAGAATTCTAGAAAGAAAAGGATTTGTGAAGCATAAGGCTTATGGCAAATCGCATGAGTACTATCCTATAGTAACTAAAGATGAGTATAGAAGCCATTCAATCAAGAATTTGCTTTCTGGTTACTTTAATGGTTCTTTTACAAAATTGGCATCATTCTTTGCAAAAGATGAGAACCTTGATGTAAAAGAGATCGAAAAAATCATGAGTGAAGTAAAAGATGAGGTAAAATAAATGATCTCATATGGCTGCTCTCGTTGATTATATTTGGCAAAGTATATTCTGCTTATTATTCTTCTATGGAATTTATTGGGTATTCTTGAGAAACGAAAAAGCATTCGTAGTCACAAGAATTTATATATTAATCACCCCGATATTAGCATTATTATTTCCACTAGTAGAAATACCAGTAGGATTTGAAAAGCCTGACATATCAATAGAGCACTCTCAGCTTTTTCGGGCACTATCAGTTGAACAAGTGCCCGAAGAAGTTGTCGGTACTTTTGGTTTACCAGAAGTCACGGTACAAAGTACCAAACTTCCTGTTTTGCTAGAAATTAAGGATTATTTGTTGATCGCTTACCTTTCATTGGTAGTCTTTCTGACATTAAATTTATTCTGGCAATTGATGCAAATGAGGTTGATCCAAGAAAAAGGATGGTATCAAACAACCTACAAACTCAGAGAGAAGTATTTTTTGATCCCCACTTACGGTCTGACCCCCATTTTTTCATACTTCAATAAGCTTTTTTGGGATGATACCGAAAAACTAACTTTCGAAGAAAAAGATCAAATCCTAAAGCATGAATTAGTACATATCAAACAAAAACACACTTGGGATATTCTCTATTATCAAATTCTAACCATACTCTTTTGGTTCAATCCAGCCATACACCTTATGAAATCTGCCTTGGTGGATGTTCATGAATACTTAGCTGATGAAAATGTACTCAAACAAACTGAAAATAAATCAACTTATCCAAAATTAATCGCAAAGATTGCATTTAAGGGAATGGATCTTCCTATTGGTAATTATTTTATAAGATCAACAACCCTTAAAAGAATCCTCATGATTAAGAAAAATTCAAAACCAAATTGGTTTAAACTCACGATGATAATCCCATTGACCATAATGCTCATGGGCTTAATATCAATGAAAACTAAATCAGCAATGTCAATTTTGATGCATGGAAGCATCGAAAGAATAGAACTTATTAGACAACAGCTGATAGACTCTCAAGACTCGATAGATGTATCTATTAAAGTCAAAAGATTAGCCAATCCTAAGCACTACGAACTTATAGGCCCAAGAGAAGGAGATAAATTAAAAGTCCAACTTGGTGAATTAGTATACGAGTTCTCTGAAATCTCATCCGATGAAGAGTATATGAAAGTAAGAAGTCTCATCAAGGAACTTAGAAAGAACTCACAGATAGCTAAATCATATGGAGATATTCCATTTTCAACAAAGGCAAACGTAGCTCCTAGGCCAGCTGATGCTACTGAATGGCAAAATTTCCTTCAGGATAAAATTAATGAAGCACTCCCAGCAAAGGAAAAGGCGTTAGGACTTGGTTCTATCTTACGCATAGAGTTCATTGTAGATCAAAACGGTAAAATTAGCAATCCTGTCATAAAGGAGAGTTTTGGCTCCGGGGTAGATGAAAAACTAATCCAAGCAATTTCTTCTCCAAAAGCTCCTAAATGGATTCCTGGTGAAGTAAATGGAAAAAATGTACCCATGGTACATGACACATCAGTTTCTTTATACTTTTCTGAGGGCATGATGAGAAATGCTGATGCACACAGCTTTTTTCAGAATAAATTAGCTGATACTCCCCTTATTATTTATAATGGAGAAGAAGTATTCGATTTGGTCGAAGCTCCGCCAGTGCCACATGATGGATACGATGGGTGGAATCAGTTTTTAAGAGCAAATTTACGATACCCGCAAGAAGCCATCGAGGCTGGCGAAGAAGGTACTGTTTACTTGTCATTTATAGTTTCTAGAGAAGGAAAATTAGACCAATTCGAAGTAATCAGAGGAGTGTCACCAAGTCTGGACAGTGAAGCCTTGAGGGTATTGGCACATTCACCGGATTGGACTCCTGGTACTCAGCGAGGTATTCCTGTCAATGTAAAAATGAGGCTTCCTATCAAATTTAAAGGCAGCAAAGATTCTGATAATCAAAATGGTATCACATCAATCGATCAAGTTGATAAAATGGCTAGTCCTGCAGGTGGATTTTCGAATTGGCAAACTTATATCAATAACAACTTAAGATATCCCCTTCAAGCCCAACAACTCCAAATCGAAGGCACTGTGTACCTCGCTGCCACTGTAGATTCAAATGGCAAAATTACAAATCCTCAAGTATTAAGGGGTATTGGATTTCAATGTGATCAAGAAGCCTTAAGACTAGTCACTTCATCACCTGATTGGATTCCTGCTTTCAAAGAAGGAAAAAGTGTTGATAGTATCATAAGAATTCCAATTAAATTTGAATTAGACAAGTCAATTACATCAACTCAAGCAATACCAACGGATGATTTTAAATTTCACATGAGAAGTCACTTAAAATATCCTACTAAAGCCCGCGAAAATAATGAAATGGGAACTGTAATCTCAAAGCTTGTTTTAAATGAAAAAGGGAAGATCATCAAGACTTCAATTGTTCAAGGATTATCCAAAGAAATAAATGAAGAGGTACTTAAAGCATTGGCAAATGCGCCAGAGTGGAAAATTCAAAAACCATTAAAAAACCAAGAAGTATTATTCCCAGTATCCTTTAGGATTCATGATGGAACAAAATATGAAAGATCTAACTTACCAAATGAAATAAAAGTAACAGCTTATCCTTCTAGTTCAAAGCCCGAAAGAAATTTGAGTTTTTAAATAAAAATGCCTGCATCAAGTTGATACAGGCATTTTTATTGCCAGAATCCAAAACTATTTTAGATTCAACTTTCCTTGAGATGCTGCATATAGGTTAGCTACACGATAAAGTACTCGTGCCCCTACATTCCCATCCCACTCATCCCCATTAGTACCAGGAGCAACTTCAACGAGGTCAAATCCGATAATTTTTCTACCAGATTTCACTACTTCTTTGATAAGATACAATACTTGCTCCAATTCAAACCCTCCAGCTACTGGAGTTCCAGTATTTGGACAAAGTTTAGGGTCTAATCCATCTATATCGATAGTGATATAAACATCCTGCGGTAGCTGCTCTACAATTTCATCACAAATGATTTTCCAGGCTTTACCTTCATATCCATCTTTTTTGATATCCTTATCATAGAAGGTTGTAATTCTATTGTTCTCCTTGGCCATGATGGCTTCAGCTTCACAATAGTCTCTGATTCCAACTTGTACCAACTTGCTTATCTGAGGCAATTTCAAAGCATTATAAGCAATCGATGCATGAGAGTATTCAAAATTCTCATAAGCTACTCTGAGATCTGCATGAGCATCTATCTGTAAAATACCAAAATTTTCATTGGTTTCTGCTATATTTTTAATCAATCCCAATGGTGTGCTATGATCCCCTCCTAACAAGGCTACCATTTTACCTATGGACCTATACTTCTTAGCTTGTCCATACACCCAATCATTCATTTCGATAGATGCTTTATTTATCAAACTAGGAACCGCAGCAAACCTTTCCAGCTCTTCTTTTGGTGATCCTTGCTCAAGCCAGTTGATATAATTGGCTGCCAAAATCCTATGTTTGTCACTTAATTCTCTGATTTCCATTGGAATAGGCAACATATATATTCCCAGTTTCCAAGCATCTCTAATATCATCTTGAAATAAATCAACTTGCATAGATGCATTTAGAATAGCCTCAGGACCATCAGCCGTGCCAGGAGAATACGATACAGTCACTTCCCAAGGTACTGGGATAATAATAAGTTCTGCTGTATCTTCGCTGAAAGGCAGTCCAAAAAGGCTTTCGTGGGTACTTACTCCGTTAGGGTCAAAATTTTCAATAATTTGATGTTTCAAAGACATAATATTATTACTCTTGTTCTTTAGATTAAATTTGCTTTAAATATATTAACAATTCAATTGGTTAAGCTGTTTACATTTTTTTGTGTATTCTCAAAGATTTCATTGATCAAATCCAATGAAATGATGTTCTGATTTAGAATGAGATGAATACTGGATTCTCTTTGAATAAGTTTCTAGTAGAAATTGATCCTGATGTAATCTTATGTCGGATGAATTTCTACTTTATGAGTTAAACAAACTATTCTTAATTTCAGCTTTAAAAATACACAAAGATATAGAATATCTCATGCTACTAAATTTTGCTGAAATTTCAAATCACAATAATCAAGAATAAAACTTCACTATCCAAACTTTAAAACGGGGAAGGCATGAGTGAATAATTTTTACTTGATTTTTAAGATTCAGGTTAATGAAACCTGTTTAGATTTAGTCCAAACAGCAATTGTGAGAAATTAAGGCAGTTCTATTAACTTAAACTAATACCTCTTTGATTATACCAGTGCCTATACCAATATGACTCCATTCTTGGATGTATAGTTCAAGTATAATGATCATACCAGGTTCCATACTCAAATAACCCTGATCTGCTATTTGTGAGACAAATAAACTTAGACCTGGATTATGGCCAACAAGCAACACCTCATCTATTTCATTTTTTATTTCAGATATTTTGGAAGAAATGATAGAAGAATCAGCTTCATACAGCTCTTTGAAAAATGCTACTTCAGCGCTTGGAAATCCATAGGAAATTATTTCTGTAGTTTGTATGGTCCTCGTAGCAGAACTAGAAATGATCTTCTGGGGGGAAAAGTCAGCTCTGAATAGGCTATCGCTCATTTTTATCAACTTACTTCTCCCCTTAGCACTGAGTTCTCTCTGAAAATCACTTTCAAAATCAAACCCTGCTTCTCCATGTCTCAACAAGCCCAGCACTTTTTTCATAATCTTAACTGAAATATTTAATTCACACAAATAGTTGAAATAATCATGCCAAATTATATATGAAATACAGTTTAATTTGGAATACAATTTAAAGCCATCTATTTTTAGATTTTAATTGGTTCTTGGAAAAGAAGCCTATTGTTTAAATTCGAAACAAGCATGTCAAAAAATCTAGTTATAGTAGAGTCACCTGCCAAAGCAAAGACCATAGAAGGTTACCTTGGAAAAGATTTTAAAGTAGCATCCAGCTACGGTCACGTCAGGGATTTGCCTAAGGGAGACAAAGCGATCGACATTCAAAATAAGTTCAAGCCTACTTATGAGGTTACTGCTGACAAAAAGGAAGTGATCAAACAATTAAAAAGCTTGGTTAAAAATGCAGAAACAGTATACTTGGCAAGTGATGATGACCGTGAAGGAGAAGCTATTAGTTGGCATTTGAAAGAAGTCCTGAAGCTCAAAGAGGAAAGTACCAAAAGAATCGTATTTAGAGAAATCACCAAAAATGCGATTTTGAAAGCAATAGAAAATCCAAGAACCATTGATTATGACTTGGTAAATGCACAGCAGGCTCGTAGGATCTTAGATAGGCTTGTGGGATTTGAATTATCTCCTATACTATGGAAAAAAATCAAAGCAGGTCTTTCAGCTGGCCGCGTTCAGTCGGTGGCTGTTCGCCTTATTGTAGAAAGAGAGAGAGAAATAGAGAAATTCAAATCAAAATCAGCCTATAGAATTACAGCACTTTTTGATGTAGAAGGAAAAACGCTTTCCGCAGAATTGCCAAAAAGATTCGAAGAACAAGCTGATGCTGAAGACTTTCTCAAAAAATGTCTTGATGCTGAATTCAGCATCAATAACCTAGAGAAAAAACCAGGCAAAAAATCCCCAGCAGCACCTTTTACTACGTCCACCCTTCAACAGGAAGCTAGTAGAAAACTTGGATTCTCCGTTGCTCAAACTATGTCTGTGGCACAGAAGCTGTATGAAGCTGGTAAAATCACCTATATGAGGACTGATAGTACAAACCTATCTGAAGATGCCATGGTAGCTGCCAAAAATGAAATCACTTCTGCTTATGGCGCCTCTTTTCATAAGTCAAGAAAATACACCACCAAAAATGAAGGAGCACAAGAAGCCCACGAAGCCATTAGGCCTACGGACTTTTCAGAGCACAATACCACAGGCGAAAGGAATGAACAAAGGCTTTATGAGCTGATTTGGAAAAGAGCTATTGCCTCTCAAATGGCTGATGCCGAGCTGGAAAAAACCTTGGTGACCATTGGTATTTCCACTTTACCTCAAACTTTAAGTGCAAGTGGGGAAGTAATTAAATTTGAAGGGTTTCTGAAAGTGTATTTAGAAAGTACGGATGACGAACCAGAAGATGAGGAGTCTACAGAAAAAGGACTTTTACCTCCCCTATCTATAGGTCAAGTACTAGATCTTATAGAGATGAAAGGTCGTGAAACATTCAGTAGACCTGCCCCTCGATATACTGAAGCTTCATTGGTTAAAAAACTTGAAGAAATGGGCATAGGTAGACCATCTACCTATGCACCAACTATTTCAACAATCCAAAAGAGAAACTATGTAATCAAAGAATCTCGTGATGGAAATGAGAGGAATTATGTTGAAATGAAAATCAGCAAAGGCCAGTTTAAAAAAGATTCAAAAACTGAAATAGCGGGAGCAGATAAAAACAAATTATTCCCTACCAACATAGCCATGGTGGTAAATGATTTTTTGGTGGAGCATTTCCCAAATGTGATTGATTTCTCTTTTACTGCAAGAGTTGAGAAGGAGTTTGATGACATTGCACATGGTGGTCAAAACTGGGAAGACATGATCCAGAATTTCTACGGAGCATTTCATACACGTGTAGAAGAGACTGCCAATGTTGCTCGTGCAGATGTGAACAGCGCACGTGAATTGGGCGTAGATCCAAAAACTGGTAAAAAAATCATCGTAAGGCTAGGTAAATTTGGGCCATTGGCACAAATAGGTGAACAAGACGATGAGGAAAAGCAATTCGCTAGTTTGAAGAAAGGTCAATTCATAGAAAGTGTAACTTTAGAAGAAGCTTTGGAATTGTTTAAGCTTCCACGTGATGTAGGACATTTTGAAGATAAAAAAATTGTAGCTGCCATTGGAAGGTTTGGCCCATACCTACGACATGACAGCAAGTTTGTATCTTTAGGAAAAGAACACGATCCATTGAGCATATCCGAGGATGAAGCCATTGAGCTTATCAAAGCTAAGAGAAAAGCTGATGCAGAAAAGCATATCAAAACTTTTGAAGAAAATGAGGAAATTCAAATTCTAAATGGTCGATGGGGTCCCTACATCAAATTTGGAAAGAATAATTTCAAAATCCCAAAAGATAAGGAGGCCGCTGAGTTGACTTATGCAGATACTATTGAGATCATAGAAAATCAACCTGAAAAGAAAAAAGGAAGATTCACTAAAAAGAAATAAGCTGAACATTATAAGGCAAGATGAAAATCTTGCCTTTCTTATTTACCTTAAAGAAAATAATCTCATGAAAAAGAAACTGGTTATCCTTTCGGGTGCAGGTATTTCCGCCGAAAGTGGCATTGCTACATTTAGAGATAGTAATGGGCTTTGGGAAGGCCATGATATCATGGAAGTGGCATCACCCGAGGGTTGGAGAAAAAACAAAAGTCTAGTCTTGGATTTTTACAATAAAAGAAGGAAACAAGCACATGGTGTAAAGCCAAATGAAGCTCACCATATCTTGGCAAAACTTGAGCAATACTTTGATGTGACGATCATCACACAGAATGTAGACAACTTGCACGAAAAAGCTGGCTCTAGCAAGGTAATACACCTTCATGGAGAGTTGTTCAAATCTCAAAGTACAGTTGATCCCAGTTTAGTTTACAACATGGACACTTTAGAGATTAACATCGGTGATAAATGTGAAAAAGGGAGTCAGCTTCGTCCATTTATTGTTTGGTTTGGGGAGATGGTACCGATGATTGAGCCTGCCGCAGAAATTGCAAGTACAGCTGATATATTTGCTGTTATAGGCACATCACTTTTAGTATATCCTGCTGCTGGACTCATTCAATATGCCAGTGAAAATTGTAAAAAGTACCTCATAGATATCAAATCTCCCGCAATTCCTCCAGTCAAAAACCTAAAAGTAATTGAAGCATTGGTTTCAGTAGGGACAAAAATAATGGCAGACGAATTAATAGAGGGTTTGCATAAGTAGAAAAGTGCCTTTTAAAAACACAGATTTTGAATTAAACCGAGAAGACCTTCCAGATTTGTTTTGCATTTTGGGAGAGGACGATTAATTCGCTCATTTGCTATTTGATGAAAAACCTGAAAGGTCTAAACTAATCAGTAATGATTCATTGATTTATTTCTATGCTATAAGTTCCAGCCTTAGCTTCGAAAATAAGCTTCCCTTCTTCTCTCTCAATTAGACTTACAAACTTATTCTTCTTATAATCCTTACCATTAATCAATACCTGATCACTTTCACTTGCATGAAGAATAATTTTCGCACTGGTATTTGCTGGAATTTGAAAGCTATAATTCACTCCTTTATCTGTTTTAGTCCAAGCACTTTCGATTCTTCCATACATAGAATCATAATGTCCCTTAGCAAATGTCATGAGGTTTGATGGATCAGGTGTTGGCGCTAATTCAAATTGACGAAAACCAGGGTTAGCTTCATTCACTTTTATCCCAAGGCTATAGCCATACATCCATGCACCGACAGCTCCAAATGCATAATGGTTGAATGAATTCATGTTGTTGTTTCCATCAAAACCATTCGTATGGGTGTAGGAATTAAGCCTTTCCCAAACCGTAGTAGCTCCTTGTTCGACAGGATAGATCCAAGAAGGATACTCCTTTTGCTGCAGGAGCCTATAAGCCAAGTCATCAAGACCGTGATCCGAAAGTGCTTTGCAAATCCAAGCCGTACCAATAAATCCCGTCATCAGGGAAAATGGAGGTGTATCTATACCCTGATCTGTTTTGCTTTTTCGTGTGATGCTATTGGCAAAATTATCAATTACCTGATCCAGAATATCCTTTTTCACAATCTCAAATGCCAATGGAAGCGCATAAGATGCTTGGGTATCAATTAACTTGTCTTGATATTTGGTCTTTCCTGTTTCTGCATCAAAATACGTATTGTTGAAAAAATCCTTTCTGCTTTCAGATAGTATCGAAAACTTGATCATATCTTCTTTTTGACCTAACACTTGAGCCATTTTCGTCATTAAGTCCAAGTTATAAATCAAATATGCTTCCCAAAAAAGCAATTTCTCGTTATTTCTATCTTCCAGACTCAACCAATCACCAAGGCTTCCCCAGACATCTTTTTCATCTTCTTTGAATACGCCTGTTTCGGCATTGATATCTTCCAGCAAATAGTCCATGTAGGCTGTCATAGAGGGGTAATGCTCTTTTAGCAAGTCAATGTCATTATACTGCTTGTAACTTTCCCAAGGAACAGTAATACCAGCGCTTCCCCACATCATTTCTCCAAACCCGACACCTAATGGTGCTACATCAGGAAATCTACCATTTTCAGTTTGTACATCTCTCATAGCTAGTAAGTGACGCCTTAAAAACTGAGGAATGTTAGTTAAAAAATTTGCTGTAGGAGCAAAAACAGAAATATCACCACTCCACCCTAACCGCTCATTTCTCTGAGGACAATCAGTGGGAATGGATAAGAAATTGCTATAAGTAGACCAAGTAATATTTTTCCACAATTTATTCACCAAGGGATTGGAAGTTTGGTAACTTGACGCCAATTCATGCACAGAACTTAGCACTTGGGCTTTGACATCTTCAAGGGGTAGTGGGCTTTCTAGTCCTGTAATTTCTATAAATCTAAATCCATGAAAAGTGAATTTTGGAGAAATCAATGCCTCACCACCTTTGGCTATATACACATCCTGCGCCATTGCAGCACGAATGTTTTCGAGCATGATCATTTCTTGGTTTTCACCATATTCTTCCATTTGAGGATATTTCACTTCTGCGAAGCGCAAATAAATTTTTTGATTTGGCAAGGTTTCCTTTACCAAAACCTTAGGAACACCAGCAAAGTTTTGACCTAAATCATAGACATATACCCCTGGCCTTACTTCTTCAAATGATTGGGCAGAAACTTCCTGAATAGCTTTTACATTTGAGCCATATTGCCCAATTATTTTTAACTTATCATGATCAGCTACGCTAGGCACATTACCGGAATTTGGATCGGTGTTTGTCGTGCCAGAAAGTGAAACTTCTACACTATTTGACCATCCTGCATCATCAAAAGCACCAGTAGACCAACCTTTGACATTAGCTTCCTTGTTGGCATCATATACCTCACCTTGAAACATGCTGCTGTAGCTTGTTGGGCCATTATTATAATATTTCCAAGTTTCAGGATTTGAATTTACTTCTTCTATGCTTCCATCAGCATAAGTGATCACCAATTTAGCAAGTAAAGACTGTCTATCTCCAAAGAAATTCCAATATTCTCCCATGTAAGTGCTTGCTCCACTCCACCAACCTTCACTCAGAACTGCCCCCAGGCCATTTTTACCTTCTTGAATCTGGTCAGTAATATCATAAGTTTGATAAAATAGGGTTTTGTTGTATTGTGTAAAACCTGGGTTAAAATAATCCTCCCCTACCTTTTCTCCATTGAGCTGAATTTCATAAATCCCCCTAGCCGTCACATAAAGTCTCGCCTTTGACACCTTACCTTTTACTTCAAAGGCTGTTCGAAGCATTGGTGATGAGTTTCGGCTCGGGTCTAGTGTTTTCAAAAAACTTCCATTTGGTTGATCTCTATTCAAAGCACCCTCAAATAGAACATTTGAAGGAGCTCGGAAGTTTCGGATAGTTACATTGGAGATTTGAGCTACTTGGTCATCTTCCAAATGTATCCCTATATCAGCCAATACAGGAAAACTGATATAATCTCCCCCATTACCGTTTGGGTTTAGACCAACGTATCCTATATGATTCGTTTTCTTTTCTTCATTCACATATACATCTGTATAGCCTAAGTTAGAATGGATATAAATCTTGTGAGCTTCATATTGATTCTTTGCATTGATGATTTCTTGAGGGATTTCAAATTGCTTAAGCGGAACGCTTCTTTGATCTTTTGGTGAATAGCCCACCCTAAATATTTTCAATAAGGCATTTTCTCCAGTTTTGAGAGGAGAAATATCTAGCTCTACCAAGACATAAGATTGATCACGTTGATTTTCTAGTTGAAAAATATTCTTATTCTTATCCATCAAGCGCTCATCATTGGCCCCATAGATAAAACCAACTTTTGTACTTTGTGACGCTTCTTCTAATTGAACTGTAAGGTCCACTTTAAATACCGGTAAGTATTGAGAATACAACACCAAGTCTTGATCACTTCCTCCTATCCACTTAGCACCATCCCAAGCATCAATCCTTGGGTCTAAAAATCCTGTCTCAAACCATGAACTCGAATGATGTATCTTATTTTTCTGATCCCAAACTTTAAGCTTCCATACATATCTTGTTCGGGGATGAAGCTGTTTCCCTTGATATTTTATATGCACAGATTCATTGGAGCTTGTCTTACCTGAATCCCAGACTACTTCTCCACTTTCATCCAATACAGAAATCTGATAGGCTTTCTGAAAATCTCCAAATGTCGCTCCTCCCATATTCCAACTGAACCTAGGTTCGGCTACATCTATACCCAGAGGAGTCACTTCATACTCTGTCTTCAAATTGAGGATTTTACTTTCTGAAGCAGTAATTCCTGTGAAAGTGCTGATAAAAACTACAACAAATAAACGATAGAAAATAGTCATGCTTAATGGTGTGAACAAAGAGATGGTATTGAATAATTGCGATGGCTCAAAATATGACGCATAATAGATTTAATAGTAGTAAGAATTATTTACATCAAATCTAGATGCTTGGGAATTCAATTAAGTCTTCATAAGATATAAACCTCATTATTGAGCAAATTGACAACAAACAAATTTTGATGAATAATAGATATGATTCATTTCAAGGTCGAAATATCATACCAGTCCTGAATAAAAGCAAAAAATGAAAGAATATAAATATCAACTATGCTGTATTGTCCTGCTTATGTTTAAAAAATAAGTTATATTGATTGACTAAAACTTAGAAAATTATGAAAAATCCCAAATATTTCCTCTCTTTCTATTTTAAGATTTTTTTGGGTCTATATATCTTGATTTATTGTTTCCCTTTTCCATTAGATAATATCCCATATGTGTATGCATATTTTAGCAAATATGTTTATGCATTAAAATCTGAGTTTACACTTTTCATAGGTAGAAAACTGCTAGGCATGAGTGATTTAGTTCATTCACCTACCAATGGCAGTGGAGATACAATAATGCACTATTTGGCTCTAATTAGTTATTCAATTATCGCCATTTCAATGTCTGTTCCAGTACTATTCTTTTTGAAAAATAAGCAGAGAGCTAACAGCTTTTATGCCATGATGCTGATTTATGCGCGCTATTTTGTTGGACTTACCTTGATCTCTTATGGTGTAATCAAATTTCTAGAAGGTCAATTCCCTAGTCCAAGCTTACTTACTTTAGAAACCACCTATGGAGAATCTTCTCCAATGGGATTGGCATGGAGATTTTTGGGATACTCTAATATTTACAAAGGCTTTATGGGTGTTTCCGAAGTTCTCGCTGGATTTTTATTACTCTTTAGAAGAACCGCCATATTAGGATCTCTTATATCTATAGCGGTATGTACTAACATATTCCTTGTCAATCTTTCCTTTGATGTACCAGTCAAACTTTTCTCAGGGCATTTACTTCTATTCTCCATCTTTATCGCAGCACCGAGTATCAAGTACTTGATCAGATTTTTCTTATTACATCAGCGTACGCTGATCAGACCAAGTGTATATAGATTTGATAAGAAATGGAAAAGAGTCAGCTACTATTCAGTTAAAATATTTCTGGTAGGTTTGATCCCACTTGGTCTAATTGTAGGCCACGTCAATAGCCAATCTTTCTATATATACATCAATGAGTGGGAAGGAGTATATCAAGTTGATTCTTTTGAAATTGAAGGTAAGCCAGACTTAGCATTCACAGCTAAGTGGAACAAGGTGCTGATTCAAGGAAAAACCATCATCACAATAAACAATGCCAAAACAAGGAACTACTATACCATTGAAAATATCTGGAATGAAGGTGAGATCAATTTCGTGGAAGACAATGAACAAGAAGATCCATTTACTTTGAGAATAACTCCAATAGATGGTGAGAAAACCTATAGGTTGGAGACAAAAATTGGTGATAATGTCTATCAGCTAGAAACTACAAGAAAGATCAAAGAAGATTACCTGCTAATTAAACGTGGATTCAATTGGGTGAATGAGCGTCCTTTCAACCGATAAAAATGGGCTTCTTGCTTAATTATTAACTAACTGATAATCAGTAAAATAATTAACAAAAACATAACACAAAAACCCCGAATTTGGCTGTTCCCAGCTTTTTTCGGGGTTTTCTTTTTTGTATTTTAAGGTTG
>NZ_JAKZGR010000019.1 GCF_022549675.1 Belliella kenyensis | reverse complement strand
GCTGTCTCAAAAAATCCCTCATCTCATCAGGATCATTTGTCGAATAACCATTTGCTCCTTCTACCCACATCCCATTTGGATCTATGTATTTGATGGGACTATTCAGGGTAAAATTATATGGACTGAATCCTTCATATATTTCCGCAACAGGATCCACAACTCCCCATCTCCCCAAATCACTCATATACATCCTAGCCCCAAAGTCATCCCAGCCTGTCAGCTCTTCCCTTTCTTTTCCGTTAAACTTGAATTTTTTTTCAATTAGGTGGCGGCGGGATTTCATCCGTATATTTAAATTTAGGGTTATGATAGATAATTTTCCCTGAATCATTCTCGTATTCTGTAACAGAAACCAATATACCATCGTCATAGAAATACCAAATTCCTACCCTAAGACCTAATTCCCATTGTCCTTCCTCTAATTTTTTTCCTGACGGTTCAAAATTCGTTTCTTTCCCGTGTAAAAGTCCATTTTTGTAATTTTGAATCGAATAGAGTTTCCCGTGTATGAATATTCTCCATTCCCCTTCTTTAACACCATCCACAGTTTTTCCTATCTTTTCCAATAGACCTTCTTCATTAATTTCAATTTGAAGAAAGCTTGATTCTATCCTTTCAGATTTTTCTTGACATCCGATAAAAGTCAACCAAATTGTAAGAAAATAATAATTTAAGTGTTTCATCTTCTTGATGATTTTTCAAGTCTTTTTTTCTCTGCATTCTTCCATTCCTCATAATTGGTAAAGAATGTGTTACCTCCAAAAAGGTAATCTAATTCTTTAACAAAATTTTCCATGCTAACAACTTCACCATTCACAGCAAGTCTATGATCAGATTCATCCCCAACTAACTTGGTCATGAAAATTGAAAAATCTGTTTCTCCATCAGTGCCTGAACCAAATTCACCAGAAAAAAACTTTAACAAACCTTCCTTTACATCTTTTGTGGTTTTTTCAACGTGTATAAATGCCTCATGTCCAATTGTCAACAATGCGTCATTTTCGCTGATACCATTTTTAATATCAATTGAAAAAGATAAATTATCCAAATTCCCTTTATTCTCCTTAATTGTCGAAGGGGTTATATTTGTCAATTTTAAACCCTTTGGTGATTGTTTAGTTCTCAAGAAAGCCCTTGTCATGCCATGAGCTCCACCATCCAAGTTTGCGGCTGAATAAAACGCAACATGTTGATGAGAATATTTTCCATCCTTTTTAAATCTCACGCCCCCTATTTCTTGTCCTGCCTTGGCATATTGGGCGAGAAAACGCTTTCCTTCTTTTGTTCTTGCAAAGGTTACCAAAGCTGATTTATGAGCTTTATCTGTAGTCATATCCCACACACTATTACCATCCGGATCAATAAATCTAATTGGGTTATTTATTGCATAATTAAAAGGACTTACGTCGTGATACTCCGCTGCCAACGGATCCACAACTCCCCATCTACCAAGATCACTCATATACATCCTCGCCCCAAAGTCATCCCAGCCTGTCAGCTCTTCCCTTTCTTTTCCGTTAAACTTGAATGCCTGCTGAATTCCACTAGGTGCAGAGTAGGAATTAAACGTCATCCCAAAGGGATAGTAATCATCCTTTTGGACTATGTTGCTGTTGGTATGGATTACCTTGAAGTCATCAAAGAACACTTCCACGGGAGTTGGATTCTCGTTGGAGAAGTAAATATACACATATCCTGGTTTTTGTATTGTGATTTGAATAGTTTTTACGAGTTCGTGCTGAACATTCGTCCCTGTCTCTCTGGCTGCTAAAGTTACTGATTTGAAAGTGCTCTGACTTGGCTGAAACTGATAGTTTTGGTCAAAGACCAGTACATTCAGGTATGCCTTAGGCCCTGTGGAGTTGTCACTTCCATAGCCCATCAAGCCTGCAAATGGCATCGGGTTAGTTCCAGCCGTGGCTCCATCTATCACTACACTTGAGGCATTGTTTGCCAAATTGGTGATCAGCTGTGCAAAGGCTGACCCTGGGGTTCCTGTGGTATTTGGATCCAGGTACTTCACATAAACTTGAGCATCAATTGAATCCTTACGATTGTAGGATCGTGTGTAAATGATCGTTATTTCTTACTAAAAATATAATAGGGAAACTTTGGACAGTTAGTGAAATGGTAAAGATTATCTTGATCAATTCCTCTTACTTTTTGTCTTGACACAAAAAGTAACAAAAAAGTCAAGACGGAGAAATCCTATCCACGCTACAGGCCACCGCTGGCCCGGATCTCCGTCATCCCACCCGCAAGCATGAAAAACAGTTTGAGGAAATAAAACCAACATTAGATTGGAAGTTTAATTCTGATAATCATGGTCTTAGAATGTACCCGAAGCATTTTTTTTGGCTACTCCTTCCCGCAACCTGGCTTAAGCCTAAAACAGTCCACTGGACTGTTTCTTAGCGGCTTACCCGCTTCATTATGATGTAAAAACTGTAACTTATTGTCCTCATATACAAAGCCTCCTACATAATCCGAAACCTTGGTAGTTCCTCCATCTACCGTTTTCTGGGACAGCTTGCTACCACTGGCATCGTAGGTATATTCTATGTATTTGGATGCACTGAAGGTGACCTTGCTGGGCAGGTTCAGTGGGTTGTAAGTAATCGACGTAATGCCTTTGTTCCTATCAACTGTCATGTTGCCATTTGTATCATAGAGATACTCATCGGCTACATTTGCTCCATCTTTGAAGCCTGAGTCAATCCCTGTGGCATCCGTCACTTTGCTAAGCTGATTGCCTTTGGCATAGGTATAGGTCAGGTTGTCTATCAGTTGATTTGGCGTATCATTGTGATTCCCTCTACGCTGCAGTTTTTCGATATTGCCGTTCAAGTCATTTTCGATCAGGGGAACATTAAAGTTCATGGTGTTCCCAGCTGCATTGTTACTATAGGTGGCCTTTGTCAACCTGTTCATTTGGTCATAGGTGTAAGCGTAGGTATTCTTCATAGACTCATATGGATTCTTCCATTCGGTCTGACCTATGTTACCATTGAATCTCCTATTGGCTGTAGGCGCATCATTATATTTCAAATCCATTTCAAAAAGCTTCGGTGTGGCATCCGACAGGTTGTTGATCCTGGTCAGCCAGCCCCGCATGTTATAAGCATAATCTAAGTCTTCATAGCCGTTACTGCCATATATTGTGCAACGATTGATGAAGGTGTTTGCCGTAAGTGCCGACAACCTTTTGAACGATAGTGAAAACTCCGTGGTAGAGCTTCAGAACCACGAACTGAACGAACAATTGATGCTGATTAACCAACTCGATGAAGATGAAAAAAATGCTCTGGTTAAAATCATTAATTCAATGCTCACCAAAAAACGAATGAAAGACCTGTTGGACGGTAAAGCCAATTTCTAAAATGATAAAAGCCCCGGATTTTCTCCGAGGCTTTTAAAAGTTTTATTTACCTAGTTTCTGTTGTGCAATCTTGTATTTCTGCTTAAAGGATTCCGGCAGATCGTTTATCTTCTCCAAATATTTAATTACGTCAGAGTAATTCCCTTCTTTCCAAGCTTTGTTGGCCGCTTCAAGGTTTTGTTGCTCCACAAGATTGGCAGTATATTCAGAGCTCCTTTGTTCATTAAACTTCTCAAGACTAACTAAAGCACGCTCATTCCCTTTCAACAACTTTTCTCCATCTCCCATAAAAAACAGGAACACATTATTTATAAAAGTCTCCTGGGGGAGATTGCTAAGTTTTAGGTCAGAGTTAAAGTATTCTCGCATAACCTGATTATCGATTTCAACTTCATTAAAGTGTTTTCTGCCCACCCAAAGAGTATTTGAGTTCTCTCTAGGATTATGGCTTAGTACGATAACCAATTCTTGCGATTCATACTTTACGATGTTCGTTGATTGCTCTGTCTTTTCCAATCCATAATCTATGAACAAAGAATGCAACTTTTCTAATATGAGTTGATTAAATTCCATTTGCCACCCCCTTCTTTAAAATCCAGGTGGCATCCACGCACCACTACTTGGGTTATAAATCCAACCCCTTCCCTGAAGAATTGATCTTTCTGCATTCAAGAATCCACCTGTTGGTATCAAATTACCATTGGGCAGCCTGTAGGAATCAAAAATAGGTTTACCCAAACCCATTTCTCTACGCAATGCCCCGTAATTGGCTTTCCAATTCAGCTTAGGAGTTCCTTTGTTCGGAAGATGCAACATATAATCTCCCGCTTTCCAACCTGTCGCTTTCGTAGTTTGAGGAGCTCCCCATTTGAAAAGGTTCAATCCACCTTGCGTACTCGTCTTAGCGGCATTCTTTCCGCCATACTTCAATAGTAGCTTGCTTCCAGGCAATAAAATGCCCACACCTTCAGCAGCAATACCAGATCCAAACTCTTCTCCTGAAAACTGACCTAAGTGATTATCAATTAATCCATTTAATAATACTCCACCTGGTAAAACATCTATAACATCCTTTTGATGTTCTCTCAAATCAGTAACAACTGTTTCAACATTCTTAACTTTTCTCCAAGTCTCTGCCCTCTCCACACCTTCTTCCTCGTTCTTCGGAATAGAGACTAACTCAAAGAAAAATTGTCTGACTCTGTTGACAAAGTCTCCGAACCCCCACCTATCAGATTCTCTGTCAAGCATTCCGTCTGGATCTATCCTTGACAATGGGTTATTCTGCACGAAATTGTATGGTGAAAGCCAATCCCTTTGATTTGCCAACGGATCCACAACTCCCCACCTACCCAAGTCACTCATATACATCCTCGCCCCGAAATCATCCCAGCCTGTCAGCTCTTCTCTTTCTTTGCCATTGAATTTGAATGCCTGCTGAATTCCACTCGGTGCTGAATAGGAATTAAACGTCATCCCAAAGGGATAGTAATCATCCTTTTGGACTATGTTACTGTTGGTATGGATTACCCTGAAGTCATCAAAGAACACTTCAACGGGAGTTGGGTTCTCGTTGGAGAAGTAAATATACACATATCCTGGCTTTTGTATTGTGATTTGAATAGTTTTTACGAGTTCGTGCTGAACATTCGTCCCTGTCTCCCTGGCTGCTAAAGTCACTGATTTGAAAGTGCTCTGACTTGGCTGGAACTGATAGTTTTGGTCAAAGACCAGGACATTCAGGTATGCCTTAGGCCCTGTGGAGTTGTCACTTCCATAGCCCATCAAGCCTGCAAAGGGCATCGGGTTAGTTCCAGCCGTGGCTCCATCTATCACTACACTTGAGGCATTGTTTGCCAAATTAGTGATCAGCTGCGCAAAGGCTGACCCTGGGGTTCCTGTGGTACTTGGATCCAGGTATTTCACATAAACTTCCGCATCTATTTTATCTCCGGGTTTCACTGCAAGGGATTTAGCTAAACCATGCTTTGAATTCCCTACTCCTGTAAGTCTGACTGAAAATGAATTTCCAGACCCTGAAGTCCTGTTAAATATTGGGGCATTGATTCTGGTAACTTCGCCGTACCTGCTGAAATAATTGTTCTCATAGGTACTTGAAGCATTCTCGAATGTTGCCAGATATTGATCTACATCATGCTGTGTCTTGAAAGTTGCCCTTACATTACCCAAATGGTCTTTCAGGTGGTATTGGTACTCGTAGTTTTGGAATGTACCTGATGCATTTCTTTTGGCTACAACCCGACCTTCATTATGTTGTAAAAACTGTAACTTATTGTCCTCATATACAAAGCCTCCTACATAATCCGAAACTTTGGTAGTTCCTCCATCTACCGTTTTCTGGGACAGCTTGCTGCCACTGGCATCGTAGGTATATTCTATGTATTTGGATGCGCTGAAGGTTACCTTGCTTGGTAGATTCAGTGGGTTGTAAGTAATCGACGTAATGCCTTTGTTCCTATCAACTGTCATGTTGCCGTTGGGGTCATAGATATACTCATCGGCTACATTTGCTCCGTCTTTGAAGCCTGAGCTTATCCCTGTGGCATCTGTCACCTTGCTAAGCTGATTGCCTTTAGCATAGGTATAGGTCAGGTTGTCTATTAGTTGATTTGGCGTGTCATTGTGATTCCCTCTACGCTGCAATGTCTTTATGTTTCCATTCAGGTCATAGCTTATCGCAGGAACATTGAAGTTCATGGTATTTCCTGAGGCATTGTTGCTATAAATAGCAGTTGTCAGCCTATTCATTTGGTCATAGGTGTAAGTGTAGGTATTCTTCATAGACTCATATGGATTCTTCCATTCGGTCTGACCTATGATACCATTGAATCTCCTATTGGCTGTAGGCGCATCGTTATATTTCAAATCCATTTCAAAAAGCTTCGGTGTAGCATCCGACAGGTTATTGATCCTGGTCAGCCAGCCCCGCATGTTGTAGGCATAATCTATGTCTTCATAGCCATTGGCCAGATCCTTTTTGATCAATTCACCCAGTTCATTATAAGTATTACTTAAAAGGGTAATCGTAGGGGAATTATTAATTTTGTGGGTAACAGATAACAGCCTACCAGCATGGTCATAGCTGTAGTCCTGGGCGACAGCTGTGTTTTTGATATCCGCAGCAGGATTATTGTGCTGCAGGTAGGTTTTCCTCACCCTACCTGCAAAATCATACTGCGTGGTGAGTACATCATTGCCATTTTTGGAATTCACCATCCTGGATTGGATCAACCTGTAGCGATCATCGTAGAAGTTTACTGTTTCCACATATTGGTTTGTAGTTCCCAATACCTTAACTTTAGTACCTGTGACTTGACCCCTGACGGTTAAAAATACAGCAGGAACTATCTTGCCTCCTGTGGTATTGAACTGACCTGAAGGAAGACTGAAAGTCGTGCTGGTAAATCTGTAGTCATCGTAATAAGTGATTGTATGGATATCAGCATCGGTTACCGAAGCAGGATAGGTAGTGTTGGCGTATTTGGTGATGCCATTCCCGGTATAACTTTCCGATAAAACTGAATGGTTATGGACATTGCTTCTAATTGCCGCCAATGAAACGTTTGGAATAGCTTTTTCCCCCGTAATGACAGGCCTGTCGAATGCATCGTATTTTGTAAAACTCCATTTATTGGGATATTGGTTACCGTCCTGACTCAACACCAACCTGTCAAGCTTATCATAAACCAAATATACTGGCTTGGCTCCCGGAACCTGCTTTTCAACCAGTCTATTCCTCCCATCATATTTGTATTGAAAGGCCCAGTTGTTGAGATGATCCTCTGTTGGCATGATTCCGTGGAGCATGATATGTACACCTGCTGGAAGGGTGGTGCCTGCGCTGACCGTTACTGTAGCTGTTGGGATATAGGCTACTTTGTTACGGTTTGCACTTGGAATAGCATTGTAGTTGATATCCTGTGTTACCAAGTGGTATCCTTCTGGCACATCTAAGTTCGAACTGTCATATCCCTTGACAGACTCAGGGGGAAGCACATAGCGAAGGTTGCCAAAATCATCATAGACATAATAGGTGTTTGCCCACTTGTTATCTGGCGCCTGCACTCTTTTAAGTACTACCCTTTCTTGAAAATCTTTGAACTCAACTATTTTGTTTCCATCCTCATCAGTAGTGATCGTTTTATATAATGTACCGGGATTATAGTATCGATAGGCGATTGGACGGTTATTAGATATTTCCCATAAAAAGACATTATCTGCAGCGATATTAGAGAGGTAATCCATCTTCACAGGCTTGTTGCCACCACCATGGGCTGTTCTAGCCCAAGGCTGACCCGGGGAATGTGATTCCACTACCCTGTTCAGTGGAGAGCCGTCATATACATTTTCGCTAAAAGCAAAATTCCCTGAGGATCCTCCAAAGTGTGTGTTGTGAAAAGCCTTTTGTTCTGCTTCTCCAGCAGGACGAAAATCACCAGCCGCTGTTCCGTTGTCTCTGGTGTATGGTAGAAATGATTTTGCTTGCCTGCCAAATCCATCATAGGTTATGGGAACGATTATATCTCTTCCCAAAGGTGAGGCTTGCTTCTGAACTTCTTGCTTCGGACGGCCTAGGCCATCGTAGTAGGTAAAGTGTTTCTGCGAGGTGGTATTTCCCCCTGTCTTCAAGGTAGACTCACTTGCAGTTGGGACTAAGGCTGTATATCTTTTGACGTAGTTTTGGCCATTTCCTGAGGTTTGGGAAAAAGATTTCGAAACAATGACGGTTGAAAAAAGAACCGTTGTTAGGAGAATAATGTAGTGAAGAGTTTTCATGATCCCGCTAGCTTAAGGCTGATTTGAATAATTATACTCGAATGTTTCCAAAACATTTCGATCCTTGTCCCTAATATTCAAAAGACGACCAAAGGAATCGTATTCGTAATAGGATGTAACACCATTGGGATCTGTCTGACTGGTCATACCAATCAAAGGATCATAGGTGTAAGTGGTCATTTGGGCATCTAATGGGTGTAACCTCAACTCGTCTATATAGATACCAGATCCACTTATAGATACAGATGTTTCTGTAACTATCCTTTCAATAAACTTCCAGTTCCAATCTAGCGACTCTGTCTGTCCCATAAACGTCCAACTTCCAGTACCAGCTACACGTCTAACCCAAAAACTAAGTTTATATGGATGGGCAGTGGAAGCTCCAATAGCCGTTTTGGTAATATTATTGTTTGAATTTAAAAAGTAACTTTTCCTGCCTGTTTTTGAAATAGAACCTGCACTTGGGACACCCGAATAGCTCCACCCCCCTTTATCATCTGTTTCAAAGGATGTATAGCTTGATTGGCTAGGTAATGAATTTAAAACTTTACTTAGAACTTCTTTGCCCTTACTATCCCAAATTAAGGTATAATTAATTACTTCATTCTCTCTTACCAATATTGGCTTTCCTTGGCTGTTATAAGTGATTACCTCATGGACTGGATAATAACCACCAGAAAAAGATATCCCATTACTACTTACAAAGTTCATAGTTGCATCATATAAGTAAGTCTTATCTAACAATGGAATATTTTTCCCATTAACATTTACAGTTTTGTGCAAATTCCCGTTTGCCTTTATGACTTTTCCTTTATAAGCAGTATATGATTCTATTGGGTCTCCAACAATATTTAATTGCTTTTTAAGTCCTAAAAAGCCTGTAGAAGTTGGCAAATCAAGCGCATATTTATAAAATGTCTCATAAATGTCCTCTGAATTATTCTTAATTGAATGCTTCTTGATTTGATTAAAATTGTTATAATCAAAATTTTCATAAGTAATTAGATTATCTTTCATAGACATTTTTTTATCCAAATTGAAAGAAAAAACATCTATTTTATAATATGTCTGAAGAGGTCTTTGCGAACCTGAATAATTTAATTTTACTGCATTGATTTGATTCAAAGTACTTTTCTTGTATTCAAATTCTTGTGAGTTTACAAAAGTATTCAATTTAGAATCAAAAATTTTCAGCGATAATAACTTCCCATTTTCATTTTTAAAACTAGTCATTCGAACAGAGCCCAAGGATTCATATGGATAAGATGATGAATTAAATGAAAATAATTCATTTGGCTTATTTATGAACTTATAATCCTCATAACCATTCACTATTCCCATTTCGTCTTGATGTAAAACCCGAACATCGGTATAACCAATATGATTGCCTTGAGCAGCATTACCGTTTTCTAGTGAACTTCCTGAATTACTTTGATGTAGAACAAAATTATATCCAGTTCTTGTACCATCTGGTAAAACAATTTCACTTGTAACAATATTACTCATATGAAATAATGGGTTCATAAGTCTTCCAGAAGAGTACCTGACATCGGACCTATCAAGGTATTCATATCGTTTTTTCAAAACGAATTTATTGTTTTCATCAAACTGAGTTATACTTTTTATCCTTGCTCCTCCCGATACCTGATTATGAACAACATTAATTACGCTAGTTGAAACATTTGTACAACTAGACCTCATCTGTACTCTTGCATCTCCATAATATAGTGTCTGACCATTTGATTTCACATTAAAAGCTTTTATCGTATAGACTCCAGGAGGTAAAGCTCTTGTTCCTAAAGGATCGGTAGGGAAGTCCAAGTTCATCTCGAAGTCGATTTTTCCTTGCAAATGCAACCAATCATAATTCAATTCTTCAAGGACTTGACCATTAGGATTTATAAATTGTACAGCAACCTTAAGTCTATCATTTTGATTAATTGTGCAAGGAGCATTAGAAAAAAAGTCTTTACATCTAACACGTAGCTTAACATTCATAATTCCAGTACATCCAGCGTTTTGATAACCTTTGTAATAAAACGAAGTAGTTTGAGCTGCATCTAATCCATTTGCAGTAAAAGGCACATTGGTTGGAGCAAAAATTTCCTTTCCTTCTAGTTTGTATTGGTGAGGTTCATATTCAAAAGTTGACTTACCACCAGTAGGATAGGTTATTGATGTTAATAACCCAGCTTTTCCATGGTCGAAATTCGCAGACCTGTGCGGATTTTGAAAATAAAAATTATCATCAATGTAACCTGGATATTCAATATTTAAATGTGGCAATAGTGGTGTTACAGGCATAAGGGTAGTATTACTATCTCTACCATTATAAAAACCCCAATAGTCAATACCTTTTGATTCTTTTGAAGGCAATCCATCAAAATAAGTAAAGTCATACTTTTGATTACCAACTAAAACCGAGTTAAGTTTTAATCTCGAAAACTTAATCTTATCTGTATGATTTGGATTAAAATAATTCTGATTAAAAGTAATTTCTCTATTAAATACACTAGGTATTGAAATATTTGAAACAGAAATACTTTGTAATCTTTTTGGATTCTTTATATCTCCATGGTAATTGTTTCTATCCAGTTTAAGAAAATCCATCCAAAATTTAAAAGTTGAGTTATTATTGGGACTTTCAAATTTTTCTATGTCCAACCTATCTGCATAATTAAAGTTTATTTTTAGATCATAGTCAGTGGAGTAAATTGAAGAAATATAGACATTTTCAAATATTTGTCTCGAATAACCATAATTATTTTTTACTGAACCTTCTCCAAAGGAAATAACATACGAGTCAAATTCGCTCCAATTAAATGGGCTAATGCTTAAATAATCACTAAATCCATTTGATGGATTAATATCATAACTAAATTCCAACTCCTTTCCTAATGGACTTATAATTTTAGACAAATACCAAGTTGTGATTAGCCTTCCTCCATTGAGAACAGTTTGATTAAATTCAATTGAATTCATATCACAAATCTGCCAAGTACCTACACAGCTTCCTCCTATGCTCGTAGAATATTCTTTTACAGAAAAAATTGCCTTGAATCCCATTTCATCTGTTATTGTAAATGAATTAGAGTAAACATTAAACTCAATTTTATCTGTATTTTCCTGCAGCTTTGTTACTGTTACAGGACTATTGCTACTGGACTTTTTGTTGAATATGAAAGATCCAGAGCTATTCAAAAATGTGTAATTAAAAACATCTGGTTCAGCATCTCTTTTTCCACTTGCCAAGTATGTATTCCACCAGTTAAAATTAAAGCCCGGAGGCACTAGTTGGGTATCATGTAAGTACCCCTGAATTGCTCTATTATTTTGAGAATAATTTGCAAGATCATCGTAACCATTAACAACTCTTGTAATAGTTCCAACTGGTGAAATTGACCAACCCAAGCCTACATTCCCTGCGTTTTCAGAAACTCTGATACCACTTCCATGGTATGATAAATTCAGTTCAATAGTTCTTCCCTCAAAGTCAAATGAATATAATGGAATATCAACTGCCTGTGTGCCTGTATACAAATTTGCGGGGTGCAACTGAAATTGAGCAATTTTTGCTGCCTCTGGAGAAGGTGGGTGACTTATCATATGGCTATTTTGAGAATAAACCAAGGTTATCTTTAGAATTAAATAGCAGGATAAAATGTATTTTTTCATATTCAGATCAATTTTCAATAAAATGAAAAGTATTCTTAGGTAATTCAATTTTCTGGTTTATTATTCAATATATGATTACTAGTTTTTATTCCCATTCCTCCCAAACCCCACTCTAAGGACCCAAGGACTATTGTACATTGGGTTTTCCCTGTGGTGAAAATTGTGGAGCAAGAGCACTTGACCATAAGACTTTCCTTTGAGTCGAAAGCGCTTCTGTAGCCCCCCCAAGAAACTGCCATACCATTTATTAACCAGCTGTCTATCTTTTGTCAATAGGGTATTGGACAGACTTTCATACTCTCCATGCACATATAGGCTCTTAAAAATCTTTTGATTCACAAACCCACGATACCCCACCACATTGGGCAGTTTGATGGCATTTGGAAGATTTTTGGTTTGCACATTCAATCTGTACGTTCCTCCCAATCCAAAGTCCAAATGCTTATTCATTCTGTAGGAAATTTCCGGATTCAAATCTAGGTTTGTACTTCTATCTACATGTAGCTGGAGCGTACCACCATACACTAATCTATTCCTTATTGGCTCACCCTTGAGTGAATTTATTTTCGTAGCAGTCGACAGGTCTTCGGCATCTATAACTTCACTATATTTCTTCTTTAAAATTGCCACTTTCTCCTGTGCAGCCTGTAAAACCTGTTCTTTTCCTGCAAAATGATCCACAGCCTGTGCTTCAGAAAGCAGAAGTAGTCCTTGATTGTCAAAATTACCTTTCAAGTGAGCGTGTTTATTTTGGAATTTTTGCAATTCTTTGTTTTGGAAACCACCCGGTAGTTCAGGCATTTTATCATTTACAATTTCACTTGTGATAGCCTCAAGCTTACTTTCATATGCTCCGCTTAGCTCCTCTTTTTTTTGTTTTACTTTGAAATTGATCTCATCCCTGTCTAGAGAGTCTATGGTCGAAAGACTATCTTTATAATCCTTAATGATCCTTCTATGGGAAGCTATTTGACCTTTGAGCACTTCATACTTCGAAAAGTATCCCCTACCTTCCAGCTTTTCCTTAGTCATTAGTATCGATTGGTTCTTCAAATTAAATTCAGCTTTGTCCCAAGAAGCGATTTGCTCAAGGCTATAAAGGCTATCTGCAAAAACATATTGTTCTTCTCTGAGTCTCAATAGCCTCTTGATAGAGTCTGTTGAAATCATATTTTTTAAGCTATCATGATTCCCTAAGCTGTCTTTCATTGCATGATATTGCTTTTTCCTATCTTTTACATATTTCTTATATTCCTTCTGGACCTTACGGTACTCTTGTTTTATTTTATCAGTCTTTACCCCAGCTTGCTTAACACGTCCGTCGAACAGCTTCACATCGTAATGCTGAGCTTGAACACAGAGGCTGCTGATCAAAAACAATATCAAGAGAATGGCCTTTTTCAATGCTTGTTGGTTTTACAATTGTTTGTATGATTTCCTATAGCTTATATTAATTATTTCAGTCTGGTTTGCAGGACTTTTCAGAAAAGCGGTCAAGTTCAATCTGCTGTCTTTTGATTAGTTCAGCCTGTGATTCTATTAGTTTCTGTTGTTGGATCAGGTAGAGGGTGACCTCCTCCACTTTCTCCAGCAACTTTTGATTCAGCTCCAGCATATTCACGCCTTCTTCCTCATACTCCTTTGCCGATTTCAATCCTGGTAGGTGACCCTTCTGATCTATAAAAGATTTGACTGCTTCCAATGGCATTAACTTATAATCTTTTTCAAATACGTAATCAGGCCAGTTGGTTGCTTCCAGCTTTACCTCCTTGGCACGGATGGTACCGTTGACTTCGAGTTTGTTATTGGGGGAGTTAGTACCAATTCCAATATTTCCAAGATGGTTGACTATTAATGCCGCCCCTGAAACCGCCCCGTTTCCGTAGACCAAAGCATTGCTTAAGTTATTGCCAACAAAAGCATCATCGATCAACCAAGTTGCAATAACAGCTCTTTCGGCATTTCCATTGTTTGATTGCATTACTTCATAGGCAATATGATTTGGTTCTACATTTCCCATAGAAACTCCTGATCCTCTGAAAATGGCAGCATAAGGTCTTCTCGAACCTGTACTTAAACCACCACCCAGTTTGTACAATCCCAATCTCCTTGCTGCGTTCTGAAGGTTTGTAGTTACATTCAATTCCCATGCATCAAATGAAGTCAAAATACCTATTTGCCCTCTCTGAAGATTGTTGAGGGCTTCAGCCAGATCATTGGAAGCAGCAGCATTTCCATATGTATCGTACCTAACTGAAGAGACATGTTCATGTGTAGTTGCGTTGATAATCGTCAGGCAGAGACCTCTACCTGATGCCGGGATATTGATAGACTGTCCATTTAGTTTTACCAGTCGGCTTGCAGAAAAATTATTCCCTGTTCCTCTTATATAAACACTGGTTTGACCCATGGATATCAAAGAAATCAGAAAGAATAAGAATGTTAAAATTCCATTTTTCATAACACCTAACTATTTAGATTTTAGAATTTTAATTTCTTCTCTTATTTCATCATTTTTATACTTAATTTGAAGGACATACAAAGTCAACTCTTCCACCTTCTCTAACAACTTCTGGTTCAGTTCCAGCATATTCACTCCTTCTTCCTCATATTCCTTTGCCGATTTCAATCCTGGTAGATGCCCCTTCTGATCTATAAAGGATTTGACTGCTTCCAATGGCATCAATTCATAATCCTTTTCAAATACATAATCTGGCCAGTTGGTGGCTTCTAGCTTTACTTCCTTGGCTCGGATAGTGCCGTTGACTTCGAGTTTGTTGGATGGAGTGGTCGTCCCTATTCCCACATTACCATTATTTGAAACCCTCATCTTTTCTGCATAACCACCACCATTGGTCTCAAAAACTATCTTTCCACTTCCTCTATTTGCATATATTCGTATTCCATTCTGATTTCCAGGCTCTTCTGTTGTACTTATATTGCCAGCTGAATTATCGTCAGAAGATCTTAAAGAGAGCTGACCTTCTACCAAAATATTACCTTTAACATGTAGATTAGCTGTTGGAGTGGAAATGCCAATTCCTACCCTTCCATTAACCGCAAGGTGGACTCCAACAGGTAATATGGTAGAAGGTGGAAGTCCAATTGCTACTCCCCTATACCTTAGTTTATCACCGACATCAGGTTGTATATGAAATGTTGAATAATAATCACCATAAGTATCTGTAGTACTATGCCGGCTTAGCAGCCATGCCCTTCTAGCGTTTAATGAATTAGCCAAGCCAATTTCAATAGCATTGTTGTTACTTACATATGTTTCTACTACATCTCCTTTTGTCGTTACTGTGGGATAGTTTTGTGCCACCAGCCTGCCTGATATCATTAAAAAAAGAAGAAATACCAATAATGATTTTGTCATGTCTATTATTTGTGTTTGATAAAAATGTTAAAACATCAACTATACTTTATTTTAATCGTTTTTTAAGCTCGTCAACCGTCTCTATTAATTTCTCTAATAGTTCTGATTGTAGTTTATTTTTCTCTTGTTCATTTTCTATTAACTGTTGTTGATTAATGGTATGAAGCATCAACTCCTCCACTTTCTCCAGCAGCTTCTGATTCAATTCAAGCATATTCACACCATTTTGCTCGTATTCCTTAGCTGACTTCAATCCAGGTAAATGTCCCTTCTGATCGATAAAAGATTTGACTGCATCTAATGGCATTAACTCATAATCCTTTTCAAATACATAATCTGGCCAGTTGGTGGCTTCTAGCTTTACTTCCTTGGCTCGGATAGTGCCGTTGACTTCGAGGCGATGAGTGGGGTTTGCTGTTCCTATTCCTACATTGCCTACCTGACTATACTTTACTAAATAGCCGTCATAAGCCCTAACGCCTTCGGGATGAATAAAAAATAACTCACTCAATTGCATCCTTCCATCCGTACCTGAAGCCCGATAAAAAGTGAACCGAATCTTTCCGCATATACTATGAGGAGCCTTCACCATATAATGTCTTTGGGTGTAGTTCTCTACATTATCCACCACTACCCACTGATTTATCCCATTATGTGTGTTAAATATCTCAATTTTAAATTTGGTAGGATTCCATCCTCTACTACTCCAACCTATCCATGCACCTTGCTGTGTATGTATGCTTGGTAAACCTTCTATCAATATCACTGTAGGATCATTTTCACTTACACTGATCCCAGTAGTAGAAGGCGAAAAACTACCATCAAACATTGCCTGTAAAGATACAGTTGCGGCCCCTTGTTGCGAAACTGTATACCTATTGTTTGCATAAAAGAGCATATTTTTCTCCAGACTCCCTGTAGATATATTAGAAGGGATGAGCACTGATGAGGTTTGAGCTTGAGCTACCTTTAAATTGATAAATATCAACAAAATCAACAAAACTGAATGAATTCTCTTACATATCATAAACCTGAAATTTCTCGAACTTTATTTACTTTCTAATGAGATTCTCTATTGTTGTTCAAAAATCAACTCCAAGTATTGTAATCGTGTATTCATAGAGCTGATTTCTGCATCTTTTTGGATTAAATACAATGTCAATTCTTCCACCTTTTCTAAGAGCTTCTGATTCAATTCAAGCATATTCACACCATTTTGCTCATATTCCTTAGCTGACTTCAATCCAGGTAAATGTCCTTTCTGATTGATAAAAGATTTAACTGCATCTAATGGCATCAAGTCGTATTTTTCTTCAAAAACATAATCTGGCCAATTGGTGGATTCTAGTTTTACTTCTTTAGCACGTATGGTTCCGTTAACTTCCAGTCTACTTCCAGGAACATTACTGCCAATACCAATACCTACATTACCATTATTGTGAACTACCATTCTCGTCACTGCTCCCCCTGCTGCATTAGTCGTTTTAAAAAATATTGACCCCCAGGAAGTATTATTATTGACTAATTCGATTTCAGCACGAGTAAATCCATCATTGGATACACCTAGTCGAACACGACGAGTTGAGCCATTACCCCAAAGCATGTATGTGCCCCAAGTTGCCTCAGGAATCTGACCTTCACTTGGAATTAGATCCATATTTTCTATTTTCAATGTTTGTGAAAATGTTTTTTGAAATGAAAAAACAATCATCAATATCAAGAAAGTAAGTATCGATTTATAGGTTAAATCCATTTTTCACTAATTCAAATTTTGTAAAGCTTTAATTTCATAATCTTAAAATCCTCAAATCTACCCAAGACTTCAACTAACCTGTTATTTGTATAAAATATCTTGATTTTGATAGAATTATCTGATGACAATAAAGGATTTGCACACCTTAAGTCACCAATTTTATTGTATATGTCAAGAATTAAATAAAAACACCTTATGATAGTAGTACACTTTCTTATGCCTAAACTTCCTGTAATAGGGCAAATACTGTATTGACTATTTAAAATATAATTTTTGAATCCTAACCCAATGACTCGAAAAATTGAGCATCTATTACTTAAGAACTTTAGTTTGGCAATCATGTAGCAAAATGTATTGAAGTGAATCATTCACTACTAGCCAAACCAATCTTCAATACCTAGCTTGTAAAATAAGCAAATCCAAAAATGAGCTTATCACAACATTTACATTTTTAAAACTAATCTACTCTCGGCAAATATTATAAATTTAAAATTATTAAAAAATACCTAGTTCTAGGTATTTTTTAATTCAACAAATAATCGTAAATAGCTTAGTTTAATCAGATCAAACTGATTAATTTTTAGATACAAAATAATGTTTTTCAAATTACTTAAAAACACTTTCGTTTTTTTATTAGAAATAACACAAAATTTAATTTTATTTACACAATGAAAAAAAATAGAAGATTTTTTTCAGAAAAAATTATTTTTTAAAAAAAATTCAAAATATTATCAATTTCCAAGTGATAAAAAGATTGAAAAAAATGAAATCAATAGTAATAATATAAAGGCATTAAGGTGTAGATGAATGCTTCATCTACACCTTAAAGGCTTCCACTGTTCTTCATATTTGAAAGTTCCTACAGTTCGAACGAATTAGTAGCAGCCCAAATTAGCAACTATTGCATTTTTAAACTTTCAACCTCTTCTAAATTACTTTCACTAATCTCTTCCACTAAAGTAATTTCTTTTGAATCCTCCAAATTCTTTAAATGAGAAACCGTACCATGAGGTACCTCTGATATATGAGGTGCGATAATCAAAGCCACAATAGAGGTAAGTTTGATCAAAATATTCATAGAAGGTCCTGATGTATCTTTGAATGGATCTCCTACTGTGTCTCCAGTTACAGAAGCTTTGTGAGCTTCTGAGCCCTTGAATTCCATTTTTCCATCTATCTCTACGCCTTTTTCAAATGACTTTTTCGCATTGTCCCATGCTCCTCCTGCATTGTTTTGAAAAATCCCCATCAAAACACCTGACACAGTAATACCAGCCAACAGACCACCCAACACCTCTGGCCCAAAAGCAAAGCCCACAATGATAGGCGCTAGCAAAGCAATAGCTCCTGGAGCAACCATTTCCCTGATTGATGCTTGTGTAGAAATTTCTACACACTTTTCATACTCTGGCTTGGCTTTGTATTCCATGATGCCTGGTATCTCCCTGAACTGTCGTCTTACTTCATTGACCATATCCATCGCTGCCCTTCCCACTGCTGCAATTGCTAAAGATGAAAATATAAATGGAATCATAGCACCTACAAATAACCCTGACAAGACATCTGCCTTGTATATATCAATCGAATTGATACCTGCTAAACCAACATACGCTGCAAACAAGGCCAATGCAGTAAGTGCTGCTGATGCAATGGCAAAGCCTTTTCCAGCTGCTGCGGTAGTATTGCCGACTGCATCCAAAATATCAGTTCTTTCTCTGACCTCTTTCGGTAACCCAGACATCTCTGCAATACCTCCAGCATTATCTGCTATAGGTCCAAAAGCGTCGATTGCTAGCTGCATGGCTGTAGTAGCCATCATACCTGCTGCTGCGATAGCTACTCCGTATAAGCCTGCTGCTAAAAACGAACCATAAATACCACCCGCAAGCACTAGAATTGGCAAAACTGTAGATTCCATACCCACTGATATTCCTCCGATGATATTGGTAGCATGGCCAGTGGAAGACTGCTTGATGATGGAATTCACTGGTCGCTTACCCATGGCTGTGTAGTACTCTGTAATGATAGACATCAAAGCTCCTACAATGAGACCAATCACCACTGCACCAAATACACCCATTTTGGTAAATGCAATAGAACCACCCCTTGACAGCATCAGGTCACCTTCTGGCAGCATATACATGATCACAAAATAGGAAGCTGCTACAGTAAGAATTATAGAAATCCAATTACCTCTATTTAAGGCCGATTGCACGGAAGCGGTTTCGCTAGAAATCTTAACAAACAAAGTCCCAATGATAGAAAACATCAACCCAAGTCCAGCAATGATCAATGGTAACAAGACGGGAGCAATTCCACCAAAATTATCTACTGACACAATCTCTCTACCCAATACCATGGAGGCCAATATAGTGGCCACATAAGAGCCAAACAAATCTGCGCCCATACCTGCCACATCTCCTACATTATCTCCTACATTATCAGCTATAGTTGCTGGGTTCCTCACATCATCTTCTGGAATACCTGCTTCTACTTTTCCCACCAAATCTGCACCCACATCAGCTGCCTTGGTATAAATCCCTCCTCCTACTCTAGCAAAAAGTGCTATGGATTCTGCACCCAAAGAAAACCCTGCCAAAACTTCTAAAGCTGTAGCCATGGCATCACCATTGACATCACCTCCTGTAGAGACTACAAACATATTGTAGAAAAGGATAAATAGGGAACCCATTCCTAAAACCGCCAATCCTGCCACACCTATCCCCATCACTGAGCCGCCAGTAAAAGATACTTTTAAGGCTTGGGCTAAACTTGTCCTTGCTGCCTCTGTAGTCCTGACATTGGCTTTGGTAGCTATATTCATCCCCAAGTAACCTGCAAAAGCCGACAAAACAGCTCCTATCACAAATGATATAGCGATGATCCAGCTGGAGTTTTCGACTAATGTTCCCGACCAACCCAAAACAATTCCTGCAATCACTACAAAGTAAAAAAGCACCTTCCATTCAGCTCTCAAAAATGCCATGGCTCCACGTGCTATGTGGCCTGCTAACTCTTGCATTGTAGCATCTCCAGCATCTTGTTTGGTGACCCAAGCTGATTTTATAGCCATGATAATCAGGCCAACGATCCCTAGTACAGGGACTAAATAGATAAACATTTGTTCCATAAGATTATTTTGGTTTATTGTTATAGTGACTTTCTAACAAATATATTATTATTCAGCTAGCAAGCAATAAATAGCAAATAATCTTTGGCTGTGTAACCAAAATCATTTCAATATAACCATGTAATAGTTTGAAAACATACTCCATTTGATCTATTGACAATCGAAAACGCTCAAACTAAAAATAATTTTATACTTCCTTAAAAACAAGATCATACAGTGAAAAATTGGTTATCACTTAGTTTACTGGAAGCGATTCATAAAAAAATTAATGCTCTTGATTTCAATCCTTTACCTTTTCCCAATACTTCTCACCTGCCTCTATTGCTAAGGTTAGTATGTTTTGCCTAGGTGGTAATGGACATGTTGCAAATGGTGTAAACACACATGGTGGATTAAAGGCTTTATTGAAATCTAGAACTACTTTGCCAGAAGAATCTGCCTTATTTACATACAAGTATCTACCACCTCCATACGTCTCAGCTCCACTTGTACCATCTGCAAAAATTAAAAATAGCTGATCTCCCTCTTCCAGCGCATCCAATTGATACGCTTTGCCTTCATAATCAAATCTCAAATACCCCAAAGCCTTTGCTGGGTATGTTTGACCCAAGACATTGGATATGGGGATTTCTTTTACAGGAACATAAGGTACAAACTCTGCTATCATCCTCCAATCTAAAGAAACAGGAAACCTCTCAATCCCTGTGAATTCTTGAACCTGATTCGCTGACAAATCCCTTATTCTCAAACCTGTCAATTCTCCACGTTGCAGAGGAGTGATACGAAAGTCTTCATAAATCAAAGTAGAAGCCAAATCTAGTTCTGGATCAAAAATCAACACTTGATTATGGATCACTTCATTACCAATTTTCACATTATCCAGTGCTGGCTCAAAGTAGACTTTGCCAGCAGAGGTGTACCAAATGCCCATCATTGGAAAATCAGGTACATCCAATTCCGATGCTTGAAGGGTGTCCTCTTCAAACCAATGTAGACCTACCAAGTTGAGCCATCCATTCTCAGACTTCAATGAGCTCATCCTATCACTATACCAAGTAGAAATCTCTTTTTGGTGATCAGTCTCTTCTATTGCATAATGACTTACTTCTGAAGAAGTACATGCAAAAACAACACTCAGGCTGATTATGGTAAAATATCGATTTAAATTGAGCATAGATGAAGGAAAGTGAGAGTAAAGAAAAGAGGTAAACTTTCTCAAGATATACCAGCTTATTGTCTATTCAAAGCTACAAAATAAACAACTCCAGAACCATCAAGATTTTGAAAGAAAATTCACCAAATACTTTCATTAGCTAAACATAATCTGATTATACGCTTTTTTGCCAGCAACTTCAATTCAATGGCTCAACAGGTTGTTAATGATCAATATCCATAAGTATCCAATATCAATTAATATCGGTAATTAGGTAAATCAGATTTTCTCAATGTTACTGGCAAAGTTCCGAATATACATATTAATATTTTTCATCATAATCTATTACAAATTTATTGAGGACTTTAGGAAATAAAAAAAGGCCAACCACCGGTCAGCCCTTTTCCTCAAATTATTAACCATTAAATTAACGAGTTCTTTTATAAGCCAAACATTCTTGGCAACCAAAGTGTCAAACTAGGCCAAACGGTAATCACAATAAGTCCTAAGATCATAGCAATAAAAAAAGGCACCAATGGTTTGACAACTTTTTCTATACTTGTTTGAGCAACCCCCACACCAATGAACAAGACTGACCCTACAGGTGGCGTACACAAGCCAATACATAGGTTGAGGATCATGATAATACCAAAGTGAACAGGGTCAATCCCTAATGCAGTCACTATGGGAAGAAATATCGGTGTAAATATCAAGACCGCTGGAGTCATATCCATAAAGATGCCGACAAATAGCAAGAGAATATTAATGAGTAATAAAATCACCCAGATGTTATCACTCATAGACAATAATGCAGAAGAAATAGACTGTGGAATGTCTTCACTAGACATCACCCAAGACATACTCATCGAAGTCGCAATCAATAACATCACTACCGCTGTAGTCTCTGAGGACTTTAAAAGTATAGCGGGTAGTTCTTTCCACTTCAATTCTTTGTAAAAAAACGAGAGCCCTAAGGTATATATCACTGCAATTGCAGAAGCTTCAGTTGCGGTAAAAACCCCACCAACGATCCCTCCCATGACTACTACCAACAGCATCAAGCTTGGAAAAGCCTTGAGAAATTTACTAATCAAATCCTTGACCGAAGTGACATCACCACCAGGTAAATTTTTTCTTTTTACAAAAATTGCAGCAGTGAGCATGAGCAAAAGTCCTATAAAAATACCTGGAATATAGCCTGCTATAAACAGGGCTGCAATCGAAACACCCCCCGAAGCCAATGAATATACAATAAGGATATTCGATGGAGGAATGATCAAACCTGTAGTTGATGAAGTGATATTGACAGCTGCACCAAGTTCTTTAGGATAGCCTTCCTTTTCCATTCTTTTGCCAAGTATACCACCAATGGCTGAGGCTGCTGCTGCGGCTGATCCAGCGATGGCACCGAAAAGCATGGCAGCTATCACATTGACATATAATAGTCCTCCAGGAAGTCTTCCTGTGATTGCTTTCGCCAATTCTATCAACCTATTGGCAATCCCTCCTCTATTCATTATCTCCCCTGCAAGTACGAAGAAAGGTATAGCTAATAAAGAAAAACTATCTAATCCTGTCCCCATTCGCTGAGCTATGGTGGTAGCAGAGGGCATAAATGTCACAGAAACCAAAAGCGTCAATAAACTTGAAAGCCCTAAACTCCAAGCTACAGGAACGCCAATCCCCATCAGCGTGACAAATGTCAAAACGAGAATGATAATGCTTATGTACTCCATTTTAAATTCCTTTAGAAGTTCTCATCATTTGAAAAATAAAGACCAATTGATAATAAATTACCAATAATCCACTGAAAGGAATAATTCCATAAACAATGGCAAGTGGGATCTGCAAAGTGGCTGACTTCTGACCTAGCATCATCGTGATATAGACCAAATTGCTCCCCCCAAAAACCATAGCAATCAATGCAAAAAAGATTATCAAAACATTGATCAATAACTGCAACCGAGCTTTTGCCTGACCTTCCAATCTACGCAATACAATGTCTATGGCAAGGTGTTGATTTTGACCTGCTACATATGCTGCCCCAAGCATACCTAGCCAAATGAGCATATATCTTGAAAGTTCATCTGTAAAAGAACTTGGACTTTGTAGCAAATACCTAGACAATACTTGCCAAGTTACATTCAAAACCATCAAGCCCATCAACATGATCAATGCTGATGACATGATTTTGTCTGTAAATATTTTCATTTTTTCACTAAACATGTAACCTATATTTTGGAATATTATTGGGTTTTTCTAATTTGATCTACTACAGCATATAGCTGAGGATCTGAGACTTTAAGGGCTTCATACATACTCTCCACAGCCTCTCTAAATCCATCGTGCTTTGGATAGATGATTTCTACACCAGCTTTTTCCATTTCGGTCAAAGACTCTTCTACTGATTCTGCCCAGATTTTATATTGGTAAGTGGCTGACTCATCTGCTGCTTCTTGTAGCCACTGTTTCTCTTGATCAGAAAGTAGATTCCAGACCTTGGTGCTGATGATCATGATATCAGGGATCGCCGTATGCTCATTGATAGAGTAGTATTTGCACACTTCATAGTGTCTAGAAGTGAAAAGACTTGGAGGATTGTTCTCCGCACCATCTACTATCCCTTGTTGCAAGGCTGTATAGAGTTCGCCATAGGATACTGGAGTTGGTGAACCACCAAAATTCTTTACCATATTGATGGCTGTATTACTTTCCATTACCCTAATCTTTAGGCCTTTCAAGTCTTCTGGGCTTGATACGGGTTTACTTTTAGTATAAAAGCTCCTTTTGCCAGCATCGTAGTAGCACAATCCTCTTAACCAAAAGTCTTCTCCATCCAAAAGTAATTGCTTTCCAATAGGTCCTTTAAGGATTATGTCCCTATGCGCATCATCAGTGAACAAATAAGGCATACTGAGCACTTGAAGCTTGGGAGCAAAACTCTCCATTACAGCTGATGAGACCTTAGTCATCCCAAGACTTCCTATTTGTAGAAGCTCAACCAATTCTCGCTCTGATCCAAGCTGTTGATTTGGATAAATCTTGATGATCATTTCACCATTTGACTTTTCCTTGAGCTTGTCCGCCATAAAAACCATGGCTTCGTGCACTGGATGAGTCACTCCTAGCCCATGCCCCAGCTTGATGACCCTTACTCCGCCTGGACCCTTGCAAGCTGTGATCACAAAGACCATGATAAAGATTAAAACACTAAGCTTAAATTTCATTAAAACTGTATTTTGGGTTGAATTTTAAGATCTAATCTTTCGAATTAATGTAAGTGTAGCACTTATTTTTTCTTCAAGTACTTGATATTGCCCCGAACTGATGACTTGCTTCTCGAATAGCTGAGAACCCATCCCTACACAATATACACCCGCGTCAAACCATGTGATGAGATTGTCTGAAGAAGGTTCTACACCACCTGTAGGCATGATATTGACATCAGGCATTACAGATTTTACAGCCTTGACGAATCCAGCTCCAATCAAATTCCCAGGAAATGCCTTGACCAGCTGTGCCCCTAAAGTTTTGGCTTGAAATACTTCAGATATGGTCGCACATCCAGGAATCCAGAGTACACTTTTCATATTGCAATAATGAATCACCTCTGGGATCAATGCTGGAGAAACTATAAAATCAGCTCCAGCAAATAGGAACTGCTGGGCATCTTTTACAGTAAAAATGGTACCTATTCCCAAATATAGCCCCTCAAATGATTCACTATAGATTTTCAAAGCTTTGAATACTTCAAATGCATTGGTCTCCCTATTAGTAAACTCAAAAACTCTTACTCCAGCTTCATATGCTGATTTCAATACTGATTTTGCAACTTCAATGTCTGGATGATTGAATACAGGTATCATACCCGTTTCCTGCATAGCTTGAAGAATGTTTTTCTGTTGATTCATTGTTATGATTATGATTGTAGTCCCTATAACTATTGGGATTAGATTGTAGATTGTAGATTTTACTTTAGTCCTGAAATGCTAACTGGATTAGATTGAAAAACCTTGCTCAGGTTTAAGAATTACCTCATGGTACTTTGTACTTGGTACATCATACTTTATACAAGAATTCGTTTTTTTACCCTGCCTTTACCTCAGAAGCTTCCCAACATGCTCTCCTCTTACTAAGGCTTGAACTTCCTCAAGACTAACCAAGTTAGCATCACCCGGTATACTGTGCTTGAGCACAGAAGCTGCAACGGCAAATTCAAGTGCTTCTTGATCTTTATGATGTAAAAGACCATAGATCAAACCAGCCATGTAGGCATCACCTCCACCTACTCTGTCTATTATATGAGTCATTTGGTATGTTTTTGACTTGAGCAATTTTTCTCCGTTCCATAATAGTGCGTGAAGTCCATTTTCTGAGGCTGACACAGCGTCTCTTTCTGTGGAAGTGATGTATTTGATCTGAGGAAATGCTTTTTTCGCAGCTACACAAGCCTCTTCATAACTTGAAGAATTGATTTCCATACAGTTTTCAAAATCTGCTAATCCAGCGACGATCACCTGCGTATATTTAATAAGTTCAGGCATTATATCTAGTGGACCTTTACCATATTGCCAAAGATTCCTCCTATAGTTTATATCTCCACTGATCATCAAACCTTTACTACTAGCAGCTTGAAGTGCAGCCAAAGTCATGTCAGCTGCGTATTGTGAGAGTGCTGGAGTAATTCCAGTCCAATGAAACCAGCTTGCGCCATCAAATATTAGGTCCCAATCTACTTGCCTTGCATCAAAATTGGCAAAAGCCGAATCGAATCTATCATAGATGATTTTGGAAGACCGCTGCATAGAGCCGTTCTCTAGAAAATAGAGCCCCAATCTTCCTGGAGCAGTATAAACATGATCTATACCCACCCCCATCTGTCTAAGGTATTGAGTGGCAGCCTTGCCAAGATCATGAGGCGGAAACACTGTCACATGCTGAGTATCTATGCCCCATTGAGCAAGAGATACGGAAACATTAGCTTCTGCTCCTCCATACACTATATTGAACTGATCTGATTGAAGAAAGCGCTCATGACCTGGCGTACTAAGCCTCATCATGACTTCTCCAAGGGTAATTACCTTTACTTTCATCTTTTTATTATTGCTGAGCTTAAATTAATGCTTTATTATTTTTTTGTTTCCTAAACTTTTGCATAAATTGTGCAATCGATTGCGCAATATAAACAAAATTATCAATGAACCATAGGTTTTTACAAATTCATCCACTAGACAATGTCTTGGTAGCCTTGACGGATTTAGACTCAGGCGAAAATATTCAATTTCAAGATAAAAACATCATTTTAAAGAACCATATAGCTGCAAAACACAAATTCGCTTTAGAATATATCCCCAAAGGTGGAATAATTTATATGTATGGTTCTATGGTGGGAAAAGCAGTTCACGAAATCCCCCAAGGTGCTGTTCTCACTACTTCTAATGTACATCATGAAGCCAATACATTTAGTGAAAAAACCGAAACCACTGACTGGGAAAAACCCGATATCAGCAAGTTCAAAAATAGAACTTTTGATGGATTTTATAGAGAAGACGGCCAAGTAGGAACAGCCAATTACTGGATTGTGGTACCGCTTGTTTTTTGCGAAAACCGAAACGTAGAGATAATCAAACAAGCATTCGTAGAAGAACTCGGATTCAGCAAACCAAACCCTTTCAAAAGTCTTGTGCAACAAATGGCTGAGTTGTACAAGCGTGGTAAAAAAGAAGCTATTGAAGCTTTAGAAGTGACACAGGTATTAGAAAAAAAAGATCAAAAGCTATTCCATAATATCGATGGAATTAAATTTTTGACCCACCAAGGTGGCTGTGGAGGAATTCGACAAGACTCTGATGCACTTTGCGCTTTGATAGCAGGCTATATCCACAACCCCAATGTAGCAGGTGCTACCATCCTTAGTTTGGGCTGTCAAAATGCACAACCAGCTATACTACAAGAAAAAATTAATAAACTGAATTCAAAACTGACCAAGCCAGTTATTATACTTGAACAACAAAAGGAAGGCACGGAGCAACAATTGCTATCTTTAGCCATAAAGCAAACCTTCCTTGCTATGACAGAAGCTGACCAAATCCAAAGAAAGCCAGCGCCATTGAGCAAACTAACTATTGGTTTAGAATGTGGCGGTTCAGATGGATTTTCTGGAATTTCTGCAAACCCAGCTGTAGGTCATGTATCAGATCTGATTGTTGCGTTGGGTGGTAAATCCATACTATCTGAATTCCCAGAACTGTGCGGTGTAGAGCAAGAACTAATCAATAGATGCGTGGATGATACCATCGCCAAAAAATTCAGCAAATTGATGATTGCTTATGCAGCTTCTGCGGAAGCTGTAGGATCAGGGTTTGACATGAATCCATCACCTGGCAACATCAAGGATGGACTGATTACTGATGCCATGAAGTCATCCGGAGCAGCAAAAAAAGGAGGTAATTCACCAGTGGTAGATGTCTTAGATTATACAGAATATGCTACCAAAGCTGGATTGAACTTGCTATGTACTCCCGGTAATGATGTAGAAAGTACTACAGCAATGGCAGGTTCTGGCGCTAACATTATCTTATTTACCACTGGTCTAGGGACTCCTACTGGTAATCCCATCACGCCAGTGATCAAGGTATCATCCAATAGCAAACTTGCAGAAAAAATGCCTGACATCATTGATGTGAACACTGGGGGCATTATCTCAGGAGAAAAATCAATTCCAGAAATGGGTGAAGAAATGCTAGAACACATCATCAAGGTAGCAAGTGGGGAGATGAAAACCAAAGCGCAGCTATTGGAACAAGATGACTTTATTCCTTGGAAAAGAGGAGTTTCCTTATAAAAGTAAATGCCCGAGATCAATCTCGGGCACTTCTTTTTAAGATTCTAAAAAACTATTGCTTATTACTTTTCTCGTAATATTCCATTGATTTTGGCATCTGCTTATTCAGCTCTTCGATACGCCTATTTGGACCAGGGTGAGTTGACAGAAAATCAGGTGGCCTGTTTCCACTTGCTCCGGCGTTCATTCTTTCCCAAAATGCTGGAGCTTTTCTAGGATCGTATCCTGCTAAAGCCATAAAATCGAGACCCAACTGATCTGCTTCCAACTCATGTCTTCGGGAAAAACTCAGCATGCCAAGTTGACCTCCATAGCCTACAGCTTGTAAGAAAATATTTTGGGTCAAAGAAGGATTCTGCCCCATTGCTACTTGAACACCACCAATAAGTCCATTGAGTACTAGGCCATTTGACATTCTTTCACGGGCGTGGCTCGCAACTGCGTGAGCTACTTCATGACCCATTACTACTGCTACACCTGTTTCATCCTTACATATCGGCATGATACCAGTGTAAAAAGCTACTTTACCTCCAGGCATACACCATGCATTTATTTGTTCACTTTCTAGGAGATTGAACTCCCACTTGAAACCTTCTAGGGCATCAGCATAACCTCTTTCTGTCATGTACTTGGAGACTGCATCGGCTATCCTTCTACCTACCCTCGCGACCATTTGACCCTCTGCGGTATTGGTCACAACTTTACTTTCAGCTAAAACTTGTGAGTATTGCTCATAAGACATGGGTAGGATTTCTGAATTACCTACCAGGCTGAGTTGACTTCTACCACTTAATGGCACTTTGGCGCAAGAATAAGTGATCAACCCAATTAAAAACAAAATGGAAATTTTCCTAATCATATGCTCTTCATATTTTGCACGAAATTCACCAAAAAAGATGCCATTTCAAAAAAAAATTATTTTATTTCTTTTAATTTGCCCTTAGACTTACACCAACTTAACCATGAATAAAGAAGCCAAATCCTACCAAAGTAAAATGACGAACCCATTTGTATTTTGGTGGGCCATGTTTTTCAAATTACCATCCGCAGTTTTTTGGAGATTGAGAATCATAGAGCTCAATCTTCAAACGTGCAAATTGAGTATTCCTTTCTTCTGGAGAAGTCAGAATCCATTCCGATCAATTTACTTTGCAGCATTGGCTGGAGCTGGTGAATTGACTACTGGCGCACTTTGCCACCTTGCCATGGCGGGGAAAGGAAAATTTAGCATGCTTGTGGTTGATTTTAAGGCAGAATTTTTAAAAAAAGCTAATGAAAAAATCATTTTCTCTTGTGATCAAGGTAGTGAGTTGACGCAAATAATTGATCACATGAAAGTAGGTGAAACAGGGAAATTAACTATGATCTCTACAGGAACAAATAAATCAGGAGAGCCTGTGGCTCGGTTTTATATCACTTGGTCATTCAAAAGAAAAGCTTGATGGCGCTATTTCTTTCCTGTTCTTCGATCAAAGAAATCTATCAATCGCTGTTCTACAATTTTCCGCGGCATGTCTTTGAATTGATGATGCATATTGTTCAAGTTGAACTCAATGATCAAGTCATCTAAGTCTTGATCTGAAAGTTCATAGTTCTTTTTGAGTGATTGCATGACTGAGTCGGACTGAATCAAATCCAAATAGTCCTGTTGTCTCGCGATTTCGGCAAGTCTTTGCGCATATTGTCGCTTTTGCCTTTCACTTTTCATAAAATATGAAAATAATCCATCAATAGTAAGGGCAGGAACCAAGGCTTCATTATTATTAAGTCCAGCGTAAATTTTCCCTGGACCTGCTGACCTATCAGTCAAAGGTCTCAATCCCGAGCCATTCCCATGCTCTCCTATCTGAAAAGGAACTCTCTCATCTCTACCATACACATTGACCTGTGGAAGCATGCGGGCATTCATGTGGATTTCAACCAATACATGAAATTGATCCTGAATCTTCATCGCAGTTGGAATATAGTAGGATCTTCTAAATAGTATAGAATCTCCTGCTATACCTGGAATTCGAAAATACCCTCTATTATTGGTGGACACACTGTCACGTGTGCGAAAGTTGATGACCCATACGTCTTCTAAATACTCTTTGTCCAAGCCATCTACTACATTGCCTGTAATATTCTGAGCAAAAGATTCCAAAGCTAGTCCAAGGAATACCATAAATATGAGTCCTGATTTTATCACAGCATAAAATTAGGAGCATAAATAGAAATTGGAAAATTTGCTTTGTTAAAAAACTTTAAGGCCGAGGATGATCATTTGACCATAACCGAAGTTTCAATTTGATTAATCTCTGTCAATGCTTCCTTAAATTGATTCTTCATCTTATCCATCATCTCCAATGTATCTACAGGAAACTTGTTGATCATGTCAAAATAATAATTCACCCCTTGATTCAGATTCGACTTGAACCTATCCACGTACGCTTCAAATTTTGAGGGCTGATCTCCAAGGTACTTTGACACTTCTTCTTTTAAATAGTCAATATAAAGTTGTAGTTCTTTTACAAACATGTGTGGTCTATTTGGATCTTTCATGATATTGATTTTACCATAGATATGTCCCACCATTTCTTTCAGACTATATATGCCAGAAAAATATGCTAGATTGGGTCCTGGACAAATCGTTACAGCTTTCAAATTTCGAGCAGGAGTCTGTCCATTGGAAATTAAAACAGCTGCTCCCAATCCCTCACAAAGACAATCCTTTACTAAAATTTCTTGGGATTTCTTTTCAAATTCTTTTTGATCCAAATTTTGACTTTGGAGTTGCTTTAATTTTAAATTAAGATATTGTCTTGATGCTGTACAGATTGGCTTATCGGTGAACTCAGTACTGAAGGATAGGAATTTCTTATAACAGGGACTACCTGGTCTATCTTTCGCTATTCTTTCTTGACGCTGTGACTCACCACTACTTGTTCTTAAGTTGTTGAATTTTACTCCCAGTGGAGAGGCTTCACTTAGGTAATAGTCCGATTTTTTTGCATTGACGAGCTTTTCAAGTGTATGAGCATCTACATTTGTAGCTTCAGGTACCATCAAAAATGGACTACCCCAACCCGTTCCGTCTAAGTTATAATGATCGATAAGGAATTCATCCTCCTGTGAAGTGCCAATCCCCCCTTGCACTGTAATTTTGATTCTTTCGGTAGGGAGTAAAGAATTTTTGCCTTGATCTAATAATACTTGGTTGCATGCATTCCATAAAGTTTCTTGGAGCTCATTTCTATTACTTTTGAATTCTTCCAATATGGGACCAAGGAGTATTCCTTCTGTAGCAAAGGCATGTCCACCACAATTCAACCCAGATTCAATCCTAAATTCCGAAACCCATAGACCCTTTTTGGCGAAAAATTTCCCTTGGATCAATGCTGACCTGTAATCACTTACTTTCAGGATAATTCTTTTGGAAATCTTCCCATTGATATTTGGGAAAAATGAATCAAAAGATGCAGCGTAATTGTATAAAGCAGGGTTCAAACCAGCCGAAAACACTACTGATGATTCTAATTTGCTATTCACATATCCTCTCAGTGCTGCTAGAGCATCTGAATACTCTCGCGGCAGCAAATTTCCTTCTTTATCATAATTTTGCTTATCTACTTTGGTCATGATGTTCACATCAATCTTACCAAGAGTAATCATAGATTTGATTTTCTCTAGCATTTCACTCCTCAGAGTTCCATCAAAAATCATGGCTTCGTCATACATTTTTTTCAAAACATGTGAAGTCGGAAGCAATTCAATATACATGTCTAATTCACTTCCTGTATGAAAAGATTGCTTTTTGATGTTATCAATTTGTAATGCAACCTGGTCCGCCAAAAAATCCAAATAAGCGGTAATGCGCTTAGCTCTAGCGTCAGGCTCTTTATCCGTGATGGGTATAAAGGGTACATTTAGCATCCTACTTTTCACCCTTCGCAGGTCTTCACACAATTTATCATCCATAATAGATACTACAGATGATATTCCAAACTTCGCAACTTTGAGAGGTGTCTCTAAAGTGTACCCTAAACCCATCACTGGGATATGAAAGCTATGTGGCTGATTTACTTTTTTCATGAAACTCAAAGGAATTAAGTTTCAAACTTAGAAAAGCAAATGCATTAAAATCGTGAGCAATATCAGCATCAAAGATGATAAAAGTCATGGTTTTTAGATGACCATGACTACTTTCATTTTTTGCCTTTGTAGAGCTCAAACTTCATTAACCTACAATCTATAGTCCCATTATAGAACTCAATCTTCCTTGAAGGCCTCAGCCCAACTCTTTTTCCCAAAGGCAAATTGCCCGTAAAAATAAAACCTGTATACCCAGCACACTTCTTTTTCATAAAATCGCCCATACGCTGGTAGGTCTCAAGCAGATCTTCTTCTTCTCCTAGTCTCTCTCCATATTCTGGATTGATCATCAATATGCCAGTATCAGCCTCGGGAACATCACTTTCTTCAAAATCACACACTTGAAATTTGATCAATTCTTCTACGCCCGCAGTGCTTGCATTTTCTTTCGAAAACAGCACGGCTTGCTCAGAGATATCAGATGCTATGATGTTTAATTCCTTTTGATGATCAACCTTTTCTTCTAGTTCTGTCTTTAGTTTTTGATACACTTGATCTTCATAGCCTAGGAAATACTGAAAAGAATAATGGTCACGGTATAGACCAGGATATCTATTTGTAGCAATCAAAGCTGCTTCTATGGCTAGAGTACCAGAACCACACATTGGGTTGAGGAATGGACTTTTTCTATCCCATTCGCTGGCATATATCGTGGCTGCCGCCAAAGCTTCTAGCATAGGTGCTTTACCTGGTATTTTTCTATAACCGTGTTTGGCTAAAGTCTCTCCAGAAGTATTGATATACAAAGTTGCCTGCGTATCCTTCCAAAACAATTGAAACACAGCACCATCGTAATTTGACCCAGTATCAGGCCTTACTCCAGTCTGATCCCGAAATCTATCTACTATTGCATCCTTTACACGAACATTTACAAAAAGAGGATTGTCTACACTTTCATGCTCTACGTGTGAGTTGACAGAAAAATATGTAGACTCATTGATATACTCCTCCCAAGGTATAGACTTCACACGGCGGTAAATATCGTCTGCATGATGAAGATAAAATGATTTGATCTCAAACAAAACATGACTCGCGATTCTAAGGTGCAAGTTTAAATAAATACAATCCTCCATCGAGGCATCTATTTCAATATATGTCCTATTCACCAGTTTTGGCTTGAAACCAAGCTCATCAAGTTCCATTGCTACGTACGGTGCAAATCTATCTTTGAAAGTAATAACAACTTTCCCTTTTCTTGTAAAATCTAACATGTTGCAAAAGTAAGTAATCTAATCCTCTTCTTCTATCAAAACTGATGCTCCGATATAGGGACTCACCATAAAATAACCCAAAACATTACCATCATGCTCCAAAGGAAAAATATTTGAAACAGGATTTTGAGGTGGTGGACTGAATAGTCCTCCATCATTGAACAGAAGACTTACCAATTGAGAAAGGTAATCGTAAGCATTTTTATTGAGTCTGAATAACTCAAGTCTCACCCTATCTCCAGCAGCAAAAGTAAATCCTCCCAATTCAAACCCCCTATTCAAAATTTGAGTCCCAAATGTATCGTCAAAAAGCAAATAATCTGATCTCCTGTTCAGTAAAGTGTCATTTTTCACAACACGTAACCTATAATAATTGTCTTTATCAAATGGAATATCCCCGAACAAAGTTATGTAATAGCCTTCATCTCTGAAGACACGTTGATCTTTGAATTCATAAGTGATCGAATCCAAAATTGGTGGGGCTAATAATACACCTTTGGAAACATAAGCTTTGTCTTTGATAATCACACTAAGCTCATACTCTTGTCCGATTTGACCGATTTGATTGTTTGAAGGCAAGTATTTTTTCAATTGTTCATTGTATATAAAATTTGCTGATCTACCAGTCTGCAAATTTCTCACGGACACTTGTGCATCTTCAATTACCTCATTAGGAGAATCATCATAATATTCTCTAGATGTGGTGATGGTCACTTGGTTGAAATTTGGGACATTTGTCCAAATAGCTTCAATGACTGGTATGGGTTCTAGGGTATTAAGATCAAGAACCACTTCCTCTTGGCATGAAGAGAAGCATATAGCGATAAATATGGCTATGAATATCCTTTTCATTAGAATTCAAAATTGTAGGTTAAGGATGGGAGAAATGTAAAGAGATAAGTCATGACTGTACCTGGTCTTCTAGAAGTAATCGGATCATTTGAAGTTGGGGTGAAATTGATCTGCTCGTTGAAGATTTCTGTAAACTGATAAGAAAAAGGGTTTTTTCTACCATATAGATTGTAAATGCTAAAATTCCAGCTACCTCTCCATTTCTTTCCTCGGTTCACATTTTTCCAAGTGACTGAGGCATCCATTCGGTGATAGTCAGGGAATCGATCCGCATTTCTTTCCCCTGTATACAAAGGTAACCTCTGACTATCCACCACGTAGCTTCCCGCTGGGAAGGTTACGGCTTGACCAGTTGTATATACAAAAGTCAAATTAGCTGACCATTGCTTATCAAACTGATGATTCAAGACCAAATTTAGGTCATGTGGTCTATCAAATCTTGGATTGTACCATCTATCAAAACTAATTCCTTCAATTTTTCTCCAAGTCCTAGCATAAGCATAACTAAACCATCCAGTGGTTTTTCCAACATTCTTTCTCAATAGGAATTCGACTCCATAAGCATATCCATCTCCGACCAAGATTTCTGTCTCAACACGGTCAGTAAACAAAACACTCGCACCTTGACGAAGATCAATTAGATTTTTCATGTCTTTGTAGTAACCCTCTAAGGAAACCTCCCAGGTATCTTTATTGAAGTTTTTGAATAAGCCGACTGAAAATTGGTCTCCTCTGATGGGAGGAATATAAGTTCCCGCCAGAATCCATCTATCTAAGGGTAGACCGGCAGAACTGTTCGATGCAACTTGTAGGTATTGAAAGGCCCTATTGGCTGCAATTTTCAACGACAGATCTTCTCTTATCAGGTATCTAAAAGCTATCCTAGGCTCAAGGCCTTGGTACACCTTCATCCTTTCAAACCTATTGAATATCAAAGAATCAATTATTTCGGCTTCAGGTGTTGGTTCATTGCCTTCATATGTGTAGCTCGTCCCCCTACCATGCTGCTGATAAATCGACCACCTCAGTCCAGCTTCTACACCAATTTTATCTGATATTTCGTGATTCAGAGAGACAAATGGATTTATTTGTAAACCATTGAAAGGATTGGATGCCAAAGGTTGGATTGCACTGTTTGGAGCTGGATTCAAGTCAATTGATGCAAAATGATAAAATTGAAGATGGCTTCCCCAATTGACTTTTGTCTGCTCTGAAAAATGATAATTCCACGTAGCTTTTACTCCTGTCTCCCCCAAGGCATTGCCCCATTCAAATCCATTATCTGCATCATCAAAGGAGACTTTATAATTGTATCTGCTGGAGTAAGCATTTAAATCAAAAAACATCCTATCAGAAATGTTTCTGTTCCAAGTGGCTGCCCCCATCCAATTGGACCAACCAAAGCCAAACTGACCAGACAATCCTAAAAAATCAGAACCAAAATAAGAAGAAACAGTAAGTTTATCTTTATCACCAATTTTGAAAACGGCCTTTCCACTTAAATCATAAAAATAAAGATCGTTATTGTTGATGTTCGGGTCTGATGACAACCTTAAAAACAAATCAGCATAAGTCCTTCGTGCAGAAACCACGAAACTTGATTTGTCTGAAAACAGTGGCCCATCTACAGTCAACCTCGAGCTTATAGTTCCTATTCCCCCTTCTCCTTTGATTTTATCGAAATTACCCTCCTTGAGCGAAATATCGATTAGACTTGAAATTCTTCCTCCATAGTTGGCTGGAATATTTCCTTTGTAAAAATCTACTCCATGTATTGCGTCAGGGTTAAAAACAGAAAAGAAACCAAAAAAATGAGAAGGGTTATAAATGGGTGCTCCATCAATCTGCAATAAGTTCTGATCGGCAGATCCACCTCGTACAAATAAGCCCGTGGTGCCTTCCCCTGCCGTCTGTACACCAGGCAACAACTGTAAGCTCCTCAGTAAATCAACCTCTCCAAAGAGTGCAGGAATATTCTTGATTGTCTCGATGGGGACGACTGATTTACCCATATCTAGACTTTTTACATTTTGATCTGGCCTTGTACTATTGACCGTAACCTCCTGAAGATCTAGCTGATCTTCTCTTAGGTAGATTTTTAAATTCTTTCCAAGATCTCTGCTAGTTATTTCTCGTTCTATTTGTTCATAACCTATGAATGATACAATTAAAAAAGCTGGAAGCTTTTTGTATGGCAACTTGAAAGTACCTTCTGGAGAAGTAGTAACTCCTTCAGTTGGATTATTTTTCCAATATACATTCGCACCAGGTACAGATTGATTACTCTTGAAATCAACAACCAAGCCTTCGATATAGCTTTCTTCTTGAGCAATGGCGAGGTGAGAAAACATGGGGATAAAGCATATTGCCAAGGTGATACACCGCTGGAAAAGTCTCATAAATGAAATTGATTTTAAAGCTTAACGGTAAATAAGCATTTTTGATTGCTGAAATCAAAAATATTGTGAAGAGATACTGAAATAGTAACAATTAAAAAACAAAAACTTACCTATATTTTTCCTTTCGAATTACTGTATTTTTTTCGACCTTGTGGATACTATTTCATTAATTGAATATGATTCATCTTAGAAGATAAACTTTTAAATTAATGTTTGAAGAACCTGAAAAATACCAATCCATATTTGATATAATTCCAATACCTATATGGGTGGAGGATTTTTCAGAAGTAAAATCCTATTTGATATCACTGGGATTGGTTGGTTTATCAGAGGAAGAAATAAGGATGTATTTGCAGGACAATTTAAAAATAGTAAACAATTGCATATCGAAATTTAGGATACTCTCCTTAAATCATGCCTGTGTAGAACTTCACAAAGCAAAATCAAAAGACGATTTGCTTGAAAATATTCACAATATTTTTTCATTAGAATCCCTAGATGCCTTTATAGATCAGTTGGTCTATATTTGTAAAGAAAAATACTCTTATGAAGGGAAAGCTATCGTCAAAACCTTGACAAATGAACCAATTATCGTCCTTGTAAAGAGTAAAGTTTTGACAGGATATGAATCTTGTCTTTCTAAGGTATTGGTCTCTACCGAAGACATCACCAAAACGGTCAATTCTATTGAGCATAAAAATAACATTGCTTTGCAGCAGAGCAACGAGAGATTTATATATGCTTCGCAAGCTATATCAGACGCTATTTGGGATTGGAATATAAGTAAAGGTGAGGTATTTTGGAGTTCAGGATACTATACTCTTTTTGGTCACAAGCCTGGTCTTCGCCAAGAAAAAGAGGATGTTTGGGAAGAAAACATCCACCCCAAGGATTATTTAAAAATAAAAGCAAGTTTGGATACTGCCAAAAGTAATCCAAACCAATTGAAGTGGAATTCGACCTATCGCTTTAGGAAAAGTGATGGGACTTATGCCTATGTTTCGGAACATTCTTTGATTTTGAGGGACAAAAATGGAAAAGCTATCAGAATGATAGGTGCACTTCAGGATATCACTAGGCGCAAAAAATCCGAAAAATCAATTGTTCAAAAATCAAAGTTTCTCAAAATAATTGCAAATCTAGTAGAAGCAATGCTCACTTATGAAAGCTGGGAAAGTGTATTGGCTAGAAACTTAAAAGTAATTGGTGAATCAGCAGATGTAGATAGAGCATATTTATTGGCAAATCATACCATGAAGCATTCCTCTAAGCTTTGTACCAAAAAACTTTATGTATGGTGTAAATCTGATGATGAGATAGATGATAATTTAAATACCGAAACTTTATTAAGTCTAGATGAAAACCCAGTATTGTATAGAAATGCATTAGAAAAAGCACCTTTTTATACGCATAAAAGTTCAGTAAAAACTCAAAATTTGTGGGATTATATGGAAGCAAATCAGATTGTTTCCATATTATTGATACCCATACATTCTAAAAATACGTTATACGGCTTTTTGGGATTTGACTCATGCACAAAAGAAAGAGAATGGACCAAGGATTTGATTTCATTTTTACAAACGATAGCAAATAATTTTGGTAATGCTATAGAAAAAGAAGACTTTGAATTATCTCTTCAAAAGTTAAATAATCAATTAAAAGATAGTAACAAGGAACTTGAAATTTCAAACAGTGAGTTAGAGCAATTTGCATTTGTAGCCTCTCATGATTTGCAAGAGCCTTTAAGGATGATCACAAGTTTTTTAACTCTTCTAGAAAAGAAATATTCTAATCAAATAGATGATAAAGGTAAGCTGTATATCAAGTATGCCGTAGATGGAGCATTCCAGATGAAACAAATCATCTTGGATCTTTTAGAATTTTCGCGAGTAGGTTCAAAGTCAAATTTTGAGATTTCAAAATTTGAAGCTAAATCAGCAGTCAATGAAACATGTGACTTACTTGCCAGCAAAATCTTGGAGTCTAATGCTAAAATAACTTTAGGCAACTTACCAATAATACAAACTAACAAAAGTGCTTTCAAGCAATTGATTCAAAATCTTCTTTCTAATTCCTTAAAGTACACTTACAATGACATCACGCCAGTGATTCATATAGAATCTAAGGACTTAGGTAGCTTTTGGGAGTTTTCGATTGAAGACAATGGGATAGGTATTTCACCAGAATATCATTCAAAAATATTCAATGTTTTTCAAAGATTACATGACAAAACAACTTATTCAGGAACTGGAATTGGTCTAGCAATCTGTAAAAAAATCGCTAATTTAATAGGAGGAGATATCTATTTAGAATCAGCAGTAGGAAGGGGCTCCAAATTCTATTTTACTATACCAAAAAGTAAATAGTTCTGGTATTTTTTATTCAAATCATTTCGCTTTTTCAATACATTTTTTTGTACATTAACACTCCGATGTTATAACCGTACATTATCACCCAAAAATAACATTTAAACCCAGAGTAAAAGATCACCCTCTGCAACTCAACGCTTACTAAATAGCATGATTGAATTATAATTGATTGTCTAGCTACAAGCATGATTCTGAAAGAATTAAAATTGATTATAAGAAGACATACTATTTTCATCAGTGGAGAATTGATAAAATGAAGGATGTCTTTTTATATCTGCTCCCACCATTTGAATTGATTTAAAATTGAAACGGATTTCTAAGACTAGCTTACTGCATAAATATCCTATTGCTTTGGGAATTTTTGTGTTTTTAGTAATCAGTGGATTACAATATTTCACGGTAAAAGACTACGAGCTCAAGAAAAGAAATGAGGAGCAATATGTCAATGAATATTCTTTACTTATAGAGAAGCAAATAAATGCAGCATTGTCTAACAGCATTGCGATCACAAGGGTATTGGAGTTTTTAGAGAAAAAAGATAGCGTCACATTCGATGAATTTGTAATAGTTTCTAAGGATTTCTTAGAGACTAATACTTTTATAGATGCCATTCAATTAGTAGAACAAGGAAGGATAAAATTTACATATCCTCTTGAAGGAAACGAAGCAGCCATTGGTTTTGATATTTTAAATGACCCTGTCGCAAAAGGCGGAGCTTTAATGACGATAGAAAGAAAAAAACTTTATTTTGCTGGACCGATACATCTTAAACAAGGTGGTCTAGGTATCATAGGAAGGAGACCTATTTTCAAAAATGATGTTTTTTGGGGATTCGCTGCTGTGATTATAAAACTTGACTCTTTCCTTTTGGCACAAAAGTTTGATAATCCAGACCGTTCCAATTTTTATGTACAATTATCGTCGATAAACAAAGAAACAGGAGAAGAAGAGTTTTTTCTTCCAAAATCTCCAAAATCATATGACGGCTACAAAAAGACAGTCTTTATGCGAGATGGAGACTGGAAACTATCCATACAGCTCAAAAAGTCTACTGCATTTCAAGAAGTATATCCTTTTCTATTCATAAGGATTTTCCTCTCTATTATCCTAGGTTATATGACCTATCATATTGCAAGAACTCCCTCCATATTAACAAAACTCTTGGAAGAAAGGTCAAGAGAGATCAAAGAAAGTAATGAAAGGTTTGAATATGTAACCCAAGCCACCTCAGATGGTATTTGGGATTGGGACTTACAAACAGGAAAAGTGTATAGGACACCTATATTTGAAAGACTTTTTGGATATAGACTAGAGATGTACCAAGATTCCATGAAGTTTTGGTGGAGTCTATTGGAGCTGGATGAGTTGAAAAAACTTCAGCAAGAATTGAATAATTTCTTCCAAAGCAATCAACAAAATTGGGAGGCCCAGTACAAAGTGAGGACCGCCGAAGGTAAATTTGCCTATGTATTAGAAAAAGGAATAGTGATCAGAGACAAAGAATCAAAACCGCTGAGACTTATTGGTGCGGTAGTAGATGTCACTGAAAGTAAGGTCGCCGAAATGAAACTTATCCATTTGAGTGAGGAATTGGCAAATCGAGCCAAAAAACTTGAAGTTTCTAATGAAGAGCTTGAACAATTTGCCTATATCGCTTCCCATGATTTGCAAGAACCACTCAGAATGGTCACTGGATTTTTGAATAGGCTTGAAATGAAATATTCAAATGTTCTAGATGAAAAAGCAAAAGAGTATATCTACTATGCTACTGATGGTGCAAAAAGAATGAGACAAGTGATCCTTGATTTACTTACCTACTCAAGAATAGGCACTTCCACAGAGGAATCCAAAGTCATCGTAGTCGAGCAAGCTATCCGAGAAGTGATAAAACTCAACAAAAGTTTGATAGATGAAACTTCTGCTCAAATCTCATGGAATGAATTACCAAAAATCAAAATTCAAGAAACACCTTTTGTGCAACTGCTGCAAAACTTAATCGGAAATGCTATCAAATATAGAAGATCAGAATTAAATCCAGAAATACATATCGCAAGCTATGAAAATGAACTGGAATGGATTTTTGAAGTTGCAGACAATGGGATTGGCATTGAAGAAGATTATTTAGAAAAAATCTTTATCATTTTTCAAAAGCTCCATCCCAAATCTGAGTACGAAGGATCTGGAATAGGTCTAGCCATATGCAAAAAAATCATTGATAGATTTGGTGGAAAAATATGGGTGGAATCAAAAGTAAATCACGGAAGTAAATTTATTTTTACTATCCCCAAAAAATTAAATTGAAAAATTCTTACTTTTCTTAAAAACTAAATAAACCAAATAATAGGCTGTTAAAATGGTTTGAATCAATAATTTTTACTAAAAAATTTAATATTAACACTATGATTTAAAAGTATTATTACCCTGTTTAAATCAACTACGCAATCTTTTTTGTATATTCACACGAATCAATTTTAGCTTATTTCAAGTTAAAAGCATAGAAGAAGATACCCTAAATCATGAAAAATGTCCATATTTTATTAGTTGAAGACAATGAAGGAGATATTCTTTTGACGCTGGAAGCTTTAGAAGATGCTAGGATCAAAAACTCCATCAGTGTAGTAAAAGATGGTGAAGATGCAATCAATTATGTGAATAAAATAGGTAAACATAAAGATTCTACATCGCCAGATCTAATTATTTTAGATGTAAATCTGCCAAAGCTAAATGGACATGAAGTATTGGATAAATTAAAATCCCATGAAGAACATAGTCATATCCCTGTAATCATGCTGACGACATCGTCCTCTCAAATTGATATTATGGCATCTCATGAAAATCATGTAGATTATTTTATCACAAAACCGATGACCGCTGAAGATTTTATAGCTGCTGTAAGAACAATTGAAACTTTTTGGTTTTCTTTGATTACATTACCAAACAAAGAATGATCTTTTATGAAAGAAAAGTACAAGAACATAAAGATTTTAGTAATTGAAGACAATCCCGGAGATTTCGTCTTGATATCTGAATATTTGAAGGAAGTATTTTTAGATTGTGAAATAGACCAAACAAAAACATGTAAAGAAGCAATATTAAAAAAAATTGAGAATTTTGATGTTGTATTGTTAGACCTTAGTCTACCCGATAGAAGTGGAGTTGAATTGGTCACCACTGTTTTGAAAGCCGCAAAGCATACGCCCGTAATAGTGCTCACGGGTTATACAGATAAGAATTTTGCCATCAAATCGATAGGTCTTGGAACTGCTGATTACTTACTAAAAGATGAATTGAAGCCAGATATTTTGCATATGAGCATCATTTATGCCATGGAGCGTAAAAAAGTGTTCAGTCAGCTGGAATTATCAGAAAAAAGATACAGAGAACTTTTTCATCTAAGTCCTTTGCCTATGTATGTGTTTAACAAAGAGAATTTTAAATTTTTAGACGTCAATAAAGCTGCTATTTCTCATTATGGCTATAGCAAAGAAGAATTTTTGAGTATGACTGTTTTGGATATAAGGCCAGAAGGAGAAAAAGAAAGAGTCTATGAGATTATTTCTAAAATCTCCTCTTCGAATCCTGCCTATAAGTCATCTAATGTCTCCGGCCTATTTAAGCATATCAAAAAAAATGGAGAAGTGATAGACGTAGAAATAAGCTACAATGACCTAGAGTACCAAAGTCAAAATGCTATTCTAGTTTTAGCCAATGATGTGACTTTAAAGTATCAATACATAGAAGCTATAGAAAAACAAAATGCTAAACTTAAAGAAATTGCATGGATCCAATCTCATGTAGTGAGAGCACCTCTCGCTAGGCTCATGGGGTTAGTCAATCTTCTCAATTCGGCTGATGATGATCAGCAAAGAAGTGAACTCAAAGAAATGCTTCAACATATTATTGAATCCACGCAAGAGTTGGACAACATCATAAGAGAGATTTCCAACAAAACTGAACAAATTAATATTGATTCATTTAAATAAGCATTTTTTACTGCATTTTGACTTGGACGCTATAGAGATTTCTATGGGCAGCTTTCAGCCATGATTCATCAAATTTGATTATTTTTCTATCGTAAGTCATCAGGCCATTAGTCTCCACCTCTACATCTGTAGTCTGAGTGTATACTGCGGCTGATAGTCCAGCAGTGATTAAGTTCTCAAGTGTTTTCATAAACTCCCCATATCTATTAGCCAAGGCTTCTTTGTCTTTGAAGCTTTGATATCCCCAGTTGTCCTTGTCTTGCCAAGTATGTCCATAGACTGGAAGTCCCAATCCTCCAAACTCCCCTAGTACTATCACATTGTCTTTACCGTAGATCCCTGGATCTGGCATGGTAGCCGCTGGATAATTGTGTAAATCGATGATATCTCCAGTGATCTTCGCTCCCTCCATCTCAAAATTACCCCCACTTGCTGAATTGACTAGCCTGCTAGGATCATAATCTTGCGTCCATTCTGTGATCTCTTTAGTCTTAAACTGCCCCCAAGCTTCATTGAATGGAACCCAGACTACTATGGAAGGAAAGTTATAATTCGCATCTATGATGGCTTTCCATTCTTTTTTGAATATAGCTTCTGATGCTGCTGATCTGTCTCGATCAGTTCCCTTTCCTATGATACCTGGTCGCATTTCCCATTCATTTCCATGGTCGCCATTGGGCATGTCTTGCCATACAAGCATTCCCATCTTGTCACAATGGTAATACCATCTTGCTGGCTCTACTTTCACATGCTTTCTGATCATATTGAATCCCATCTCCTGTGTTTTGATGATATCAAACACCAAAGCTTCCTCATTTGGGGCTGTATAGAGTCCATCTGGCCACCATCCTTGGTCAAGTGGACCATATTGGAATACAAATTTATCATTCAACAGCATGCGTTTGACCCCATTGGCATCGTAACCCATGCTGATCTTTCTCAATGCTGCATAACTCTTTACTTTGTCAATAACCTTATTTCCTGACATCAAACTTACCTCTAGGTCATAAAGAAATGGGCTATCTGGACTCCAATGCTTTGGAGAAGGTATTTTGAGATCTATGACATTTCCTATACTCCCTTCTTGAGAGGCTACTTCTTTGCCGTCTGCGAGAGCTACTACTTTTACTTTGGTATTGCCACTAGCTCCTTTCACCGTAGGAAGTACTGAGATCGTTCCATTATCATAATCAGGAGTGTTTTTGATATGCGCTATATGAGATTCAGGTACTGTTTCCATCCATACGGTCTGCCATATTCCAGTGACTGGAGTATACCAAATCCCATGTGGGTTTTTGATTTGCTTTCCCCGTGGCTGTGGTCCGTCATCCGAAGGATCCCATACCCTGACTTTCACTTCTTGCTTCTCTCCTTTCACCAGCGCTTCGTTGATCTCAAAGTAGAATGGATCAAATCCTCCATGGTGAATCCCCACTGATTTGCCATTGACAAAAACCTCTGCTTCCCAGTCGACAGCGCCAAAATGTAGGTAAACTTTACCTCTTCTTTGGCTAGATTTTAGAGAAATTTCCTTAGCGTACCAAAGCTCATGCTCACTTCCCACACTTCGACCCACTCCAGAAAGTTGAGATTCTATCGGAAACGGTACAGTTATCTTCCCATCATAAATAGTGGGTGAGCTTGATCCTTTGCTTACAATAGCAAAGTCCCATTGCCCATTGAGGTTGACCCAGTTTTCTCTAGACATCTGAGGTCTCGGATATTCTTGATGAGGTGCGACAGGATTTACTTTTTCTGCCCACGGAGTAGAAATAGGTGGTTTACTTAGTTTCTCTTGTGCTTTGGTAGACGCCATCGTGAGGATCGCCATCAAAAATACCAAGCTTAGGTTTTTTAGGTTTAATTTTGTCATTGTAATTAAATTGGTTTATTGAATGAGTAGAAATATAGTTTAACTAGTATATTTGAAATGCTTCCGCTTACTGTACCATACAAACGATTTTAGAACGTATCTATTTGTAGATTATGAGTCAGTCCCAGTCGAATTTTCAGAGGTAATCAGACTGATACTAAACACCTATTTGTATGAATTTCAGACTCTGGTGAAAAAGTTGATAATCATAAAATTCTTATCAGCTTTATTTATATGAAGCATCTTGGTGAGATCATATCTTAACTTTAATTCTATACCTCAAAATATCGTGTATCATTTACTAAAATCTTGGATCAAGTAAATTCAGCTTATCACAAACATTGTATACGGTATCAGATTCGAGCATTCAAGAGTGAAATCAATAGTATTTAAAAATACCTCTAAAAAATTAGAAAAAGGGTAAATGAAGAAAATGTGCTATTTAATGCAGATTTTTTTTCAAACTCAGGAATTGAAAAAACTGAATGCACCTAGTTTCCAAAAATGTATTTATCCCTTCACAATATTTGTATTATCTTTGCACCTTCGAAAAAAAATGAAATTCAATGATATCTGTAGATAATTTATCTCTCAAGTTTGGTAAGAGAACCCTTTTTGAAGATGTAAATCTAAAATTCACTCCAGGGAACTGTTATGGTGTAATTGGTGCCAATGGTGCTGGTAAATCGACCTTTTTGAAAATCTTAGCTGGGGACATAGATAGCACCACTGGACTGGTCAATATCACCCCAGGTCAAAGAATGGCTGTCTTGAAGCAGAATCACTTTGAGTTTGATGAATACGAAGTCTTGAAGACAGTGATCATGGGACACAAGAAGCTCTATGAGATCATGTCCGAGAAAGATGCCATTTACATGAAGGAAGACTTCACCGAAGCAGATGGAATACGTGCATCAGAGCTTGAGGCAGAATTCGCAGAAATGGACGGATGGAATGCGGAATCAGATGCAGCTTCTATGCTTTCAGGACTGGGCATATCTGAAGACTTGCATTACTTACCCATGAAGGAGTTAGCTGGAAATCAAAAGGTAAGGGTTTTGCTTGCTCAGGCACTATTTGGAAATCCAGACATCCTTATCCTCGATGAGCCTACCAATGACCTCGATTCTGATACGATCAACTGGTTAGAGGACTTTTTGGTCAATTTCAGAAACCTTGTGATCGTAGTATCTCACGACAGACACTTCTTAGATGCTGTTTCTACACACATCGTAGATATTGACTTTAGCAAAATAAAAATATACTCTGGTAACTACACCTTCTGGTATGAATCTTCCCAGCTTGCAGCTAAGCAGAAGTCTGATCAAAACAAGAAAGTAGAAGAGAAAAGAAAAGAACTCCAGGATTTCATCGCTAGATTCTCTGCCAACGTTGCAAAATCAAAACAGGCAACAGCAAGAAAGAAGATGCTTGAAAAACTGAATGTAGATGATATTCAGCCATCTACAAGAAAGTATCCAGGAATCATCTTCAAGCCTGAAAGAGAAGCTGGAGACCAAATATTCATGACGGAAAGTCTAGCATTGAAAGATGACAATGCGGTGTATTTCACTGATGTCAATCTTATGGTAGACAAAGGTGATAAAATTGCCTTCATCTCGAAGACAAAACAGGCTGTTACTAAGTTTTTCCAAACCATCATGGAAGAAATCCCAACCCAAAAAGGCACATTCAAATGGGGAGTAACTATCAATAAGGCTTATTTGCCAAATGATAACTCTAAATATTTCCAGTCTGAACTGAGTCTGATTGATTGGTTGAGACAGTATTCTTCAAACCAAGAAGAAGCTCATGTAAGGACTTTTTTGGGAAGAATGCTATTCACTGGAGAAGAATCACTGAAGAAATGTTCTGTCCTATCTGGAGGTGAAAAAGTACGTTGTATGGTTTCTAAGATGATGCTCCAAAACCCAAATCTATTGGTAATGGATGAACCTACCAACCACTTGGATTTGGAATCAATTACAGCATTTAACAACGCCATCATCGAATTCAATGGAACGGTACTGATGACTTCTTACGATCATGCTTTCGTACAGTCCACAGCCAATAGAATCATAGAGTTCACCCCCAAAGGTACTATTGACCGAAGAATGCCTTATGATGATTATCTAGAAAGTGAAGAGATCAAAGCGTTAAGAGCAGAAATGTATTCTTAACGTAGTGTATAAAAAACCGCAGCACATCACATTCCCCAAGTTATTTTCTTGGGGAATTTTGTGTTTCTACAGTAATCTTGAATTGCAGCGTAGAAATTAGCATTTTAAGAATTTCAACATAAATGCATTTCATACATTCTCTACTCAAAAGCTATTTGTAATCACTTGAGTAGATAATTTAAGGGGAATTAAAAATTGCGAATGAGACTTTTCTTTTTTCAGCAAATGGCTCAAATTGATATAAAACCAAAAACAAGCTAAAAAATTGCTACTAACAGCTATAATCATTTACCTGATCATTACGGTAGCTATCGGTGCATGGTCTTCCAAACTGGTCAAAAATTCTAGTGACTTTGTACTTGCAGGAAGACAACTACCACTTTTCCTATCTGCCTCTGCCCTATTCGCCACTTGGTTTGGGTCAGAAACTATTTTTGGTGCTTCATCTGAATACTTGGATTCTGGCTTGCAAGGAGTGATAGAAGATCCATTTGGTGGTGCACTTTGCCTTGTACTTTTTGGCATGTTCTATTTACGCCCCATGTACCGGATGAATGTGCTTACCATAGGAGATGTTTATAAAAGGATTTTTGGGAATAAAGTTGAGTTCATGGCATCATTATTTATGATCCCAGCATACTTCGGTTATGTGGCAGCTCAATTGGTAGCCCTGGCATTGATTTTCAACTCCATAGCTGATATTTCTATAGCCAATGCTATTGTAATAAGTGCAGGTATCGTAGTTTTTTACACCTTTCTGGGTGGTATGTGGGCCATCTCTATTACTGACTTTATCCAGACAACCTTGATCGTAGTGGGTCTTGTCTGGGTATCGGTAATGGTTTCGCGACAAGCGGGAGGAATTGCCCCTATTTTGGAATCAGCACCAAAGGGCAGCTTTCAGTTTTTCCCAGAAGCTAATCCCACCGCTTGGCTGAATTACTTAGGGGCGTGGATGATTTTAGGACTCGGAAGTATTCCCAGTCAAGACATTTATCAAAGAGTCATGTCAGCCAAGTCAGAAAAAATTGCTATTCGATCCACGTATCTCGCTGGAGGATTTTATGTTACCATTGGACTATTACCACTTTTCATTGCTTTGGGTGCCAAATACCTCTATCCAGAAATTTACCTTGAAAATAAACAATTGCTACTCCCCGAAATGGTCTTAAGACATGGTGGCATTCATGTGCAGATCCTTTTCTTTGGTGCTTTGATATCAGCCATAATGAGTACTACCAGTTCAGGACTACTTGCTCCAGCAGCGATCATTTCAGAAAACCTCATCCGACCTCATTTTGGCAAGAGTCTCAATGACAAGCACTTTCTATGGATTTTGAGGACAAATATTATCCTAGTCGCTCTGGTCGCTACAATCATGGCACAATGGAAAACCAACATCTATGAGCTCGTTGCTGAGGCTTCTATGCTGATGTTGGTAAGTTTATTTGTACCTTTGACAGCTGGAATATATTGGAAAAAAGCCTCTGAAATAGGCGCTTTGGCATCTTTGATAGGTGGAATGCTTGCTTATTTGATATTATCATCGATGGATTTGCCTATCTATGCACATTTGCCCGCTCTATTGATCAGCCTGTCATTGATGATCTTAGGGACATGGGCTTTCCCAAAATTAAACAAAACATAATGCTTCAATATCCTAAAATTAGCTTAGCAAAGAACAAAGAAATCTCAATTTTGAGAAAACATCACTGGATTTTTTCTGGTGCAATAGCCAAAAGAGACAAGGATCTCGAAAATGGACAGCTTGTCCAAGTATACAGTGCCAAGGATGCTTTTCTAGGAATCGGTCACTTTCAAAATGGATCGATCATGGTTCGTATCATATCTTTTGAAGAAAAACCTATAGATCAGATTTTTTGGAATGCAAAAATCCAATCGGCACTAGCTGTGAGAAATCAAATGGGACTTATTGATCATGAAAACACTGATGTCTACAGATTGATCCACGGAGAAGGTGACGGGCTTCCAGGTTTGATCATTGACTTTTACAATGGTACAGCTGTGATACAGGCACATTCCATTGGTATGCACCATCATATCGAAGAGATTTCCAATGCTTTGCAAAATGCATATGGTAATCAATTAGCTGCGGTGTATGACAAATCTGCCGAGACACTGCCCAAAAACTTACCAAACTTAGAAAACAAATTGATATTTGGTGAACCTAAAACAAATTTGGTCAAAGAGAATGGCTGTATTTATGAAATTGATTGGGAAAAAGGTCAGAAAACAGGTTTTTTTGTAGATCAGAGAGACAATAGACAACTCTTTGGTCAATATAGTAAAAATAAAAAAGTCCTAAATACTTTTTGCTACAGTGGTGGCTTTTCTGTTTCTGCCCTGAAAGCTGGAGCAAAAGAAGTGCACTCCATCGATATTTCGGCCAAGGCTATAGAACTCACTGATAAAAATGTAGCACTAAACGCAGGATCAATCAGTGGAAAGCATGAATCTATTGTAGCTGATGTGGTAAAATACATCAAAGAAATCGAACAGGACTATGACGTAATCGTTCTCGATCCACCTGCATTTGCCAAAAACATGAAATCACGACACAACGCCGTTCAAGCGTACAAGAGATTAAATGCAGAAGCATTCAAACACATCAAGTCAGGAGGAATTTTATTCACATTCTCTTGCTCCCAAGTGGTGGACAAGCAATTATTTACCAATACCATAACAGCAGCCGCAATGGAAAGTGGTCGTAATATCAGGATTTTGCACTTCCTTTCCCAGCCACCTGATCATCCTATCAACATTTACCACCAAGAAACAGCCTACCTCAAAGGACTTGTAGTCCATGTAGAATAGACTTCCTTGGATATGATTGAAACAAGTATCAACTCAATAGTATAAGCAAGAATAATAAATTATGACTGAATTTGATCAGGTAGAAAACTGGATTGAACAGATTTTAATATCAGCAGGTGTAAGTACAGGAAGTGTCGCTTATTGGAAATTGCTGATCTCAATTTCTCTGTTAGCCATTATAGCCGTCATCGTCTTTTTTGTCACCAAAAAGGTAATCATAAATTATATTTACAAGCTGGTGAGAAAGTCTCCCATCACTTGGGATGATATCTTGGCAGATCATCAAGTATTCAACAATGTAGCGCATTTTGTTCCAGCATTGTTTGTCAGAGCTCTTGCGCCAGCCATTTTCTCTGATTTCCCAGACATCTTACCCTTTGTTATCAAACTTACGGACACATATCTGATTATCGTAGGGATGACGGTGTTTTTTGCTTTGCTCAAGGTGTCAGAATTTGCCTTGACACGGCATCCTGCATTCAAAGACAAGCCATTGACAAGCTATTTTCAACTTGTAAGAATTATTCTTTACATAGGTACAGGGATCTTTGTGCTATCCATTTTGCTTGGGAAATCACCACTCTATTTTTTGAGCGCATTTGGAGCAATGACAGCTATCCTCTTATTGATTTTCAAGGATACTATTCTTGGGCTTGTAGCCAGTGTGCAGATGTCTTCCAATGACATGGTCCGCGTGGGTGACTGGGTCGAAATGCCCAAGTTCAATGCTGATGGTGATGTAATAGCCATCAATTTGAATACTGTGAAAGTGCAAAACTGGGATAGAACTATCACAACTATTCCAACTTACTACTTCATTACAGATAGTTTCAAAAACTGGAGGGGAATGGTAGAAAGTGGTGGCAGAAGAATCAAAAGATCCTTACACATCAACTCTCACAGCATCAATTTTGTAGATCCAGAGAAGCGAGAAATATTTAAGAAATTCAATCTATTGACAAATTATGTTACGTCAAGACAAGAGGAAATTGATAAGCATAACCAAGACAATCAGATAGATACTTCTATCCTGATCAATGGTAGAAGGATGACAAATATCGGTGTGTTTAGAAAATATGTAGAACTATATCTTCAAAACCACCCAAAAATCAAAAAAAACATGACCATAATGGTTCGTCAATTAGCCATAGAGGATCGGGGTATACCTATCGAGATTTATTGCTTTACGGATACCACGGCATGGCTTGAATATGAATCTATACAGGCAGATATATTTGATCATTTGCTTGCGGCTGCTGCCTATTTTGACTTGGAAATATTCCAAGTACCTAGTGGAAAAGACATTATCCAAGCTGCCAATGCGTACAATTCCTACAGATCGACAGAGAATGCTTCGTTGAATGTCTAAAAATCCGCAAGAAAATATTGTAAACGGCTGATCTATAACAGCAAAAGACCTTCAAGGTATCACTCAACTATTTCTAAAAAATGATTGATCGTCGATGAAAACCTGAAATGTCTGCGTTTTTTAAGGAAAAATTAAAATTTATAATTTGAGATCAGAACAAACATTATTCGGGAATGAATGCTTAATTTTGGCACGCTAATCATATACTTAGTAGCTAAGTTCAACGCTTAATACGTTCTTAATAAATTTCACCAATAAAAACTTAATTCAGCAACATGTATACAGGACTACAACATGCCCACTCTGGCATAGCTTATTTGGCTTTAGGTGCACTTGCCATCATTATGATCATCGCATTAATCGGTGCATTGAGTGGTACTACATTTACCGAAAAGCATAGAAAAATAGCCTTAATTGGATTTATCATTTCTCATATTCAACTACTTGTAGGTCTGATCTTGTATTTTGTAAGCCCAATCGGCTTCTCCTTGCTGACTGGAGGCGGTGCCATGGGTGATAAAGTAGCGAGACTGACAGCACTCGAGCACCCAGTGATCAATATCATAGCAATCGTAATCATTACCATTGGCTATTCGAAAGCAAAAAAAATGACCGACAGCAAAGCTAGGTTCAGAACGATATACATGACTTATGGTATTGGCCTACTTTTGATTCTAAGTAGAATTCCTTGGTCAAGTTGGTTGGGATAATCCGGATAGCTATCGGGATTGGATCTTAGAATCAATGTCGAGTAGTTTAAACCTTTCAGGTTTCCCATCAAATAGCACATGTGCAAAATAATTGCCCTTCCTAGATACATAAGTCAAACCTGGCAGGTCTTCTCAGCTTAACCAAACGACCTTGGTTTTAGATTTTAGAATCTAACTGGTTTAAAGAAAAAAATGCCTTTTGGCGAAAAATTAAATAAAAAAGGTGAGTTTGAAAGCTTCAATATACTTTCAAACTCACCTTTAGTTTTTAAAATGTAAAACGATTACTTGAACTGAACCACTACTGGAAAGTGATCCGATAGAAAGGTGTCGTCAATACGTAGGCTGTAATTTTTGTATAGTTTGACATCCATGTTTTGATAAAACACATAATCAATCCTTCTATCGTAGTTTGTATCAATCTTGAAAGCATTGAATGTACCCACAGGACCTATTTTGATTTTTGCTTCATGATATGAATCTGAGAATCCTGCATTTATTACCCTTTTGATTGGTTCATTTTCTGGTTCTAAATTGAAATCTCCCATGATGATGACTTTGTCTGTATTGTCAAACTCTTTCATTTTTTCTAAAATCACACCCACGCTTTCTACCCTTGCTACTTTCCCTACATGGTCAAAATGCGTATTGAGAATCAGATAAGTCTCTTCCGTACCTTTTTCCTTCAAATGAACCCAAGTACAAATTCTTGGAAGTGCTGCGTCCCAAGCTTTGTTTGGCTTAGAAGTATCTGTAGAAAGCCAGAAAGTTCCACCATCCAACAGGTCAAACTTCTTATGGTTATACAAAATAGGTGAGAATTCACCAGCCTTATCCCCATCATCACGCCCAACTCCTTGATAGGAATAATCTTCCAAGTTGTCGTCTAAAAACTGTATTTGATTATAAAGGGCTTCCTGCATACCTAACACATCAATCTCTTCAACTTGAATGAAATTGAGGACTTGATCTTTTCTGTTACTCCATTGATGTACTCCATCACCAGGATTATCAAAACGGATATTAAAGGTACTTACAGTTAGCTGTGCATACACTGGCACATTGAACAGCAATAGACAAATTAAAATGCTTAGGGTGGTAGTCTTCATTGATTCCTATTTATGATTGAATCGTGAAGTTATAAATTCCTCATAAATTGACCAGCCAAAGAAAGGATAATTAATGTTTTTATAATTTGACTTATCTGATTATACGCTTTTTTGCCAGTAACTTCAATTCATTGGCTCAACAGGTTGTTAATGGTCAATATCCATAAATATCCAATATCAATTTATATCGGAAGTTAGATAATCCGGAATTTTGTAATGTTATTGGCAAAGTTCCGTATATCCATATTGACTTAAATACATTTACCACATCCCTATTGCGTAGCCAAATAACTTCATATAGAATTGTAGTCAAATAGCTACGCCATGAATTTACGAAGAGACATATTTCAGGCAATAGCGGACCCGACAAGAAGAACTATCTTACTTCTTTTGGCAACTCAATCACTGTCAGCAGAAGCGATAGCTGCAAATTTTGACACCGCCCGACCTAAAGTATCTAAGCACCTTCAGATTCTAACTTCCTGTGAGCTTCTCACCCAGGAGCAAAAAGGTCGAGAAATCTACTACCAACTCAATATTGAAAAAATGAAGGAAATAGAAGACTTTATAGAACCCTTCAGGAAAATTTGGGAAGAGAGATTTGACAAACTTGAGCAAGTGATGAAAAACTACCAATCAAACAAGCCGAATAATGGACCCTAAAACAAAAGTATATATAGGCATTTTGCTGCTCGCTTTGATATTGGTATCTTGGTACACTAGACCTGAAGACCGTAAAACCTCACGAGTATGAAAGAAGAAATAAAGATCAACCCATTGGTTGATAAGTATTTGATAGATGGATGTATGCGTTGTAAGTATGGTGGTACAGCTCATTGTAAAGTTCTGAAGTGGACCAGTGAGTTAGAGACACTGCGGCAATTGGCACTAGAAACTGGGCTAAGAGAAGAGATCAAATGGGGAGTACCCGTATACACCCTTGAAGGGAAAAATATTATAACTATAAATGCCCTCAAAGACTCTGCAAATATTGGATTTTATAAAGGAGCGATTCTTAAAGATGAAGCTCAGATATTGGAGCAACAAGGTAATATTCAGGCAGCAAGAATTGTAAGGTTTGCTAATGTAGGTGAAATCGAGAAGGTAAAACATGTGCTAGAAACATATATCCAAGAAGCCATAAGTCTAGAAAAACAAGGAAAAAAAGTAGAAACTGTCAAAAACCCTGAACCCATTCCTGGAGAATTGTCACAGGCATTTGAAGAAGATGAACTTTTCAAAAATGCTTTTGAATCTCTGACACTTGGAAGACAAAGGGGGTATATCATCCATTTTTCCCAGCCAAAACAAAGCGCTACCAGAAAGTCAAGGATTCAAAAATACAAAAGCCAAATCCTAGAAGGTATTGGTTTGCATGACCACTACAAAAAGTAATCACGGGGTCTATCTTTTTTGTCTAAAAAAGAAGTAAGGTAACCAAGTACCCTACTTCTTATTTTTTTATCAATATTTTGCAGGAGTGCCTTTTTCTGGGATGGTTTTCTTGATGAATTCTCTGATATCATCATTCGAGGTTTTGAGATCTTCTGCTCTGAGATACATCATATGACCCGACCTGTAGCCTTTAAATGACAATCTATCTTGAAGTTTTCCATTTTGATCCATTTGCCACATATTGAACTTGGCATTGAAATAATCCGTCCCACCATCAAAATATCCAGATTGAGTCAATACCTGTAAATAGGGATTTTGACGCATGGCACCTGCCAATTGCTCTCCTGTGTTGTCATTGCCTCTATCCCATGGATGCACAGGCCCAAATAAGTTATAAGTAAGATCTGTATTGTATTTAAGCACATTTTTAGCATACATATTGAAGGCTGGAGCAAAGGCATGATTCCAAGAGGTCAATGCAGGGTCAAAATCATATCTATCTCCTGCATCACTTCTATCTATACCTTTATATCTGCTATCTAATCGACCTATAGTCAAGCCTTGCTCTCTAAGTAACTCTTTCCAAAAGAAACTTGTGGGAACCGCCAAATTATGTTCAATAAAGACTTTTTCTTTCATCCCTGAATAATATGCCATTTTCTTAGCAATTTCATTTCTTTTGGCCTTATCCAGTGAGCCCCCTCGTGCCACTGCGGGAAGTACTACATCTAAGGTGTACTGCTCCACTTCAGGCAAAATCTCATCCAAATCCCTTCCTTGAAGCTCTGGTGTCAATACACCATGATACCAAGCAGTAGCTGCATAATATGGTAAATAGTTAGCTGCCGCCACAGGACCACTTCTGCTCAGCCCAAGATCTGTAGGAGATACTAATACCACTCCATTGAAATACATCCAGTGGGAGTTCTGAAGCTGTGATACTAAACCAGAAACTCTTGTAGTTCCATAGCTTTCACCAATAAGGTATTTAGGCGATGCCCATCTATTTTGTCTTGTCACAAAAGTATTTACCCAATCCGCTAAATACTTGATATCTGCATTGACTCCAAAAAATGTCGATCTTGAGACATCTTTATCTACAATCCTTGAATAGCCTGTATTGACAGGATCGATGTATACGATATCAGCCACATCCAAGATAGAATGAGTATTTTTGCTATATCCATAAGGCTGCACTGGGTAGCCTTCATCGTCTATATTGAGCTTGTATGGGCCAGTGTACGCCAAGTGCATCCAAATAGAAGCTGATCCAGGACCTCCATTAAATGATATCACCAAAGGTCTATTTGCTTTGTCTGATACATCCGAACGCTCATAGTATGTATAAAACAAGGAAGCAATCGGCTTGCCTTCATCATTCCACACAGGCATAGTTCCAGCGGTTGCTTTGTAAGGAACTCTCTTTCCATTGATGGTGACTTCATCATTTGTCACTACAGCAGATTCAATTTCAATTTGTCTTGTCTCCTGAGCTTGAATATTTTCAAGTGCCATGATCAAAAGCAAAAGAGCCAATAAGTATTTCTTTATCATAATATTTGGATTAAATTCTAAGCAAAATAAGAAACTACTCCTGTTTTAAAAATATTGAATCTTTGAAAGGTTAACCAGCCATTTGAAAGGGTTTATGAAGAATATTTGCCTGATGAAGCATAAGAGACTAATTTTGATATGATTACCGCTGGATATAAAATACCCAAGGCAGACAAGAATGTGGATAGCATTTTTGCTGCAAAATTGACAGGATACATATCACCAAAACCAAGTGTACTGACGCAGGTAAGGCTATAATAAATATAATATCCAAAGTCCACATCAGTTCCAGAAAGTTCAAAGTCCTGACCTACTATAGAAGTTCCTGCAAGTATCTGAATCACTTCAAATCCTATCGCTCCGATAATAGATACCAAAAGGTAAACATTGATTGAGCCAATGATACGGTAAAAATTCACCTCATCATCTCTAAATAGCAACCTCAAATTCACCACTGTCAATGCAATCAAGTTCAGTATTGCGGCTATTCTTTCAAACAGATAGAAATCAAAAGGATTGTCACCAAACCTAATCAGCCTAAGTGAAACATGGATCAAAAAAAGTACAGCAGATAATACAATGAAGGATTTTTCCATAGAAGAAAAGACGCCAACGAAAAAAAGTAAGATTAGCATGGCATTCAAAAAAAATGTAGCATCGTTTTGATATTCTATAAATACAGGTAAGATAAAAACAGTAAAAACAAGCATTCCCAAAAGCAAAAGAAAGCTAACATCTGACACCCAAAACTTATTTATTCTTTTTAGTACATTTTTCATTTCTTCTTATATTAAATACTATAATTTTTATCTTCAAATACACTTCAAATAAATTGGTATTCGATTTTGAGAAATATTCTAGTAAAACAATTAATTCTGGGGATAATACATGAACTCTGAAAGACTTGAATACCGTTAAACCCTTAAACTACAACGAACTAGCGGAAACTTTAATCATTAACAATAGCCAATGCCATTCTTAAGATACCATCAAAAATTTGATAAACATAGTGCAATGTAACATTCTTCAAATCGGCATTTGCAATAATATTGATTAATTTCGTGAAAATTCAACTCGAATTGATTTCTTTGACAAAACAGTTCCCTCATGAATCTGACTATTGAAAACATCCTTCTTATTGGCTCCACCTTGCTTTTCTTAAGTATACTTGCAGGCAAGACTTCTTATAAGTTCGGTGTACCTACGTTGGTTTTATTCTTAATGGTAGGGATGATTTCTGGTTCTGACGGATTAGGCATTCACTTTGACAATCCAGAGATTGCTCAATTCATTGGGATAGTTTCACTGAATTTCATCCTTTTTTCTGGTGGTCTAGATACCAACTGGAAATCTATAAAACCAGTATTGGCAAAAGGGATTGCACTTTCTACTCTTGGTGTGCTTTTGACAGCTACTTCAGTTGGCTTGTTTGTTTGTTATGTTACTGATTTTTCCATCTTGGAAGGTTTACTTTTAGGAGCTATTGTATCATCTACAGATGCCGCGGCGGTATTTTCCATATTGCGCTCCAAAAGCTTGGCTCTGAAATATAGACTTCGATCTGTACTCGAGTTGGAAAGTGGAAGTAATGATCCTATGGCATATGTATTGACAATAGCATTTCTTGGCTTGGTGATCAATCCAAATCAGGGATTTGCTTCTATAGTAATACTTTTTTTACAACAGATGATCCTAGGAGCAGCCCTTGGGCTTTTGCTAGGATGGCTTAGTAAACAGGCTATCAATAAGATCAATTTAGGTTTTGAAGGCTTATATCCTGTTTTGGTGATAGCTTTGATGTTTATCACTTTTTCACTGACAGATTTTGTGGGAGGCAATGGTTTCCTAGCTGTATATCTTTGTGCAGTTTACTTAGGACAACAGGAATTGGTACACAAAAACTCCATCTTGAAAATGTTTGATGGATTAGCTTGGCTGATGCAGATTGTGCTGTTCTTAACCTTGGGCCTGCTGGTGAATCCCACAGAGATTATTCCGCTTTTGGGTTTGGGGGTTTCTTTATCCTTGTTTCTCATTTTTGTATCTCGACCGCTTGGGGTATTTCTTACCTTACTCCCTTTCAAAATGAAAAATAGGAGCCGATGGTATGTATCTTGGGTAGGTCTACGAGGTGCCGTTCCTATTGTATTTGCTACTTATCCACTGATTGCAGGCATAGACAAAGCCAACATGATTTTCAATCTGGTATTTTTTATTTCTCTATCTTCTGTACTTCTCCAAGGAACCACCTTGTCAGTGGTGGCGAAATGGCTTAAAGTAGCTCTTCCTGAAAAACTTAAGCCTAGGACGCCGATAGATTACATCATGAATGAATCCCCTAAGACTGAAATGTCTGAAATTGTGATTTCGGAAGAAAATGAAATCGTTGGTAAAAAGATTCTAGAAATTGGATTTCCTAAAAACGCCATCATTGCCATGCTAAGAAGAGAGGGTGAATACATCACTCCTAAAGGCACTACTGAAATTATGGCTTGGGATCAATTGCTAATTCTTTCAGAAAACAAGGAAGCATTACAAAAAGTCCATGAAGTATTAGGTGTAAAGTTGATTGAAGAAGAATTAGATGAGGAATAAGTATGCCGTATGTTAGTAATTTCTAATTACAAAAGCTTTAGACAAAAGAATCCCTCCCTAGAATCAATAAAAGAGGTTCTTAGGGAGGGTTTTAAACTTTTAGCCAAATGCTATATTAAGCGGCATTTCTGGCTGCATTGATGATACCAAACATGGTACGCAAGATGAGTTTTTGTAAAACAGGATCATCTTCACCTGTCTCTAGCATAGTCTGAATAGCATATTGCTGAATGGTGATCAATGGCAATACGATTTTTTCTCGTATTGCAATCGAATCCTTTGAAGTTGGGTTATCTTGGAGTAACTCATCCATCTCTGACACCTCAAGAATATACTTCATCGTTCTAGAATACTCAGAAAACATCAGTTCCCAAAGCTCTGCATATCTTTTATCCTCTTTGAGGTAAGCTGTAGACTTGTAGAACGACTTAGCTAAAGACTGCATACTATTACCTAGTAATGACCTGAAAAACAGGGAATCATTGTACAATGCCTTTACTTCTTCAAATCTTCCTTCTTTTTTCAATGCTTCGAGAGCTGCACCTACACCAAAGAATCCCGGGATATTTTGCTTCATCTGTGCCCATGATCCTACAAAAGGAATAGCACGCAAATCATCAAACTTCAATCCTGTGTCTTTTCCTCTTTTCAAAGGTCTAGAACCGATATTGACCTTACCGAAATACTTCAGTGGAGTGACATGCTCCAGGTAAGGCAAGAACTGAGGGTGGCTTTTGAAATCTTTATAAAACTGATAAGACACATCCGCCATACGGTTGATCAATGCCCTCTGTTCTTCTGTCAGATTTTTCTCAGAAGAAGGATATAATTCATTCTCTATTCCTGCACACAGAAGCTGCTCTAAGTTATAGGTACAAGAGATCGGCTTTCCGTAGTTCGCAGAAATCGTCTGTCCTTGGATTGTGATCTGGATTTCACTATTTTCTACTTTCGGACCTAATGAAGCATAAAAATTATGCATCTGTCCTCCTCCTCTAGCTGGAGGCCCTCCTCTTCCATCAAAGAATACGACGCTCACATCATATTGCTTAGATACCCTCGTCAATTCTTCCTTTGCTTGCAAGATGGACCAATTAGCCCTAATATATCCACCATCTTTTGTTCCATCAGAGAAACCAAGCATGATAGTTTGCTTATTTTTTCTGAATTTCAAATGCTTAGCATATAGGGGATTTTTATACAGTTGCTCCATGATTTTAGGAGCCTCTGCCAAATCGTCGATGGTCTCAAAAAGCGGAACAATATCCAAAGGCAACTCTCCTTCCTCATGCTTCAAGTTGAGCTGAGCAAGCTTGAATACCTCAAGCATGTGCAGAGCCGATTGACAATTTGAGATAATGTATCGGTGCAGTCCATCTTCCCCATTTTCCTTTTGAACAGTCTGAATGGCATCAAAACTTTTTAACATTTCCTTATGAAAATCATCCTGAATTTGAGATAGATCAGGTAGCTTTTCAAAATCAAACAGGTAAGATATTTTCTCTGCCTCTGAAAGTTCATGATAAGACTTCAAGGCATCTTTTCCCATTTCAAGCTCAATCACTTCATCCCACAATCCATCATGCTTGCGGCTGTCTTGTCGCACATCCATGTTGGCAAAATGGAATCCAAAGATTTTCACTTTTAGAATAAATTCATCCAGCTGCTCTAAAAATAGTCCATCATGATGCTCTACTAAGCACTTTCTAGCCTCCATCAAATCGGTAAGCAACTCATCTTTTGTATGGTAATAGCTGTGCTCTTCAAAAAGTGATTCGAACAATCCATTTTCCACTTTTTGCATGATTGGCTCTACGTGCTTGAATGTAAGCCTTCTTTTGATCACTCTTACATCTCTATAATAGCATCTCAAAATCCACTTCTGAAGTCTTTCTGCTACTTTGACAGTGATATCGTGGGTCACAAATGGATTGCCATCCCTATCGCCACCTGGCCAAAATCCTACTTTGAGTAGCCCCGGATTGTCCCATTCATGCAAAGGAATTTCTAGGCTATTAAGTAGTCTGGTCATGATATCTGGAATGCTTTTGTAAAAAACATTAGTCAAAAACCAAATCAAACTCACAGCTTCATCCAATGGTGTTGGTTTTTCTTTATTGATAAAACCAGTTTTTCCCAGTTGCTGAAGCAAAAGATTGATATTCCCTAAATCATTATTCTTGATCGCAGTTTCCAGATCTGTAATGATACCTAATACATTGCCTGGATAAAATTGTGTAGGATGGGCTGTAAGCGTAAGTCTCACAGAAAAATTCTTAAGTTTTTCGATCAGCGCTTCTCTTTTCCTATCATTATCTACTCGTGCTATTAGTGCTTTTACGCTTCCCTTACCTTTGACATCATGAATCTTATCGAAAGCAGCATCTTCAATGGAATCAAAAAGTACAACTTGTCTTTCAACATATTGAACCATTTTGAAAAGAAGATCATGTTGCTCATCGTTCGAATTTTTAGACATCAATTCATCAAAAAATCCTTGAATGATTTGCTTGGGAGTCTTATCCTTTTGGTATCCTTCCTCACATTTGGAGGCCAATATTGGTAACAATGTTCCTGTCCTGTTGATATCACTAAAAGGGAGATCCAAGAAGAGACTATTGTAAATAGTAAACCTCTTGGCTACTTCAGTTTGATAGTTATTCTTAATCATTTTATGGTTTAAAGGTTTGGTTATTTTTAAAATTAAGTCTGGTAAAAGTAATCAAATTTACATTTTTTTCAGCGTTTGAGCAAAATCTATATACATTCTTCATCATTTACGGGTATTTATTGAAAATATATTCGATAAATACAAAATATTTTAAACCCCTCATTTCTCGTTGATTTCAGGTTTATTTCACATACTAGTCGAGACATTGAGCTTTTTTTGTAATTTAGAGTTTTTAAATCGTATTTAGAAATTCTTGAACATACATGATTCTAGCTATACTTTCAGGTTTTGTCCTTGCTGGATGCACACCTTTTATTAGTAAATTTATCAAAGGAAAAGGATCACTCTTACTTCCTATACTTCCTTTTGGTCTATTTGTTTATTTTTTTTCTTTCTTAAAAGAAATTGGCGAAGGTCAGACATTCAGGTTTAACTATGATTGGGTACCAAGCTATGGGATCAATTTTGGTTTTCACCTTGACGGATTAGCAATACTTTTCGCCTTGTTGATCACAGGTGTAGGCACTTTGGTCTTTACCTATACGACGAGCTACCTCAAAGGCCACCACTATTTGGATAGATTCTATGGATACTTGAGTATGTTTATGGCTTCTATGCTTGGCTTGGTACTTTCAGACAATATTATCACGCTCTTTATATTCTGGGAACTTACAAGTATTAGCTCCTTTTTTCTCATAGGCTTCAATAATGATGATCCAAAATCAAGAAAGTCTGCCTTGTTAGCTTTGAGCATTACCGGATTGGGTGGTCTTTTTCTACTTGCGGGTATGGTTCTACTTGGGTACATTGGAGGTAGCTACCAATTTCAAGAACTGCTAAGTCAATCAACTTTTATCAAAGAACATACTTCATATGGCTGGATAGTAGGGCTGATTTTTATAGGCGCATTCACCAAATCAGCACAATTTCCATTCCACTTTTGGCTACCTGGAGCGATGAAAGCACCTACACCTGTTAGCACTTACCTGCATTCAGCTACCATGGTCAAAGCAGGCATCTATTTATTGGCTAGGTTTACCCCGCTCTTAGGAGGCTCGGCAGAATGGAATACCACATTGATCCTTGTAGGGTCTATTACGATGGTGTATGCCGCTATACATTCCGTCCTTCGTATTGATATGAAAGGGATATTGGCCTACTCTACCATTTCAGCTCTCGGGATTTTGGTTTTCTTAATTGGCTTGGGAACTGAAGCTTCCCTACTTGCTGCAGGAGTTTTCATTTTGGTACATGCACTTTATAAAGCTACACTATTCTTGATCACTGGTATAGTAGATCATGAGACTGGCACCCGAGATGTCACAGTACTCTCTGGCTTGAGCAAGGTATTGATGCCAGTAGCCATAGCGGCAGGACTTGCTGCGTTATCTAATGCAGGCGCACCTCCTTTCTTTGGCTTTATAGGCAAGGACTTGATATATGAGGCAACTTTGGCCTACGGAGACTGGGCTATGGTTCTGACCATAGCTGCTGTTGTTACCAATGTATGCTTGCTATTCGCTGGTCTATTGGCTGGAGTCAAACCATTCGTAGGCTCCCTTCCGAGCAATTTCACTTCTCTACATTTACCACATCCTACCATGTGGATTCCACCGTTGATTTTAGCAGGGTTGGGTTTGGTATTTGGGCTATTTCCTAGCCTTGTAGAAGGTCTCATAGTTCAGCCAGTGTTTAGCAGTATGGTAATAGATGGCGCTCCAGTCCATATCAAGTTATGGCATGGATTCAATTTAGTTCTTGGATTGAGTTTACTTACTTTGACACTTGGGGTGATACTTTACATGATTGTTAAGCCTTCATCTTCGCTATTTTCCAAAACACTCAAATTTGAAATGATTGCTCCTCAAACGCTATTTGAGATATTTGGTAAATTTTTCAATGCATTTGCAAGATTTTGGACAGGACTATTCCAAAATGGCTATTTGAGAAATTATGTAATTACCATCTTAGGATTCTTGACGATTCTTTTGGCATATAGGCTATACCAAGGGGTAAATTTATACATCGACACGAAGCAACTGACTGCTTTGACGATCTATGAAGTCATCGTGGCACTAATGATGATTGTTGCAATTGTTTTCACGGTATTTTCTCGATCCAGACTAGTAGCAGTGGCTTCACTTGGTGTGATGGGCTATACGATATGTTTGATTTTCCTCTTCTATTCTGCACCAGATCTCGCCATGACACAGTTTTCCATTGATACTTTGACAGTGATATTGTTCGTATTGGTGATATACAATTTACCCAAATACAAAAACTTCTCTAGCAAAGCAGTAAGAATAAGAGATGGTATTTTATCTGTTTTCTTTGGGAGTTTGATTGCTATATTGACTTTAGAAGTACTTTCAGAGCCTTTGAACAGAGAGACTTCTATATTTTATGCAGAGAGTGCTTACCTCCTAGCAAAAGGAAAAAATGTAGTCAATGTAATTTTAGTGGATTTTAGGGGCTTTGATACTATGGTCGAAATCACCGTATTGGTGATAGCTGCCATTGGAGTGTTTAGTCTTTTAAAATTGAGATTGAAAAGCATAGAAAAAGAGTAGTCACATATGAAAACCCTAATATTTAAAACAGCTTCGACCTACCTTTTACCACTTTTGGTATTGTTTTCGGTATTCATCCTTTTGAGAGGGCATTATTTACCTGGAGGAGGATTTGTAGGTGGACTGATAGCATCTATTGCATTTGTGATTCATTCCTTTGCAAATGGACTTGAACAGACCAAAAACTTGATCAAATTCCACCCTGGATTTTTGATGCCAGTGGGCCTATGTATCGCATTGATCAGTGGTGCTGCACCCTTATTTATTGAGCAAAGCTTCATGACTGGATTATGGTTTGAGAATCCTATTCCTGTTATAGGAATGGTTGGCTCTGCCTTGTTTTTTGATGCTGGGGTTTATTTAGTAGTGATAGGCGTGACGTTGACTATCATATTTACCATATCTGAAACACTGTAACATGGAATTAATTTTAGTAGTCATCATCGGGTTACTCTATGCTTCGGGGATTTACATGATGCTAAGAAGAAGCATGGTAAAGCTCATCATAGGCTTGATCCTTTTAGGAAATGGGGCAAACATGCTAATATTTTTGCTTGGAAGAATCGTCAAAGGAAAACCTCCTATCATAGATTCTACCGCAAAAATGCTAACCGAAATCTATGCGGATCCTGTTCCACAAGCCCTTATACTTACAGCCATTGTCATTAGCTTTGGCTTGCAGTCTTTTGCCATCATTTTGGTAAAGAGAGCTTATAAAATCACACAAACGGACGACTTAGACGAACTGAATACTACAGACGAAATCTATGAATAACCCTTACATCGTATTACCAGTAATTTTCCAACTACTCACTTCAGTCTTACTGATGTTTTTTTGGTATCGAGTCAATGCCCAAAGATTGATTACGATTATCTGTAGCATCATATCTGTAGGTATTGCCACATGGCTTTTCAAAGAAGTCTACCAAAATGGCATCTTGACCATGCAAGCTGGAGAATGGCAAGCTCCATTTGGAATCACCTTTGTAGCAGACCTTTTCAGTACCACGATGGTATTGCTGACTGCCATTTCTGGAATGGCCGTAGGAATATTTTCCACAGGAAGTATCCGAAATGCACGCTTGAAATTTGGGTACTTCCCAATTCTCAATTTCTTATTGATGGGACTTCATGGTGCTTTTCTGACTGGAGATATATTCAACTTGTATGTATGGTTTGAGATCATCATCATAGCCTCCTTTGTACTCATTACTATAGGAGGTGAAAAAGCTCAAATTGAAGGTGCAATCAAATATGTCACGATGAACCTACTGGCATCAGCCATTTTTCTAACTGCTATTGCCATCTTGTATGGACTCGCTGGAAGCTTGAACATGGCCGACTTATCCATACAAGTCGCAGAAATTGAAAACAGGGGGCTCGTCAATGTAGTGGCCATACTATTCCTGGTAGGGTTCGGAATAAAGTCAGCCATATTCCCTCTCTACTTTTGGCTGCCTGCATCATATCATACTCCACCACCCGCCATATCCGCAGTGTTTGGTGGCTTGCTCACCAAGGTTGGTGTATATGCGCTGTTAAGGATTTTTACTTTGATATTTATACCAGATGAATTCCTCGGCAACTTGCTTATTGTATTGGCCTGTATGACGATACTATCAGGTGGATTAGGGGCGATCTTACAGGTGAATATGAGGAAAATTTTCTCCTATCTGATCGTCTGCCACATCGGATTCATGCTAGCTGGGCTTGGCATATATACGGAACTAGCCATCATGGGTGCAATATTTTACCTAATTCATGACATTATTGTAAAAACTAACTTGTTTTTGGCTTCAGGCTTGATTTTCAAACTTAAAGGCACATTGAATATTGAAAAATTGGGAGGTTTATATAAAAAATACCCAAAGTTTTCTTTACTGATCGCCATTCCTTTATTTTCTCTTGCTGGAATCCCCCCACTTTCAGGATTTTGGGCAAAAGTGTTTTTGATAGAAGGTGGATATAAGGAAAATGAATGGATGCTTATTGGTTTTATCATATTAGGAAGCTTTCTCACGTTGTGGGTAATTGCAAAACTTTGGTCGGAAGTATTTTGGAAAGATGCTGTGGATCTTCCAAAAAAAATAAATGTAAAGTATTTTCATGAACTCAAACCCTTCAAGCGCTGGGCCATGGTCATCCCTATCATTTTGCTTGCTGGTACATCTCTGTATATTGGCCTAGCGGCTGAACATATCATCGTATTAAGTAAGCAGATTGCCGCTGAACTTATCAATCCAACCGCTTATTTAGATGCAGTTTTAGGAATCAAATCTCAAACACCATGATCAAAACTAAATTCCTTAGCAACTTACTTTTATCCTTGATTTGGGTGGCCATTACTGGTGCATTTACCGTAGAAAACTTTCTTTTTGGTTTTGCACTAAGCTTCTTTCTGTTATGGGTATCAGCGACCGATAGAAGGGACAATAAGTACTTCAATCGAATACCTAAACTTGTTTCTTTTATTTTCTTTTTCTTATATGAATTGATAAAAGCAAATATTCAAGTGGCATATGATGTCATCACTCCAAGGCACTATATGGAACCTGGTATAGTAAAAATCCCTCTGGACGCAGAGTCTGACTTAGAAATTACTTTACTAGCCAATTTGATAACTCTTACTCCTGGAACATGTAGCCTTGATGTATCAGAAGACAGAAAGGTACTCTATGTGCATGCAATGTATATTAAAGACAAAGAGGAATTTATTTCCAGTATCAAAAATGGTTTTGAAAGAAAATTATTAGAAATAACAAGATGAGTATATACGACTACCTTTACTATATCATCCTCCCGACTTTGTCCATTTCAATCCTGATTATATTTGTCAGATTTTTGATTGGCCCAAAGCTTTCTGACAGGGTGGTTGCTCTAGATCTATTACTTACCACTGGTATAGGGATTATAGCGGTCTACAGTATCCTTTCTGATCAGCCTGCTTTCCTAGATATAGCCATGATCATGGCATTGATCGCCTTTTTGGGCACAGTTGCTTTTGCATATTACCTTGAAAAAAGAGAAAGAAATGACTGAGTTATTAGTATACATATTGAGTACATCAGGAGCAGTTTTTATTTTGTTGGCTGCTGTAGGAATTGTAAAAATGCCTGATTTATACCTAAGGATATCTGTCACTACCAAGGCTGCTACCTTAGGGATAGGATTGATTCTGTTATCAGCTGCATGCTATTTCAATGATACGGCTATTACTGCTAGAGTTGTGGCGATTATTATCTTTATGCTATTAACGGCACCTGTGGGAGCACACATGATCGGTAGAGCGTCCTATTTTACAGGAGTAAAAATGTGGAAAAAATCCAAAGTGGACGATCTCAAAGGCATGTATGATAAAAAGACTCACAAACTTAAAAGTGGAGAAGAAAACCAATAGGTTGTCGATGTAATCAGTAGTCCATTACTTTTCTGCGTCAGCTATTTTTTCATCCATCTTTTCTAAATCATCAGCGCATACGTCTAGTTGCTCATTATTACTACTCTTCTCTAAGTAAAGTGTACAACCTATCGGAAAATGGTCAGAACCCACATTTCTATACCTCTTGATCTCCCCTAGAGTGAAGTGCTCACTGACAAATATATGATCCAAAGGCCAGCGCAAGAAAAAGTATTTGGCATGAAAAGTATTGTATAATCCCCTGCCCCTTCTCAAATCTAGCATTCCACTTATCTTTAGGAACAACTCACTAGAGTAAGACCAGCCCACATCATTGAGGTCTCCGATGACAATGCATGGACTTGAAAGTTCTTTTACTTTTTTTCCTACTTTTAGGATCTCCGCATCTCTTTCAGTACTATCTGGGTTTTCACTTGGTACTGGAGGTTCTGGATGAATCCCGTATACCTTGATCATTTGCCCTGATGAAAGTTTTAAATCTAGCTCTATCGATGGAATTTCCTCTTTGATAAGGTAATGGATTTTGGGATCTATTATCTCGAGCTTAGAATAAAAAAGCAAACCGTAGGTGTTATCCAAAGGTTTTTCGATCTGATAAGTATAAGATTCCTTGAAGATGCTTATGCTATCAGCCCATTTTTGATCTGTCTCTACCAAAAAAAACATATCTGGATCTACTTTTTTGATCAAATCAATTGTCTGCTGGTACTCCGTATTGTATTGATATACATTGATGACCATCAACTTGATAGATGGAAGGTCTGTGCAACTATTATCAGCAATCATTTTTTTTGCCAATATGGTAAATGGAAATATCTGATAAATTAAAAATATCCCTAAAATCACCAAGGTGATTAAATAAATCAAAGAAATTGTTTTCTGGTCATTTGAATATACTATTGTCCAAATCACGACCAGGATAATCACAGCGATAAGCTTCTGAATCCTCAAATATTCAAAAACTCTAAATTTCCAATTGCTATGCCTAATCATAGGTAAAGCCACAACTATGACTACAAGTGATGATAATATAATCAGTAGCGTATTCATCATAGAATAATACATAGGGAAGCGTCAAATAATAAATTATTGGGATCTAAGCGATGGAAAAGAGATTTTTATAAGATGATTCTGAAAATCCTATCAAAGTTATTAAAATCTTTTACAAGAAGTAGAATTATTTGGGCAGATTTGCATTTGATTTAATATTTTAGGTAATTTGAGTAGTCATAGTACGAATCACCCAACCGATACTATCATCTCTTTTCATTTTCAATTTATTTTGTATTATTACCATGAATAATATAAGTCAATACGAAACGGTGTTACTCGTAGATGATGACCCTGTCATCAGTACTTTGGTTTCTAAACTTTTTCGTAAAACAGGTTATTTTCATAAACTTTGGAGATTTACCAATGGATTAGAGGCACTTTACTACATGGGACATCTCATGACTTTGCAAAAAGAATATTACCACAAAAAGCCCATTCTCATCATTCTAGACTTAAACATGCCTGATTTCAATGGCTATGAATTTTTAGAGATGTTTGATGAGTTAGAACAATCGGTGAAAGAGAGATTCAAAATCATTGTGCTCAGTAGCTCCGAAGACCATGAAGATGTACATAGAATCAATGTCAATCAAAATGTACAAGGCTACATCATCAAACCTAAAAATATCGAAACAATCGATAGTATCGATAAATTCTTTGTGTTTGCCAGATAAATGAAAAAATCAGCAGATCAAGAATGAAATCATGAAAAAGCACATACTTCAAAAATAAAAGTAACCTTCAGAGTTTAATATTCTGAAGGTTACATGTGCATATTTGTAACAAAATTCACCGTGGGAAACACTGTATTTTGATGCATGCAATCAGCTAAATAAGCCTATTTATCAGTATCCCACCTTTGACAAGAAATTTCTGATTTAAGTGGCTTTTTCACCTAGCAAGAGGATTTCATCAGCTAGCACTTCAGTCACATATCTTTTATTCCCATCTTTGTCATCATAGGATCTATTGGTCAATTTGCCTACAATACCAATTTCAGATCCTTTATCTGTGTATTTTTCCAATATACTTGCAGCTTTGTCCCAAGCTACCACATTGTGCCATGTAGTCTCCTCTACCTTTTCACCATTGGCATTTTTGTAATACTCATTGGTGGCCATGCGAAAAGAAGCCTTTTTCTTTCCACTTTCGAACTGAGTAAGTTCTGGTTTGGCAGCCAATCTCCCGATTAGCTGAACCCTGTTTCTAATTCCGCTCATAATATATGTTATTATTGGTTTAAGATTTTACTGCTTAATTATTTAGCATGAACCAAAATTCTTCAAAAAGTAATTAAACTGTCGGGTTCTATTCGTTTATAACCGATTATAATCGATTAGCCATCGACAACGGTTTTAACAGCTTTCATGGTATATCTTAGCATCATACCGTATCAAAATAATAGTATGCTACAGATAGCAGCAAATAAAATGAAATAGCATAAAAATACCCTGATCGGGGTATTTTTTGTTTGAAATGAATTGTATAAGTTTGAGAAAAACCCGACATGTCTCTCTTCATACTAGTAAATAAAGTCCGGTTTTAAAGGTAGATTTTTGAGTTATAGGGCATTTTAAAAGACGACAGTAATTGAAAAGACGACCTCTATATATTGAAACGAAAATTAAATGTGACTTTGACACTTTGTGGACGAATACGCAAGAACCTTCTATTCATCAACAATGGGACTTACGTTTTACAGAGATTGAATACTTACCAAAAAATGACCCGACAGACCCGCAAAAATTTCTTTACTCAACAAAAGTTGGCTTTGGAATTAAGGTAGACGGAATCGGAGAAAGTGTTGCGACTAAAACCAAAGACAACGGGGAAAGCACATCAGTTTTAAAATTTTCATCAGACAGTAAATTTTCATTAATCAAACAAGGTTCAGGTTATTGGAAATATGTCCCAAAATCGGGCGGAATAAAGTTTTTTACAGGTTATGACTATGAAACACGTTGGGGACTTTTCGGAAAACTCATTGACAAATTTACTTTCAGACCATTAATGATTTGGGCAACTGCTTGGAGTTTTGATTGCCTGAAAAATTGGATTGAAAAAGGACTTCACCCAAAGCAAGCTTTAAATGCTCAAATTTCTGTTTTGCTTGTGAATTTAACTTTAGGAATTATTTGGATTTATCAGGGACTAATTCCAAAAATACTTTTTACTGACACAGGGGAAATTGAAATATTAAGACAATCAGGGTTATTTAATGGAAACGAAGAAAATATTTTGACCATCATAGGAATTGCGGAAATTGCTTTTGGAGTTGCATTGATTTTCATTCATAGAAAAGTTCTTCAGTATTTAAATATTTTAGGGCTTTGTATCCTCACAGTTGGAGCAATTTTTAGCGACTTGATGATTTTCACATTTCCATTTAATCCATTTTCGCTAAACATATCAATGATAGCTCTTTCGATAATAGCAATTTTGAATTTCCGCTTTTTACCAAAGGCTTCAAATTGTATAACAAAACAGAAATAATGAAATCAATATACCGACAAGTTTTAGGTTCGGACTTTAACAAACTTCATCCACAAATTCAGAAGCGTTTTGGCTTCAACAGCAATGACAAAATTGCCTCGATTGGAAAAGGAGTTATGCAAAGTGTCTGGTATGGAAAACCATATACACTTCCGTTTCTATACATGGGGACGTGGAGAAACATTATGTTCCCGCAGAAAGGGAAAGAAATTCCATTTACTATTGAAAACTACGCCTACAAAGACAAGTTTGGAAGAGAAACCATTACTTGGGTTCGTAAATATCAATTTCCAAAGCGAGTGAGAAGATTTGACGCAACAATGATATACAGCGAACAAAGAAATAGAATTGTTGACTACTTGGGTACGCATCAACATCTTGCAGTTGACATTGAAATGACTGTGGCGGAAAACGGTGGTATAAAATTACGGTCAGGTGAACAAAGATTTTATGAAGGATTTTTAGGTTTTAAATTTCCAATGCTGTTTTCAGGCGAAGCGAATGTTTGCGAATGGTATGACGACAAAGAGCAAAAATTTAAAATATCTGTAGTGGTAAGTAACAAAACTTGGGGGAAATTATTTGGCTATGAAGGAACTTTTGATACTGAATACATAATCGTGAATTCAAAAGCGGACATTCCAAAAGACGTTATGCCAGTAAGAGAAGAAATAAGGGAATAAAATGAAAATGGAAATTAAAACGCCCTATAACATTTAGCCAACTAGCCGAAAGCCCTTACAAAAAAGCCCTGATAGGATAAAAAATCTATCAGGGTCCCGATAGCTATCGGAATAGTGGCTGCCGTGTGCGCCTATGGCGTATTGACTGACATCCGCAGGGTGAAGGGTTTGCTAGGTGGAATAGTAGGCTGGTTGGTGGATTTTAGGTAGCGCTTGTTTTGGTTTTTGGTTGTATTTAGGAGTTTTTGTTTTGCTTTGCTTTGCGTATGGTCGTCTCTAGCTTCTGTGTTGGAATTGGATTATATGGTATGTGTTGAATCTAATGATTGATTTTTAGGTTCTATAAGTGGATCAGAAAGGTGCGGGATTTGGTTTGAATGGTTTTGTGAAAGAAAATTGGTTTTTGTTGAGGAGATTGAAAAGGGAAATGATAAATTAGAGTGACTTGAGGGTTTTTGACCTCGTTAGTTCAAATTAAAAATGTCGTACTTACTAATCCTCATAATTAATCTTATCATTCTAGATATTTGGTATAAATATCGAAGAAAAAAAGGAAAGGACTTGCCATGGTTCGCTGGTTGGATCCTACCGAGCGATTTTCTCGTTTTTTTTGGATTTCTTTTGATGGGAATCTTCGCAATAGTGATGTTTTTTAGCAATGATTTTCCAATGGAGCAAAAGAGAACTGAAAAAGAAATGTCAGAGATGAAAAAGTCTATAATTAAGTTTAAAAAGGACAACAAGGGTTTTCCAGATTCTATAGAGGAACTCATTAGGAAGAATCCTTTGAAAAAGAATTGGAAAGAAGATTATTGGGAAACTCCTTACAAACTATCTAAAAAAGGTGATCAATCTATGGAGCTCATATCTGCTGGTTCTGACCGACAATTTGGAACTAAAGATGATTTACGTATTATAATTATAGACTGATTCAAATGAATAAGCAAAGAAAAAACCTCTTCCTATATCGCTCACAGAGCTCTAGTAATCTGTTGAATATTCTGGAGCATAGCTTGTCCCGATTCTCGGGATCCCCCTAACCCAGAATGATTTTGATCAGAGCAAGTGTCCTGAATGGCCAGAATCGACTGACATTCTGGCGGATGTTGACCCCTCGAATGAATGGTTTTGATTTTATAGCGGATACTTTTAAAAAATCTCTAACTTTAATCACATGGCTGGAAAACAAAAAACAATGAGTCAGATAAAACAATTGATAATTCTTAAAAAATCTGTGAAGTTATAAGTGGATTAAAAAATAAGATTAAAGATAGCTATGATGCGACTTAATCCAACTATGTTTAAATCCAATCTTGAATTATCTATTTATTATAGTTATTATTTTAGTTAGACTGTGTCTTAAACACTTTTCGATGGCCACTATCAGGAAAACACATCTTATCATTTTGCTTTTGCTTTTCAGTTTTGAAAGTTTTGGACAGCTATCTTATGAGTACAAGAAGTTTTCCAGAAACCAAAAGTTCTATATTAGCTCTAAACCCTATTCTAATCAAGAGTATGATACCAGAAAAACAAATGCAAAGCATTCATGAATACCATTTTAAAAAATAAGTTTTATGAATAAAGTTAAGCTTATGGTTAAGATAATAAAAAACAAATCGATAAATTAGGCATGACTAATCAGGATTTAGGCCTCGAATTCAGCTCAAATTTGAGAGGTTTTCTTAGCATTAGTCAAAAGTTTACTGCAACTCCTCTGACAAATTTGGTTCAATCTAATAAACATAAAAATATGGAATCGCTAAAAATAAAAATGTCATTCACAATGGATTTAAGATCTGTATTTTGCTTGATTTTAGCATTGCCGTTATGTCTTAAGGCGCAATCATATGATGAGCTAAACCATTTGGAAAGTTCTGGAGAAACAAAGACCTACTATAGCGATGGGGCAAAAGATCAGGCAACTTCAATGACTGAAACCTGTAACAACGTAATCGCCTTTTACAAACCACTAATTGATTTAGACCCTTCCATTACAATTTTGGTACTTTCGCCGAAAGATTGGGAAAAGTTTACCACATTTCCTGTTTACGGCATGCCACATTTCGCTAATACACAAACATTGGTAGTCGCTTCAGAAGACAATGATTTTTGGAAAAGTTTTATTCCAGCTGTTGGCCAACTACCTACGGAACTGTCTGACCAAATCAAAAATACCTATTCTGACAAAAACGGCAATCTAACCATGCGGGCATTTTTTGACCTGTTGGCCATTCACGAACTTGGTCATGCATTTCACTTTCAAGGCAATTTAAATATGCAACGCTTGTGGTTAGGGGAACTTTTTTGCAACGTATTCCTTCACACATATATCGCAGAGAATGAACCCCACAAGTTACCTGCACTTACCGTTTTTCCACAAATGGTAATTTCGAGTGGAACAGATAACTTAGCCTTCACTTCTTTAAAAGACATAGAAGAAAAATACCATGAAATAGGAACCAAACACCCGCAAAACTACGGTTGGTATCAATGTCGTTGGCACTCAGCCGCAGCAGACATATATGATGCAGGAGGTGTTTCCACTTTTGTAAAATTATGGAAAACTTTACAGGAAAATCAGGCAAATTTAGACGATGAAGAACTGACTGCCGAGTTGAAAAAGGTTCATCAAAGTGTTGCAGATGTTATGCTGAAGTGGGACGATTAGAAAGTGACCCAAAAGCAGCTGCGAACATTTAGCCCACTAGCCAAAAGCCCTCAAAAAATCCTTGATTGATGCATTCATCTATCATAGTTCCGATAGCTATCGGAATAGTGGCTGCCGTGTACGCTTATGGTGTATTGACTGACATGCGCAAGGTGAAGGGTTTGCTAGGTGGAATAGTAGGCTGGTTGGTGGATTTTAGGAATCGGTTATTTTAGTTTTTGGTTGTTTGCTTTGAGGATGACTTCCCCCACCCTATGTGTTGGGATTTGAATTTTCGGTATGTCTTGGATCCAACCATCGTTTTCATTAATTCAGTAATTGGATCAAGAAGGTTCGGGATTTGGTTTGAAAGGTTTCTAAAAAAAAAGTTGGGCTTAGTTAAGAGAATAAAAAAAAATCGATAAATTCGGTCTGACTAATGAGGATTTAGGCCTCGAATTGAGCCCAAATTAAGCGATTTTCTTTGCGTTAGTCAAAATTTTAAAAATATGTAAACTGGAATTTAACATTAAAAACAAAATATTATGAAAAAAATTTTAATTTTATTACTGACAATTTCGCTAATAAGTTGTATTAACGATGATGAAACGCAAAATGCACAACCAAATTACTCTGTATTTCTTAATAATCGTACACCAAGTTTAACAGGTAAGCTTAATTCACAATCCATTAGTTGGAAATTTGGTAGAAACGAATATCAAATGTCAACAGGTTATGACAATGGAAACGAAGTTTGTTCTATAACTGATCCTGTTAGAG
>NZ_JAKZGR010000018.1 GCF_022549675.1 Belliella kenyensis | reverse complement strand
TGAGCTGAATTTTAGTTGGATATCCCATATCTAGTCATATAACTAGATATAAAAGTCTAAAAAAAGAGCCACAATTCCAAATTGAGACTCTTTTTTTTCTACAAACTAGTAAATAGCCAAAGTCGAGTTTCTGGATCGTAAGATCCAGACTGATTTGGATCCAAAAGATTTTCTCCCGCTTGATTCAATACTGAGATATTTATATTTGCGCTAATATTCATCAAATTTGGAGCTGTGTCATCACTATATCCCAGAAGTATCAATGAAAGGAATACCAATAATATTTTTAATGTTTTCATGATAATCACATGTTTTAAGGTCTAATATTATAAATCATTTTCTTGTCGTCATTAGAAAGTTCTCATATCGAAGTATTTTATAGTTTTATTAAGTCTATTATTTTTCTTTATTATATAAAAATTTTATTCAATAATTTTTCACTTACTAAAAATTCGCAAGAGAATGTTGTAATTGATTGATTTATAGTGGTAATAGACCTTTCGGGTTTCACCCTATTATTTCTAATGACTGATTGGTAGTCAAAAAAACCTGAATGGTCTGCGGATTTAAATGTTTGTTTTGATAGCCGAGCCAAATTAAATGGGAGATGTATTAAATCAACTATCAGTGTGACATAATATGTCAAATGGCTAATTGGAGATTAGCCAAAGCTACATAGAGGCGATCGATTTACTAACCAAGGGGTTTTCGTGGATTATGAGATAAGCTAAGCACTGTCTTAAAGTGGCAGAGGCACGACTGATATTTTTTATAGCTAGAAACTTGAGAAGCTTCACTTTCTGATTTTAAGGAGTTTCCTGTTTTTATTTCGATAACAGTTCTTCTTTTGTTTTACCTTTGATACTAGAAAACTTAAGTGAATGGATAATCAAGTAACCAAAAAGGCTCTTCGCACGGTAAACGTCATGCGCTACATCATGCCACTTAGAGAAGGAGGGTCTTTGCCCGCATTAGCTGATGCTGACGATGGGTTTAGCTATGTGCTCAAGTTTAGAGGTGCTGGCCAGCGTGAAAAAGCACTTATTGCAGAGCTACTCGGAGGGGAGATAGCAAGACTTCTTGGATTGAAAGTACCCGAACTTGTTTTTGCTAATTTGGATGAGGCATTTGGCCGTTCTGAAGGCGATGAAGAGATTCAGGATTTGCTGAAAGGTAGTCAAGGATTGAATCTAGCCCTTCATTTTTTGTCCAAGGCACTTACTTATGATCCAGGTGCTACAATAGTGGAATCAGTTTTAGCGTCCAAAATTGTCTGGCTAGATGCTTTCATTACTAATGTAGATCGGACGTATAGAAATACCAACATGCTGCTGTGGAATAGGGAGCTTTGGCTTATTGATCATGGGGCATCATTTCTCTTTCATCACAGTTGGGATAATTGGGAGAAGCAAGCTATCAGCTCTTTTCCTTTGATCAAAGACCATGTTTTGTTGCCTTATGCCAATGATTTGAAAGCTGTGAGCGAAGAGTTTATTGCTAAAATCACTGATGAAAAAATCGAAGAAATAGTAGCTATGATCCCCGATGAATGGATATTGGCTTCTCGTGATGTAGAGACTGCGGAGGAGGGTAAGGAAATATACGCTAGTTTTCTTAAAATAAGGTTGAAGAATTTTGAAGTATTTATAAAAGGAGCTGAAGATGCAAGGAAAGCACTTATATGAATATGCCATCCTCCGCATAGTGCCCAGGGTAGAGCGTGAGGAGTTTGTAAATGTCGGTGTACTAATTTGCTGCAAGCGAGAAGGGTATCTAAGCTGTAAGCTAACGGCGGACTTGTCAAAAGTTCAAGCCCTGGATAAAGATGCAGATTTGCAAATCTTTGATCAATACTTAAAATCAATAGAAGCAATCTGTCAAGGAAGAGTATCTGAAAGCCCTATTGCAAGACATGATGCACCATCAAGATTTCGCTGGCTTACAGCCAATCGGAGCTCAATGATTCAGACTTCAAGGCCTCATATTGGCTTTTCGGATGAATTGCAAAGTACTTTGAATGAGCTTTTTGAACTTTTTGTAGCTTGATTACTCTTCTATCTTCTTTTTTTCCTTCTCTACAGGAAGTGAAAAACTAAAAATAGAGCCTTTGCCTACTGTGCTGCTGACAGAGATCTTACTCTTGTGTGCTTCTAGTATATGTTTGACGATTGCCAGTCCAAGACCTGTACCACCTTTTTCTCGAGATCTGCTTTTCTCGACTCTATAGAATCTTTCAAAAATGCGTTTTAAGTCCTCTGGTGGTATTCCTTGACCATTGTCTTTTACATCTACAATATGTTGATGTTTGTGTGTGTGTAAATTGACCTCCACTTCTCCACCATCATGATTGTACTTGATCGCATTAGAAATAAGGTTTTGGCATACTCGGAAAATCTTATCTTTATCAGCGGTGGTAGGAAAAGTTTTCGATTTATCGTAATAGAATCTTATGAGCACATCTCTCTTAGAAGCTTTTTGCTCCAATTCTTCTATGACCTCCAAGATCATATCCTTGAGATCAAATTTTTCAAAGTGAAATTTGATTACTCCACTTTCCATTTGATTCAAAGTGAGTAGATCTTGAACGAGTTTGTCTAGAGAGTTTAGGCTTTTGGCAGCTCGTTTGAGAAATTTGTACCTTACTTCTTCATCATCTACAGCACCGTCGAGTAAGGTGTGGATGAATCCTTGCGCAGCAAAAATCGGGGTTTTTAATTCATGAGAGATATCTGCAATGAACTCTCTTCTAAATGTGGCGTTTTTTTGTAAGGTTTCGATCTCCTTATTTTTTGCCAAAGCATAAGAGTTTATGGTTTTATTTATTTTTCTAAGTGGTGAAATGGACGTGCTAGTTGATTTTACGTGGATATTCGATAGGTCTTTTCTCTGGATTTTATCTAGTACAGTGTAGATGTTTGATATTTCTTTGAATATCAAAAACTCTAAAGTAAGATTCATCAAAATATAGGCCACCGAAAATGAAATTGCTCCTGCTACCAAGAGTAAGGTAGCAGTGGCATCGTCTAATAAAAAGAGGAATGCTACGGTAAGTGTAGAAATAGCAATTGCTAATAATAAGGAAATCCCCCTCGATGTAGTAAGCATGTATCGTGAATCAGTTCAACTCGAATTTATATCCTACTCCTTTGACAGTAGTGATGTAATCATCTCCGATTTTTTCTCTTACTTTTCTAATGTGAACATCCACGGTACGTGCCAGTACGTATACGTCTGCCCCCCAGATGTTTTGTAAAAGTTCATCTCTACTGAACACCATATTAGGATTTTTTGCCAGAAAATACAAAAGTTCGAATTCCTTTTTAGGTAAGATGATCGTTTTTCCACTTTTATCTATTGTATAACTCGTTCTATCAATCACGAGATCTTTAATCTTGATTTGAGTGAGTTCCTGCTCTTTTTTTGCTTCTCTTCTGAAAAGTGCTGCGATTCTACTCATCAATGCTCTTGGCTTGATAGGTTTGGTGATATAATCATCAGCACCTACATCAAATGCAGCTACTTCGGAGTATTCCTCTGATCTAGCAGTCAAGAATATAATAAAAGTATTTTTGAGTTCAGGGATTTCTCGGATTTGACGGCATGTTTCTACCCCGTCTTGGTGAGGCATCATGATGTCAAGCAAAATGACATCGGGAATAAATTTTGCCGCTGTCTTTACGGCTTTGACGCCATCTTCAGCAGTTGCCACATCGTAACCTTCTTTGTTGAGGTTGTAGGAGAGGATTTCTACAATATCAGGTTCATCATCTACTACTAGGACTTTGACTTTCGGTTTTTCACTCATGGGGTATGTGACGATGGTTTCAGGTTTTTTCTAATACAAATCTATAAAAAGACCTAGCATAAATTTGCCTTTTATTATTGGAGAAACCTAAATACAACATTAAATTTTTATTCGAGTGCTTAATGTTACCGAAATGTTAATAGAAGTTTAATATTTAATTACGTAAACCCTTAGCTTCAGTGATGTCCATATTCAAAGCGCCCACCATGAGCCTCGCTTTTATTTTAAGTGGGATTTTGTTCTCATCATCAGATACCCATACAGTCACTGGGTGCTGTCCTCGAAAAAGCTTATTAGAAGGCATGATGGGAGTGAATCTAAAGGTATCAAAGTCTCCTACACTTGTAGATAGCTTCTCTTTGCCTCCGTATATTAATTTTATATTATATATTTCTTTGTCGAAGAATCCAGTGATAGCTATGGTATCTCCTTTTTTGTATTTGGAAAGATCCATGGTGCGTAGTAAGTAAAAGCCACTGACTATGTCTTGCACATTTGATGGGACTTTGAAGTCCTTAGTCTCCACTACATTCTTGTTTTCTTTATCATATAACCGGACCATGGCATTCCCCTTTTTATGGTCAAAGATAATTCGTTCATTTTTCCTAAATTTACCTTCTTCAATATGCTGATAGAATTGATGAGGGATAATGTTAGTGGTGTCTAAATAACTACCCCATACATTATTCACTTTAAAAAGTTTAAAAATGCCGAGTGTTTGCCCTGTCACATCTATTTTATATACAGGGTTGCTATTGATAGTGCTTACCTGAGGATTGACTTTCATCTTTGCTTCTGCTGCATCGAGGAATCCATAGGAGACCTTAAAAGTAAGCTCCTCACCATGCTTGAAGGCACTGTTTTTTGACTGTGCATGTGCGGTTAGACTTGCTAAGCAAAGTACAAATGCGACAATTACTGACAATTTGAGCTGGTTTTTCATTTATTTATAATTTTCAAACAATTCTTTTCAAATCTTATTCCAATCTTTACGATTACATACTTGAAACGCAAAGATTTGAATCGTGTTGTAGATACGAAATTATCCGACTAGGTTGATGTGTCGGGTTGTTGTTCCAATTATCAATGATTAAATTCACAAATTCAAATTAGTAAATAGTTAATTTTAAAATATGAACGCAAATACAGAAAAACTTAAAGCATTACAGTTGACCATAGATAAGTTGGAAAAAACCTATGGTAAGGGAACAGTAATGAAGCTTAGTGACAATAAAGTACAGGACGTGCCGACGATCTCTACTGGTTCTCTAGGTCTTGATATGGCACTTGGTGTAGGTGGGATTCCAAGAGGGAGAGTGATTGAGATATACGGGCCAGAGTCTTCTGGAAAGACAACTTTGACCATGCACTGTATAGCTGAAGCGCAAAAAGCGGGTGGTTTGGCTGCATTTATAGATGCAGAACATGCTTTTGATAAAACTTATGCTGAAAAATTGGGCATCGATACTGAGAATCTTTTAATCTCACAGCCAGACAATGGTGAGCAAGCATTGGAAATTGCAGAACATCTGATAAGATCTGGAGCAATAGATATCATCGTGATTGACTCTGTGGCAGCTTTGGTGCCAAAGGGGGAGCTTGAAGGCGATATGGGGGATAGCAAGATGGGGCTTCAGGCAAGGTTGATGTCTCAAGCACTTAGAAAACTCACAGGTGCTATCAACAAAACAGGATGTGCATGTATATTCATCAATCAGCTTAGGGATAAGATTGGGGTGATGTTTGGTAGTCCAGAGACCACCACAGGGGGTAATGCTTTGAAGTTTTATGCTTCAGTGAGATTGGATATCAGGAGAATAGGTCAGATCAAAGAGTCGGCGGATAATGTGTTGGGTAATAGAACAAAAGTAAAAGTTGTAAAAAATAAAGTAGCACCTCCTTTCAAAGTGGTAGAATTCGACATCATGTATGGTCAGGGGATTTCCAAAGTAGGGGAGATCATTGATTTAGGTGTTGAATTTGACATTATCAAAAAGGCTGGCTCTTGGTTCTCTTATGAGGGCAACAAATTAGGTCAGGGTAGAGATGCTGTAAAATCACTCTTACTAGATAATCCTGAACTCATGGAAGAGTTGGAAAAGAAGATCAAAGAAAAGGCTGGAGTTGGCGCCGCTTCTTTGCCAGAAGAGTTGGGAGAAAGTTGAGCGAAGGGACTGTTTAAGGATGGTGGTAAACGATTCTTGGCTAGAGTTTATTAAAGTCTGTCTTGGAGTTTTGATAGACCTTCGATCTTTCAAGGTTAATTTACCCATATGAACTGACATCAATCAAAACTCTATAAAAAAAATCATAGAAGCAGCCTATCAAAGTGCTTTTTAGCATCTTGAGGAGAAAATGACCGAATCATTTTTCACGATTAAGTTCATCCACTTGCTTGCTGTAAGAAAAGCGAAAAAAAAGACCTGTATTCAGCAGGTCTTTTTTTTGTATATTGTGTGTTTGATCAAGTTGATCTTATAGCTTCCACAGGATCTAGCCTTGCGGCGAGAGTTGCTGGTACTATACCGGATACTATTCCTATAAGTGATGATACACCCAGACCCAATATGATATTGGATAAGGAAAGAATTAGCTCAAGCGAACCAAGGTCAATAAAGGTAATCAAGAACACCATGATGATTCCTGTAATACCTCCAATCAAACTGAGGAACATCGCTTCAAATAAAAACTGGAAGAGGATAAAGTAATTTTTGGCCCCAAGTGATTTTTGTATACCGATGATGTTCGTCCTTTCTTTTACAGAGACAAACATGATATTGGCAATTCCAAAACCTCCAACCAGGATAGAAAATCCACCAATAATCCATCCCGCGCCACTGATGACATCGAAAATCGACCCGATTGTATTCATGATGTATTCAGATTTGTTGATAGAAAAATCATCCTCTTGAGTAGGTTTGAGTCCTCTTTTGGCTCGCATGAGTCCCCTTACTTCATTTTCTAAAGAAATCAAGCCAGTATCATCTTCACGGCCTTTAAGAGCGATACTTGGTCCCATGCCATACCTTCCGACATTGTAAAGCTTAGTAAAGCTGCCATAAGGAATCATACACGCTTCATCTTTGGAGGGAGTGTCAAAAAGAGCCTCTCCTTCCTCCTCAAATAAGCCAATTACCACGTATTTCTGACCTCTAATCTTGACTTCTTTACCGAGGGGGTCTGTGCTAGGGAATAATGATTTTGCAATTTTCACCCCTAAGATGATGACGTTTCTGGCAGAGGTGATTTCAAGCTCTGTAAAATACCTGCCCACATCTATTGGTACGTCGTAGACATCTTTATAGGAGAAGGCCACACCTTTAAGTGATGTGCCACTGTAGCTGTTGTTCCCAGCTTGTACAGTGACATTGGCATCAGCAAAAATAGTAACAGCATCTGCGTTTTTTACACTTGAGCTAAGGAAAGTGTACTCTGAGTAAGAATTGTTTGGTCTACGAAAATACTTCCACCATGGATATTCTGGGCCACTGGATACATAGTCGAATTTATCAATACTCATGACATTGTTGCCTAGAAAACTAAGGCTATTTTTAATGTTATTCTCTAAAGAGTCAACTAATGTAAAAACAGCAATAATGGCAAAAATACCAACAGTAACACCGAGTAGAGATAGGATAGTCCTGGTGAGATTGGACTTCAAGGCTTGAATAGCAAATCTTATGCTTTCCCAGATAAGTTTGATTACGATCACGGTAAATGCTTGTGTTTTTGAAAACTAATTCCCAATATAGGATAGTTTTCGGGATTTTTCTTGTTAACTTTGCAGTTTTTACAAAGTACCGTAAAATTTAACAAAAGCACACTACATCATTCTATATGAAGTTATCCGATTTTAAATTCGAAATTCCAAAAAAACTAATTTCCTTATATCCAGTAGAGAACAGAGATGAGTCTCGATTGATGGTCGTTCATAAGAAAACGGGGGAAATTGAGCACAAGATGTTCAAAGAAATCACTGATTACTTTGGTGATGGAGATGTGTTTGTAATGAACAATACAAAGGTGTTTCCAGCGCGTCTTTATGGAAATAAGGAAAAAACAGGAGCTAAAATCGAAGTTTTTCTCTTGAGAGAACTTAATCAAGAACTTAGATTGTGGGATGTTTTAGTAGACCCTGCTAGAAAAATCCGTGTAGGTAACAAGCTTTATTTTGGAGATAGTGATTTGGTAGCCGAGGTTATAGACAATACAACTTCTAGGGGAAGAACGATCAGGTTCCTTTTTGATGGGACAGACGAAGAGTTTTATAAGACTATTGATTCATTGGGAGAGACACCTTTACTGAAAGAGTACATAGATAGAAAAGTAGAACCTGAAGATAGGGATAGGTATCAGACTATTTTTGCAGAGCACGTAGGAGCTGTAGCAGCACCTACCGCAGGCTTACACTTCACTCCTCATTTGCTAAAGAGGCTTGAACTTAAAGGTGTAGAGGTATCTCCAATCACACTTCATGTCGGTCTAGGTACTTTTAGACAAGTAGATGTGGAAGACCTTACCAAGCATAAAATGGACTCAGAGAATTATGATATTCCTGAAAAGACTGTAGAATTGGTAAATGATGCTTTGGATCATAAAAGAAGGGTAGTCTCAGTAGGTACTACTGTACTCAAAACGGTAGAGTCTTCGGTGACTGCAAACAACAGGTTAAAAGTAAGCAATGGCTGGACAGATAAATTCATCATTCCACCTTATGACTTCAAAATCGCTAACGCACTGATCACCAACTTCCACCTTCCAGAATCAACTCTCCTGATGACTGCTGCAGCTTTTGGTGGTTATGATTTGATTATGAAAGCCTATCAAGAAGCCATCAAAGAGAAGTACAGGTTTTTCTCCTACGGAGATGCGATGTTAATCATTTAATAATAGAAAGGCTCAAATTGAGCCTTTTTTTATTTTCAACAATTTGTCAACTTTGCCATCCAAAAAATCAAAGGAATAATGATCAAATATGCGATAATAGTGGCTGGAGGTAGCGGGACAAGAATGGGAGCTCCCATGCCAAAGCAATATTTACTTCTCAATGATCAACCAGTGCTGATGCATACGTTAAGAAAGTTTGCTCATGCTGAACCGGAAGTGAAATTGATCCTTGTGATTCCTGAGAATGATTTTGAGCTTTGGGGAGAGCTATGTGACAAGCATAATTTTCAGATTCCCCATCACTTGGTCGCTGGCGGTAAGAGTAGGTTTCAATCTGTAAGAAATGGACTTAAGGCTATCGAAGGGAATGATGGGATTGTTGCGATACACGATGGCGTTCGACCTTTTGTCCAAGCATCAGTAATCAATGAGTCTTATGCGGTAGCTGCGACACGTGGCAGTGCCATAGCTGTGATAGCATTAAAGGATTCAGTACGTAAACTCCTAGATGATGGCAAATCTGTCTATCAAGAAAGACAGTATTTTAGACTTGTTCAGACTCCTCAGACTTTTCAATTGGCAAAAATTAAGAAAGCCTTTGAAATTACTGAATTGCATACTTTTACTGATGATGCTACAGTATATGAGCATCAAGGCTGGCAAGTGACTTTGATTGCGGGGAATCCAGAAAATATTAAGCTGACTACACCAGAAGATATGGATTATGCTTCTTTTTTATTGAGTAGGTGAAAATTCACCGACTGATAAGGGTAATTCACCGAGTTTTTGCTTTCTCCCGCCTATTCTATAAGCTGTGATGATTTTATGAGTGTTAATTTTGGATTATTATAAATGACCAAAAACTTATAAACATGGCAAATACTAATTTCAAAAATCAAAGCAATAACTATACTTTGGGAATCATTCTCATCGTAATAGGCGGGATCATCTTGGTGAAAAAACTTGGGTTTATTTTACCAGTTTGGTTGTTTTCATGGCCAGTAATCTTCCTTTGTGTCGGATTAGTAATTTTAATCAACTCACAATTCAAAAGTGGTGCGGGTTATTTTTTCTTGATCTTCGGTTCGTTCTTCTTGCTCAAAAAGTATGTAGATCTACCGTATGGTTTTGAAGGATATGTTATTGCCCTTGGATTGATAGGAGCAGGATTGTATTTCTTAGCAAATCAAAAAAGAAATATTCCTCACCATTTCGATTCAAAAGGTCAAATGTTCGGATCTTCTTCACCTGGGGGAGGGTTTGGTTATCAAGGCTCAGCAACAGTAGATATCGATGCTGAGGAAATTAAATCTGAGGGATCGGCTTTTGAGCCAGAGATCATTTCATCCCAAGCATTTCTTTCTGGTGATCAAAAGAGAATCTTATCGAAGAATTTTAGAGGGGGAAAAATATCAGCCATTCTTGGAGGTTCTGAGATTGATCTATCTCAAGCTGATTTGACTGAGCCTGCTATGCTCAATGTGGAAGTGGCTCTCGGGGGTATCAAATTGCTCGTACCACCGCATTGGAATGTGCAAGTGAATGTTTCTAATGTGCTAGCTGGTATTGAGGATAAGCGTATGTTCTCGAATGTAAGCCCAGATCCGAAAAAAGTATTGAAAATATATGGATCTGTAGTGCTTGGTGGTTTGGAGATTAAATCATTCTAAGCCAAATTGTACCTGTGATTTCAAATACCTTCAAGCATAGCGCTGCTCATAGATATAAAGCCACTCTGATTATCCTTTTATGGGTTTTTGGAGTGGCCTACCTTATACATTTGTTTGAGCCAGGGTATATGAAGGCACTTTTGATTACAGGTGTCCATACAGTTTATTTAGTAGTCGGTTTTTTTTTACTAGACAATATTTTCAAATATTATTCTCCTCAAGGAAGGCATTTTTTGGTGTTCTTACTTTTCCCTTTCCTTGTTTCGGTTTTGGTAAATGCGGCTGCTGGCTTCACACTTGAGTACTCTTTAAGTTCAGAAGACCCCTATCACGCTTTTGTATTCAAAATTGATTTGATAAGGTGGTTTTTCTTATTTCTTGTTTCGTTGAGTTATGCGCTGATTTTACTACTGCAGTCAAAACTCGATTCTCAAATACAAGTAAAAGAACGCGAAGAACAAATTAAACAATTAGCCAAGGAAGCTGAATTGTATCAACTGAGACAGCAATTGCAGCCTCATTTTCTTTTCAATAGTCTGAATTCTATCAGTTCTTTATTGAGAAAAAGACCAGAGGAGGCTAGAGAAATGATAGTACAGCTTTCGGAGTTTTTGAGAAAAACGATCAGAAAGGATGATAGGAAATGGGTTACTGTAGAAGAGGAATTGGAATATCTTCAGCTGTTTGTAGGAATAGAACAGGTTAGGTTTGGGTACAGACTGCGTACAGACTTTCAAGTTCAGCATGAAGCCATAACCTGTATGGTTCCACAATTGCTTATACAGCCGATGTTAGAAAATGCGATTAAGCATGGGTTGTATGGTGTGCTGGGCGAAGTAGCCATAGAAGTTTTGTTTGTGACGGATGGAGTATACTTGAGGGTGAAAGTAATCAATCCCTACGATCCAAATGCAGGTCAAGCTCCTGGAGAGGGTTTTGGTCAGAGCGCTATCAAGAGAAGGTTATATTTGTTGTTTGGCAGGCATGATCTATTGCAAGTGATCAAAGAGTCCAATAAGTATGTAGTAGAAATCAGTATCCCTCAAAATTATGATCAAAGTAGTAATAATTGATGATGAGCCTTTAGCTGCGGAAATCGTGGAGGATTTTTTAGAGTCTTTTCCGGAGCTGGAAGTAGTTCAAATTTGTCATGATGGTTTTGATGGTTTGAAAGCTATCAGAAATCATGAGCCAGACTTGGTGTTTCTCGATGTACAAATGCCCAAGATATCGGGTTTTGAGATGTTGGAGTTATTGGAGGTTCAACCTGCGGTTATCTTTACCACAGCTTTTGATGAGTATGCGATGAGAGCCTTTGATGCTCATGCAATTGATTACTTGCTGAAGCCTTTTTCTAAGGTTCGATTTGAACAGGCTCTGGAGAAATTCATGAGGTTAAAAGATCAAAACAAGTCAGTCAGTCGAATCTCTGAGGATTTGGCAACACCTGTAGAACGAATAGTGCTAAAAGATCGGGGTGAGATCAAAATTATTCCCTACAACAATGTGAGGTACTTCGAGGCCAATGATGATTATGTAAATATTTACACCGCAGAAGGTAAGTTTTTAAAAAATAAGACCATGAAATTTTTTGAAAATCACCTGCCTCCTTCACTCTTTGTAAGGGTTCATCGATCTTACATAGTCAATGTAGCAGAAATTACAAAAATAGAGCCTTACGAAAAGGATGGCTATTTACTCATATTGAAATCTGGAGGGAAAGTTCCTGTGAGTAAGACGGGCTATCCCAAATTGAAACTGGTTTTGGGACTTTAATATTTTTAATGGCTATTTGAATACTGATACCTAATAGGGTATTATGGATATTCGGAACTTTGCCAATAACATTACAAAATTCCGATTTACCTGACTTCCGATATAGATTGATATTGGATATTTGTGGATATTGACCATTAACAACCTGTTGAGCCAATGAATTGAAGTTACTGGCAAAAAAAGCGTATAATCAGATAGGGTATAGAGCAAATATTGTTGATCAAATCAAACCTTGATATGCGTTTTTGAAAAGACACACGGGTATTTTTTCAATCATAGGTTATGATTGTCTTTGAAATGCCTATTACTTTAGATTGGGCAATAGCATACTTTTTTGGTTTAGTGCTGTATTTTAGCAATTCCCAAAAATAAAAAAAAGAGCCTAAATGGCTCCTTTTTTATTTTAATATTCGTCCTCGTTGAAGAAGAAATCATCCTTGGTCGGATAATCCGGCCATATCTCTTCGATATTCTCGTAAGGCTCACCGTCGTCCTCCAGCTCTTGGAGGTTTTCTACAACTTCCAGTGGAGCACCAGAACGGATAGCGAAATCTATCAATTCATCTTTGGTGGCAGGCCATGGAGCATCTTCTAGGTAAGATGCGAGTTCTAATGTCCAGTACATAGTGTCAATGTTTTAAAGTTTACCGCCTTAACGGGTTGCAAAAATAGAAATTGTTTTAAATTTTCAATCTTAAACTGATTATTTGTTGGAAAGTTCCTTTAAGATGAAATTTTTTACATCGATTTTTCTCCTAAAAGCACTAATTTTTCTTCTCATCATGATTTCAAAATCCGGCTCTTGACTTCTGAAATTATCAGAATTATCTCGGACAGTCTTAAGCTCACTCTCATCTCTGTGAAGTAAGTCTCTTAGGATTAGTGACTTTATTTTAGCTTGTTCTTGTTCTGTCTTGTCTCTAAAATCCGAGTGCTTTGATATGGCAAGTCTGTTTAAGAAAGATTTTTCGAATACGATTTCAGAATAGAAAATAAAATTTCTAGTGATCAAATTCGCATCTCGTGGCCTCGTTTGGCTTAGTGGTTTCCATTCAGCTTGTAATTTTTTAGCTTGAGACACTACCATAGGAGTGCTTTCTTGATATGCTAGCTTTTTCATGGATTCTGTTATTTGTTCCATTTTGGCCAGTACTTCCCTTGGGCTTAGCTTCGGTCCTGCTTGCATTTCTCGTTTGAAACGACTGAAAATTCTATTGTTTAGCTTCGAAAACTCATCCCATAGTGGTTGTCTTTTTTCAGCAGGCACTTTTCCAGATGCTTTCCATTCTTTTTGTATTCGCTTACTTACCTCAAATGCTTTTTTGACATCTGGATTATTGTATGCTTCTTGAGCTTGTCTTACTAAGTCCTCATACACCTTGATGTTTTCCTCTGCTTGAGCTGCTAAGTCTTCAAAGAATATCTTTCTTTTCTCAAAAAATGAATCTACAGTTTCATTGAATCGGTTTTCAATTTCTTCCTCCAAATCTTTTTCTACAGGACCTGTTTTGATCCATCTTAGCTTCAGCTCTTTGAATTGCTCAGAAGTCTCTTTCCAATCAGTCTGATTACTCAACGCTTCTGCTTCTTGGATCAAGCCTTGCTTGATTTCCAGATTTCTCTCTCTGTTTTTTTTGATAATGTCTTCTAGGAAGACTTCGAGCTTATTAAGCTCCTCAATCAGAGGTATGAAATCACCCAATGCATCATATTGATACAAGGAATCCCTGAGATGGATCAATTTCATCAGGAATGAACCTTTGTTCTGATTTTCTTCAATATTTGTCTTGAGATTCTCTACTTTCATCTTGACAGTAGCAAATCTATCTTCAAAGTATTTCAAGGTCGATGCTTCGTCTTCTTTTACTTCGCCAATGATCCTATCTGGCTGATTAAGAAAACCTTTCAAAAACACTTTTCCATCTTTGATGTATCCGTGTGGATGCTCCATTTGATTTAATAGGTTGTGGTGGTCTATGACTTTACTAAAATGCAAATTAATTAATTCGAAATCATTTATCCTAAGAAAGGGCTTTTTTTGCATCTTTGTTCCATAAGATGTAGAATTTTAATATAAATTAAAACTTATGAGTGGAGAAAAGATCATATTTTCTATGGCTGGGGTATCCAAAATCTACCCTCCTCAAAAGCGAGTACTCAAAGATATATACCTTTCTTTTTTTTATGGAGCAAAAATTGGGGTCCTAGGTCTCAATGGTTCTGGAAAAAGTTCTTTGTTGAAGATCATAGCAGGCATTGACAAGGAATTTCAAGGGGAAGTTGTGTGGTCACCAGGCTACTCTGTGGGGATGCTTGAACAGGAACCTCAGCTCGATCCAAACAAGACTGTGAAAGATATCGTGGAGGAGGCTGTTTCGGAGACCGTCAACTTGCTGAAGGAGTTTGAGGCGATCAATGAGCAATTCATGGATCCAGCAATCATGGAAGATCCAGATGCCATGGATAAGTTGATTACCAAGCAGGGTGAAGTACAAGAAAAACTGGATGCTGTCAATGCTTGGGAGCTTGAGACGATGCTCGAAAAGGCAATGGATGCCTTGAGACTTCCTCCTAGTGATGCAGTTATTGGGAATTTGTCTGGTGGGGAAAAAAGAAGGGTTGCACTATGCCGATTGCTACTTCAAGAACCGGATGTATTGCTTCTAGATGAGCCTACCAACCACCTAGACGCAGAATCAGTTCACTGGCTTGAGCAACATTTGCAACATTACAAAGGCACAGTGATCGCTGTGACCCACGATAGGTATTTCTTAGATAATGTAGCCGGATGGATCCTTGAACTGGATAGAGGAGAAGGTATTCCATGGAAAGGAAACTATTCATCATGGCTAGATCAGAAACAGAGTAGACTCAAACAAGAAGAAAAAACAGAGTCAAAGAGACAAAAGACACTCGAACGTGAGTTGGAATGGATCAAAATGACTCCTAAAGCTCGTCAAGCTAAAGGGAAAGCTCGTTTGAGTGCATATGATAAGCTCGTCAGTGAGGAAGGAAAAGAGAAAGAGGCAAAGCTAGAGCTTTATATTCCGCCAGGACCAAGATTGGGAGCTAAAGTGATCGAAGTGAATGGAGTTTCCAAAGCATTTGGTGATAAGTTGCTTTTTGAAGATTTGTCCTTCAACCTTCCTCAAGGTGGTATCGTGGGGATCATCGGCCCAAATGGTGCTGGGAAGTCTACCCTTTTTAAGTTGATTACTGGTAGAGAGAAGGCAGATGCAGGTAATTTTGAAGTTGGGGAAACTGTCAAGCTGGCTTATGTAGATCAAGAGCATGACAGTTTGGATTCTAACAAATCAGTGTTTGAATCTATCTCTGGTGGAAATGAAATTATTAAGTTGGGTAATAAAGAAATGAATGCCCGAGCCTATGTGGGGAAATTTAATTTCACAGGTTCTGATCAAGAAAAAAAAGTAGGTGTACTATCTGGAGGAGAACGCAATAGGGTTCACTTGGCAATGACCTTGAAAGAGGGCGGAAACTTACTTTTACTAGATGAACCTACCAATGATTTGGATGTGAATACGTTGAGAGCTTTGGAAGAAGCATTGGAGAATTTCGGTGGCTGCGCAGTGATCATCTCTCACGACAGGTGGTTCTTAGATAGGATTTGTACCCATATTTTGGCATTTGAAGGGGATTCTCAAGTGTATTGGTTTGAAGGGAACTTCTCCGATTATGAAGAGAACAAAAAGAAACGCTTAGGTGATTTGACTCCAAGAAGGATCAAATACAAGCCATTGAGGTAACTGTTTGATTATTTTTCGAAATTGAAATAATGGTAAAAGAGACACCCTTGCAGCTATTTATTAGCTTGAGTGTCTCTTTTTTTAATTTTGATTCATAAGGTGGGATGGATTTAAGACTACAACCCAAAGCTATCCTTAAGTAGATATGGCTATTTTTTTATCTAAGGAGTTTGAAGTTGCTCGTTTGTCATGAGGAATTCTTTTATCTACCATGATCGTCATTAAGCCTCCTAGTGCACACAAAGCCATGATGCTCACCATAGGAAGGGCTGTCCCGTTGTGGATGAAACTAACCGTTGCAGAGACAATGCCCCCCATGGCCATTCTCATGCTGCCCAGTAGGGCTGAAGCACTACCGGCACTCTTTGCAAATGGAGCTAAAGAGAGGGCTGCTGCATTAGGCTGATTAAGACCATGCGCTGTAAGGAAGATAAACATGGTGAAGACTAATCCATGTACATTGAACAGATCCAGCCACAGTCCTCCGACTAGTAAGAGCCCAGTGATGGTTTGGTAAAAAAGGGAGAATTGAATGATCTGCTTGCTGGTAAATTTTCTAAGTAAGTAATGGTTGAGTTGTGTGGAACCTATCATTGCAAATGCTAAAACTCCAAATATTAAACCATAAGTCTGCTCCGATACCTGATAGATATTCATAAATACATTGGCTGAACCTGCGATATAGGCAAATGGCGCTGCTCCAGCAATTCCTCCTGCAAGCATGTAAGTTAGGAACTGGCGATTGTCTAGCACAGATTTGTAGTTGGAGATAACCTTCATTGGTCTAAGTGATAGGTTGCTTTCTGGTGCTGCTCCATTGGGTAATAGGAATATCGCAGCAACCAATATTACTGCTGTAATTGCGGCAAGTACGATAAATATTGAATGCCAATGAAAATGTGCGCTCATATAACCACCTACTGTAGGGGCAATCATTGGAGATACGGCAATCACCAAAGTAAGCAATGCCAGTACTTGTGCAGTTTTATTGACAGGGAAGATATCTCTAACCAAAGCTTGAGCTGCAACCATACCAACACAGCCACCGACGGCTTGTAAGAAGCGCATCAAGATCAAGCTATCCACAGATGAGGCATATGCACAAAATATCGAAGATACGATATAGATTAGCATACCTATGATTAGTGGTTTCTTTCTCCCATATTTGTCCAAAAGCGGGCCATAGAACAGCTGACCAATGGCAATTCCAACTAGGTAACTTGTCAGAGATAGTTGAATTTTGGAAATGTCAACTCCAAGGTCTTTAGCCATCGCGGGAAATCCTGGGAGGTACATGTCAATCGAAAATGGACTGATGGTACATAATGCACCGAGTATGAGTATGATTACAAAATTCTCTCTATTTTTCATGTTATTCCTTCGAGATTCTGAAAATTGATAAAGCTTTTTCAGTAAGGAAATTTTGGGTATCAAAAATCAACAGGGATTTCAAACTTTGAGTTCTTTTTTGCAAAGATAAATTGGGATAATTCTTGGTCAAAAAATTTAGTGATTAAGAAAATGTTTAGCGAACTTTCCAAAGGTCTGGATTTCTACTCATGCGAAAAACTATTGCTATCTTCGTCAAAAACGTAATGTATCGTAAATGGGGAAATGTTTAACGCAGCTGTTCTAACGCTTTGGTAGCGAATATTAGAAGCTAAAGGGTTTTTTTGAATATTCTTAACTTTGGCTTTTACCTCATGAATGAATTTTAACTCAAGCCCTTTTTCTCTATCGTTGTACCATTTTGAAACCAATGAAATATCCACTTTGGCCAACGGGAGAATAATAGCATTATACATTACAATTCTTTTTCAATATCTGAAATAGCTTTTTCAAAGTCAAGAGCTGTATCAGGGCTTTTTTTGAATAAGTCAAGGCGTTGGGTAACATCTTTTTGTTGCCAATGAGGTGGGGTGCTTTCTAAGTCGATATCTTGCAATCGCTTTTTTAAGTCAACCCATTCGTATATTGGGATAAATACTCCAGTTGTTTTTCCGCTGCTATCCGAAATGTACTGTAATTTGAACATGTTTCACTAAAGTTAAGTTTTTAATTAACTTAATATTACCTCACCTAAAAGTATTGAATTCAAATTTATAAAACTTGCAAAAGAATTTGAAATGCTATAGTTTCCAGATACATGTAGTTGTTTCCATAGATTGTTTTTTAGGTTTGTGGTTAGGAAGAATCTCATTTCATTTTTTATGAAGGTTTGAATATCTTTCTTTGAAATTAATTAGTCTTCACATAGTTTTTTGTTTCTTTGCTGACGATTTTCTAAAATTTGAATTATGAGAACTTTGTTGCTTAGGCCAGGTGCCGAAGAGTTGAATTATGAGATCAGGGGAATTGTCAAAAAGGCAAGGCAAGTTGAGGCTTTGGGGCAAAGGATCACTTGGGAAAATATCGGTGACCCTATTCAAAAAAACAACAATGTGCCTGTATGGATGAAGGAGATAGTCGCTGAATTAGTGAAACAAGATTATTCCTATGGTTATGCAGATTCTAAGGGTGTTTTGGAGACTCGGGAGTTTTTAGCTAGTTTGAACAATGAGAAAAAGGGAGTTCAGATTACAGCAAGCGATATTTTATTTTTCAATGGTTTAGGTGATGCTATAGCTAAACTTTATCAGTTTTTGATTCCTACAGCAAGGATCATTGGTCCCTCGCCAGCCTACAGTACACATAGCTCTGCTGAGGCGGCACATGCCAATACTTCACCGATAACTTACAAGCTAGACCCAGACAATCAGTGGCTTCCTGATATGGAGGATTTGTATAATAAGGTAAAGTATAATCCTAGTATTGTGGGTATATTGATCATCAACCCTGATAATCCAACAGGGATGGTATATCCAAAGGAAGTGCTTGAAAGCTTTGTGGAAATAGCAAGGGAATTCAAGTTGCTTTTGATAGCAGATGAGATTTATCAGAATATCACCTACAATGGGATAAAAGCAGTGGCACTTTCGGAGGTTGTTGGAGATTTGCCAGCGATTTCCCTGAAGGGCATTTCTAAGGAGTTCCCGTGGCCAGGATCCAGATGTGGTTGGATGGAGTTTTATAATAGAGACGCTTCCAAAGAATTTGGGAAGTTAGTACAGACCTTAGAAAATGCCAAGATGATAGAGGTGTGTTCGACCATTTTGCCTCAACTTTCGATTCCGAAGATCATGTCGCATCCTGCTTACAAAACTTACAGGCTTGAGGAAAATAGTAAAATTGGAAAAAGAAGTCAACTCTTAAGCGACTTGCTTGATGGGATCCCAGGTATCAAATTTAATCCTACACAAGGGGCGTTTTACAATACCATTGTTTTTGAAGAGACCTACCTAAAGCCCGATCAGTTACTGCCTGTAGAAAATGTCAGTATAAAAAACCTCTTGGATTCATGGCTAGAAGAGCAGGGTATGCCACTTGACAAACGTTTTGTCTATTGCTTATTGGCATCTACCGGAATCTGTGTGGTACCTATTTCTTCTTTTTGTTCAGAACTACGAGGTTTTAGAGTGACATTACTGGAAGATGATGAAGCCACTTTTCGAAGGACTTTTACAAAGTTGGCAGAGGCAATTAAGCAGTATTTGGGGGTATAGACACAGGTGAATCTCTTGATGTTTTAAGTTTTAATCCCCAGTCCTCCACATAGACCTAAAAAATGATCTGCGTAGTTCTTCTGGGGATTCTTTGTTTGCTATAGTTTCATGATCTCGCACATTGAGTGGAGAGCTCGGAATGGGATATATTTCTTCAAGATCTTCCAATGGTTTGTCCAAAAGATCATTGAGGACGGGCTGGCCGGCATCTATCCATGCACTATACCAAAAATCCGCTATCATTTTGATCGAGCGCTTCATCTGACGTTCCACTTGCCCCGATAGCATGTCATGGTATGCCTTGGTGAACTCCTTAGAATAGACTCTCGTGTTGATTCCTGCTCTTTCCTCAAAACTGTATTTTCTATCTTCTGGAAATTTGTCACTTAAGATTTTTTCAAAGTGAAGCACGGAATCAAGTGCCAAATGTGCAAAGATGATCGCATCCCAAGCAGCAAGCTGTGTGTTCGAGATGTATTCAGCTTGCCCGACTAGCAAGTCGTAATCTTCTGACAAAAGTTCTGGAATTCTACTTTCCCAAAATGCATGAATTCCATATTGATTTGTCAATTGGCCATTATAGTTTTTGGTGGTGTGCAATGGCACATTGATGTCACCTATATAATGGCCTAGATCAGCTGCAAGTCTTAGAATCGCCTTTTTGTCTTTCCTTTTAAATGCTTCCGTAAGTTGGTTTTTGGTATTGTATGCATTCCAAGGGCCTATACCATGCTTACGAAGTTCTTCCTCGCCGAATTTTTCTACAGCTTGTTGCCAATACCTAGGGAGAGTGTATACAGCACTATCCCCATAGATATCAGCATCCAAATAATGTTTTTCGGCTTCACCAAATACGGCGTAGCGTCGTCTGTCTGGATTGACAGCGTTTTCAGTGATGAATTGGATATTTGACTTAAAAAAGCCTATCATTTCTGGTGGAAGTGAAAATACAGCATGCCTGTTGATTTTTTTGTGAGCAAAAAATCCCCAAGCTGCCACAGCCATGTTGCCAACCAGTAGGAAAAACAAAATCAACAAAAAGTGTCTCATGATCAAAGAGAGTTAATACACAATCAATTTAAAAAATAGGTGTGGAAAAATCAAGTAGGAAGATTTTTAACCCTATCAAAATAACTTGGATATCCAAAGGAGATCCAATCACGAAGACAAACAAAATCTTTTTGATGTTTGAGACTTTCCTCAGAATTGATTTCTGTGCCTTTCAAAAATAATTTAGCATAAAACTACTGACTCCCACGCTAGTATTTATAGCAAATCGATTTGGATACTGAAATTATATGTTACCTTTGCAGCACTAAGGCGGAAAAGTAAAAAAAACTCATGCTGATTTATCAACTTTACTAGGTTTAGTCGAGAAATCCTTTTGTGTTTAAAAATTAATCTATTAACTTTGCACTCCGTTTAGGAATAATGGGATTGTAAAAGAAATTAAGCAAATAAAGATATGGCAAATCACAAATCGGCACTTAAAAGAATTCGTGCAAACGAAGCCAAACGTTTGAGAAACAGATATCAGGCCAAGACTACAAGGACTTTTATCAAAAGATTGAGACTTACTACTGACAAAGTTGAAGCTCAAGAATTGTTGAAGAAAGTTACTTCTATGATTGATAAATTGGCTAAGAAGAATATCATTCACAAGAACAACGCTTCAAATAAGAAATCAAAATTGACCAAATTGGTTAATTCTTTAGGTTAATTATAACCTGGAAAATATGATTGAGTCCTAATCTGTAAGGTTAGGACTTTTTTTTGTGTCCATTTTTTTTCTAACTTGTTAGATGTAATTTTTAACCTTAATAAAATTTTTATGGATACATATCAATCTATCAAGATTTCGATGCTCTCCGAGGAAGATAGGCCTAGGGAGAAGTTATTGTTGAAAGGAAAATCTGCACTGTCGGATGCTGAGTTGATCGCCATTTTGATCGGTTCTGGGACCAAATCAATAAGTGCTGTAGATTTATCCCGTTTCATTCTGAGTAAGGTTAATAATAATCTCGGAGAGTTGGCTAGACTTTCTGTGAAAGATCTGCAGCAGTTCAAGGGGATTGGTGAAGCGAAGGCAATTGCGATAGTGAGTGCACTTGAGCTAGGCCGACGAAGAAAGCTGCAAGAGCCTACAAAAAAGGATCGTATCACCTCTTCCGTTGATGCTTATCAAATCATGACCCCTTATTTACAAGATGAGATAGTTGAAAATTTTTGGGTGATTTATCTCAATAGAAACAACTATGTGATCAAAAAGCAGTTGATATCCAAAGGAGGATCAAATGCCACAATTGCTGACCCAAAGATGATCTTCAAGTATGCCTTGGAGCTGATGGCGAGCTCCATGATCTTGGTGCACAATCACCCTTCGGGTAGCTTAAGCCCTTCGCGTCAGGACATAGCTTTGACCGATAGGCTAAAGCTGATAGGTCAAAATTTGGAGGTAAGTGTTTTAGATCATTTGATTTTCACAGATAGTGGTTATTTTAGCTTCGCAGATGAAGGAAAGATTTAAAAGATGAATAAAAGAAATATTGTTTTGCTATTTATTGCTATTGGGGTGATTGCTTCTATAGCTTACATGTTGACCAGTGCTGATGATCAAGAGGTGTATTTTGAAAGTATAGAAAGAGAAAGGGACAAGCAGTTTAAATTTCTGAGGTACAGTCCAGAATCTCCCCTTGATGAAGAGCAGAAAAAGGTGTTGAATACATTGACATTCTATCCAATAGATGCAGCTTATAGAGTTAGAGCCAAGTTAGAACCTGTGGAGGACAGAAAAATGATTGAAATCCCTATGACAGATGGTTCGATAGAAAAGTATATCAAACACAGCTATGCCGTATTTGATTTGCAAGGGAAGTCAGTGAAGTTGTTGTTACTACAATCCAAAAATGAGTCCGATATGCGGAATTTTTTTCTTGCTTTTGCTGATGAAACAAGCGGCGTAGAGACTTATGGTGGAGGTCGTTACTTGAACCTTAGGCAAGATGGGAAGAACAGTATTTTGATAGATTTCAACCTGGCATACAATCCTTATTGTGCTTATAATCCAGATTTTGCTTGTCCTTTACCACCGAAAGAGAACATCATGGATTTAGCTATTAAAGTTGGGGAGAAAGACTACGTGAAATAGGAAATAGTGAAATTGGATATCAATAATTTTTGAGACAGCTTCTCCTTGGACTAAAATGACCAAAAAAATAGGTTGATTTAGCCTTATGCCTAATGCATTTCTCTTAAATTTGTCCTTTATTCTGAAATAATAGCAAATTCATGAAGATTTCTATAAATAGACTCAAGCATTTTATTGAACTAGATCAGACTGCTGAAGAGATCGCAGCGCTATTGACTGGGTCAGGCTTGGAAGTAGAAGGTATCGAGACCTTCGAGTCGATAAAAGGTGGATTGGAAGGTGTAGTAATTGGCGAAGTATTGACATGCGAAAGACATCCCAATGCAGATAAGTTAAGCATCACTACCGTAGATATTGGTACAGCGGTAGTTCCTATCGTATGTGGAGCACCAAATGTAGCAGCTGGTCAAAAAGTAATTGTAGCTACTGAAGGAGCGATGTTATATCCTTTATCAGGTGAGCCTTTTCAAATCAAAAAAGCAAAAATCAGGGGAGAGGTTTCTCAAGGAATGATTTGTGCGGAAGATGAAATTGGCATTGGAGAAAGTCACGCTGGGATCATGGTTTTGGACACTGATTTAGCTAACGGTGCACCTGCAGCATCTTACTTCAATATTGAATCTACCGAAGTGTTGGAAATTGGGCTTACACCCAATCGGGCCGATGCAGCTTCACACTTGGGAGTAGCACGAGACTTAAAGGCACTTTTGGGAAAAGATATTCAATTGCCTTCGATTGAACATTTTGATGCACCAAAGGGGAAGACTGGTATCGCAGTAGAGGTAGAAAATACAAATGACTGTCCAAGATATGCAGGGATCACCATAGAGGGCGTTCAAGTAGCCCCTTCACCAGAATGGCTGCAAAATTACCTCAAGGCTTTAGATTTGGAGCCAATTAACAATGTGGTAGACATTACCAACTTTATCCTTCATGACCTCGGACAGCCATTGCATGCATTTGATGCAGCAAAAATTGAAGGTGGTAAGATTACAGTGAAAAAGCTTCCAAAAGGGACAAAATTCACTACCCTTGATGAGAAAGAAAGGACGCTTTCTGGTGAAGAGTTGATGATTTGTGATCAGAATGGAGGGTTGTGTATAGCTGGTGTGTTTGGTGGAAAAGGTTCTGGGGTGTCAGAAGAGACCACTTCCATATTCTTGGAATCGGCATACTTTTCACCTGATGTGATTAGAAAGGGAAGTCAGTTTCATGGCTTGAAGACTGATGCTTCTTTTAGATTTGAAAGAGGTACAGATCCCAATATGCCCATCTATGCACTACAGCGTGCGGCAAATTTGATAAAAGAGATTGCTGGAGGAGAATTCGCTTCGGAAGTAATAGATATCTATCCAAACCCTGTCGAGGATTTCCAAATCGAAGTGAGCTACAAGCACATAGACAGGCTGATAGGTAAGCATATAGCTCCAGAGGAAGTTAAATCAATTTTGGAAGGCTTGGATATTCAGTTGAGCAATGAGTCAGCTGAGGGATTTACAGCTATGGTAAAGCCTTACAGAGTGGATGTGACGAGAGAAGCTGATGTGATAGAAGAGATCTTGAGGATCTATGGTTTTGACCGGGTATCATTGTCTGAAAACCTTGATGCAGATTATCTTGCTGAGCATCCGTCCAAAGACCTGAACAAGCTTCAATATAGATTAAGCGAGCTGCTTACTGGACTTGGCTATTTTGAGATCATTACCAATTCATTGACCAAGCCAGCATATGTTGAGAAGTCGACACATTTGCAAGAGTCTGATAATGTAGTGATTTTAAACAAATTGAGTGAAGATTTGGGTGTGATGCGTCAAAGCCTGTTATTCACAGGACTTGAGGTTTTGGCTCATAACATCAATCGTAGGCAAAAAGATTTGAAGCTTTTCGAATTTGGATCTGTCTACTTCAAAGAGGCTCAAGGGTATAGGGAAGAGAAAAGGTTGTCTTTGTTTTTGACAGGAGACAAGGTGGCGGAGAGTTGGCTAGCGCCTTCAAAACCTGTACAATTTCCAGATCTTTACACCGTTGTAGATTTGATTTTGGAAAAAATGGGGATAGACAATGTGAATGTGTCTATTGTGCATGAATCTCCATATGACTATGCTTTGCAGTTGATGATCGGGACCAAGGAACTGGGTAGTGTAGGGATGCTTAGTGCTTCATCTGCTAAGCTTGCGGAGGTTAAGCAAGAAGTGTTATTTGCAGAGCTAAATTGGGATTTGATTTGTAAGAAATCAAAGGGTTTGAAGAAGTATCAAGAGATTTCTAAGTTTCCTGAAGTCAGGAGAGATTTGTCTTTGGTGATTGACAAAACGATTACTTTCGATCAGGTGAAAACTGTGGCATTGAAAGCCGGTGGCAAATTGTTGCAACGGATTGGGGTATTTGATGTGTATCAAGGAGATAAAATCGAATCTAGCAAAAAGGCTTATGCGCTTAGTTTTTACCTTCAAGACACAGAGCAAACACTTACAGATAAAGTAATCGATAAAACAATGAATCGACTGATTCAGACATTTGAGAATGAGGTCGGTGCAATGATTAGGAAATAAATATGATTCATGAAGAACTCCAAAGACTAGAAAAGCTCAGCAACCAAGTAAGCAAAAAAGTTGAACAGTTGGAAGAGCAAAACCTGATGCTAAAGCATGAGGTAGATTTCTTGAGATCTAGTGTCAAAGAGAAAGATGCGGCCTTGGAGGATTTTAAAAATCAAATTAAAATCACTAAACTTGTAAACAGCATACCAGTGGAGAACATTGAGTCTGCCGAGTTGAGAGAGAGGATCAATAATTATATACAAGAGATCGATAATATAATTGCCTATTTGTCTGAATGATATGGATACACTTTCGATAAAAATTAAGATAGGGGATAGGGAATATCCCATGAAAGTAAAAGTGGAGGATGAGGCGAAAATCAGACATGCAGGAAAATTGATTAATGATAAAATAAAAAGATATAGAGAAGAATTTGGTTTGGATGACAAGCAAGATTTGCTCGCAATGGCGGCATTTGATTGCATGGTAGAATCCATGGAACAAGACAAGGTCAATTCCGACGATAGTGAATTGATCAAGGAAAATTTGCATAAAATCAATCAAAGACTCACTAATCTATTATAATTAGATTCTTGAACCAATCGGTACTTTTTGTTTTCCTATGAGGTATTAAAGTATAATAAACCTATGGGAGAATCAATATACATGATCGTCGCAGGCCTAGTTGGTCTTGGTATCGGCGCCTTGTTAGTTGGCCTATTTATGAAAGGCAACAACAAAAAAATTGAAGAAGAAGCTAGAGAAAAAGCTAAAATCATCACTCGAGAGGCAGAGATGAACGCTGAAGCCTTGAAAAAGGATAGGATACTTGAAGCCAAAGAAAAATACTTGAAGCTCAAGTCGGAGTTTGAAGAAGAGGTGAATAAGAAGAAAAACATCATCATCACCAATGAAAACAAACTCAAGCAAAAGGAACAATCTCTCAACAAGGAATTAGAGCAGATCAAGAGAAAAGAAGCGGAACTTGATAGTAAGAAAGAAAACTTGAATGCACAACTACATGCAGTTCAAGTAAAGAAAGATGAGCTTGATAAAGTAACTAGTCAGCGAATTTCAGATTTAGAGAAAATTGCTAACTTAACTAAGGAAGAAGCCAAAGAACAACTTGTAGAAATGCTTAAAGATGAAGCAAGTACAAAAGCTTCTTCTCATATCAAGGACATCCTCGATCAGGCTAAATTATCAGCAACGAAGCAAGCTAAAAAAATCGTTCTTGATACTATTCAAAGAACGGCTACTGAGCATGCTATTGAAAATTGTGTGTCAGTATTCAATATCGAGAGTGATGATATCAAAGGTAAGATCATCGGTAGAGAAGGTAGGAATATCCGTGCGTTGGAAGCGGCTACGGGCGTAGAGATCGTGGTAGATGATACACCAGAGGCGATCATTATCTCAGGGTTTGACCCTGTAAGAAGAGAAGTCGCAAGACTGTCACTACATAGATTGGTACAGGATGGTAGAATTCACCCTGCCAGAATCGAGGAAGTTGTAGCCAAGACGGAGAAAAATATAGAAGAAGAAATTGTTGAGATCGGTGAGAGGACTTGTATTGATCTAGGAATCCATGGCTTACACCCTGAGTTGATCAGAATGGTAGGAAGAATGAGGTTCAGGTCTTCTTATGGTCAGAATCTTCTTCAGCACTCAAGAGAAGTAGCCAAGCTTTGTGCGACCATGGCGGCTGAGATGGGCTTGAATGCCAAGCTTGCCAAGAGGGCAGGATTACTACATGATATCGGGAAGGTGTATCCAGAGGAGGCAGAACTGCCTCACGCTATCTTGGGTATGGAGCTTGCCAAAAAGTACAAAGAGCATCCTGAAGTATGTAATGCAATCGGAGCTCACCATGATGAGATTGAGATGACTTCGATGATATCACCGATTGTTCAAGCTTCTGATGCCATTTCTGGTTCAAGGCCTGGAGCAAGAAGGGAGATCATGGACAGCTATATCAAGAGATTGAAAGATCTTGAAGACTTGGCTTTGAGTTTTGATGGTGTCAACAAGTGCTTTGCAATGCAGGCAGGTCGTGAGTTGAGGGTGTTGGTAGATGCCGACAATGTCAATGATCAAACAGCCAGTCAGCTTTCATTTGATATTTCTCAAAAGATCGAAAAGGAAATGCAATACCCTGGTCAGATCAAGATCACTGTGATCAGAGAAATGAGATCAGTGAGTTACGCAAAGTAATTGATAGCAATAGGCAGGATTCAGTTGTAACATGTAAATTGTATTTATATTCACAAATACACCAGTAAGTATAGAAAATATCGATTTACCATACCTTCGATAATAATTGATATTAGATATTCATCGATATTAACCAATAGCAACCGATTTAGTCTATGCAATGAATTGATACCATTGGTGAAGAAGAGTATAATTAAAATAAAGAATAAAAAGGCTTGTGTTATCACTGGCCTTTTTTTATGCTCAATTATTCGGGTATTGTATCTCTACCAGGTATTAATTTACCTTCACTTTGTTCTTGTTTTTTCTTCCCCCATGTACTGTGTCCTCACTTGACTTGTTCAATTACAGCTTTTGATGACACAAATCAATGAAGAAAATGTTATTGACTTTAGAGGTTGTTTTTTGGAGAAGCCATGCGTGAATATCAGGAAAAACTGCCTTAGGAAAACCCTTCGAGGGTTTAAGAATGAATTAATATCAATTAATCAGATCAGATCTATTGACTTAGAAAAAGATTAACCCTCGAAGGGTTCTTAAAAGCTATTTCTTTGGCGTGAATATCCCAATTTGGGATATGTGGTATATTTTTTGTATTTTTATACCGTGAGAATTATTGCATTTAGAACACTTAGAAACTTCTTTGAGAGACCAGAATATTCTGATTCTGAAGTTTCATTAAGTTCTTGGTATCATGATGCAAAATTAGCTGAATGGAAAAACTCAAATGAGTTAAAAAAGCAATATAAAAATGCAAGCATTGTTGGTGACGGCAGGGTTGTTTTTAACATAAAAGGTAACGATTACAGACTAGTTGTTGCGATTGATTATGAATTCCAAGTGATTTTCGTAAGGTTTATAGGGACACATAAACAGTAAGATAAGATTGACGCTAGAACAATTTAATTATGAACATTAGACCAATAAAAACAGAAGAGGATTATCAAGCTTCTTTAAGTAGGATTGAAGCATTGTGGGGAGTAAAAAAAGATACTCCAGAAGGCGATGAATTAGATTTGTTGGTGACCTTGGTGGAATCATATGAGTTAAAACATTATCCTATTGCACCACCAGATCCAGTGGATGCCATTAAATTCCGCATGGAGCAAATGGGTATGTCTAGTGCCGATATGGTGAAATACCTAGGTAGCCAAAGTAGGGTAAGTGAAATTCTTAATAGAAAACGTAAGCTGACTTTAGGTATGATAAAATCCCTTTACAAAGACCTAAAAATACCCGCAGAAATTTTATTGTCCTGAAAAGGATTGAATCGTGTTATATGTCTAAACAAGGTTGTTGCTTTCCTGAAGCTGGCTGAAACTGGATTTAAATTTTACAAGATTTTGTTTTAAAGGTACTTTTTGCTACCTTTTTTATACATCTTGGGGTTTGTATGACTCAAAATTTTATCTTTCTGAGAATCATTAGTTTAAATTATAAATCGGATATTTTTTGAATAATGGTTAGAATATGTTTGAATAATCTCTAAATTTGCATCTTCAAAAATAAAAAGATTCTTTTTTCAATAAGAAATAAGACAAAAATTCTATTTTGATTATCAATTTGTTTTAACTATCAATTTGTTTTAACTATAAATTTGTTTTAACTATCAATTTATTTTAACTATCAATTTATTTTAACTATCAATTTATTAACTATGAAAGTAAGATTACTATCTTTAAAGGTTTGTATAGCCTTTGGCCTGTTAATGGGTTTATTTCTCGTTTCATGTATTGATGAAGAAGATATAAGAGACAAAGAGCATTTGGTAGAATACAGGGTTTATAGTAATACAGAAGGGGCATTAATATTACTGTCATATTATGACCTGACAATTAAAGATAATTGGTCGAGGGAGTTTGTGACAAAAAGTTATTATGCACAGATAGTTGCCCGGTGTGAGGATCCAACAGTATTGATAACTGCGGAGATTTATGTTGATGGGAAATTAAGAGCTAAAATGGAAAGAAACAGCTATTTGAATTTAACCCACCGGATAAAAGGAGAAGGATATTGATTTAAAACGATAAATTATGAAATTCAAAAGTATTTTAATTTTATTTATAATCTTTTCATGTACCATATTGAGTTCTTGCGAGTCAGATGATGATAAAGAGTATTCTGTGCGAAAAGTTGTTTATAGTAATACCGAAGGTGCACAAATTACTTTAAGTGATATAGGTTTAGTAATTAAGGACTTCTGGGAATCTTCTGCAAATTACAAATCAAGATCATATGCAGAAGTAGTTGCTATCTGCGATGATCCCGCAGTATTGATCACAACGGAGATATATGTAAATGGGAAATTGAGAGCAAGAAAAGAAGGGAATGGGTATGTGAAAATTGCACATCAGATGAAATAAATTGGTAATTAAGTTCCAATATCCTTGATTCAAACATAGGCCCCCATAAAGTTTAATGCTTATTGGGGGCTTTTTAAATATTAATATAATAGTTTAACCCTTTTTGAAAATTTAGATTCCTAAACTCTACTTAGTGTCCTCACAAGCCACGGCCGAAGAAATGAGCAAATATGGCTGGGGAAGACACCAGACATGGGAGAGTATAAATTGCTGGTGAGGATACCAGCCTTGGGGTGGGGGCATGAAAAAGAGCACATTAGCAAAGTAGCTGGTAAAGTAAAAGAGTGATTTCAGAAGCTTTTGTTATTTTGCAGGAGTCTTTCAATTTTAAACCAACTGTTTGGATGTTTTTCTTGACACGTTTATTCTTTTCTCTTGGAGAGCATGTGTATGCTTCTTACAGAAATCTCAAATTGAGATGGATCAAGCAAAAACTTTCACCCCAAGATAAGAAAGTATTAACAAACCTGTTTTCATATTTTGCGGGGCTTTCCAGTGTGCATAAGGAAGAGTTTGCTGAAAAAGTGGAGTGGTTTATAGCCGAAAAGGAGTTTCTGCCACGAGGAGACTTGAAAGTCGTCACGCAAGAGATGAAACTTTTGATCGCCGCTACTGCGGTGATGGTCACATTCGGGTATCCTCGGGTCAGGCTGAAGCATTTCAGTAAGATTCTTATCTATCCAGATTCCTATTACTCGACCATAAACAAGCAATATCATCAAGGTGAAGTGAATCCTAGACTGGGTATCATAGTGTTGTCTTGGGAGAATTTTGTAAAGGGTTTTATCGACCAAGAAAATGGGGTGAACTTAGGAATTCACGAAATAGCTCATGCCATGAAACTGGAGAATCAGATTCATTACAACAGAGAGAGTCGTTTTTTTAATCCTGATCTTTGGGAAAGGTATGCGGAACAGGCCAAATTGGAAATGGGGAAAATCCGAAACAATCAGAAATCACTTTTCAGAGAAAGTGCAGGCATAAATGCTCATGAGTTTTTTGCTGTTGCCTTAGAAACCTTTTTTGAGAAATCTTCCACTTTCAAGGCTTACAACAAAGAGCTCTATCAATCCTTGGTTTATTTACTTCGACAGGATCCGCTAGTAATTGCGAGTAGGGGGTGATTTTTTTCAGTTTTGAATGGCTGATGAGGACACCAGCCATGGAGTGTGGATAGGGGAATGGTTTGTGGGGACACAAACCATGGGGAGGGAACCCTCGAAGATTCATTAGCAAGAGCACCTTTTGCTAAAAACAATTCCCCTTGTGCAAAGACCCTCGAGGTTTTTTGAAACCTCAAGGGTCACGGTGTGCACTAACCTTTGAGGTCTTTTTTTGACCTCGAAGGTTTTTCCTAAGGGAGATTTCCCTGATGGGGTAGGGAAGATTGAGATTTGTTTTAGCAAGAGCACCTTTTTCTAAAAACAATTCCCCTTGTGCAAAGACCCTCGAGGTTTTTTGAAACCTCAAGGGTCACGGTGTGCACTAACCTTTGAGGTCTTTTTTTGACCTCGAAGGTTTTTCCTAAGGGAGATTTCCCTGATAATGTAGGGAAGATTGCGGTTTATTTCAATTTATTTGGCGAAGCATATATCCACCTTATTTCCCCCATGCTCTGTGTCCTCATAGAACACTTATTTATGATTTGTGAAGACACCAGCCCAAGGGTATGCATCAACTTTACTTTCTTTCCACCTCTCTCAAATTCTCCAATTTCTTATTTCTCAAGAATCCATTGATGTCCTCAAAGTGTTCTTTGACACGCTTATTGCCAAATTCGAATACTTTGGTGACCAATCCATCCAAGAAATCTCTATCATGCGATACGATGATCAAGGTGCCGTCAAAGGCTTTTAGTGCATCTTTGATGATGTCCTTGGTCTTCATGTCCAAGTGGTTGGTTGGCTCATCGAGAATCAGGAGATTAACAGGCTCTAGCAAAAGCTTGATCATGGCAAGCCTGGTTTTTTCTCCTCCAGAAAGTACTTTTACTTTTTTATTGATATCATCTCCTTTGAACATAAAAGCACCAAGCAAGTCTTTGATCTTGGAACGAATCTCACCTACGGCTATCTGGTCTATGGTCTCGAATATGGTCAAACTCTCGTCAAGTAAAGACGCTTGATTCTGAGCAAAATAGCCAATCATTGCATTGTGTCCAAGTTCGCACTTGCCTTCATAGTCAATTTCTCCCATGATGGCTTTGATCATGGTGGATTTACCCTCCCCATTTTTTCCCACGAATGATACTTTCTGCCCTTGCTCGATGATCATGCTCGCATCTTTGAATACCACATGGTCTCCATAGGCCTTGGAGAGGTCTTGTACGATCACTGGGTATTTGCCTGACCTTGGCGAAGGAGGGAACCTCAGCTTCAAAGCCGAAGTATCCACTTCATCTACTTCCACGATATCAAGTTTCTCTAGCATCTTCACACGAGATTGTACTTGTAGCGTTTTGGAATAAGTTCCTTTGAATCTTTCTATAAACTGAGTAGTCTCTGCAATGAACTTTTGTTGCTCGTCGTATTGCTTTTGTTGCTGCTCTCTGCGCTCTTTTCTCAGCTCGAGGTAATGGGAGTATTTGGCTTTGTAATCGTAGATTCTTCCCATGGTGACCTCGATGGTACGGTTGGTGATGTTGTCTACAAAAGCCCTATCGTGAGAGATTACTACCACCGCTTTGGCTTTTTCAGTCAAAAACTCCTCAAGCCACTGTATGGATTCAATATCCAAATGGTTCGTTGGCTCATCGAGAAGGATAAGGTCGGGCTTTTGAAGGAGGATTTTGGCAAGCTCTATGCGCATTCTCCAGCCACCTGAAAACTCAGAGGTTGACCTGTCCAAGTCAGCTCTTTCAAATCCTAATCCCAATAGCACCTTTTCGACTTCAGCTTCATAATTGACTTCTTCTATAGCATAGAATTTTTCGCTGAGTTCGGATACTTGTTCGATGATTTTATAATAATCTTCAGAATCATAGTCTGTTCTGACAGTGAGCTCTTCATTGAGCCTTTCGATTTCAGTTTTCATGCTCAGGTAGGAGGCAAATGCTTTGGCTGCTTCATCTCTTACTGAGCAATCGTCAGATGTGAGCAAATGCTGCGGCAGGTATGCAATCACTGCATCTTTTGGTGCAGAAACTCCACCTTTTGTGGCTTTGGTTGCGCCTGCAATGATCTTAAGCATGGTGGATTTTCCTGCACCATTTTTACCCATAAGGGCGATTTTATCATTCTCGTTGATTGAAAATGAAACGTCACTGAACAATGCATGTCCTCCATGCAAAACTGAAATATTGTCTACTGATATCATGATTTTCGCTATTCCCCTGCAAATGTAGGGAATTGAAGGCTGAAATTTATGGCTAGGCCCGAGATCGAATTCAAAATATGGTGTTTGGGTTTATAATATTGATAATACTTTTAAGTAGAATTATAGAAATCTAATCTAGTTTTAGCGGTACTTGCCATTTCTTGTCTCGCATTTTTAGCTCAAGAGCATTGTCAAAAATCACACCCTGTTTTCTGTTAATTCCTTCAAAATCAATGAAAACCATTTTATTTTCAATCGCACGATCGAACCGTTCTTCAAGAACTGATCTGTTTCTGGGCTGGACAATTATGTAAATTGTATGGCTATTTGTAGTTTCTATTTCGTTAAAGATTTTTTCTTTGCATGGTGCACAGCTGAAGTCTGAAACCAGTATGTATTGGTGATCTTCTTGAGGTTTGGAATTAGTGATTTCTTCAACATAGCTCAATATCATATTTTCCATGGAGCTTTTTGAGCTACAGTATGAAAGAAGCTGAAACACAAATATGAAATAAATATACCTCATTCTACTAAGTAGGTTTTGAAGTACAGTTTATCCTCATTTTCATTGCTGACATAAGTGATGTTGAACCCTTTTTCATTAACAAAACATCGGTCCAGATAAGTCCCATTTTCTGATTTTTCAACTAGGAGTTGAGCGATTTTACGATAGTTTTGCTTTGGGTCAAAAGCCATAATCGTCATATTCCGAGCTCGGTGAATTGGGTCACGTAGCAATCCTGGTTTATAATTTTTATTTGGCTCCTCAACTATTCTATAGATGAGTTTTCGAAATGGATCCCAATGAATAGATCCAAAGATGTGGTGGTTTTGATAATGAGATCTGTACGCATCATTGTTTTCGATTTCTTTAGAGGATAGAGGTGGGGCTTTTTTGTAGTTTTTCGGAAATGCGTCAAACTCTTCTATAATATTCAACTCCCTGTTTGCCAAGTAAGCTTTTTCGTCCGCAGCATAACTTAACAAGAAGAAGTCCTCATTAGGGTTGTAATCCATATATAACATCTCATAATACTCCCCTAATCCTCTACCTTGCAACTTTTCTGGAAAACCTAAAAGTGATTGCGTCTCTCCAGTGACCAGACTCTTGGAATTGAGAAGGGTTTTTACACTTGTTGCTTCGGCATAGACTGCATTGATATTTGGTGCGCCTGAGACATAGATCTTATCTTCAATCTTTCTGAAAAGTCTATTCCTGCTGAATACAGGCATAAATGCTTCTTTGGATTTTGGCCAACCTGTGTTTTTATCTATTTCATCATTTTCCAGAAAAAAATCTAAGGTTTGAACAATGTCAAACTCCTTGTTGATGAGGTACATTTTGTATGCTCTCCGGCGATTTAGAAAGATGCTATCTTCATTTATAATGAAAAATTCATGAATTCCAGTTTGAAGGTTAGGTTGATTTTCTGAATATGCTATACTTTCTATTAGCTCTCCTGTCTCTAGACTGTATAGCTTGATTTGTCCTTTTGCCTCAACATGAAAAGCATAAGCTTCTTTTCCTTTCCAATCACTCAAATATTGAAAGTACTCCTCAACAGGGGAGGTGAATCGGTCTAGATGAATTTCATAAGTATGAATTCCTTAAAGCTGAGTTCAGGTTCCGAGCTTTGATTTCCAGCGCAGGAGTAGATGCAGACTAAAACAAGCTTTAGCAAAATATGCCTTATATTGATATTCTTCATGGTGTATCGGTTTGAAAAGTTTGTAGCTTCCGATTGCTCGAAAGCTACATTAGACTGATTGTAATTTAATAAAAAGCAACATTAAAGCAATTTTAGTTTGAATAATTTTAAAATCAGGGTTGAATCAAAGTTTGTTATTTCTGGAACAGTCTTTGCACTTATCTTATCAAAAATTATATTTTAGATATGAATAACAGAGAGAAATTAGAGAAAATGGATAGGGCATTGAGAATGCTTGAGGACCTTAAGCACAGTCAGGTTGCCATGATCGAAAAATCCTCCAAACTTCAGTTGGACGCTATGGAGTTCAATTTTTCAGAAATGGAGAAAAACATGTCGGATTTGTTTGCAAGATACAATGAATCCCTCGACATGGTAAATGCAGAAATCGAACGATTTGAAATCAAGAGGAATCAGTTTGAGCAAGAGCATGGTCTAGACAAGATTGAAGAGTAATAAAAAGGCTGTTTCGAATTTTCGAAACAGCCTTTTTTAGTTTTGATATCAATGTCGTTTGGTTAAGAAGACCTTTCAGGTTTTGTTCGCAAATTGGAAAGTACTATTGTGCAGCACATTTGTTATTTGAAAGGGAATCTGAAAACACTGAATGCGCTTATATGTTTTTTAGTTGAATTTGCATTAGAGGGATGGTTTTAGGTAATTTAATAGATTACCTATAGATCAATATCCTCTGCGTTTTAGTCTGAGCAAATCCAACCTGCCTTCATCGAGTCTCCATTGGTTTCTGACTCTTGAAGACTCTGGTAGGATTTGTTTTCTGGTATCTCCGCAAATACCCACATGATTTAGGACTTTAATGATTTTTTCAATATTAAATATCCCAATGTCCCTGAAAGAAATGAAGCCAATAGCACACCCATTTTTGCTTGCTCAAGATAAGTATTGGAAGTAAAAGCTAGTGAATTGATAAATAAAGACATAGTGAATCCTATTGCAGCTAAGAACGATATCCCTAAGAGCATAGAATTATTGAGCCCATCTGGCATACTAAACCATCCAAGCTTCAATCCTAAAGTTGATAAGCCATATATGCCTAAAATTTTCCCCAAAACCAATCCTATTCCTACACCTAGTGCGACAGGACTACTTATCATTTCCAGCCAGTTATTGTCGATTATTACTCCAGCATTTGCTAGAGCAAATATTGGCATAACTAAGTAAGCTACTAGTCCATGCATGCTTCTTTCTAGTCTTTGCATAGGGGAAATAGAGGCTTTTGAGATTCTTTTTATTTCTCCGATTATGTTTTCTTCCTCACTCGAAAGCAAATATTCATCCTTTTTTGATTTTTTTGCTTTTTTGAATTTTTCAGTCAAGGCATTGATAGATTCTATATACCTAGCTTTGTTGATTCTTCTGTCTGCGGGTATTACAAAGGCAACAACAACAGCCGCTATAGTAGCATGTACTCCAGATAATAAGGTGGCTAGCCAGACTCCTCCTATTCCTAGAATAGAGAAAATTAAAACTCTCCTCACACCCAGTTTGCTCAAAAGAAACATGAAGCCCAAAATTAGTCCAGCGATTAATAGATTTTGAGTTGAGATTTCTGAGGTGTAAAATATAGCAACAACCAATACTGCACCCAAGTCATCTATAATAGCTAATGCAGTCAGGAATACTTTTAGTTGAATCGGGACTTTTGGTCCTAGCAAGTAAAGCACTCCAAGTGCAAAAGCGATATCTGTAGCCATTGGGATTCCCCAGCCTTTCAAAGCCTCATCCGAACCACTTATATTGAAAGTGACATAAATCAAAGCAGGTAGAATCATTCCTCCTAAAGCTCCTATTATTGGCATAAGAACATTTTTTGGTACGGAGAGTTCGCCAGCTAGGATTTCTCTTTTCAATTCCAAACCTACAACAAAGAAGAATATAGACATAAGTCCATCATTGATCCAAAGCAACAAAGACTTTTCTAAAGTAAAACCACTTATAGTAAATCCTATTTTTTGATTCAAGAACCATTGGATATGAACATTGGCAGGAGAGTTGGCTAGTATCAATGCAAGTCCAGCTGAGAAAAATAGCAAAAATGAGCCAAATGTACTTTTTCTAATAAACTGTACAAAAGGGCTAAGTTTATCCAGTTTTATGTTTTCTGTAGTCATCGTATTTTAATTTATGTATGTCCTTTTTGATACATGAAGAAGTATTTCAAGCAAATAATAGATTACTTCAAGACTGGTATCACTAATAACTTGTCCGCCAAGGCGAATCCAGTATCAATTAATATCTGGATCTTGAAAACCCTAAATATGACTTGGTAGCTGGTGCCTGTGAGGATATGCACATATAATTTTTTTTGAAATCAAACTATGAGAATACCAGCTGAAAAAACCTATACGGTGCTCTATATCCTAAAGGTTAAGCTAGAGATGATTGAGGATCAATGGATTTGATGTTACTAAATCTACAGGTTGCTAATTAAACTTCTAAATAAAAAAGTCTGTACTTACCATAATTATGGCTTCTAATGGTGAAAAATGAAGAAAATAAGATGTTTTATATCACAAAAAAAACGCTCCGAAGTTATTCGGAGCGTATACAGATTATATTATTAAAATAATCTATTAAATTTTTTTATAGAAATCATAATTAAGCTTCCACACCAAGAGCTTTGGCCATTACAGCACCAATTTCAGCTGGTGATTCTGCTACATGGATACCATTTTCTCTCATGATTCTCATCTTGGCTTCTGCTGTATCATCTGCTCCACCTACGATAGCTCCTGCGTGACCCATACGACGTCCTGGAGGTGCTGTTTGTCCTGCGATGAAACCTACTACAGGTTTTTTGTTTCCTGTTTCTCTGATCCATTTTGCAGCTTCAGCTTCATAGTTTCCACCGATTTCACCGATCATTACGATGGCATCAGTTTCGCTATCCTCCATGAGAAGTTGTACAGCTTCTTTGGTAGAGGTTCCGATAATAGGGTCTCCACCGATACCGATTGCTGTAGATACACCTAGTCCAGCTTTTGCTACTTGATCAGCTGCTTCATAAGTCAAAGTGCCTGATTTTGATACGATACCAATTCTACCTTTTTTGAATACAAAACCAGGCATGATACCTACTTTTGCTTCTCCTGGAGTGATTACTCCTGGACAGTTAGGGCCTATCAAAGTAGCTCCTCTTTGCTTGATATATGGCTTAGCCTTCAACATGTCAGCTACAGGAATTCCTTCTGTGATAGCGATGATTACCTTGATACCAGCATCAGCTGCTTCCATGATAGCATCAGCTGCAAAAGCTGGCGGTACAAAAATAATAGAGGTGTCAGCACCTGTTTTTTCTACAGCTTCTTCTACTGAATTGAACACTGGCTTTTCAAGATGAGTAGAGCCACCTTTGCCTGGGGTTACACCACCGACTACATTGGTTCCGTACTCTATCATTTGCTGTGCGTGGAATGAACCTTCAGATCCAGTGAAACCCTGCACAATCACTTTTGAATTCTTATTAACTAAAACACTCATGTTGCGATTTTTATAAGTTTGACACAAAAATAAAAGAATAAGCCCTTAGACAAAAAGAATTCTCAAACAATATCCATTTTATTTACACTCTCATTAACTTTTCCTATTTTAGAACCACTTAAGCCCATTATATGAAGAGCCATTTTCTTATTCTTTTATTTATACTTCTGAATTTTGATCTTTTGGGTCAATCTTTTCAATTTAACAGTGAAATCAAAGGTGTAGCCCTTCCGACTTCTAATGTCAAACAGTTGACTCAAGACAGAGAGGGATTGATTTGGTTCAATACAAATGATGGGATATATTATTCGGACGGGATGGCTACTTACGGGATACCTGATAGTATTTCCAATGACCTGACCAACAAGGTAAGTTTCCAAAAGGATGATGATGGCTTGATATGGGTTTTTAATGTCATCAAAGAGGTGAAAGTTTATAAAAACTCCAAATTTGGTTGGGAAGAGCTTAAGCTACCTCAGGAATTAGAAGACTTGAATAGCTTGAAGTTTCTTAATGTCACTGTTTTAGGCAAGGGGCAAGAGAAAATGGTTCATGTCATCACTTTGGATGCTATATGGTCTTGGAGAGTGTTAGATGGCAAATGGCATAAAGAGGAATTTTCGTCTTTGGAATATGGGCCTTTTATTTCAGGCTTTTTCTATCATGGGGAGTCCTATTTATTTTTTGAAAAAGCTTCATTTCATCTAGGATTCAAAGGGCTTGAGAGATTAAGTTTTCAAGGTGTAGATATCCCTGGATCTATTTTATATGTAGCTTACAGTGAAGAGGATAGTGTTTTTTATTACCTGGGAAGAGATTTTTTAGCTCAAGGATCAGATTTTTTGCAAATTGATAAACTTGCGCATGTAGGTTTTGTTAAAAACATCTACAGTGTGGTGGATTACAGTGGATTGCAATTCAAGGATGGGAGGGTGTATTACTTTTTCAATTCGCAACTTTACAAGTATAATCCCGAGAATAATCAAGTTCAAGAAATAAGTGTTCTTGAAGCCTTAAAGGCTTATAATATTTATTCAGCATTTGTAGATCGTGAAGGAATTATTTGGATAGGGACCAATAGGGGGCTGGTTAATATCAATTCATTGCTATTTCTAAATTTCGATTCGAGACGATTTTTAGAAGACGAGGTCACTGCTGTTGCCAAGTTAGGTGATGGTAGATTTTTATTTGGTTTCAATAATGGTGTGCAATTATTTGAAAATGGAGTTTATAAAAATTTGCGACATGAAATAGCTTTGGCAGGTCAGCCAAGGAATAGAGTTACGAATTTCTCAAAAGATAAGAATGGGATTTTTTGGTTTTCATCTAATCTAGCTGGTGTAGGGAGGTATGTTCCTCAGACGGGGGAGTTGACCTATGAGGAAAGTAAGGAGGGTAAGTTTGTGACTTCTGTGAAGGCAATAGGGGATTCTTTGTTTGTAGTGACTCGTGATAGGGTCTACCTCTCCGATATCAACAGAAAGTCAGGTTTTTTTGAAAATGATATTACTTTAGAACTTTTGAAAAACATACCAAAAGAGCAGGTGTTTTTAAGGAAAGTTGATAAGCTCAAAGATGGTCGTTTGATTTTTCTGCAAGGAGGAAATGAACTCATTCAAGGCACCATCTCTCAGACGGATGAGTATATTAATGTCATAGGTTATGATTTTTTGGAAGAGAATGGAAAAATGCTCATTGGGACAGAATCGGGACTGAAAGTATGGGAAGATGGTGAGATTACTGATTTTGAGCTTAGAGGTCAGCGGATACGACGACCTATTTTTGTTTTGTTGAAAGATTCAAGAGGCAAGATTTGGGCAGGTACAGATCAAGGTGTTTATATGATAGATGATGTCTCGATCAGGAAATTTGATCAAAAAAGTGGCCTTATAGGTAATGAGGTCAATCGAGGGGCCATGATAGAGACTGATAGAGGGAGGATTATGATTGGTACACAAAGGGGACTTTCTATTTACTTCCCATCGGAAGATGACTTGAGACTAGCACCACCTTCTACCGATATTTTGGGAATTTCTTTGCTCAACAAAGAAATCAAAGATCCTGATCTGACTAAAGTGTCATACCAAAACAATTCTGTAGAAATTAACTACAGGGCGATAAGTTTCTTGCAGTTTACTGATTTGGTGGTGAATTATAAGCTAGATGGATATCACGAAGACTGGCAGCAAATATTTAATCCAACAAGTAACTCTTTGGTATTTAATAATTTGCCTTCTGGGACATATCGCTTAAGGATGTTTTCAAGTTTGGGAGGAGTGATTTTCTCAGATGAAATATTGAGTGAACCTTTCACAATCAGAAGACCATTCTATGCTCAAGCATGGTTTGTCTTGATCGTGTTGGGGATTTTTGTTGGTATTGGGTTTTTGCTGAACACCTTGGTCAATCAAGGAAAAAGTCAACTGATGCTTAAAAAAACCATTGATGAAAAGACCAAAGAAGCATTTACTTTAGAGAACCAATTCAGGAATGTATGGAACAGCTCTGTGGATGGTTTAATTCTTTCATTGGAAGGAGGTCGCATACTAACAGGTAATCCTAGTTTGGAAAAAATGGTCGGTTTCTCCAGGTCTGAACTAGAATCAATGCACATTAAGGATTTATATACCGATCCTGATTTCTACTACAAGCAAAGAGATATTATCCTTTCTAATACAGGTGCAGGGATCCAAAACAAAAGTATTGAGCATGAAGCGGAGATGCCGTTTAAGTCTGGGAAGAGAATTATTTCAATGTTCATTACTTGGCTTGAGGCCGAATATCACGGCTCTAGGGTATTGCTTACAGTGTTTCGGGATGTGACAGACAAGAGGCAGTATGAAGAAAGTCTCATGAAAGCCAAAGAAAAGGCAGAAGAATCAAATCGGCTTAAATCTAGTTTTTTGTCAAATATGAGTCACGAGATTCGCACCCCTCTCAATGGAATACTAGGTACAGCCGCTCATATAGCTGAAACATGGAAGCAAGACCAAAAGTTACAGGAGCAATTAGAAGTCATTAAAGAATCTGGAGAAAGACTACTGCATACCATCAATGGGATTTTGGATCTATCAAAAATAGAGGCCAATAAAATGGATGTATTGTTAGAAAATACTGAAGTAAATGACTATGTGCGCAAAGTTTTGTTGCCTCTGAAGACACTGGCAATGAAGAAAGGATTATTGCTTTCTGCAAAATTTGAAACCAAACCATTCATGGCAAAAATTGATCGGAGGTACCTAGAAATGATTATCAATAACCTGGTAGGTAATGCTATAAAGTATTCAGAAAAAGGATTGATTTGTGTCAAAGTAGGCTTACATGATGGAAATCTGAAACTAGAAATCCAAGATGAGGGTGTAGGTATTGGCCAGGATTTTATGGATAAGCTGTTTAATCCATTTGAGCAAGAAAGCGAAGGGTACAACAGGATGTATGAGGGAACAGGACTTGGGTTGACAATCACCAAGAGTTTAATCGAGATTTTAAAAGGAAAGATCAGCCTCAAAAGCGAAAAAGGAAAGGGCACTCTTGCAACTGTCGAGTTACCATTGTTTCAAAATTGATTTTAGGAAAACATTTATTCTAGTAATTTGCAGTTGAATTTAAAAATCACCTATGTACCCATTAAGGATTTTAATTACCGAAGACGATCATGTCTCTGCACTTTTGCTCAAGAAGGCCTTAGAGAGAAACAACCATCAAATCATAGGGATTTCAGATTCAGGTGAAAAGGCCTTGGAGATATTGGAAAAGAATCAAGCAGACCTTGTGATGATGGATATTAATCTGTCAGGGGAGTTGGATGGTATCAAAACTACAGAAATCATCAATGAAAAATATGATATTCCTGTGGTGTACCTGAGTGCAAGTTCCGATTCTGAGACTTTGACCAAGGTCGTAGGCACCAATCCGAGTGCTTATGTCATCAAGCCATTCAATATTCGTGAACTCAATATGGTTATTGAATTGGCCATATTTAAAGATCGGAAGGAAAAAGAACTACAGAAACTCAACAATGAACTAGAGGAAAAAGTAAGACAAAGAACCAAGGATCTTCATGAAGCTAACAAGGAGTTGACTAGGGCATTGGAAAAAGAGAGAGAAATAGGAGAGCTTAAATCTAGAATAGTCTTGAACGTATCGCATGGATTCAAGACCCCACTAACGTCAATTTTGAGTTCGGCCCAATTGCTCCAAGTCTATGCAGACAAAGATCACCCCTTCAAGGCTAAGATAGCAAAGCATGCTAATAAAATTGAAAGCTCGGTACGCAGTCTGAATGGGTTATTAACTTCAGTTTTATTTTTTGGTAAAGCAGATGCCAATAAGATAGATTATAATCCAAAGAAAATGTATCTCAGTTCTTTCTTTCAAGAGATAGTAGATGTAGTCAAAGCAGGTGCGGAAAATGATGTCAAAATTGTTCTCAAAACTGAGAAAATCCCTAGATCCATGGTGACAGATGTCGATCTGATGTATCAGGTCTTTGAAAACTTACTTTCTAATGCAGTGAAGTACTCCAAAGATGGTCAGGTCGTGGATTTCAACGTATGGTCCGAAGGGGGGTACATTCAAGCAAAGATAAAAGATAGCGGTATTGGAATACCAAAAGCGGAACAAGATCAGTTATTTGATCGTTTCTTTAGGGCAAAGAATGTGGGAATCATAGAGGGATCTGGATTAGGCCTGTCTATTGTGAAAAAATGTGTAGAAGTGCTCAAAGGAGATATTAGTTTTGTAAGTGATGCAGGTAAGGGTACTACCTTCCATGTAAAAGTGCCAATAAATAGAGAATGATGTTAGAAGTAAAAGGTATAAAGTTTCAATACGAAAAAGGGAGGCCATTTGATATTCCTGACTTTCAATTGAGTTCAGGTGAGCAGCTTTTGATTTTAGGGAAATCAGGCAGTGGCAAGACAACTATCCTAAATATTCTGGGAGGATTGCTTAAACCTCTTTCTGGGGATGTAAGGTTAGGAGATACCCTAATCAATCAGCTAAGTGGCGCAAAATTGGATAAGTTTAGAGGAAAGCACATTGGAATAGTTTTTCAGAAGCCTCATATTCTTTCTCCATTGACCGTTGAGGAGAATCTCAGTTTGGCTAATTTTTTTTCAGGGGCAGATGGAAAGAGAAATCAAGAATTGCTCAAGGAGTTAGGAATAGCAGATAAGCGCAGAGCAAAAGTAAATACCTTGAGTGAAGGAGAAGCCCAAAGGGTTTCTATAGCTAGGGCATTGGCCAATCAGCCTGATTTGATTTTGGCAGATGAGCCTACGGCTAGTTTGGATGATCATAATGCAGAAATTGTGATTAAATTACTTCAGGATCAGGCTAAGAAGTATAATGCGGCACTTATTATAGTGACACATGACCAAAGGGTAAAAGACCATATAGTAAATCAAATAACGATAGGAGCTTTGTCATGAATATGCTGAAACTAAGTTGGAAATATTTGATTGCTAAGCCTTTGAATACTGGCCTAAATATACTTCTATTGGCTCTAGGTCTCGCAATCATTACCGTTTTGATCTTGATTCAAGATCAGTTTGAAAATAAGATGGCCAAAGATGCAGAGGGTATTGATCTTGTCGTAGGTGCTAAGGGTAGTCCGCTACAGTTAATACTTTCCAGTGTATACCATATTGATTTTCCTACAGGTAATATAGATATGGAAGAGGCTCAATCTCTCACACGAAATAGACTTGTGAAAAAAATCATTCCTCTAGGAATGGGAGATAATTATCAAGGATACAGGATAATAGGTACGAATCATGACTATCTTGAGCTTTATCAAGCAGTAATTTCGGAAGGGGAAGTTTGGAAAAAACCATTCGAAGTAGTCCTTGGAGAAGAAGTTGCTAGAAAGCTGGAACTAAAAGTAGGGGACAATTTTGTGGGATCACATGGTATTGGCAGTAGCAGTCATGAGCATGATGAGCATCCTTACCTTGTCACAGGTATTCTTGCCAAAATGAACAACGTTTTGGATAAATTGGTGCTTACCAGTATAGAGTCTGTGTGGTACTCTCATGATGAAGGTCATGATCATGACAAATTTACCGCAGATGTCAGTACGACTGGTTTTCCACCAACAGATGAAGATCGTGAAGTTACTTCATTGCTAGTACAGTATCGGAATCCTATGGCGGCGGTACAGCTCCCTAGGTACATCAATAGCAGAAGTTCCATGCAAGCGGCATCTCCCTCATTCGAAATATCAAGGTTGTTTGAGCTTTTGGGGGTAGGAGTGAAGCTGATCCAAGGTCTCGCTTATGCAATTATCTTTATCGCAGGCTTAGGTATCTTCATAGCTTTGTTCAATTCCCTAAAAGAACGGAAATATGACCTTGCAGTAATGCGTACACTGGGAGCTTCAAGCTTTCAATTGTTCATACATATCGTTTTGGAGGGAATTATTTTGACTTTGCTCGGTGCGTTGGTAGGTATTGCCATCGGACATGTATTCCTTGCCTTGCTAGTAGCTCAAAATGAACAAGGTGCGATAAGTGGCCTCTCTGCGGCAGTGTTTTTGCAAGAAGAATTGTGGATAGTGGTTTATGCTGTTGCTGTTGGGGTGATTGCTTCCTTGATTCCAGCATATTCAGCTTATAGAACAGATATAGCAAAGCAGCTGACAAGAGCATGATCTCTGCTAAGGATTTGGTTGTTGTGAAAAGAACCATGATTTATAAATCTAAGCTTGTGAAGCTGGAAAATCAAAGCATTAATGTAGTTTTGTGAAGAGAGAATTAAATTGTCAACCTAATATAATTGAATAAATGAGATTGAAGAGAATACTATTGCTTTTGGTAATGATGGGTCTAGGTACATTTACCTATGCACAGACCAATGGTAATGTTTGGAGAGCCTTGTCTGAGGTGACGTATAAAATTGGCGAGGATGATTTTGGGGAATTATACATTCCTGTATTCAGTGATAATATCAAAAAGCTAGCAGGTAAAGTTGTGGAAGCAGACGGATATATCATACCTTTTGAAGGGATGTTCAAGCCAGAGCATATTATCTTATCTTCTTTGCCCCTAGCAGAATGCTTTTTCTGTGGATCAGGTGGTCCAGAGACAGTGATGGAAGTGATGATGAAATCACCAATCAAGTATACTTCAAAGCGAGTGAAAGTAAGGGGCAAACTTACCTTGAACGACAATGATCCAGAAAAGCTAATGTATATTGTGGTAGATGCGGAATTAGTGAATTGATCCAATTTATCAAACTAGCAGCATGAGATTGGCTGCCTCTGAAGGTGTATTCAGAGGCAGTTTTTTTTGAAACTTTTAGATGATTGTTCGACATCCTCAGGTCCTGCGAGTCATCAGCATGTCACGCAATAGGAAAAAGAAGATTCAAGGTTATACCTCAAAAGTCAATTAATGTAGGGTGTGTTTTGCTTCCATTTTTTTGAATTCCTCCATCAGCTGTTGAGTGAATGGGCCTACTTTACCATTTCCTACTTTAGACTCATCGATAGTGGTAATCGGCAGAATGCGTTTCGTTGTACTGGTCATGAATACTTCATCAGCTTTCATCAGCTCTTCCAAAGTGATAGCTCTAATGCTGGTTCTGGGAGCTAATTCTAAAACTCGCTTTCTAGTAATGCCATGAAGAATGTGCTCACTTGGAGTACTAATTTCTTCGTTTTTGATGACAAAGATATTGCTCCTTGAACTCTCAGAAATGATGCCCTGATGATGATAGATGACATCTTCGGCATTTAGTGATTTCCATTGCGCACTTAGCCATACAGGATAGGCATAGTTTGTTGTTTTGATGTCGGCAATAGCTCTTACGTAATCGGCAGTCACAAGCTTCACACCTTGCTCATACTTTGATGGAGAGGGAAACAATAGCTCTTCACAGAAGATGAAAAGGTCGCTTTTTGCTGGACTAAAATGGTTTTCTGATAGTCCTCCAGTCAGAAGCATTCGGATACCACCATTTTCTAAGTCATTTTGCTCGATCAGTTTCAGGATGATTTCTTCAAGTTCTTTCTTAGTATACCTCAAATCCAAATGTGTTTTTTCAGCGGATCTGATGAATCTATCTAAATAGTCTGATAGGAAAAGTGGTACGTAATTCGATGTTCTGAAAAAATCAAAAATCCCATACCCCCTAATCAAACCAATGTCCATAGGGTGAATCTGTGCATCTTGAGATTGAATTATATCCGTTTTTGAAAAGCAATATGGTTTCATAGGTTTTTAATTTTGATCCTTACTGAGGAATTTGTTGCTGTTAAGTATGAATTTGGTTTTTGTGATTATCCTTAATTTCATTGAACTATGATGAATAATTTTACCAAATTTCAGAATTTTATTTAATATTTGAGTACTTCCATAAATTTAATATGGATATGCGGGACTTTGCCAAAAACATTACAAAATTCCGTTTTATCTAACTTCCGATATAAATTGATATTGGATACTTTTGGATATTGAGCATTAACAACCTGTTGAGCCAATGAATTGAAGTTGCTGGCAAAAAGCGTATAATCAGAAAATTTAAATGTATATTTGCAATTATGTTGCAAAAACTTAAAAGATTATCTTCAAAATCGGCGGACTTGATGGGGATTTCAGCTTCGCTACTGTGTATGATTCATTGCCTAGCCATTCCAGTGATGATTTCATTAGGTTTCATTTTTGGGCATGATGATCATTCTCACCATGATCATGATCATCATATTCATTTTCATGGACATTGGATGGATTTTATTTTTGTTGCATTGGCCATATGGGCAGTTTTAAACGCCTCTAAAACGACACATTCTAAGGGGATAAAAATAGCACTTTATATTGCCGTGACAATTTTTTCTGTAGCTGTTTTGTTACATGAAAGTATATCATGGATGATCTATGTCTCCCTAATAGCCTCGTTAAGTTTAGTTATTGTTCATATTATAAATTGGAAGTTTCACAGGAAATGCAATGTAAATGTTAAATAATTTCTTTTTTTAGTTAAATTATTTTTTCTTTGTGTAATTAGTAGAGAAAAAATAATGAATGCTTATTTAAGAAATTTTTACGTTTTGATTTTGATCTCAATGTTCTTTTCATGTAAAGAGGACAAAGCTCTAGAGAATCAAAAACTTAGAGATGAAGTGATTCAGATTCACGACGAAGTGATGCCATTTATGGGAGAATTGAAATCTTTGAGGAAAGAAGTGATCGCAAAAGCTCATGATTTGGAAGCTAATCTAGATCAAAGTAGTACTGAAGAAGTAGCATCTTTGAAATTGCTTGCTAGGCAGCTTGATGAGGCTTTTGACGGTATGTTTGTTTGGATGCGCCAATTCAATCAAAAGGAAGATGAAATGACAGATGAAGAATTGGAGTCGTATCTTCTGGAGCAAAGGGAAATGGTGCAGAAAGTTAACGAGGATATCAAAAAAGCTATGTCTGATGCAAAGATTGCATTGAAGAATTAGTTTTCTTTAAGATACTCATTTACTTTTTTACTGTCAATTATCCCTTCACTACTCCCCCAAATATTGTAAATGTAGGTGGTGATTTGGGCGATTTCCATGTTTGTCAAGGTCGGGTTGGCAGGCATGGGTTGATTGTATTTTTGTCCATTTACTTGTATTTCGCCTTTCAATCCATTTTTGATTATACGAACAGTCCTGCCTATATCTTCTAGCATATAGTCGGAGCCATTTAGAGGGGGGATGAGTTTACCGAGTCCTTTACCGTCACGCTGATGACAATTTGCACAATGATTTTCGAAAAGTATTTTGCCTTCAATGGCATATTGCAATACTTTGGGGTCTCTAATCTCAGAGAGTCCCTTTTCATCGTCTTGTTTCTCTGCCTTACATCCAAAGAGTGAGCCTAGACATAGTATGCAAATGATTAATCTTTTCATTCTTTGGGAGTGAGGAGTTTGGGGATATCTCTCATAAGTTTATTTACTTGATCTTCTTTTGTGCCATCATATACCCCTCTGATACGGCCTTTTTGATCGACTAGTACAAATGCACCTGAATGAAGAATCCCTCCTGGCTCGCTACTATCTTCCATGGCTGTGGTCAGGTAGCTAGTCTGACCTATTTCAAAAATCTTCTCCTGATCTCCACTGAGGAAATGCCAAGTTTTGTCGTTTTCCACGCCAATTTTGTAAGCAAATTCCTTCAATAACTCAGGTGTGTCATGCTCCGGGTCAAGGGTATGACTCAAAATCATAAACTGATCTTCATCCTTGAATTTTTCATAGACTCTTAGCATCTGAGTTTTCATGATAGGACATATTGTCGGGCAGGTGGTGAAGAAAAAATCTGCCACATATACTTTTCCAGTTGTTGTACTGTTGCTGATTGATTTCCCTTCTTGGTTGACAAAGTTGAAGTTTGCTATTTTGTGAAAGACGGTGTCTTGAATCGTTTTTCCTTCCATTTCAAACTCATTGATGTGCCAGTTCCCTAATATAGGTAGAGTTCCTGTTGATTCTTCTTGCTGATTTTGACAGCTGAGAATCAATGCTGTTATTAATATGAAGTAGAAAGCTTGGTTCAGTTTAGGATTCATTTTTTTCTCTGATTTTTTTGTAAAACTTAATTCCAATCATCATCAATATACTTAATGCAATAAGTCCAATTACGCCCCAGACAGCACTTAATAGGTTTTTTAGGACAATGATAAAGACTATAGCAAATAACAATACAGTAGCGATTTCGTTCCAAATTCTTAGCTGTGTAGAAGTCCATTTGGAAGTGCCTGATTGCAAATCTTTGAACAATTTGTGGCAATAAAAATGATAGATGTACAAGCCAAATACAAAAGCCAACTTGGCATGCATAAAGCCTAATTGCATATATCCCCATCTATAAGACAATGTCCAAAACCCAAATACGAGGGTCAAAACTGCCGAAGGCCAAGTGATAATATACCAAAGTCGAGAAGCCATAAGGTTGAGCTGGGGAATGAGAATTTTTCTTTCTTGCTCTGGTCTTTCCCAAGCTTCAGCCTGATAGATGAATAGCCTCACAATATAGAATAGGCCTGCAAACCAGGTGACTATAAAGATGATATGCAGCGCTTTTATATATTCGAATGCCATTGTCCTTTTTTTCTGCTAAATTAAGGCTTTAAATGCAAAAAAACATTCCTTATCATGAAGTTCAATCGTCTCGTTTATCTTTTGTTCGCTTTAGTAATAGGTCTGATGGTTTGGATAGTAAAGGATTCATTTACACAGCCAAGTGTTAGGGATTTGGACTTAGTCTATAAAGAACTAGTTTTTTTCAGAAACGAAAATAATACAGGACCTATTCAGCGGGTGTATGTGGTCTACGTAGAAGATGATTCTAGGGAATTGCTAGAGGCATATGGTGACTATATGCCACATACAAAATATGGAAATACTCAAGTGTATTTCTTCACTGATAGCACCAATGCTCCCAAAGATGTGCTTCACAGTAAGCCTTTTATTCCCATTGCGTATCAAGCTTACTGCGTGGCTAAATATGAGAAATCTGCAATGGGTGATGTAAGGTTCTTGAATAGACCATTTGCTGAGAAAAATGAGATAGATCAATGAAAAGGAGGCAAAGATTATCGGTAGGAGCCTACGTGGAGGGTGTTCTAAAGGGTGATAGGGTCATTTTAAGTCAAGCAATTACCCTGATGGAGAGTTCTTTGGAATCAGATCAACTGCTTGGAGATGAAGTGATGGACGCTGTCCTTTCCCATACGGGTAATTCAATGAGAATAGGCATTACTGGAGTGCCAGGAGTAGGGAAAAGCACTTTTATAGAACAGTTTGGGCTTTTATTGATAGATAAAGGATATAAGGTGGCAGTTCTAGCGATTGATCCGAGTAGCCAATCCAGTCGCGGAAGTATATTGGGGGACAAGACGCGAATGGAGTTACTCTCAATGGATCCTAGAGCATATATTAGACCAAGTCCAGCAGGCAATACGCTTGGAGGTGTGAGTGCAAAAACTAGAGAGGGCATGTTACTCTGTGAAGCTGCTGGTTTTGATGTGATTTTGATAGAAACTGTAGGAGTGGGGCAGTCTGAAATAGCTGTCAGTGGTATGGTGGATTTCTTTTTACTTTTGATGCTAGCAGGTGCAGGGGATGAGCTTCAAGGCATCAAGAAGGGAATAATCGAAATGTGTGATGCTTTGGTTGTAAACAAAGCTGATGGTGAAAATGTCGATGAGGCAAAGAAGGCAAAGAGAGTGTACTCCAATGCCTTGCATCTATTCCCACAGAAAGAAAGTGGCTGGTCTCCTAAGGTACTCACATGCTCAGGGTTGAGTGGGGATGGTCTTGAAAAAATCTGGGAATCAGTTTCACAGTACAAAGAATTGGTAGAATCTAACGGGTACTTTGAGAGAAATAGAGCCAAACAAAGATTGAATTGGATGAATGAGCATGTGAAGTATCTTTTGGAAACAGTCTTTTACAAGAATGATCAAGTTCAGTCACTATTAGAAGCATCTTTTCAAGATGTCAAATCTGGGAAAATGTCTGCCATAAAACTTGCTCGAAAATTAGTTAACCTATTTATAAATCAAGAAATTAAAGATGAAAAATAAGCTGAATTTATTTCTGATACTTGGCTTGATCCTATCAGCCTGCCAAAGCTCTGAAAACTTATCACCATTAGCGTCTGAGCAAAGAGAATATGCTGTGGAGGAATGTCACAAAGATACATGTGCCAAGTTAGATTTGAGCTATGTGTATTATACGGGGGATAGCGAGGTTGACTCTATGGTCAATTTTAGGATTGATCAGATCATGACAAACTTTGTGTCATTTGAAGAGCCCGCCGAATCTTTGGCATTGGCGGTAGATCACTTTTTTCAAGAATTCAATAGTTATATCCAAGACTTTGAACATGGTGTTGGCTGGTTTCATGAAATTATGGCTCATGAAGATTATCAAAGTGATCAAGTTTTGACTGTTACAGTTAGAGGAACTTCTTTTTTGGGAGGGGCACATCCTAATTCATTTCCTAGAATTTTGAATTTCAATAGACAGACTGGTGATTTGATCTCCAATGATGATTTGGTTTTGAACCAAGAAGCACTTTTAGCTAAGGTAGAGGAAAAGTTTAGAGACTACCACGATGTAGCCAAAGAAGTCTCATTGAATGAAGATGGACGTTTTTTTCTGAAAGACGATAAATTCTTCTTTTTACCAGCCAATATGGGTTTTTGTGAAGATGGGTTCTGTCTGGTTTACAGCAGCTATGAGATTGGGCCTTATGTGTTAGGAGAGACTTCTTTGGTATTGACCTGGGATGAACTAGATGGGCTGGTTAGGACAGTATTTGAAAAATAATGCGATCTTTTAGTAAGATCGCATTTTGAATTTTTTCTTAAGTTCGTTGACTGCATTTCTAAACGATGTATCTGTTTCCATCAAGTCATTTACAGTCTGTATAGCATGTATCACTGTGCTATGGTCTCTTCCACCAAAATGATAGCCTATAGATTTCAATGAATGGTTGGTGTATTCTTTTGAGAAATACATAGCAACTTGTCGAGCGGTTACGATTTCTTTTTTTCTTGTTTTGGCTTTGAGATCTTCAAGTTTGATTTCAAAATAATCCGATACAGATTTTTGGATGAAGTCTATGCCCACTTCTGTTTCTATATCTTTGACGATATTTTTCATTATCGTTTTTGCAAGAGTAAGGTCTATCTCTACCCTGTTGAGTGAAGCATGAGCTATCAGTGAGATCATCACTCCCTCTAGCTCACGTACATTGGTGTCCACGGTATAAGCCAAATATTCAATCACATCATCTGGTATGTAAATTCCTTCCGATTGCATTTTTCTCTTGATGATAGCCACTCTTGTCTCGAAGTCTGGCATTTGCAAATCGGCAGTCAATCCCCATTTGAACCTCGATAGAAGTCTTTCTTCGAGGCCTTTCAAATCCCGAGGAGGACAATCGGATGTCATGATGATTTGTTTCTTGTTTTGGTGGAGGTGATTGAAGATGTGGAAAAACATCTCCTGTGTCCTATCTTTCCCCGCCAAGAATTGAATATCATCAATGATCAGCACGTCTACTTGCATGTAGAAATTTGTAAAACTTTTCACATTCCCATCTTTGATAGAGTCCATGAATTGATTCACAAACTTTTCTGAAGAAACATACAAAACAAACTTTTCCTCTGGGCCATTTTTGATTTCATTCCCAATGGCTTGCACCAAGTGTGTCTTTCCTAAACCAACTCCTCCATACACCATCAGTGGATTGAATGAAGTGATGCCAGGCTTGGTCGCAACTGCAAAACCAGCTGATCTTGCCAATCTATTACAATCGCCTTCGATGTAGGTATTGAAAGAATAGTTAGGATTGAGGTTTGATTGCAAAAGCATCTCACTGTTGAGGCTTTGCATCTCGAAAGGGCTCTTACTTTCAGTGAGATTTGCTGTATTTTGCTTCTTGTTGGCATGGGAGGCATTTCCCTGCGGAAAACTCACCATGTATGGTTGGTTTTGAGAATTGCCTCTATCTACTACTACCGCATATTCTAGACGTCCATTGGGACCTAAGGTGGTTTTTATAGCCAGCTTCAATACTTCTACATAATTGTCTTCTAGCCATTCATAAAAAAATTGGCTTGGAACCTGTATGGTCAAGCTACCACCTTCCAGCCTAACAGGATTGATAGGTTGGAACCAGGTGGAAAAGCTTTGTTCATTTACATGCTGCTCGATCACACGTAAGCATTCTTTCCATACTGCATTAGCCTCTGAACTCATTTACCTTTGATATAAATACAATTATTGAAAAGGTTTAACTTCCCTCTATGGTCAAATTGAAGGGGAACAAAATTGGGGAAAATATATTTAAATAAAAAATCAAATTCCGCTTGACTTTTTAATAAACATGAAGATTTCGTGCTGACGCAAAGGAAGTTTGGGGATTTTTTGAAAATTCAAAATCTAACTTACCCAGCCTAAGTGCTCCAGTGCCGACTTGATTGATAATCGTCTTATGGTTGTGAGCATCTATTTTGATGACAGGCTGATCCAAAAATGTGTGTGAATGTCCCCCAAGAATTAAGTCAATTCCAGTCACTTCATCTGAGAGTTTAAGGTCAGATTGATACCCAAGATGCGAAAGACATATGACGAGATCACATTTTTTTGACTTTAATTCCTTTACCATTTCGTTAGATACTGAGACGGGATCCAGGAACTTTGTATTCCCATAATTTTTTGCTGAAACCAATCCCTCTAGTTTGATGCCTAGACCAAACACACCAATTTTGAGGCCTTTCTTGGAGAAAATTTTGTAAGCCGGGAAAGCATTTTTTAGAATGGTGTCTGAAAAGTCATAGTTGGAACATAAGATGTCGAATTGGGCATGTTCTAGCTGTTTCGCTATGCCCTCGAGTCCATTGTCAAATTCATGGTTTCCAAGAGTACTCGCATCATATCCCATTTGGCTCATGAGTTTGAGCTCAAGCTCACCACCATACACATTGAAATACGGAGTACCCTGAAAAAAGTCCCCTGAATCTAACAGAAGAATATTTTCTTCTTCATTTCTTACTTCATTGATCAATGTGGCTAATTTGGTCATTCCGCCTTGGTTTGCATTTCTGCTTCCATCATTGGGAAATGGCTCAATTCGGGAGTGCATATCATTGGTGTGGAGGATAGTCAGTTTCTTTGCTTGAGCAAATTCGCTTTCTGTAGCCCAGAGGGAATTAGAAAGTCCCAACCCTATACCAGCTAAAGTACCTCTTTTTAGGAATTCTCTTCTCTGCATGTCAATTGTATTTTTGTCTTCCTTCGATTTCAGCATTAAGCTGCTCTCCATTTGAGTTCATCTCTCTGATTACTTCGATCAGCATGTCTCTCAGCAGGATGTCTGTTTTTTCTTTTGCAGGGAGCTCTGACAAAAAGCCCATATTGTCACCACCATTTGCCAAGTAATCATTGATGGCGAGCAGGTATGTTCTATTTTCCTCCAAAGGCTTTCCATTGATAAGGAACTCACCTAGCTGGTCTTCCTCTCCCGATATTTGCATACCGCTTACGGACATGTTTTTATATTTTGCCATAAAAGCTGCGAGGGTGTTGACATCAGCAGCACGCAATTCTAATATGGTAAGATAGTTGTCAAAAGGAGATAGCTCATAGATATTTCCTAAAGTAATGTTGCCTTCTGGAAGGTCATTTCGCATGCCTCCATTATTGATGATTGATATGTCGATAGGGAGGTTCAACACTTTTTCGGCATAAGCTTTTTGAACATCCGCTACAAAATTCCCTAAAAGTGATTCGCCTTTGCTTCTAGTAAGTGCTTGACTAGAAACGCCTATCACCTCGTTCATTTCTTGCTCCAATTTCACTTTGTATGGTGTGATCATTTGAACAAACTCTTCTGATTCTTGGACTTGTTCCGAGACTGGAACAAAGTTTCCTCTTGATTGTAATGAAAGCTGCGGAGCACAGCTCGTCCAAAGTATAACCGAAAAGATTAAAAAAGAATAGCAATGCTTGGATAGGTTTTTCATGTCAGTTTTGTGTTCCTGATTTGCGCGGCTAAGATAGGTTTTTTTTTATTTTTAATCCGCGTAAAATTACAAGTCAAGGGTTTGAAGCATGTCAACCCAATGTTATTTTATTGAGAATATTGTAAACTAGGTGATCAAGTCCTGAATTATATTTTCTTGGACAAGTAGACTATAAAAATTAACTTTGATGATATGATCAAGGATTTTCCATAGCTTGTGGAAGTTGATGATCAGTTGAAATAGCCCAAATAGTTGCCAGATTTATGAGAGATAAATTGTTTGAAGATTTTCGTGCCACAAGTAAGTCAGACTGGATGGAACAGGTGATTAAGGATTTGAAAGGTAAATCCTTTGAAGACACCCTGGTAAGTCAGACCGAAGGTGGGTTTCATATAAAGCCATTTTATACAAGAGAGGATTTAGGGGCAGAGTTTCCGTTGTCTACCATCCATAATCAAGTCAATCCAATACCTAGTCTGCCAGGACTTTCTCCTAGGCAGTGGAGCAATACGGTTAGGGTAGCGGTAGGCGACCAAGATGAAGTTTCGGAGAATAAGAAGTTGATAAATTCCTTACAAACTGGAGCTGATGGGCTCGTCTTATCCCTGACTGGTAAGGAAGATTTGGCAGTGCTTCTCAAAGATGTTGAGCCTTCATACATTCAAATTTTCATTGAACCAAAAGATCATGTGCTGAATGTAGCAGAGGCATTTGAAGCATGGTTGGATAGCAAAAATGTGAGTTTGAATGATATTAATGGTGGGTTTTTATGGGATCCTGCGACGGTTAGCCTGACACAGGAATTCTATCGATCTGAAGGGTTGGAAGTGATTAAGAAGCTACTTATTCAATTCGAAAAGTATCCTAATTTCAGGACGTTTACCATAGATTTTGCTCACTATCATCATGCTGGGGGGCTTAGTTTCCAGGAGTTATCCTACGGATTTGGAGCTTTTCTAGAGCATGTTGATAGATTGACAGAAGAAGGTGTGTCTTTAGCGTTTATTTTTAAAAATGTACTTTTAAAATCGGCTGTAGGATCTGACTTTTTCTTAGAGATTGTCAAATTGAAAGTAGCAAGGATGCTGATTTTTCAAATTGCCAACCTTTTTAAACATGAGCTAGACCCAAAATCTATACCTTTTTATGTACAAACGAGTTATTGGTCAAAAAGTAAGTTTGATATGGATACCAATATGCTTCGGAATACCACTGAGGCCATGTCTGCAATAATCGGAGGATGTACAGCACTAGAAGTGCTTCCACATGATCTCTCTTTGGGTTCTTCTAGTGATTTTGCCTCAAGGATGGCTAGAAATGTATCCAGTATATTGAAGGAGGAGGCTTATTTGGATAAAGTACTGGATCCAGCTGCGGGGTCTTATTACATTGAAAAGCTTGCAGAAGAGCTTTTTAATCGGGTTATCAATGGAATTTTGACAGTAGACGCAGAAGGCGGGTGGTGGAGACTGTCTAGTCTTTATGATATTCAAGCTGAAATCAAAGAAACGAGATCACAGAGACAAGATGAATTGATCAGTGGGCAAAGTGTGAAAGTAGGAGTGAATAAATACAAACAAGAAAAAGCGAATGCCTCCATTGATGATGAGTCGGAAGCGTTTGATTACCAATTGAACTGGAGCAGACATGCGTTGAAATATGAACTTTTAAACTCAAATAACTCATGAAAATTGATCTTCTAAAATTGGGCTTTTACACACGAAGAGAGGAGTTTGAAGTTGATAGAGAAAGCGAAAGTTGGGAAACTGCAGAGAAAATCATTGTTCCACCTGTCACTTCAAGTGATTTGATTGAAGGAATGGAGCATTTGAATTTTGCAGCGGGAATTCCTCCGTACCTTCGTGGACCTTATAGTACCATGTATGTCATGAGACCATGGACCATTCGGCAATACGCGGGCTTCTCTACAGCGGAAGAGTCAAATGCATTTTACAGAAGAAATCTAGCTGCTGGTCAAAAAGGACTTTCTGTAGCTTTTGATTTGGCCACCCATAGAGGTTATGATTCTGATCATCCTCGGGTAGTAGGTGATGTTGGGAAAGCAGGAGTTGCTATAGACTCTGTTTTGGATATGAAGGTATTATTTGACCAGATTCCTTTGGATCAAATGTCGGTTTCTATGACCATGAATGGTGCTGTTTTACCTATCATGGCATTTTACATTGTAGCTGCCGAAGAGCAGGGGGTTGCCCCTCATCAGCTTAGTGGGACCATACAAAATGATATTCTGAAGGAATTCATGGTGCGGAACACTTATATCTATCCTCCGCAAGAATCCATGCGTATCATTGCTGATATATTTAAATACACAGCGAAGTACATGCCCAAATTCAATTCGATTTCCATTTCTGGATATCATATGCAGGAAGCGGGTGCTTCAGCTGAATTAGAGTTAGCCTATACTTTGGCGGATGGCTTAGAATATTTGAGAACTGGAGTGGCAGCAGGTTTGGATATTGATGATTTTGCTCCTAGGCTATCTTTTTTTTGGGCGATAGGGATGAATCACTTTATGGAAGTGGCCAAGATGAGAGCAGGGAGGTTGCTATGGGCCAAGATTGTTAACCAGTTTGCTCCAAAAGACCCAAAATCCTTGGCTTTGCGAACGCATTGTCAGACTAGTGGCTGGTCGCTCACTGCTCAAGACCCCATGAATAATGTCGCTCGCACGACAGTAGAAGCACTTGCCGCGGCACTTGGGCACACCCAATCTTTACATACCAACTCATTTGATGAAGCTATTGCACTTCCCACGGATCATTCTGCCAGAATAGCACGGAATACTCAACTTTATCTGCAGGAAGAAACTAGAATCACAAAAGTGGTAGATCCATGGGGTGGCTCTTTCTATGTGGAGTTCCTCACTGATCAGCTTGTTTCACAAGCTTGGAAATTAATCCAAGAAGTAGAAGACTTGGGTGGAATGGCTAAAGCAATAGAAGCCGGTATACCTAAAATGAGGATCGAGGAAGCAGCAGCAAGGAAGCAAGCAAGGATAGATAGTGGAAAAGATATCATTGTAGGTGTAAATAGGTATATATCTGATGAAGAGGAAGAGTTTGATATACTTGAAGTGGACAATGATGCTGTAAGGGATTCTCAGATTGCTCGTCTCCATAAGCTCAAGGAAGAGAGAGATAGTGTTGAAGTAGGTGAGAGTCTAGAAAGAATTAGACAAGCTTCCAAGTCAGGCGAAGGGAATCTTTTGGAACTAGCAGTGGATGCAGCGCGTAAAAGAGCTACCTTGGGAGAAATTTCGGATGCTATGGAAGATGCTTTTGGAAGACACAAAGCCACAGTGAAGTCAATATCAGGAGTGTATAGCGGTGAAGCAAGAGATAATGCTAGTTTTCTAGAAGCTAAAAAACTAGCAGATGAATTTGCTGCACTTGAGGGAAGAAGACCTAGAATCATGGTGGCCAAAATGGGGCAAGATGGACATGATAGGGGGGCAAAGGTAATTGCTACTGGTTTTGCCGATCTTGGTTTTGATGTGGACATTGGGCCACTTTTCCAAACTCCAGAAGAAGTTGCAAAACAAGCTGCTGAAAATGATGTTCATATAGTAGGTGCATCTTCCTTGGCAGCTGGGCATAAGACCTTGGTTCCAGCATTGATCAATGAGTTGAAGCGCTTGGGTAGAGCAGATATTATGGTAATCGCGGGAGGTGTAATACCACCTAAGGATTATGAGTACCTTTATCAATCTGGAGTCTCAGCAGTATTTGGTCCAGGTACAGTGTTGCCCAAAGCAGCAGTTGAAATATTGAATAAATTGATGGAAGGTTGATATTCAACCTTTCTTTTTTTAAACAGAGTTTATGAAATCGATAATTTTAATATATGATGAAAGTCAGCTAGAATTTTTTGAAAATTCAGTTTTGCCTTTGTTTTCAAACAATGTCAAAATGAAGTTGCCTTATAAAGAATACAGAAAGCATGATTTTTCGGAAAGTGATTTTATTGTAACCTACCTTTCAGATGAGCAAATTAGGTCCTTGCTAGATGTGATCATAGAAGATCATTGGAAAATAGGTTTTTTGCCTCATCCAAAAATGCTGGAGGCAAGACAAGGTTTTGGGGTGTCGTCCAATCTCGAGGTTGCGGTAGAGAATATTTTGACAACTGAAGAGGTCTTTGATATCGATGTTTTGACGGCCAATGGACAGCCTGTATTGAACAAGTTAATGATTGGGGATTCTTTCAGTCTTTTGTATGCTGTAGAAAAAGAAAAGAACTGGTTTATTCAATTTGCTACAAGATTCAAAAGGTTGCTAGGCTCCTTTAGAAGGGTGAGACTCCAGCCATATGCTATCAATTGGAGTACTGAATCTGGAGAGTTTAGAGAAAAACCAATCGATACAGCTGCCTTAGGGATGGTAGTCGTTCAGCATGGTCAGAGTTCAATTTTGTCACGAAGAATTATAGAAGGTTCTTATGCAAATGATGGCCTCATGCATTGCCTTATTCTTGCCCCTAGTAGCATATGGGAAATTTTAAAGTTTGGGTTTTTTAGTCTTTTTAATAGTTCAAAGAAAAATGGATTGCCTGAATATGTAGCTCATATCAAGACGGATAAGGTGAAAGTAGTAAGCAGAGAAGCAATCAATTATACTGTAGATGATGTTTTATTGACTTCAAAATCCATCGAACTCGAAGTCCTTCCAAGATCATTGGCGATAGTCCCTGGCAAATCTCTAAAAACAGAGAAAAAAGTAGAAAAAAGTAAAGCATTTAAAGTTCAAAATCTTCCACAAGGAGAATTAAAAAACGAGTTACTTGAGCGCTTTTTGCCAATTACCAATCACGCTACGACAGAAGAGTTTAAGTGGCTTTTTTCTATATTAAGAGAGAATTCAAAGCTTAGCTCCAGCTATATGGTGCTTATGGCTTTGTCAACAATTATTGCAACATTTGGTCTGTTTGGTGATTCGTCTCCTGTGATCATTGGGGCCATGATTTTAGCTCCCTTGATGTCACCAATTATTTCCTTGGCAATGGGAGTATTGAGACAAGATGAAAAGTTGATCAAAGAAAGCTTCAAAACCATTGGATTTGGGTTGGCAATTGGATATTTATTTGCTGTTCTGATCACGTGGTTTACGCCTTTGAATGTAATGAATAGTGAAATTACGGCTAGGATTAGGCCTAATTTGCTTGATTTGGGAGTTGCTGCTGCCTCTGGTGTGGCTGGAGCTTATGCTCATGCCAAAAAGGAAATAGCTAAGACACTAGCAGGAGTAGCTATTGCTGTGGCTCTAGTTCCGCCATTAGCCGTTTCTGGTGTGGGTCTGGGCTGGGGAGATTGGTCGGTCTTTTGGGGTGCGCTTCTATTGCTAGGTACCAACTTGGCAGGGATGGTATTGGCTGCAGCTATGACTTTTCTCTTTCTAGGCTTTAGCCCATTCAAATTGGCAAAGAAGGGTCTTATCATTTCCTTGGTTTTTGTAGGAGTGATTTCTGCGCCTTTGGCTTTTGGTTTTTCGAAGATGGTGAAAGAAAATAAAATCATCCAAGAGCTGAGCGGAAAAGAATTGTCAATCGGTACACTTAGAGATGTAAAAGTGATCAAAGTAGCACCTCTGAAATTGTCTGCCACAATAGTTTCCGAGTCCCCCCTGGATGTCAATGAGCTTGGAAAAGTCAAAGAAGATATTGAAGAAGTTCTATCACAAGAGATTGAATTAGAACTTTCTGTAGCCATTGAGTTGTGATGGGAGTAGAAGTTAGGATGCAATATTTAGCAATTCAAAGAGACTAGTGTCACCAAGTCTTTCCTTCTACTAAAAAGCAAAATACTATTTACTCCATTTTTCTATTCTTAACCCCAAACCAATACCTATGTTCCACTCGCCGTTATGGGTTGCAGTTTTTGGATTATAATATAATGGGACTTGAATAGCTGCCATCTTATAGCTGTAAGTAAACCCTACGCCTAAGTTAGGAGTGACAAAGGTGTTTCGAGGAATGTTTCTGTCTTTCTTGAACCGAAGAGAAGGGAGCATTCCTAAGATGAATTTCGAGTTTTTGTAAGTCGAATTGATGTTAGGCCCAGTAAAATTGATAAATGCCCCTTGATCAACATATCCAATGATTCCAATACCGTCATACAAAGCCGACTCTGTTCTCAAATTTTGAGAGAATGTAGGAAAGCTCACTAGGAGTAAAATGAATGTTATCGCCTTTTTCATTTTTCAAAAAAAATAAATCATCAGTCTTAAATGAAACCTTTGCTTCAAAATTAAAGTTAAAAGTATTTTTATCTAGTTTTCGATCAAAGCCCAAATCCTAAAGTGAAATTTCTAAATTATTATTTAAGAATAAACTTAAACTAAAAAAAAGTACACCTTATGCTGTTTCTCGCAGAATTGAACTTCAGTTTACCATGGTCAAACCCTGTGCTGATATTTTCAAGCATACTTTTCATCATTTTATTTGCTCCTCTTCTTTTGAATAGAATTAAAATCCCGCAGTTGATAGGACTCATTGTGGCAGGAGCTATCATAGGGCCCAATGGTATCAACTTGCTGGAAAGGGACAGTAGTGTGGTTCTTTTTGGAACTGTTGGCTTGCTTTATATCATGTTTTTGGCTGGGTTGGAAATTGATATGGCTGATTTCAAAAAGAACAGTGGGAAATCCGTCATTTTCGGCCTTTATACATTTTTGATTCCTATGGTTTTAGGAACCTTGGGTGGTTTATATATTCTCAACTTTTCATTTCCTACTTCGATACTTTTGGCCTCCATGTTTGCTTCACATACTTTATTGGCCTATCCGATCATCAGTAAAATGGGCATAGTCAAAAATAGGGCAGTCAATATCACTGTAGGAGGGACAGTGATCACAGATACATTAGCACTTTTGGTTTTGGCTGTGGTGGTTGGTGTTTCAGCGGGTGAACTTACCAATGAATTTTGGATAAGGTTGATAGTATCACTTTTGATATTTTCAGCAATTGTAGCATTCGTATTCCCAATCATTGGGAGGTGGTTTTTTAAGAAATTTGATGATAATGTCTCTCAATATATTTTTGTTTTGGGAATGGTGTTCTTTGCGGCATTTCTAGCCGAAGCGGCAGGAGTGGAAGCGATAATTGGCGCTTTCTTGGCAGGACTGGCTTTAAACAAGTTGATTCCTCATACATCTCCTTTGATGAACAGGATTGAGTTTGTCGGTAATGCTTTATTTATCCCATTTTTCCTGATAGGGGTTGGTATGCTGATAGACTTTCGTGTCTTTTTCAATAATGTAGAAACAATCATCGTCGCTGTAGTGATGTCTGTAATAGCAACCTCTTCAAAATTTATTGCAGCATGGGTTACACAGAAGACTTTTAAGTTTTCAAGAGCCCAGAGGGATGTTATTTTTGGATTGAGCAATGCTCAGGCAGCGGCAACCCTAGCTGCGGTATTGGTAGGGTACAATGTGATACTAGGAGAAGATGCCAACGGTGAGCCTATCAGACTGTTGGGGGAAAGTATCCTCAATGGTACTATTTTGATGATTTTGGTGACTTGTACCATTGCTAGTTTTGTGGCACAAAAAGGAGCGACCAAGTTGGCAATAGAAGAAGAAAGTGGAAATGGGGATGAAGAGGAATCCGAGGCAGAAGAGAAGATCCTTATACCTGTAAACTATCCTGAGAATGTAGAGGAACTTATACATCTAGGTGTTACGATCAAGACTAAATCTCAAAAAGATGCTTTGGTGGCTTTGAATATCATTCCTTCTGATTCTCAAGATGCGTCTATGGAAAAGCAAGCAAAGAAACTCTTGGAAAAAGCAAGTGTGTTTGCAGCCTCTACGGATAATCACCTGACAGAATTGACGAGGTTTGATTCCAATGTTGTCAATGGAATTACCAATGTAGTAAAGGAAAACAAAGTGACTGATATCATCCTTGGTCTTCACAAAAGTCAAGGTATTTCGGGTTCCCTACTCGGGAAGTTGACAGAAGGTATTCTTGGAAAGATCAATTTGACGGCATTGATTTATAATAGTGTGCAGCCATTGAATACTATCAAGCGATACATTGTAGTGGTACCACCTGGTGCTGAGCATGAAATGGGCTTTGCATTTTGGCTGTTGAGGGTGTGGAATATAGGTAGGAATACGGGAGCCAAGTTGGTATTCTATGCTTCTGAAGAAACATTGAGTTATATCCAACAGGTGCAGAAAAAGTTTAGTGTTGAGGCTGAGTTTGAAGATTTTTCCGATTGGGATGATTTCTTGATCATTTCCAAAGACCTCAAAGACAATGATGCCTTGATCGTTGTAATGAGTAGGAGAGGAGGAGTGTCATATAGCCCATACATGGAAAAAATACCAAAGTATCTCAACAAATATTTCAAAGGAAACAATTATGTATTGATATACCCAATGCAGTTTGATTTTGATCAGCGTGGGTATACATCCTATGGAGGCACTCCTTTGCTTAAACCACTCCTCGAGGGCGTCAGCACTTTGGAGAGTTTCCCAAAAGTTGTGGGACAGCTTTTCAAATGGAAGTAAAAAAGGAAAGAGGCTCAAAGGAGCCTCTTTTTTTATATTGTTAATAGATTTGAGATTTTAGTTGTCTTCGCCTCTGAGTTTGACTACAGCTCCTTCCAAAATATCTCCTATTCTGATTTGACAAGCCAATCTACTAGTTGGGAAATACTCAGGAAGATTCTCAAGCTGATCAAGCTCCACATCTGTGGCTTCACCAAGCTCATCTTTGCCCTCAAGTACTTCGATGTGGCATGTAGCACAGAGTGCCATGCCACCGCAAGTAGCTAATACAGGGTATTCTGAGGCTTTCAGGATTTCCATAAGGCTCAAGCCCATGTCATCTGGGGCTTCTATTTCTTGGCGATTGCCAGCGTGATCTTCTACAGTGAATGTTACCATGTCGCAAAGGTAAGTTTAAAATGCATTTACACCATTAACAGTCGTGTATTTAAAGCTAAGTTTTTGGTCTGGATAAACGTATTTGAATGCTGAATGCATCATGATAGCAGCCTCATGGAATCCACACAAGATCAATTTTAGTTTTCCTTCATAAGTATTGATATCTCCAATGGCATAAATCCTTTCTACTCCAGTGGAGTAATCTTTGGTGTCTACTTCTATGGCATTTTTGTCAATGCTCAATCCCCAATCAGCAATAGGTCCAAGCTTAGGACTCAGGCCAAAAAGAGGTATAAGGTAATCTACGTCAATTGTGATTTCTTCTTTAGTCTTGGTTTCAAGTTTGAGGGACTCGAGGTGCTCTCCACCATTGATTTCTTTCAAGTTTGCCGAAAGTATCAAATCAATTTTACCATTGTTAGCCAAATCAAACACTTTGGCAGCAGAATCTGGAGCACCTCTAAAGGTCTCATTTCTGTGTACTAGAGTTACTCTTTCAGCCAAATTGGCCAAGTATATCGTCCAGTCTAGAGCGGAATCTCCTCCTCCAGCGATTACTACTTTTTTATCTCTGAAGGTTTCTGGATTTTTTACCATGTAGTTTACTCCTTTTCCTTCAAACTGCTCAAGGTTTTCAAGAACGGGCTTTCTCGGCTCAAAACATCCAAGACCTCCTGCGATTACGACTACCTGTGCATGGACTTTGGTCTTGTCACTTGTCGTGATTATAAATGAACCATCATCTTGCTTTGCCAAATGATCAACTCTTTCCCCAAGTGTAAATGTGGGATTGAAAGGTTTGATTTGATCCATCAAATTATCTACCAATTCTTGTGCTTTGACTTCTGGATATCCTGGGATATCATAGATTGGTTTCTGCGGGTAAATTTCAGATAGCTGACCTCCTACTTGGGGTAGTGCGTCTATTAAGTGACAGCGCATTTTAAGTAGGCCTGCTTCAAAAACCGCAAATAAACCTACAGGTCCAGCTCCAATGATGCAAATATCAGTATTAATCATATCGGTAGTTTTTATGGGTAAACCCATTTTTGTTTGAGATTGTTCGTGTAAATATAATTAGTATAACAACTTTATTTATGCTTCATGATCACTATGCTCTTCGAGGTTGTCATAGATCGTATTCAGTATTCTTCTAAACTCCTCAAAGTCCCTTTCATTCAAGTTTTCCCAAGCTTTTTCCCTAATCTTAGTGATCTGCGGTTTGAGAGCTTTGACTTTTTCTACCCCCTCATTGGTCAGGTGAAGTTGAAAGCTTCTTCTATCTTGAGGATGGGGCACTCGCTCCACATAGCCTTTTTTACAAAGGATGTCAATGATTCTGGTGAGCGTCGGGTGATCTTTGAAGACTAATTGCGCCAGTTCTGTTTGACTCACTAGCACATTCTCTGAAAGATTTTTCAATACCAACCATTGATCCACAGTTACATCAAAATCCCCTTGATTGAATTTTTGCTGCGCATATTGCTTTACCTTACGAGCTGTTCTGTCGAGAAGGAAGGAGTATTTACTGAATTGTTCTTGTGTCATACCAATAATTAGTGTGACAAATATAGCAACAATATGATACAAAATCAATTCCCTACAAAAAAAGTAGGGAAATTGATTATTGATTAGAAATCAAGTTGTTTCTGTAAATTAGATTACCGTTTTTATCCCATTCGGCACGGATGTATGGGCGTACATTTTTAGTAAATGCCTTTTCTTGATATTGAATCTCACGCTTGCGGACTGCTTGAGTGTTTTTAGTATCCCAGTATTCTGTCCATAGACCTACTTTTTCTCCATATTGGTATTCACCTACCACGGCGACTTGTCCATTTTCATAAAACTGAAAATAGTTTCCCTCCATCAGGTCATATTCAATTGGAGTCATTTTCTCAATGGTTTTATTGTCGGCATCATAATAGGTAGTTCGTGAATCTTTTCTCCATCCTCCATTATAGTGGCCTTTGTCAAGTAAGACATTACGGCTATCGAAAGTCATCCAAGTACCATGTTTTGTACCATAATAAAACATGCCTTTTTCCACAGTGACATCCCCCACAATCCTTTCGTATGGCCCATGTAGGAGTACTCCTTTTCCAGCGTCAAAGTCTTTTGTTCGTATGATTTTCTCTTTGGTATCATACCAATATATGTCGCGTATGTATGGGTCGGGTTTATGTGACTGTGTGGTATAGTTGAAAAGTGTATATTGCACCTGATCCCTCATAACCTGCCTGGTTCTTGCTCTGTGTGTTTTTTCTCCAAAGTAGATGTTCTTTTTCTCTTTTTTCTTTTGTTTTTTCTTTTTTTCTTTCTTCGATTGCTCATCAAACAATAGAAGAGGGGAAGTAGTAGGCAATAATTTATTACTCACAATTCCAGAGGAATCTGGGTCAATAAGAGGAGTCTCAATTTCTTTTTTGTTTTTCTTCTGTGCGAAGAGGGTTGCTGGAACCAAGAAAAATAGGGAAATCCCGATCCAAATTGCTTTCATATTTACTTAAACGTGTTCGAAAACCAAATATTGAATTTTAAAATTACTAATTGATGATCAAATCTCCGTTATGTTTAGAATTTTATATTCTAATCTTTAATTTTGGACAAATTTTAAAAACAACCAAGTAAAATGAATTCAATCCTATCAGACCGAATTAACCAAATGGAGGAGTCAGCCACGCTGGCTATGGCAAAAAAAGCCCGCGAACTGAAGAGTCAAGGTGTAGATATTATTAGCTTGAGCTTAGGTGAGCCTGATTTCAAGACCCCAAAGCATATTCAAGATGCAGCAAAATCAGCTATAGATGAGGGTAAATACTTTGCTTATCCCCCTGTGGCAGGATATCAAGACTTGAGAGAAGCTATTGCCAAAAAGCTAAGAGAAGATAATCATATAGCGGATGCGAAGGCAGAGAATATAGTTGTGTCGACTGGAGCTAAGCATTCTATTGCCAATATTTTTATGTGTATGATCAATGAGGGTGATGAAGTGGTGATCTTCTCTCCATACTGGGTGTCCTATGCTGAGATCATCAAAATGGCAGGCGGAGTGCCAGTGCTTATCGAAGGAACATTAGAAAACAACTTCAAAGCTACAGCTCAACAGCTTGAAGATGCCATGACTTCAAAAACCAAAGCTGTGATCTATTCTTCACCTTGTAACCCTACTGGTTCTGTTTTCAGCAAGGATGAGTTAGAAGCTATCGCTGATGTAGTAAAGAAAAGAGATGATGTGTATGTGATCGCAGATGAAATTTATGAATTGATCAATTTTACAGGCAAGCATTTTAGCATTGCATCTATCCCGGGTATGTTTGACCGCACGATTACTGTCAATGGATTCTCAAAAGGTTATGCAATGACTGGCTGGAGAGTAGGGTATATATGTGCCCCATTGTTTATAGCCAAAGCATGTGAAAAAATGCAAGGTCAATTTACATCTGGAGGCACAGGGATTGCGCAGCGTGCGGCACTAGCAGCAATAGCAGGAGATCAAACACCTTCCAAAGAAATGGAGAAAGCATATTTGAGCAGGAGAGAACTTGTGCTTGCTTTGTTGCAAGACATCCCGGGGATCAAAACACACATTCCAGAGGGAGCATTTTACTTCTTCCCAGATGTGACGGCCTTCTTTGGCAAGTCTAGCGGATCTCATAAAATCAACAATGCTGATGATTTATGCATCTATTTGCTTGAAGATGCCAACGTGTCTTTAGTTACTGGGGCAGCTTTTGGTGCGCCTGATTGCGTTAGGTTGTCTTATGCTGCTTCTGATGAAGAATTGAAAGAGGCATTGAAAAGAATGAAAGAATCATTGGGTAAATTAGGATAATTGCCCAAAATAGGAAGAGTATTGGGAGTCCCATTTCCCATACTCTTCTTTTATTTTTTTATCCCATAGGGGGTAAACACGGTTTTGTTTTTTTTTGTAGCTTTTCTGATGGCCTTGTTTTGGATAAGATCTTCTTCTTTGATGTATGATCTTTCATGATCCAAGTGTACACATATTGCTTTGTATCTTATTTGTGTCCCTGAGATTCCATAATTTTCTAACCTCTCGCCAAGCTCACGATCTTCACCTCCATATTTCATCCTTTCGTCAAACCCGTTTACAGCCAAAATATCTTCTTTCCATCCTGAGGCATTGTGACCATTCCAAGAAGGCTTGGTGGTTGTGATAGCATTCAGTATGCTTGTAAGTGTCTTGCTGTTAGATAGCTTAGTGTTTTTGAATGTGTTTTCAAGACCATTTTCAGCTAGCCATTCTGTGTCAAAACAAAGCTGATTTTCGATAATTTCGGGTGTAATGGCTTTCGAAATGGAAAGTGGTAGTTTAAAGTATCCACCAGAAAGAAATTTACCTTCCTCTCTATACTTTAGGTGATTTTTTAAAAAATCTTTTCTTGGGATGCAATCTCCATCAGTGAAAATCAAGTAAGGGGTAGTGGAGGCTTCAATTGCTTTGTTTAAAATTTGACATTTTCTAAACCCCTCATCTGGATGCCATACATGCACAAGAGACTCAAATTGGATTTTGTAATTATCTATTAATCTGGCAGTCTCTTGTGTTGATCCATCATCAGCGATGATGATCTCAAATTCCTTGTGAGATTGACATAGAAAACCTAAAAGTACTTTTTCAAGCCATTCTGGAGAGTTGTATGTGCTGATGATGACTGATGCATTCATTTTATAGATATTTGTCAATACCGTTTTGTGTTTTAATAATTCTTTGATTGACAGCATTTTGATAAATCTCGTCATTAATATTTTGACTAGATCTATTCGAAAATTGATGCCAAATGTGATAAACTATAGCTGAAAATTTCAAAAATCTCTTTTCTTTTCCGTTATTTATCATTCTTGTTACAAACTCTTTATCTTCACTACCCCACCCAATCATATTTTCATTATATCCATTAATTTGAATTGCGTCATCTCTCCAATATGCCATATTACAACCTCTTGTGAAGTCTCTGTACTTATTTTTAGTCTTATATTTATTTGAAAGAAATTTTGTTAAATAGGGCATCCTAAGACCATTAAAAAAATTATTGCTGTTTTTTTTAATTTCATTTATAGGCGAAAGTATTCCAGAGTTTATGATTTTTTTTGAGTATGATTCATGTAAATTTACTCTACTTCCAGTTGTGAATGAGTTGGTTTTTATATGGTTAATATGATCTTGAATAAAGTATGGATTTAAAATTAAATCACCGTCAATTTGTATGATATAGGGGTGTTTACATGCTGCAATAGCTTTGTTTCGGATTTTAGCTAGTTGAAATCCATCATCTTCTTGCCAAATATGTTGAATAGGGGTGTCAGTCTTTTTATGAAAGCTTTCTATTAAGTTTCTTGTGGGATCTTTTGACCCATCATCGGCAAAAACTACCTCATCTGGCAGAGTGTGCTGATTTAAAATACTTTGAAAACAAAGGTTTAAAGCCTCTGGCCAATTATAGGTTGTAATTAATAGTGAAACTTTGGTTCTGTTACTCATTATTCGTTATTTTACAGGGACTTCTTCAATCAATATTTTAAGATCTGAAATTATTTTCTTCCAATTATAGTGTGTTAAAACATATTCCTTAGCCTTTTTTACCATATTATCTCTGTATTTTGAATTCTCTAGGGATAATTCCAATTTATTGAAAAAGTCATTTTTGGTAATGAAGTAATCGCAAGCAAAATCACTTTTTATACAATGTTGTTTCATTACTTCACAATTACCATTTACGATAACGGGCTTGCCAAGTGCCATTGACTCTAATAATAATAAGGACAAACTCTCTTTATCTGAAGGGTTTACGACCATTCTAGCTTTGGAGATCAGTGCGGTTTTTTCAGCTTCTGATACAAACCCTGTATAAATAATATCTTCATTATTTACCATCTTCATGAAAAGTCTGCCCGTTAAAACAAGCTTAACATTTGATTTATTGATCTTTTTATATTCTAAAAACCAGTCGGTTAGTTTTCCGATTTTAACAGGGGTAATCCGTCCAAAATATAAGATATATGAATCAGGTAAATCGAATTTTTCAACTATATGATCCTCTGAGGTTGGTTCAGTAATGTCTATCCCAACTGCTAGTATACTTGACTTAGAAAGTTTGTTGCCAAATACCTTTTTGCATAAATCCCTCTCAGCTTCAGTATTGAATGCAATATGAAATATTTCTGTAAAAATTTTTGATTGGATGGATCTGTATAGGTCACCTTCTTCATGTGCAGTTGGAATCAATATACAATTATTGGGATATTTTTTTCCTATGAAATAAGTTGAAGGGTAAGGATAAGAAATCAGTATTATTGCTTGATAACTATTTACATTTTGATTTACATATTCAATTAAAGATGGGGAAAATAGACCATGAGCCTTTAACATTTCCTCTTCTTTTCCAGTCCCTATTGACCAAACAGGAAACAAATTAGATATCCATTTCAAAGCTTTGATGCGGAATAAATTACGTCTTATTTTTCTGCCTAGCTTGCTGGCTTTGTAAATCTTTTCATATTTCGATTTTTCAAATGGTTGTGTTTGAAATCTTCTGACTTTTACCTCGTTCATTATTTCAAGACCTTCTTCATAGAAAGGTTCAAATGTGTTAATATCTATGGTTGTCGATGTTAGAACCTCCACATCATAGAAAGGGGTAAGCCTCTCTGCTAGCATTTTACAGTGAATTTCAGCCCCTCCATTTACTTCTTTACCGTATTGGCATACTATAAATGCTATTTTCTTCATGGTAAACTTTAAATTTACTTGTATTGATGGCGTATTACTTGTTTTTCAGTAGAACCTCTGCCACCTTCTCTACCACCATCTCTGGACTTACTAAATCTATTGCCTCCACACCATCACAGTCGCAAGGTTTGTTCCCGTAGATAGAGCTTGGTCTTGATGTATGCTCCACTTGCACACAGTTTTCCAATGATTGACCATATCCCAAAAAACCTAAATTTGGATGGGTAGCTCCCCAAATTGAAACACATTTTGTGCCAACAAGCGAAGCCATATGCATACCTGAACTGTCCATGCTAATCATGACGTCTAAATTTGCAATAATGTCCAACTCTTCGCTCAAGGAATATTTGCCTATAGTGCTTATCGTATTTGAATACTTTTCTGACCAAGCTTCAGTCTTTTGTTTTTCCTCTTTTCCTCCACCAAATAAAAGGATAGTGTGACCTTTTTTGTGGAGTTGAGCGATGACTTCCTCCATTTTATTTTCGGGAAATACCTTATAGACATGCTGAGCAAATGGCGCAATTCCTATAAAAGTTCTTCCTTTAGAAAATAAGTCTTTAAGATTTTCAGGTATTGGATTAGATTTTTTATACAGCTGGTGTGATAGTACCAAGGTGTAGCCCAAATTTCGAAAAGCATCAGCATAAGCTTCCGTTACCAAAGGTAACTTAAGGAGCTTTGAAGTCTTTCCGTTTATGAAGGACTTCTTCTCCTTTCTCCTTTTGTTCAGAGTGCTGACAGGGTGATTGGAAAGTTTGAAAAAAAGGCTGATAAATCTACTTCTCAGGTTGTTGTGTAAATCCACGAGAGCGGAAGGTTTGTACCTAAGAAGTTCCCTAGAGAGGCGATATAGTCCGAAAAGACCCTTATGAGTGGTTTTTGGTCTGATTTCAAGGAATTGGACTCTAGGTATGTTTTTAAAAAAATCAGCAAAATGACCCCTTGAAACCATGATGATTTCTATATTTTTGTTTTGTTCGACAAACTCTCTGATTACAGATGCCGTCATGGCAACATCACCCATCGCAGAAAACCGGGTCACTATGATGCGATTCATGTTTAGCTTTTAGAATTCCCGTATAATACTGGATTCATAGTCGGGTCATTATACATTTTCATCTGCTTATAGACTTTCATGTATTTTTTTCCGGATTTTATATCAGTAAGTAAGTCATCAATACTTTGTGATAAATCCTTCCTTTGTTCTAAGAGAATATCAAGTTTTTCCTTACATTTTGCAAAATGTGCTTTTGATATGTCTGTACGGAGGGTCTCTTGCTCCATATGGTATATTTTCAAAGCAAGAATCGACAGCCTATCGATGGCCCATGCTGGACTTTCGCTATTTACTTTTGCATCAGTATTTGGAACTACATTTTTGAACAAATCCAAATAATAACTATCTATAAACTCGACAGTATCGGTACGGACTTGGTTCTGCTGATCAATCCTTCTTTTCCAATACAATCCTTCTTCTGGAGCGATTTTAGGATCCCGAACCACATCTTCCATGTGCCACTGAGCAGTGTCTATCCAGCACTTCATATATAACAAGTGCTCAAGTGTGTCCTTGTGATAAGGATTCTCTATAGTTCGGTCTATTTGATCGAAAATATGATAATCTTGTATTGCTTTTTGGAAAATTTCGTTGGCTGTCTCACTGATCATGATGCAAAAATAGAGATTGTTATATTATTATACAAGCTAGCTTTCTCTGTCCCTTATATTAGTATTTGATGAAATAATTAGCTGTTTTTTTATTTAGAAAAATTATTTTTAAGAAAATTCATGGAAAAATTATCATCTCCTAAATCTAGACTTTCTGTCAAAGACTCGTCTGCAATGACATCCTTTGCTCTCCAAAACGAAAAAATGTCGCTCCTAAATTCAAATTGGTAGATTCTAAAGTATTGAGTAGTTTAAATATGAATAATACAAGAAATAATTGAACTACCGTTAATTGATGTACCTACATATAATTTCTATTTATTTTACACTTTTTTTGATAATTGATGTAATGACATTAGATAAGTATTTTGAACTTTAAGTTTATAAATATACTAAAAATTGCCTTTTGTTGCCTTTTAAATGAAATTTAATTCTGCATTTGTCTTTTTAAATTGTTTCCGAGAGATGATTGCCCTTTGATTGAGATGCAATCGTTTTCATTTTTTTTGACCCTTGTTTTTATCATGTTGGTGTTATTATTTTTATATTTTATCTAAAAAAACCGTGAATTATTATTTGGAAATTAAGCAGAAATTTATCTACCTTTGTCTCGGGTGATTAAGCAACTTTTTCTGCTTAGAATTTTTGTTTTATTACGAATGTGAAGGTCATTATGAGAATTGTTTTTTCTGGCCTTCACATTATTTTAAGGTCCTGCTTTTGGCAGGACTTTTTTATTTTAGCCTTTCTGACATAATCTTGTTTCAAATTTAGATTCACTTTAGCTTTTTTGGCTTAGACTTTGACATGAAATATGGTTGAGCTCTACATGAAGTTTATTTAGTTTGGTTTGACCTATAGATTTGAAAAGTAGATTTTTGAATTTTCATCCATGGGGTCAGTCTCAAAATCGAAATCAATAAATTTAATTGACTAGTTTTTGAGTTTTTGTAATAGCTTTGAAATTGATGTGAGTGTCAAACTTGATCTTTAAATATTTAATTATGCGCACCTTAAGTTTTGTGGTACTCATTGGGTTGTTTTATATGCTGGGTATTGATTATCTATATGCTGTTCAAGAGGATACGACTTATTATGTAGTGTACCCAGATAAATTGACTACTCGGGTCTATACCTCAAGGAAGTATACAGCTTTTGAATTGAAAGATAGGGTATCTGGTGATAAAATGAGATTTGAACCAAACTCGACTTTAAATATGGGTATCGGAGCAACTTACAATAACCTGACATTGAACTTGGCTTATGGGTTTGGTTTTCTCAACCCAGACCGTGGCACTGGGGAGTCAAAATATCTAGATCTACAGGCTCATGCCTATCCCAAAAATCTCGTAATTGATCTTTTTGGTCAATTCTACAGAGGTTACTATGTGGACTTGTCTTCACATTCTTTTAGCAATGAGCCTTTCTATGTCAGTCCGACCATGAGGGTTCATAAGTTTGGAGCAAACGTGCAATATTTGTTTAATGGAGATAAGATTTCTTTGAGAGCAGCTTTTCTCCAAAACGAGTGGCAAAAGAAATCTGCGGGGTCTCCTTTGCTGGGTTTTGAAATTTATGGAGGTAATGTGCTTGATGAGCAGCCTATTTTGCCTCTTGGTTTTTTGTCAGATGAATCTAGGAATTTTCAAAGGTCTAACTTTTTTCAATTCGGACCCAATGCTGGGTATGCTCATACTTTTGTGATCCTAAAGCATTTTTTTATCACCGGTTACGCTTCAACGAACCTAAGTCTGGGTCATCAAAATTTAGAGTTTGCAAGTGGGTTTGAAAATAGATGGGCTATTAGCTCTAATTTATTTTTGAGAGGATTTGTAGGTTATAACTCTGAGAAGTGGTCAGTCAATTTCAACTATGTGCATAATAGGGTGGAGATGGTTAGGAATTCTTCTTTTGATAATACGCTAATGACAGGGAATTATCGGATAAATTTTGTGTACAGGTTTGTTCCTGGAAAGGGTATCAGACGATATTTAGATGCAGTAGATTTGAAAAGACTTCTATAGTTATTTGTTTATTGATTTTGGCTGTCTTTTTTATGATCTATTTTTTTTGTTAGATTTACCAATATTGTTAGCATGTTAAACCCAAAAAAATGACACGAGATTTTGGAATAAAAGAAGTCCTAAAAAGGCTGAGCATATCTGGGGAGAATTTAGGTACCAGTACGGGTGTGCAGTGGATAGAGGCTAGTGAAGGTGAAATATCTTCATATTCTCCAGCTGATGGTGCGCTGATCGGTAAAGTTAAGGTCACGAGTAAAGCAGGTTATGACCAAGTCATGAATCAAGCGGATAAAGCTTTTAAACATTGGAGACTCATTCCTGCGCCACAGAGGGGAGAGATAGTGAGACAAGTAGGGAATGCGCTGAGGGAATCAAAAGAAGATTTAGGTAAGTTGGTTTCTTATGAGATGGGCAAATCCTATCAGGAGGGTTTGGGAGAGGTTCAAGAAATGATCGATATCTGTGATTTTGCAGTGGGGCTATCTAGGCAATTATACGGTCTGACAATGCATTCGGAGAGACCCTCTCATAGGATGTACGAGCAGTGGCATCCTCTCGGTGTAGTGGGTGTGATCTCTGCATTTAATTTTCCAGTAGCAGTATGGTCATGGAACGCAATGATAGCTATGGTATGTGGAAATGTTTGCATATGGAAACCCTCAGAAAAGGCTCCGCTTTCCGCAATTGCATGTCAACATATCATTTCAAGTGTATTAAGTGCCAATGATATGCCAGAAGGCATTTCTTCATTGGTTATAGGAGACTTTAAGGTTGGCGAGTATATTTCCAGAGATAAGAGGATTCCGCTTGTTTCCGCGACTGGATCTACTCGTATGGGTAAGATAGTAGCTCAGGAAGTAGGAGGGCGATTGGGAAGATCACTTCTAGAATTAGGGGGTAACAATGCAATGATTGTATCACAGCATGCTGATTTGGACATTGCGATTAGAGCATCTCTCTTTGGAGCTGTGGGTACAGCAGGACAGCGTTGCACTACTACCCGAAGACTGATAGTCCATGATGCAGTGTATGATGAAGTAAAAGAAAGGCTCAAGGCTGCTTATCAAAAATTAGTAGTGGGTAACCCTCTGGATGAAGCTAATCACGTTGGTCCCTTGATTGATAAAGACGCGGTGAGCATGTATTTGACAGCGATCGACAATGTTAAAGCTGAAGGGGGGAAAGAATTGGTTTCTGGAGGGGTATTGAAGGGAGAAGGGTTTGAGTCTGGTTGCTATGTCAAGCCTTGTATTATCGAAGCTGAAAACCATTATGAGATGGTTCAGCATGAGACGTTTGCACCGATTCTTTATTTGATTCGTTACCAAGATTTGGAAGAGGCTATTGGTATTCAAAACGATGTGCCTCAAGGTTTGTCGTCTGCGATCATGACCTTGAATATAAGAGAGTCTGAGCTTTTTCTATCAGCAGCTGGATCAGATTGTGGTATTGCCAATGTGAATATAGGTACTTCGGGTGCAGAGATTGGAGGAGCTTTTGGAGGAGAAAAGGAAACAGGGGGTGGAAGAGAGTCTGGCTCGGATTCTTGGAAAGCATATATGAGAAGACAGACCAATACGATAAATTATGGAAGCGCGCTACCTTTGGCTCAGGGTATAAAATTTGATATATAAGCGATAAGATTTATTGAAAAATTAGGTGAGTTAATTTGCTAGACTGTTTACAGATTCAAATAGTCAGTAAATTAACTCATTTTTTAGGGCTTCTTGCTTAATTATTAACTAACTGATAATCAGTAAAATAATTAACAAAAACATAACACAAAAACCCCGAATTTGGCTGTTCCCAGCTTTTTTCGGGGTTTTCTTTTTTGTATTTTAAG